>CANJCQ010000023.1 GCA_947473355.1 Sphingomonadaceae bacterium | reverse complement strand
GGCACTTGATCGAAAACCTGTTCGCCAAAATCAAGGACTGGCGGCGCATTCACACCCGATATGATCGCTGCGCCCACACCTTCATGTCCGCCATCGCAATCGCCGCTACCGTCATCTTCTGGTTGTGATCAATGAGTCCTGACCCTAAGGGTTTGTGCCGGAGGGCGGGGGCTGTGTCGAGGGGGACGTTTCGCCCCCCCTTGATGGGGGCGGGATACGGAGACTTGCGAGCTGGCTCGCTAGTCGCAGTTGGGCGGGGGTGTGGTCTCCGGCAGGCGCAGCTCTTGAGGCAAAATCACCCCCATCCAACTGCGCCTAACCGGCAAAGCCGGTAAGGCTTCGTATCCTTCCCCCATCAAGGGGGAAGAAGATGCGCACGCATTTACAGCAAACCCCATCTTAACCCTCCCCATGAGGATTCGCGCAACTCTGCCGGGTGCATTCAGGCGAGATGCGCAACTATGCTGCCCTGCTGCTTGGCCTCCTGGCCCTGACTTCCAGTCCGCTGGCGGCGCAGGTGATCGTCTATCAGGTGGTCACCGAGGAAATTGTCGAGGTGCCTGCCACCGGCAGCGACCGCTTCGTCGAGGCGCATGCCTCGGCCCAGGCGGCGCCCGGCCAAACACTGACAATGCCGGCAAAGATCCCTGCCGGGATCGCCAGCTATGGCCCGTTCCGGGTGCTCGATTCGGGCCGCGCCGCTTTGGTCGATGCCACCAACGAGCGATCGCCCGGGCAGTTTACCGCGATGCTGCATGCTTTCCCCGGCATCAGGACTATCGAGATGGTCGAATGCCCCGGCACTGACGACGACCGCGCCAATCTGCGCCTCGGCATGATGATCCATGCGCGCGGACTGACGACGCATGTGCCTGATGGCGGCTCGGTGCGTTCGGGGGCGGTTGAGCTGTTTCTGGCGGGTAAGGACCACATTGCTGAGCCGGGCGCGGAATTTGCGGTGCACAGCTGGGCCGACGAATTCGGGCTTGAGCCGAAAGACTACGCTGCCAATGCGCCGGAGAATCGTATCTATATCGACTATTACCGCGAGATGGGTATGAGCGAGGCCGAGGCGCGCAGCTTCTATGCGATGACCAATTCGGTGCCTAATGGCGATGCCAAATGGCTAACAACCGCCGATATGGCGCAGTGGGTCAAGGTCGCAGCGCCTGCCGCGGTTGCAGCAAAGCTTGACTCAATGGTGGCGGTCAACTAACGGGCCAGCCCTTGAGCGCGGTCGTCCTTTATTGGCCGCCGATGTAACCAGTTCCAGCATTTCGAGACAGTCCATGAAGCGCACATTTCAGCCAAGCAATCTCGTCCGCGCCCGCCGCCATGGCTTTCGCCTGCGCTCGTCGACGGTCGGTGGCCGCAATGTGCTGCGCGCCCGCCGCGCCCGTGGCCGCAAGAAGCTCTCGGCCTGATCCCCAATCTCATGCCTGCCGTTCTCACACGGCGCGCTGATTTCCTCGCTGCCAACCGGGGCCTGCGCATCGCGCGTCCCGGTTTCGTGCTGCTTGCCCGGCCCAATTCGGGCGCAGGACTGCGCTTCGGAATTACTGTTACCAAGAAGATCGGCAACGCCGTGGTGCGCAACCGCATGAAGCGGCGATTCCGCGCGTTGATCCGCGAACTGCTGCCCGAGCATGGCATGGCCGATACCGACCATGTGCTGATCGGGCGCGAGGGCGGGGTGGAGCGAGACTTCGCCGCGCTTCGCTCTGAACTGCTGATTGCGCTGGAGCGGGCACGGGCGGGCAAGGGCGATCCGCCGCGCAGGCTAAGGGCGCCAAAGCGTTGAAACAACTCCTCATCCTCATCGCCCGCGCCTGGCAGTTGGGCCCCAGCCGCATCCTGCCGCCGACGTGCCGCTATGCGCCCAGCTGCTCGGAATATGCCATTCAGGCGCTCCGCAAGTATGGTGCGATTAAGGGTGGCTGGCTGGCATTGAAGCGGCTATTGCGCTGCCACCCATGGGGCGGGCACGGGCACGATCCGGTGCCCTGACTCCTTCAAGACATTCGGCGACCAGGAACGACCAATTGAACAATCAGCGTAATATCATCATGGCGGTCGTGCTCACCGCGCTGATCCTGTTTGGCTGGGATGCGGCGATGAAGTACTTCTATCCGCAGGCGAACAAGCCCCGGCCTGTCGCTGCGGCGAGCCCCAGTGCCACTGATGCAGCCCCGTCCAAGCCGACCCGCGAAGGCGGACTGACCAGCGAGGCCGACATCGCGCTGGAGGCCAAGGACCTCAAGGTCGCACTCGCCGCTCCTGGCCGCGTGCCGATTGCCGCGCCGGGCCTGTCGGGCTCGATCAATCCCATTGGTGCAGTGATCGACGATCTCACCGCCAACCGCCACACCGCGACGGTGAAGAAGGACAGCGGCCCGGCCCGGGTCTTCTCGCCTGCCGGAACCCCGGCCCAGCAATTCGCGCAGTTCGGCTGGAGCGGGGCCGGTGTCGATGTGCCCAATGCCCAAACCCAGTGGACCGCGCCTGCCGGTGCCCGCCTCACCCAGCAAAGCCCGGTGACGCTGACCTGGACCAACAGCAGTGCCCTCACCTTCGCGCTGACCTATGCGGTCGACGCGGACTACATGCTGACCATCAAGCAGAGCGTCACCAATGGCGGCGCTGCGCCGGTAACCTTGAAGCCGATTGCCCAGCTCAACCGTACCGACCGGACCGCCAGTATCGATTCGTGGAATATCCATTCGGGGCCGATGGGCAGCTTTTCCGAGGCCGTGCAGTTCGGGCCGAACTATGAGGACGTGACCGAAGCAACCGTGGTCGACAATGCCGCCAAGGCCGACTGGCTGGGCTTCACCGACATCTACTGGATGTCGATGCTGATCCCCGAAAAGGGGCCTGCAACCAGTGATTTCCGCGCACTGGGCCGTGGCACCTTTCTGGCCGACGTATTTTATGAGCAGGCAGCCGTTGCGCCAGGCCAGACGCTGACCCGCACCACCCTGCTCTTCGCCGGCGCCAAGGAAAGCGACGTGCTTGATCGCTACGAAGCGGCGGGCATTCCCAATTTCGGCCTCGCCATCGATTGGGGCTGGTTCCGCTTCTTCGAAAAGCCGATTTTCCTGCTGCTGAACAAGCTGTTTGAACTGGCCGGCAATTTCGGCGTTGCGATCATCCTGCTGACGCTGATCGTGCGCGGGGTGATGTTCCCGGTCGCTCAGCGTCAGTTTTCCTCGATGGCATCAATGCGGGTGATCCAGCCCAAAGTTAAAGCGATCCAGGAGCGTCACAAGGACGACAAGGAAGCCCAGCAAAAGGCGATCATGGAGCTTTACAAGGCGGAGAAGGTCAATCCGCTGGCCGGCTGCCTGCCGATCTTCCTGCAGATCCCGATCTTCTTTGCGCTCTACAAGGTGCTGACCCTGTCGGTGGAAATGCGTCACCAGCCCTTCGCGCTGTGGATCAAGGACCTTTCTGCGCCTGATCCAATGCACATTCTCAACCTGTTCGGGCTGCTGCCGTTTGATCCGCCCAGCTTCCTGGGCATCGGTATTCTGGCGGTTGTGCTGGGCGTGACCATGTTCCTGCAGTTCAAGCTCAATCCGGCGCCGCCAGATCCGGTGCAGGCGCAGATGTTCGCGATCATGCCGTGGATGATGATGTTCGTGATGGCCTCGTTCGCCTCGGGCCTGTTGATCTACTGGATCACCTCGAACCTGCTGACCATTGCCCAGCAGAAATACCTCTATTCCAAGCATCCGCAGATGCGGGCGCAGAGCGACAAGGAGGCGGAGGATGCCAAGCGGGCAGCGGCGCGGGACAAGGCGTGAGCGACCAGGATCAAGACGCGGGTGAACTGACCGAAGCGGCGCGCCGCCTGTTTGCGGGGCCAGTCGAATTCCTCAAGAGCGCGCCTTCGTTGCAGTTCATTCCCGATCCTGATCTACCCGAAGTCGCCTTTGCCGGGCGATCTAATGTCGGCAAAAGCTCGCTGCTCAATGCCCTGACAGGCAGGAAGTCGATTGCCCGAACGTCAGTGACGCCCGGCCGCACGCAGGAGCTCAACTTCTTCGAAGTGGGCGAACCGCCCGTGCTGCGGCTGGTCGACATGCCTGGCTATGGCTTTGCCAAGGCCCCGCTCAAGGTGGTCGAAAACTGGCGGCGGCTGGTGCGCGATTTTCTGCGTGGCCGCGATGTGCTCAAACGCACCCTGCTGCTGGTGGACAGCCGCCACGGGGTCAAGCCGGTCGATGGCGAAATGATGAAGATGCTCGACGAGGCGGCGGTCGGCTATCGCATTGTCCTCACCAAGGCCGACAAGATCAAGGCGAGCGAGCTGGAAGCGGTTTACGCCGCGACCATTGCCGAAGCGCGCAAACATCCGGCGGCTTACCCCGAAGTGCTGGTGACCTCTGCCGAGAAGGGCATGGGGATCCCGGAATTGCGGGCGGCTGTGTTGGGGGATGCCGCGATTTGAGGGTGGCCTTCTTCCCCCTTGATGGGGGAAGGATACGAAGCCTTACGGAGCGAAGCGAAGTTAGGCGCAGTTGGATTGGGGTGATCTGGCCGGCAGCGCTGCTCTTGGCCGAGAGAGCACCCCAATCCAACTCCGGCTAGGCGACAAGTCGCCAAGCCTCCATATCCTTCCCCCATCAAGGGGGAAGGAACTTACCCCCGCGCCGTCAGCGGATCATTCAGCACCAGCCCCGGCCTCGGCCAATCCACCGCAATCAGCTGACCATAGCCAGACAGCGTGATGAAAGCCGTCTGCATCCCCGGCCCGCCGAAGGCAATGTTGGTGCAATAGGGCTCGGGCGCTGCGTGGAATTCCACGAGGCCGCCGCCCGGCGCAAACACGCTGATCCCGCCCGCGACCAGGCTGGCGACGCACACGTTGCCGCCCTCTTCCACAGCCAGCGAATCGAAGCGTTGATAGCCGGTCGGCCCGCCGATGAACCGGCCGCCTGCGGGCGAGGGCCAGGCCTCCTTGGCCACTTCGCCGGGTCCGATGATCGGCCAAGCCCATAGCCGTCCGGTTTCGGTCTCGGTGGCATAGAGCGTCTTGCCATCGGGCGAGAGGCCGACGCCGTTGGGGGTGATCATCGGGAAGACCGCTTCCTTGATCTCCGAGCCATCGGTGCGCGCATAAAACACCGCGCCCCGGTCCATCAGCCGGTCATAGCTTTTGCCGTGATCGGTGAACCACATGCCGCCGTCAGCATCGAACACGATATCGTTGGGCCCCATGAGCGGGTTTCCGTCGCAGTGGGTGTAGAGCCATTCCACCGCGCTGGTTGCGAGATCGATACGCTGGAGGCCGCCCTTGACGTAACCATCGGCCCGGCCATGCGGGCGGGCGAAGCCGTCGTCGTGATGGATCCAGTTGAAGCCGCCGTTGTTGCAGACATAGCATTTGCCGTCCGGGCCGATTGCCGCGCCGTTGGGCCCGCCGCCGAGTTCGGCCACGACCTGCTTGGTGCCATCCGGCAAAACCCGGATCAACCGCGCGCCTTCGATCTCGACCACCAGCACCGAGCCATCGGCCATGGCAATCGGGCCTTCGGGGAATTTGAGGTCCTCGGTGACTACGCGGAATTGCAGCTTGCTCTGGGTCATGGCTTGTCCACCAGCTTGATGATTGCCGGGAAATATTCCTCGCCGATGCCTACGTCTACGGCCTCCTGATAGAACGAGGCGGCAAGGCGGGCGACGCGGGGTTCGATGCCGACCTGCTCGGCCAGCTCGATGGCATAGCCGAGATCCTTGATGGTGTAGGTGGACGGGAAGGCCTTCAGCGGAAATTCTCGCGGGGCCATCGCTTTTTTGCCGTGGTTCTGCAGGGCAAAGGAATTGCCCGAGCCGAGCCCGACGGCCTCAATCAGCTTGTCTGCACTCACTCCGGCGCGCTCGGCGACGACCATCATCTCGGAAATCGCGGCGACATTCTCGAACAGCAGGCAATTGTTGATCAGCTTGACCACCTGCCCGCAGCCAACCTCGCCGCAATGGGTGACGTCGCTGCCCATGTGGGCCAGCAGCGGGGCCACGCGGGCGAACAGGTCGTCGCTGGCCCCGACCATGATCGAAAGCGTGCCGTCGATGGCAGCCTGGCGGGTGCGGGCGACGGGGGCGTCGGCAAAGAAGATCTCGTTGGCTGCCATCAGCATGCTGGCGGCGGCGCGGGCATCGGCGACGGCAGTGGTCGACAAATCGACCACGACGGCCCCGGACTTGGCGGCCACCGCTATGCCGCCGCAAACGGCATGCACCTGTTTCCCGCCCGGAAGTGACAGGAAGATAACATCGGCACTCTGTGCGACGGCCTGATCAGTCGGCACAGCCAGCCCGCCGATAGCGACCATGGCAGCCACGGCCTCGGGGTTCATGTCAAACACATGCACCGGCGCGGCCTGCTTGCGGATGAGATTGGCACACATGCCGCTGCCCATCACACCGAGGCCGATGAATCCGAGTGTCGGGGTAGTGGTCATTGATTTCCTCTCCAAACCCCTCCTCTTCAGGGGAGGGGCCTTTTTCTCAGTAAATCACCTCAGATTCCTCCAGCGCCTTCCGCTCGCCCTTCGTCATGCCCAGCAACTCGCCATAGACATAATCCTCATGCTCGCCGAGCCTTGGCGTGCCGCGATCAATGCCGATCTCTGCACCCTTTGACAGCCGCATCGGCACACCGACAGCGGCGCGGTGGGTGCCGTCCGGCTCGGCCACTTCGACAATTGTGTGGCGGGTGCGCAAGTGCGGGTCGGCGGCGATCTCGGGGGTGGTCCAGCTGGCGTGGGCGGCAATGCCTGCGGCCTGCAGTGTCTCGGCGGCCTCGTTGGCATCGCGGGCCCTCGACCAGGCGGAAATGGCTTGCTCGTCTGGCTCGCCGCCGATCAGCGCGGCCAGTGCCGCGCGTTCGGTGTCTTCGCGCACCGCAATGGAGAGCCAGCGGTCCTCGCCCTTGGCGGGGTAAACCCCGTGCGGGCTCAGCCCTTCGGCGAGATTGCCCATGCGTCGCGGGGAGCCACCGGCAGCGGCCAGCAGCAGCGCCTCACCCGCCAGAGCCGAGGCGACTTCGCGCGCGGCGACATCGACATGGGCGCCGAGGCCCGTCATCCGCCGCTGCGCCAATGCCGCCATCACCGCGACGGCGGAATGCATGCCGACCGTGTGATCCATCACGTGCCGCATTTCGACCGGCGGGCCATCGGCAAAGCCGGTGAGATCGCTCAAGGCCCCCCAGGCACCGAACAGCGGGGCGTATCCGGCGAAGTGCGAATCTGGCCCATCCTGCCCGCAGGAGGAAACCGAAAGCAGCACGATGTCGCGCTTCACATCGCGCAGCGCCGCATAGCCCAGCCCCAGACGGTCCAGCACCCCGGCGCGGAAGCTCTCAGCGGCAATGTCGGACACTGCGACCAGCCGCTTGGCGAGCGCCACGCCTTCGGCCTTTTTGAGGTTGATGCGCACCGAAAGCTTGGTCGAGGCGACCTGATCGAAGGTCGCGGGGCCCTCGCGGCCATAGACCGGGTGGGGCTTGCGGAAGGCGTCGGGGCGCATCGCGCTCTCGATCTTGATCACTTCGGCGCCGAGCTGGCTGAGCAGGTGCGTGGCAAACGGCCCCGCGTTGTGCACGGTGAAATCGGCGATGCGGATGCCGTGGAGCGGTTTCACGCCTCCTCCTCCTGAAGACTTGGCGGCCCTCCCGCAAGCGTCAGCGGCGCGCCATCGAAATGGAACGGCGAGACCAGCATGTCGAGCGGGCCGGCGCCCGGAACCTCGACTGTCTGGAACAGGCCGCGATGGGCCTCATGCGGGTCGGCCAGCACTTCTGCGGGCGTGTAATAACGCGCAAGTGGCACCGAGCGTTGCTGGCCTTCGCGCACCACGTCATCGACGCGGCGCACCTTCGCCCAGGCGCGGATATGCTGGTTGATTTCGGGGCCACGGCGGCTGCGGCCGACGCTGTCGGCAAGGTCGGGATCGCTCGCCCATTCGGGATTTCCGAGCAGGTCGACCAGCCCGTCCCACTGGCGCTGCTCAAGCGTGAGCAGTTCGACAAAGCCGTCGGCGCATTCGATCACTCCGCCAAAGCGGAACGAACGTTCGACCCGGTGCTCGACCGAACCGTCGCCAAGCCGCTGTATGGCAAAGGCACCAACCGCGAGGCCTGCATCCTGGCTCGCCACATCGACATATTGCCCTCCAAGCTCGGGCCGCGCCCACCAGGCCGAAAGTGCCCCCAGCGCGGCGGCGACGCCGCCCTGCATCTCGGTGAAATGACCGTGGATCTTCACCGGTGGACGGCCCGGAAACAGCTCGGTGGTGAGGCCATTGGGCAGCAGATAGCCTTCGCCCGAGGCGTGAAGAAGGTTGATTTCCTCGCCCTTCCAGCCCGACTTTGGCCCGAATGCGCCGAACGGCAGCACCGAGACATGGATCAGGCCGGGATAGGCTGCGGCAATTGCTGCCTCGTCGATGCCAAGGGCCTCGCGCTCGGCCAGCGGGGTATCGTCGATGAAGATTACAGCTTCGGCAAGGTGGTCGCGAGGGTTCCCGGTCACGCTCGCCATGCCGGCGGCGAGATAGGCGAACAGCGCCGACACTTCGCTGCCCGGCAGGAACGGCGGCTCGCGGCGCAAGGCGCAGCCTTCCGGGGGCTCGACCAAAGTGACCGTCGCCCCCAGCGTGGCCAGCATCCGCCCGGCATAGGCGGCGGCCACGCCTCTTGCGTGGACCGCCACTTTCAGGCTGCCGAGTGGTGTATCTGGCATTGCGGCAATCCCCGGCTTTGCGCTCAGCGCACCACCGGCAGTTCGAGATCGCAATTGCGCCCATCAAAGAACACATTGTGCTGCGGGTTGAGACTGGGCAGAAGCACCGTGGCGAGGCCCGGCGTGGTCAGTTCGCCGCGCTGGTTTTCGCCCCGGATCTCGATGTTGACCAGCGCGTTGCCGTCCTTGATATATTTGCGCGTCACCTTGCCGCGTGCCCAGGTGCAATCGCCCATGATGTTGAAGCCGCGCATCTGGGTGCGGATGCGCTTGAGGAAGCCGGCATCGCCCATCCAGTTGGTGACCAAGCTGGCCATCCACGAACTCCGCTGCGGGCCGTAATCGTAAACGCCCGGCACGCCGACTTCCTTGGCAGTCGATTCGCGGTGGTGGCCGATGCCGGTATATTCGATGCCGCCGCCCGCTTCCGGGTTGCGGAAGAAGTGGCCGGGGTGCTTCACCGCGTTCTTGAAGATCACGCCATGGGTGTGGCCTCGGCCTGAGCCGACGAGGAAGCCCATGGTGTCCATAAGGCTGAGCGGACCGCGCACGATCTCGGGCAGCTCTTCGCCCTCCTGCACTTCGTCCCAATAGCGCACGTTGCCGCCGCGCATGTTCTTTTCCTCATCGAGAATTGCCTGGTCGATCCGGGCGAAGTCTTCGGCGGAATATTCGTGCGTCTTGATGTCGTCATACTTGCCAGCCTCGCGTGCGGCCTTGCGCTCGTGGCGGGTGCAGGTTCCCAGCGCCTTGGCGACGACATCGCCGAACTGGTTGGCGAATGTGGCCTCGACATACTGCATCACCAGGGTGCCGGAGAACTTCGACTCTTTCACGTCGATGCCGACCACGCGCTCGATCGCGGTGATCCGGTCGCCAGGGCGGACGTGGCGGAACAGCTCCCAGTCGTTGCCGGCATAGAAGCCGTGGACGCCCGGCAGGCCCCAGCGGGTGCGGCCGATCCAGCCGAAGGCCATCGGGAAGTTGGGGTGGGCCACGATCGAGCCATAGCGCGAGAGGCGACCATACTCGAGATCACGATAGAGCGGGTTGAGATCGCCGATGCCGTTGCACCAGTTGCGCATGGTGTCTTCGGTCGCATCCTGCATGTAGGGGCCTTCGGGGCGCAGCTGCATGCCGATCATGTTCTCGGCGGCCTTGATCGCTTCGGGAGTGATCTTGCCCTCAGCGGCGGCGTGGCCGATGTCCTGGTCGTCGGTGCTCATGGGTTAGTGCTCCTGTGGGGGCGCGGGTCTGCGCCAATGGCCAATACTGGCCCGATGATGGATAATGCATTATTTTGCAAGCGGGGAATCAGGCGGCGAAATCGAACTCGGTGCTGGCGAGGATTTTGGCATAGCGGCCAAGGCAGGCCACGGCATGATCATGCTCATCCGCCGTCACCCCGGCGCAGCAGTCTTCGAGGATGACAACTTCATAATCCCGGTCATGCGCATCGCGCGCGCCGGAGTGGACGACGCCGTTGGTTGATACGCCGCACAGGACCACCCGCTCGATCCCGTTTGCGCGCAGGATAGGTTCGAGCGACGTTCCGTAGAACGGGCTGACGCGGTGTTTGACTATGTCGAAATCGCCCGGTTCAGGCGCTAGCATGGGGTGGACTTCGGTGCCCCTGGTGCCGAGCTGGAAAATGCCATTGGCCCTGGCGCCCGAGAAGATCGGCGAGGCGGGCGGACATTCGCGATAGTCGCTGGAAAAGCCGACGCGGACGTAGGCCACTTTGACTCCCGCGGCGCGCGCCCTGGCGATGGCCTTGGCGGTGTTGGCCAAAACATCGCGCCGCTTGACCTGCACGCCATAGGTCTGGGCGTTGAAGCCATCTTCGGCGACGATGTCGTTCATCATGTCCATGACGAGGAACAGGGTGGGTTTCATGGGATGCCTTTCAGAAAAGAGGTTTCGCGCAGAGGCGCAGAGGAAGCCAAGGCGCAGAGATGTTGGGTTTGGGGCGAAGCCCCTTTCAATTCATCGGTGTTGAGTGAGAACAGGCGATTCATTTACCAGGCCTGCGGTGCGGCGCTGTATCTTTGCGTCCTCTGCTTTCTTTGCGCCTCTGCGTGAAACACTTATACTTCACTGCGCTTACCCCACCGAATCCCGCAGCTCCAGCCACCCCGCCTCGATATGCTGCCGCGTCGCCAGCATGGCTGCGGAGCTGTCGCCGGCGATCATGGCGGCGAGCATGAGGTCGTGTTCTTCCGCTGCGCGGCTGACGCGGCCTGCCAGGCGGTTGATCAGATCGAAGGGATAGCGCGCCCACAGGATCTGGACGAAATGCAGCGTCTGCGGCTGGCGGGCCACGGCGAACATGCGGTGGTGGAAGCGGTAGTTGGCGGCACGCGCCGTGGCATTGTCGCCAGCGGCAAAGGCACTGGCGAATTCTTCCGCCAGTACTTTCAGCTCGGCAATATCGGCCGCGCTGGCATGATCGACCGCGCCTTTGACCAGCTGGGTTTCGAGCAGGATGCGCAAGGACAGGACTTCGCTGGAGGCCTCGATATCGAAGGGGGCGACGATGGCCCCCTTGAAGCTGTCACCAGTGACATAGCCCTCGGCCTCGAGCAGTTTGAGCGCCTCGCGCACCGGCGTGATGCTGGTATTGAGCTGGGTCGCGATCTCCTGTTGTTTGAGCCGCGCGCCGCGTTCGATCCGCCCGGCGATGATGGCTTCGCGCAGGTAATCGGCAACCTGTTCTTCCTTGGTTTTGAACTGCATGGGGTTCATCCCTTGTCCCGCACGGGTGCCCAGGCGAACTTCTCCGGGTTGAAGGCCTCGGCCGCCCCCGAGGTCAACAATTCCGCGCATTCCGCCTCGCTGTAACCAAGCTCGCGCAGCAGTTCGGCGCTGTGTTCGCCGAGTTCTGGCGGTGGCAGATCGGGCGTGACTTCGCGCTGTCCAGGGAATTCGGGCACTTCGAAATGCAGTCCGCGAAAATCGAGCTCGCGCAGCTTGCCAGGTTGGCGGGCTTGCGGCTTTTCCAGCACACGTTCGAGCGGCATGACTTCGTTGAAGCCGAGCCCGGCTTCGCGCAATCTGGCCTCCGCCTCGGCATAGGTGAGCGCGCCCATGGCCTTGGCTACTGCGCCTTCCACACGATCGCGCTGGGCCTTGCGGTCGCGCAACTTCTTGAGGCTCTCGTCGCCATGTTCGGGCATTTCGAGCGCCTTGGTCAGCTTCGCCCAGTGCGCGTCGGTGAGGATTAGCAGATAGACCCAGCGCTGGTCGCTGGTAAGATATGAGCCATAGCCCGGCATCGAAAACTCACCGCCGCCTTCCTTTTCGAGGCGCCCCAGCAATTGCGTCTTGAGCTGCATGCCGGCGAGATCGCGTGCGGCGAGATGGAGGCCGGTCTCGTATAGCCCGATCTCGATATGGCGGTCGGCCTTGGGATCGAGCAGGGCGGCGAGAATGCGGATCACGGCATAGGTGCCGGCGAACTGGTCGTGGTAGGAGGGGCCAAAGCGGGTCGGGCGGCCATCGACGCGGTGATCGTCCATCGCCCCGGTGGCGGCTTCGGCGATCGGGTTGGTCATCAGGTCGTCGGCCTGCGGACCGTGAGTATAGCCCTTGATGTGGACGTGGATGATCCCGGGATTGACCGCGGTGCAATCCTGCGCCGTCACCCCCAGCTTGCGCGCCGCCGAAGGAGCGAGGTTGTGGATCACGACATCGGCGCTGGCGGCCAGCCTGAGGAACACCTCTTTGCCGCCAGAAGTCGTAAGATCGAGGCAGATGTCCTTCTTGCCGTGGCTATAGGCGACGATCGTGCCGGAGGGGCCGCCGCGCACCAGGCTGCGGGTGGTGTCGCCGCTGGGCGGTTCGACCTTGATCACTTCGGCGCCAAGGCTGGCGAGGATATGGGTTGCAAAGGGCGCGGCGATCATCGTGCCAAGCTCGATGACGCGCTTGCCTTTAAGGGGTTGACTGCTCATGCATGACGCGTCGCAGATAATGCATTATTTATCAAGTGGCCTGAAGGAGGGTCAAACGCCTTTCATGGCCTGGGCCATGGCCATCAGGGCATCGCGCTTGGGCATGGCGAGCAGCTGATCGAACTGCGCCTTGTAGGCCGCATTGGGGAAATAAGTCGGGCCATTCGCCAGATTGTCCAACGTCAGCACGGCAAGGTCACGCGGTTGCTGCACATTGGCGAGCTGCGACATATCGACCCCGGCGCGCTGCCCGGCCTCGGTATTGGTGGCGCCGGGGCAGCAGGTCAGAATGTCGACTCCGCTGCCCGCGGCCTCGGCATAGAGCCCCTCGCCCAGATGCAGCACCAGCGCCTTCATCGCTGAATAGGCCGCCGACATCGGGCAACCCATCAGCGCTTCGATCGAGCTGACCATGACGAAGGCGCCTCCCCTGCCATCAGCGCCGCGTGCTTTGAGCGCGGGCAGGAACAGCCGGGCAAGATGCAGCGGGGCGTGGCAGTTGACGGTGAGCATTTCGGTCAGCTCACCTGGATCGACACTTTCGTGCAGCCCGCGCACACTGAAGCCGGCATTGCTGATCACCAGTCCGATGTCGCGGCCTGCCACCAACCGGTGCAATTCTCCCGGGGCGGTCGGCTGGGACAGATCTGCGTCACAGATGGACACCTTGGTGCCATGCTGGCGTTCCAGCTTTTCGGTGAGTTCCTGCAGCCGGTCGACACGCCGCGCCACCAGCACCAGATCGAAGCCGCGTGTCGCCAGTTCCTCGGCGAAAGCGAGGCCGATGCCCGAACTTGCGCCTGTTATCAGCGCGATCGGGCCATAGCGTTCCCTGAACTCGGTCATGTCATTTCCTCTCGCAAGGCAGTCATTCTGGCGAAACCAGCTTCAAATGCGAAATGAATAATCGTGTGTGGTTAAGGTTTGGGCGAGGTGTTGGGTAAACGGGCTTGCGCGGCAGCCCTGCGCCTAGCCCGGTAAAATGTCGCCACACCAGCTGCTTCGCCGCCCCTTCCAGGTCTCGGCCAGCCCTTCGGTGACCAGCTCCTGACCCAGACTGCGCCCGCGCCGAGTGACTACGCGCAGCAGGCGGCCATAGCGGTCACGGTCGCGCGATCCGGCAGTGGTGAGGTCGAAGGGGCCGGCGTTGAGCAGGGTGATGAGTCGTCTGGTGGCACGGTCGCCCAACTGCTGTTCGATCGGGCACTGCGCGCTATGCGTTTCGGGCGCGTTGATATCGGCGATGCGCACCTTCTCGCCTTGCAGCCAGAAAGTGTCGCCATCGACGACGCAGGTGTTGCGGGGGCCGTCCGGGCAGAGCGCGAAAGCAGCGGCGAGGAGAGTGGGGAGGATGGGCATGCGAAATGCATGCCTTTAAATAGAAGATTGAATCTATTCGTGAAAATCTCTAATTTTGATCCGATTTGGATGTGATGGTGGGGTAAGACGGCCGGCCAGTTCATGTCCCCCTCCCGCATGCGGGAGGGGCTAGGGGTGGGTCCCGCCGGAGTTGCGCTGCGCTTGACTGGCCCACCCCCAACCCCTCCCGAAAGCGGGAGGGGAGTAGAAAGAGGCTGCCGATACCTGTGATTGTCCGGAGGCGCCGCCGAGCAAATAGGCTATTCCTCAAAAGCTCAAAAACAGCCCCGCCAGCGCCCCGCTCATCAGGTTGCTGAGGCTGCCGGCGACCAGTGCGCGCAGGCCGAGCCGGGCGATCACTGGCTTCTGGTTGGGCGCAAGGCTGCCGGTGACGGCCATCTGGATGGCGATCGAGCTGAAATTGGCAAAGCCGCACAGGGCAAATGTCACAACAGCGACGGTGCGCGCCGAGAGGTCTGTTGCCTGACCCAGATCGATGAACGAGACGAATTCGTTGAGCACCAGTTTGGTGCCAAAATAGCTGCCCGCGCGCAGCGCCTCGGCCCAGTCGGGCTGGCCGATCAGGTAAAACACCGGGGCGAACACATAGCCGAGCAGCGACTGGAAGGTGACGTCGCTGTAGCCGATGAGGCCCGCAGCCCAGCCGACAAAGCCGTTGGCCATGGCCACCAGGGCAACGAAAGCCAGCACCATGGCGCCGACCGCCACGGCCAGCCGGACGCCGGTCTGCGCGCCTTCGGAGGCGGCCATGATCAGGTTGGCCGGGCGTTCCTCGCCAGTGTCGAGTGTCAGCACCTCGTCGGCCTCGCGGTCGACCGGCCAGCCTTTGGGATCGGGCATGATGATCTTCGCCATCATGATTCCGCCCGGTGCCGACATGAAGGCGGCAGCGACCAGATAGTCAATGCGGATGCCCATGCTGGCATAGGCGGCCAGAATCGTTCCCGCGACGCCGGCCATGCCGACAGTCATCACGCAGAACAACTGCGAGGGGATCAGAGACGCGAGGTAGGGCCGGATTACCAAGGGCGATTCCGACTGGCCGACGAAGATGTTGGAGGCGGCGGACAGGCTTTCGACCTTGCTGATCCCGGTGATCCACTCCAGCGCGCCGCCAATCCAGCGGATCACCAGCCGCATGATGCCCAGATAATAGAGGATCGAGATCAGCGCGGCAAAGAATACGATCACCGGCAGCGCCGATATGGCAAAACTGGTGCCGCCGATCTCGGGTTTTGCCAGCGGGCCGAACAGGAATTCCACCCCGGCATGGGCAAAGCCGAGCAGGCTGGCGACGCCATTGGAGATGGTCTGGAGCACCAGCTTGCCCGGCGGCGAATAGAGCACCAGCGCGGCAAAGCCTGCCTGCAATGCAAAGGCCGCGCCGACGATGCGCGGGCGGATGGCCTTGCGGTCAGTCGAAAACAGGATCGCGATGGCAAAGATCAGCAAGATGCCGAGCAGGCTGTGGACGATTGGCATGATGCTCCCCTTTTTGTGCGGGGCCGACGATGCATCAGTGCCAGCGCCAAGTCCATGCTCCCAAGCCCTTGTTCATTGATATTCCATCATCGGCTTGAACACCAACCTTGCGATCAGTTCGGCGACATCGTCCGGCGGCGTTTCGGGCACTTCGCCCAGCCACCAGGCGAGGATCGCGACAATGGCGGACAGCGGATAGATCACCGCGAGCCTGCCCGGCAGTTTGACCGGCTGGCCGACAGCGAGAGGAAAGGCCTGCTCTGCCGTCTTTTCCACGAAATCGGCCCGGATCTGGCCGCCCGCACCGCCGGTCAGCAGCGCGGTATAGACCACCCGGTGTTCATCGACGAAGCGGCACAGGTGGCGCGCGCCGAGGTCGCTGTGGCGATCGCCCAGCGCCGGGATCATTGCGCCGCTGGCCTGTTCGAAGAAATCCTGCGCCACTTCTTCCAGCACTTCGGCCTTGTCGCGGTAGTGGCGGAAGAAGGTGGCATTGCCGATCCCGGCCCCGGCAACGATATCGCGGACGAGCACCTGATCGAACGGCTGGCCAGCCAGCAAATCGACCAGCGCCGCCTTGATGGCGGATCGGGTTCGTTCATTTCTTGGGTCGGGACGTCTTGACATGGTTCCGCTCATGGCATACTTTTGAGACATTGAGTATCAAAAAAGTGACTCGGTGCTCGCAGACCGGTTCTTGCCTGTCCGGTTTGCGGTGTATCCCCGGTAAAGGAGTGCCCCGGCCGTGACTTCACCAATCCTGATTTCCCTCTGGGAAAATTACCAGATCAAGCTCTCGCTGATCACGCTTGCAGGAATCTTCCTGATTCCGCTGGTCACGCGCCGACTGTTCAACCTCATTCCGGCCTTTGCGCAGGCCGACAAGCTCAACAGCGATACCTTTGCCACCAAAATGCAGAAACCGGCCTATGCGGAAAACCAGAGCTGGAACCGCAAATGGTCACTCCTGTTCCTGGTCATCATTTTCGGCGGGATCGTGCCTTTCGCGCTGACTCCCGCCTTGCCCTCGTGGTGGAAGCTGTTGCTCGATTGCTTCGTGATCCTGATGGTCTACGATTTCTTCTATTACCTGACCCACCGCTACGCATTCCATCAAAGCGAGCAGTTCGATGGCCCGCTGATCTGGATGCACGCGGTGCACCACCGCCAGCACAATCCCTGCCGTTGGGATTCGAGCTATATCCATCCGCTGGAAATAGCGATCGGGCTCGGGCTCTATGTCGCGGTGATTTTCGCGCTGTCGTTCATGATGGGCAAGTTCTCGGTGCCGACTATCGTCGTCACATGGATCGCCTTCAGCCACATCAACCTGCACAACCACGACCTTTGGGAGACCGACAAGTTCCCGTTCAAATACTGGAACCATGCGGCCGAAATGCACCACAATCACCACGCCCGATTCACCGGCGGTAACTATGCGACGATCACGCTGCTCTATGACTGGATGTTCGGCACGCTGGACTATGGCAAAGGCCCGCGCACAGCGGCGCGGATCAAGCGGCCTGCGCCGGTGGTGGATTGAAGGATCAGGCGTGCCGTTCGGAAAGTGCATAACTTGAATTCCTCCCCCTTCGGGGGAGGTGCCGAGTGGAACGAGGCGGAGGGGGGTTCTAGCCGCGATAAGTGACCCCCTCCGACCCACCCAAGCTATCCTCGGGGTTTAGACTGAGCTTGGCGAAGGGGTGGGCCACCTCCCCCGGAAGGGTAGGATCAAGTAGATCTGACTGTTCGCGTAAGGATCTTAGGCCCCCAGCGCCCGCGCTGCCGCAACGCAGCGCGCGGCGTGGTCGCGGGGGCTCATGCCGCCGCGCAGGTCGTCCAGCCTTGGCACTTCGAGGCTGATCGTCAGGTCCTTCGGCAAGACCGCGATCAGCTCGCGCAAGGGCAGCTGGCCCTGTCCCGGCACATCGCGCGCGAACATTGCGGTCATCATGTAGTCCGCGTCCGGCGGGGCATTGCGGCCATCGGAGAGCTGGCAATAGCCGATCAGGCTGGGGTCCAGCGCGGCGATCTGTTCCACGGTGCCGCCGGTCCGGAACAGGTGGGTGGTATCGAGCAGGACATGCGCCTTGCCCCGGCCGATGAATTCGACAACCTCCAATGCGCGCTCGAGGCTGGTGATGCCTTCGGGCGGGAAGAATTCGATGGTGAACACCATGCCGCGCGCCATGGCCATTTCGGCCAGCACAGCGAGCTTTTCCTTGGCTTCGTTTGAGCCCGCCATCATGCTTTCGTCCATGCAGATCGCGTTGATCCGTTTGGCCCCGAGCTCGGCCATAATGTCGAGCTCTTCGGCATTGCCCTGCGGATCGAGATCCTTGGCGACGCGGAAGCCTTCGCCCAGGCCAATGCTGACGCCGCAATCACGCATCGCCGCAATCATCTCCTGGCGCAGCGCCTTGTCATCTTTCAGCGACCACATCGGCCAGGGCGCAAAATCAGTGATGCCAAACATGGTCAGCGGCAGGCCGGAAAGGCCGGTCGAAACCTCGACGCAGCCGAGCTCACCTGCAAGGCGCACATATTCCACCGGCGGCATGCCGAGCAGGGTGAGCATTTCTATGCCCAAGCGGCCCTTGGAGTCAGTCATCGCTCAATTTCCCATCATGGCTTTGATTGCATCGGGGATCGCCGGATTGCCGCGTTCGCCGCTGGCGAACTCAGCGATCTTGCTGCGGATGAACGCGTCGGGATCGTCCGCGTGCCGCACGATGATGTCGAAGGCGACCGGATCGGACGGAATGAAAATCCATCCCTCGGCCATGCCATCAGCCAGCACCACGGCCAGTTGTTCGGGCAGCAGCAGTTTGGTCTCGGTGCCCGGCCCGCGCATCGGGCAATCATCGGTCCAGCTGGTCATCGAATCCATCACCTGGGTCATCACTGGCCCGGGCATCAGGCACGAGACGCGGATGCCCTTCGGTTCGAGATAGACCGCAAGGTTTTCGCTCATCGAAATGATCGCGGCTTTTGCGGCGCCATAAGGAACGCGGCTGGCAGCATAGGGATAGAGGCCCGCGAAGCTCGCGGTGTTGACGATGTGGCCTTTGCCGCGTTCGAGAAACTTGGGCAGAAAATGCAGGCAGCCACGCACGGCAGCAAAATAGTTGATGTCCATGATCCGGTGCCATTCGGCGAAGGGAATGTCCTCCGGATGGCCATTGAGCATGCCGCCGACATTGTTCATCACGATATCGACCGGGCCGAAGGCGTTTTCCGCCGCCGATGCCGTCGCCGCGATTGATTCTTCCGACAGCACATTGGCCGCGAGCGCCACGGCCTCGCCGCCCGCAGCAATGATCTCGGCGGCGGTGGCCTTGGCGGCATCCTCGGCCAGATCGGCGATGGAAAGCCGCGCGCCGCGCCGCGCCCATTCCATCGCCACCGCCCGGCCGATGCCCTTGGCCCCGCCATAGATCAGCGCATGGGCCCCCGCGAAGGGGGCGCTGGCGTCAGTCATGCAATCTCTCCCGTTATTCTGTTTTTGCCTGAAGTGGGTTTCAGTCCCAGGTCAGCGGCAGGCTATCGACATTGAAGGTTGGGCCGGCATGGTAAGTATAGTGATGCCCCTCCGGAATGCGGATGTTGGCAAAGCGGGCGAGGAAAGTCTCGATAGCGATGCGGATTTCCCGCCGCGCCAGATGCATGCCGAGGCACAGGTGCGGGCCGGTGGCGAAGGACAGCATCTGCGTCTTGCGCTCAAGATCGGCCTCGTGCGGGTTAGGGTAGGCATCTGCGTCGCGGCAGGCGATGAAGATCGGCATGACGACGAGGTCGTCCTTTTTCATCTCGACACCGTTCCATGTCATATCCTGTGTCACCCGGCGCTGGGTCGAGACCACCGCGAACATCCGCAGCAGCTCGTCGACGGCCTTGTTGAGCTTGTCGGGATTGTCGCGCAGGAATTGCTGGAACTGCGGGCGGGTGGCGATGTAGCGCATCGACCAGCTTATCGTCGCATAGACCGTATCGAGCCCGCCGACATAGAAAGTGTAAAACATCCCCAGCACTTCGCCGTCGTTCAGCTTCTTGCCGTCAATCTCCGCCCCCATGATGGCTTCCATCAGCGGGGTGGCCGGCGCAATCTTCTGCTGGGCGAGGTGGCCCTCCAGATAGGCCAGGATCGAGCGCGCGGCGATGACGCGGCCTTCCATGGAGGTGCCGTGGAGCAGGTCCTGCTCCCACTGGAAGAACTGCCCGGCCATGTCGATCGGCATGCCCATCAGCGACAGGAAGATATAGGTCGGGAAGGGCATGGCGAATTCGCTGACGAAGTCGCATGTGCCGCGCCCGTTTTCGGCAGACTCCGCCACTTTGGCGATCAGCATGTCACAGGTCTCGCGCACCGCCGCTTCCATGTGGTTCACCGACTTGGGTGTGAACATCGGCAGCAGCACCTTGCGATAGCCGGTGTGCTTGGGCGGATCGATGTTGACCGGATTGAGGTTCCAGTCGACGCCCATCATCAAGGTCAGGTCCATGCCGCCTTCGCTGCTGAAATGCTGCCAGTCCATGAAGGCTTCCTGCAGCAAGGCATGGCGGGCGATCACCCAGCCGGAGCGGCCGTGCACCGCCTCGCGCGCCCAGAACAGCGGCGGGCCTTCAAGCAGGCGGCTGGCGGCGATGAAGGGATCGTCCAGCTGGTTGTTGAATTCGGCCAGCGAGTGATCCCAATAGAGCTCGGGCGGGATGTGAGCCGGCACGGGGGCGGGGGTGGAAGCGAGCTCGCTCATGCTGCCGTCTCCCCCAGACCAGCGGCGCTTTGGGCCAGGGGCCACAGCACTTCATTGGCCAGCACGGTGCAGAAATATTCGTTGACCACGGTGATCTTGCCGCCGCGCAGTGTGATGAAGAACACATATTTGTTGCAATAGGCGGTGCCGGCGCTGGTCGTGGCGTTGCCTTCGCATTCGACCGCCACCTGATCGCCCTCGGCCACCGCGCTCAGAACCGTGAAGGCGAGGCCGGTCGGTATCAGGTGCTTGAACGCCTCGATCCCGTCGATCATCATCCGCGCGTCGCGAGTGCCCTTGAAGTGGCTGTTGCCAGTCGCCACGGCCACCGCATCGGGGGCAAGGCATTCGGCTGCCGCCACCGGATCGTTGTTGCCCATCGCCTTGATGAATTTGAGCGCTACCTGTTTGTTTGCTTCACTCATCGCTTTCTCCCATCCTCTCCAGGAGTTCCCGTACTGCCCCGCCGACATCGTATTTGCGCCAGAATCCAAGGAACACGGCATAGATATGCATCGAATTGCGCGCCGGGTCGATGGCAATTGGCTCGAACATCGGATCGAACGGTCCGCTGGCCTTGATGCAGCTTGGCAGGCGGAAGCGGATCGTCTCGGGGAAGGCCAGCATGCGGGCGACGCCCATAGCGGCGAGGTGGACACGCAAGTGGAAAGTCAGCTCCTCCACAGTGATCACAGGGCCGCCACCTGCCGCATATTCCGCGCAGAACAGCGCCAGCAGTTCTTCGAGGTGATAGTCCCATACATCGTGGTGCGCTGCGCTGAGCCCGCCCCACAGCGCCGAGCCGAACGTGATCTGGCCGACCCGGCCCCAGTCAATAAGCCCGCAGTGGAGTTCGCCAGACGTGTCGCGCCAGAACCAGCAATTGTCGATATGCGCGTTCCAGTGGCACAGTGCGATCATCCGCTCGTCGCCTTGCAGGAAGCGCTGGATGGTCGCTTCGTGGCGGCGGATCAGCTGGGCTTCCTTTGCCAGCTGGCCCATGAATTCGGGGCTGCGCACCGCTTCGGGCAGCAGCTGCGGGCAGTCGCGGGCATAGGCGAAGCAGTGTTCGAGCTCGGCCTGCAGGGCAGCCTCATCATAGCGGATCGGATCGGCGGAGCCGCTGGCAGGGTTGAACGGAAACCGCGCGTCGATGTCTGGCGCGAGGCGTCCTGATTTGTGCGAGGCGGCAAGCCGGGCAAGCGCAGTGACCACTTGCCGGTATTGCGGCAGCGGGTCGTCCAGTGTCAGATGGTCGAGGCATTTGCGCCGGTGCGGCTCGATGCCGTTCTCGCCATAGCCGACGCTTTCGGTGATGATCAGGCCAGTGCCACTCTGCGCATGATAGTCAGCGAAATAGGCGGCAGGCACGGCAATCGGGAAGCTGGCCGCGCGCGACAGCGGGGCAAAGCGCGCCTCCGAGGCCATTTCCCAGCGCCCGCGATCATCGCGGCGTGCGTCGGCAAAATCGCGGCTGAACTTGACGAACAGGCGGGTATGCAGGCCGGGCCCAGCATGGGCATATTCGAGCGTGAGATAGAACTTGGCGCCGGTGCTGCCGCCGGGGCAGGGTTCGAGGCTGACCACGCGGGTAACTTCGTTGTCAGAGGCGAGCGCGCCGAACTTGCGGAAGGCCCCTGTCAGCCATGCCGCGCCGCCCGCGCGCAATGCATCGCCGTGGGCCGGCACCACGAGGCCAGTGGCATCGCCGGTGAAGTGATCACAGTTGCTCTTGGTCATAGCGGCACAGCGCTAACCGCGCAGCCGCTATGCAGCAAGCCGGATCAGGGCAGGCGGATACGGATGCAGGCGGGCCCCGGTCCGGCAGTGAGCGCGGTGAAGCCAGGCTGCGTGGCGACGGCCTCGGCACAGACCGGGCCGCTGGACCCTTGCTGAGCCGGGATGCTGCGAACATGGCAAGGATCAGCGCGAAAAGCGCCAGCCCGGCCATCGGCTTTGTGCGGATGTGTTCCATGGTGCCGGGTGTGCCGCGCGCGGGCTTACCCTTGGGTGCGCGAATGCGGTTGGCAAGTGCAGTTAACGCGGCAAGCATGAAAGCCGCGCTGCTTGCGTGACTTGCCGGTGCGATCAAGGTAGAACGCATTTGTTCGACCGGACCCGCCAAGGAGACTAGGCATGAGCGATGAAGCACCACTGGGCCAGCCCCCTGCCCCGCCGCCCCCATCTGCCCCGCCCCCATCTGCCGCGCAGGGCCAATCATCGGGATTCGATTTCAACCATCCGACCATCATCAGCGCGCTCTATCTTTCGTCCTTCGTGCTGGGCGTCACAGTGATCATCGGCGTGGTGCTCGCCTATGTCTGGAAAGGCGAGGCGCATGCGGACTGGGAAACATCGCACTATCAATATCTGATCCGCACATTCTGGATCGGCCTGATCGGCTCGGTGATCAGCTTCATCCTGATGATCGTGCTGATCGGCTTCCTGTTGTGGATCGCGGTTGCCGTGCTGGTGGTGGTGCGCTGCGTGCTGAGCCTGATCAATGCCCAGAAGCAGATGCCGATGCCCAATCCGGAAACGTGGCTGGCGTGACTGTTTCGGTCGCAGTGCTGCTGGGCGGAGCAGCCTTGCTGGTGCTGCTGGGCTTTGTGCTGGGCAGCCGTATGCGCGAAGGGCGCGATCTGATGGGGCCGCCCGGTCAGGGCCCGGGAATCCCCACAATCAAGCCGCCCTATGTGCGCGGCCCTGCCCCTGCCTCGCAATCCACCCCGGATCAGTCCTCTTCGGCTGCGATTTCGCCCGACAGCATGAGCGCGGTTGCAGCGGCGCTGCGGAATGGGAACAAGATCGAGGCGATCAAGCTCTATCGCGCGGCGACGGGCGCGGATCTGAAGGCATCGAAGGATGCCGTGGAGGCGATGGAAGGCTAGCTGCTAGTAGCGGCCATTCCATTGCTGATCTTTCCCCGAAATTGGAGCAGGTTCAGACCAACAGCGCTCCGACCTGACACAAGACCGCACCGACGACGGCCATGGCCAGTCCCCAGGCCAGCAGCTTGAAATAGAGCTTCGCGTCACCTTCGCCGAGCGCTGCGACGCACAGCGCACCGAGCGTCGACAGCGGCGAAACATCGACCAGCGCCGAGCCGATGTTGATCGAAAGCGCGATAGCCAGCGGATCACTGGCCCCCGTGGCGCTGGCAAGGCTGGGAACCATCGGAAGAAACACCGGCAGGACCACGCCCGAGGTGCTGCTGTAGGTGGAAATCACGCCGGTGGCGAAAGCGATAACCCCATAGATCGACTCCGGACCAGCGACGCGCGCGATCAGCGAACTGAACAGTTCGGTGCCGCCATGGGCCTGGACCAGGGCAACGAGCGTTGCGACGCCGCAGACCATCAGCAGGATTTCCCAAGGCATCCGGGCGATGGCTGCCTTCTCCTGTCCGACGCGAAGCAGGATCAGCGCCACGCCTGCGGCGTAGGCGGAAAACGCAAGACTGGCCTTGAAAAAGATGACGCCGAAGATCCACGCCGCCAACACGGCCAGGGTCAGTATCTGAGCGCGGGTCAGCTCGGCGCTCCCGGGGCCATCGACCTCCACCGCAGGCGCCGCGTTCGCAGCGCGCAGCTTCGGCAGGAACCATGCCCAGGCGACCAACGAAACCAGAGCGTGCGCCAGCAGGTTTGCCAGCATCACCGAAGTTTCATGCCCGTCAAGGCCCGCGGCAGCCATTCGCGAATTGGCAATCACGCCAACTGCACTGATGGGAGACAGATTGCCGGCATTCGCGCCGTTCGCCACCATCAGCGCGGTCAGCATGGGCGGGATCTGCGTCCGCTTGCCGATTGCAGCGGCCATAGGCACGATCAGCGCGACGCTGGCGATGGCCCCCGGTCCGACTGCGGAAATCGCCATCGCGCTGACGAAGAAGCCGAGCGGGATCACCGCCCGGTTGCGCCCCGTGCTGCCCATCAGCCGCCCGGCCAGCGCGGGAAAAGTGCCGTTGAGTTCGGCGATGGCGAACATGAAACATACCCCCGACAGGGTCAGGAACAGATCGACCGGGAAACCCGCCATCACGCTATCGGGCTTACCCCCGGCAACATAAACGCCGATAATCCAGGCCATGGCGATCGCCAGCAGGCCAATGTTAAGGCGCGATACCATCGACAGCACAATGGCCGCGAGCAAGGCGAGCAAGGTCACCGCTGCAATTGACATTTCATTCCCCCATCGCGGCCATTTCCGCTCGCTCGCTCGCAGTGGCTACGCGTAACAATTTCGCCGCTAACCGGCCTTGCCTGCCCCGTTCAGCTCTTCCACTGCCCGCCACGCCTGATCGATGGCGGTGTGGGTATAGGCATCCCAGCCGGCATCGCTGCCCGCAATTGCGACATTGCCCAGTTTGCGCCGCGCCACTTCCTCGGGGAACTCTTTCGTATCGATGTCGTCATAGAGCGCGGTCGGATAATAGGCATAGCCGTGGGACCAGCGGTTGACCGTGATGCCAAGGATGTCCTTGTCCGCATCGAACCCGCCGGGGCCGAGCATGCGGGTCAGCTCGTCGCGGATGTTTTTCTCGAAATCCGCGAATGTCATGCCGAACAGCTTCATCCGCGCGGCGCGGTATTTGTCGGCCAGGCCCGGTCCGGCATCGGGCACGGTCGGCACATGCACCAGATGGGCCACGATCGGCTGCGAGGGATCGGCCGAGAACTGGTAGCCGCCCATCGACACCGGATAGTCGAGCTTGAGCAGCGAGAAGAAGCCCGAGGGGTTGGTGATCGAATGGACCTTGAGCTTGTCCCACGCCTGCCAGTTTCGCAGCAGCACATTGGTATAGGTCAGCGGCCCTTTGACATTGCGGTGCAGCGCCTCGCCCTGCGGCGCGGGCAGGCCTTGCAGCACATAGGGGATCATCATGTTGTAGCAGGCCATGATGCAGGCTTTGGTGCGCACCCGCAGGGTCTTGCCTGCCTTGACATAGCCGATGTCGACCGAGCCATCGGCATATTGCTCGACCCGGGCTACGGTTGAGCTCTGGCGGATGCGGACCTTGTTCTCGGGGATATCGAGCTTGGCGTAGTCGAATTTGGCGAGGACAATGTCGTCCATGGTTTCGCCGGGCGCGATGCCGGGGATCAGCTTGCGCACCAGCAGCCGCGCGATCGAGGCGTTGCCGTCGGGGAAGTGGTAGATATAGGGCTCGTCGACTTCGGCCGCCGCCGCTTCGCTACGCGCCAGTTTCAGCCCCTGGAAGCCGGGATAGCCGGTCTCATAGGCATCCTTGGCCGAGACCCCGCCGATGCCGACGGCAAAGAAATCGCAGCTGTTGTTCCGGAAGCAGGCGATCACGTCGGGAGAAATTTTCCACTGGTCACGCAGGAAGTCGTGATAGCTCACATGGGCGATCGCATGTTCGACCTCGGCCTGCTTCTTGCCCGGCCAGAAATTGCGCTTCTCGGTGAACAGCGCGGTAATCTGCGCTTTGCCTGCCTCGGAAAGCGGGAAGTCGGCAAGGAACTCTTTGAGCGGGCGGGCATTGAGGCGCTTTTCGTCGAGGTCTTCGGCGACGCCCAGCCACGGGCTGCCAGTGACCAGCTTGTCCTGCCCGAAGGTCTCCTTTTTGAAGAAGACTGCCCGGCTCATCCCGCGCCCCGGATAGTGATCGCGATCAAAGGCCGTCTCGAAGCGGGCGATATCGATGCCCAGCTCTTTCAGCAGGCCCATGGCGGTCTCGCTGTAGAGGCTCTTCGGTGATTGCAACGCCTCAGTGCCGCCACAGCCGATCAGCATGTTGCCACCCGCATCGAACTCGTTGCGCTTGGCGTGGCCGCCGAAATCGTCGTGGCAATCGAGCAGCAGCACGCGTGCTTCGGGATGGCGCTTGCGGTGGAAATATGCCGCGGCCAGCCCGCTGATCCCCGAGCCGACAATGACCAGATCGAATGTGTCTTCAATCGGCTCGCTTGCCACGCGAAATTCCGCCCCGTCTCGGATCTGATGCGCCACTTCGAAGGCGCCCGCATGGCTGCCGCGCATGCCGCTACGCCTTGGCGGAAAGGGTTCCGGCGCGCCCGAAGCATTGGCCTGACCCGTTTCTTCGCTGGCACCCTTGCCCGGAGCGCAGGCGGCGAGGAACAGGCTGGCCGGCGTCACCCCGGCGTCGATTGCCATGGCTACGCCATCGAGAAAGTCACGACGTTTGATAGCCATGGCCTTCACGCCGAACCGCGCTGGCGCGCGGTATCCCGGCCATGCCCGGATTGAGCCGCCACCAGTTGCTCGTGCGATACGCCCAGCGCCTGGCCAATCTCGAAGATCGAGACAATCGTTGGATTGCGACTGCCGCGCTCAAGGCCACTGATATATTGCTGGCTGAAGCCGGACCGCTCCGCCAACTCCTCCTGCGTCAGCCCCGCCGCCAGCCTGGCATCGCGCACATTCGCGCCGACGAGTTTCCGCATATCCATCGGGCATGGTGTTGACGCCGTCCGGACAAGAGGTTTATCAACTATATTATGTATCGAGGTGGGGTGGGGTATTGCTGTTAATCGAACACTATGTTGCCCCAAGCTCAATTCATGGACTTGGCGTTTACGCGGCCACGTTTGTGCCGAAGGGTACAAAGCTTTGGGAGTTCCACCCCGTCATTGACAGGGTTATTCCCGCTGGCGACCTTGTTGGTCTTCCGCGCCACATAATTGAACGAATAGAAGCGCATTCGGAGTATCTACCGGAATTCTCCGCCTCCCGGATGTCTGCCGACGGCGATTACTACTTGAACCACAGCGACGATCCAAATCTTGAAGATATTGGAGGGGAAATGTTCGCCCGGCGTGACATTCAGGCGGACGAAGAGCTTCAATGCGACTATCGCCAGACTGTGGTGGTAGCATTTGATCCGGATACGGGGTTGCGGCATCAGCAATTCAACCCGAACTCGGCATCATAAATGCCGAAATCCATAGTTTTACTCGGCATGGTTACAATGGCGACGCTCGCCGGCGACTATTTTCTGAAGAGGGCCACACGCACAAGTGAAGGCCTGTTCTCAGCCTGGTTCATCGGTGGTGCGGCGATCTATGGACTGCTCGCATTCGGCTGGTATTTCCTGATGAAAAGCAATTCGCTCGCCTCGATAGGCGTGATGTTCAGCGCTTCGACAATCCTGCTGCTTGCCGCCTTGGGATATTTCGTTTTCAAGGAGCAATTCGGCATACGCGAGGCGCTTGGAGTGTCACTTGCGATCCTCGCGGTCGTGATCATGAATCCGAAGTAGGTCAAGCCGCCTTCAAATGCGGGATTTTCGCCAGCTCATCCACCATTTCCAGTTCGGCAATCCTGAGGTCGTAATTGCGCTGCAGATTGGTCCAACTCTCGGCGTTGCCACCAAACATCTTGGCCAGCCGCAGCGCCATGGTCGGTGTGACCGGCTTTTTTTCGCCCAGAATATCGTAGAGCGTCTGGCGCGAGATGCCGAGCAGGCGGGCAATTTCCGCCTTGGGCCGGGCGACTGCGGGCAGAATGTCTTCGCGCAGCAGCTCGCCAGGGTGCATCGGGCGCAGGCCTGCAACAAGTGGATTGGTCATCAGTGATAATCCTCCAGATCGACATCGACGGCGTCCGCGCCATCCCAGCCGAATGTAATTCGCCAATTGCCCGAGGCATCGACCGCGTATCGGCCCTTGTCCTGCCCTTTCAAACCATGAAACCGCCAACCGGGCTGATCCATGAATTCCGGCACGGTCGCGCCATCCAGTGCCAGGATGATGCGGCGCAGGCGCAACGGGTTTTGAACGCTCAGTTTCGATGCATCGCCATGCTCCGCGAAGCGACGCAGGGCTTTGCTGCGGTAAGAGCGAATCATGACTGCAAGCTATCGACTTACATGCCGCCTGTCAAGCATCAACTTACAACCGCCCGCAGATCGCCACCCCCAGATTAACCCACAAGGCGATCATGCACAGCACACCGAGCACGAACGCCCCGCCGCGATGGCTGGGGTTGTTGTAGCTCATGTGGATCGCGCTCTGCACGAAGCGCGCGGCGACATAGGCCCAGGCGAAAATCAGCGTCCACATGCTCACGGCAGGCAGCACGAAGGCGGTCAGGCAGGCGGCGTAGAACATCGTCGGCATCTCGAACAGATTGCCATAGTGGCGCACTGCTGCGACGGTTGCTTCGGGCTCGGGCTTGCCGAGGTGGGCCTTGTAATAGGCCGGATCATGCCCGCCCTTGACCGCCGCGCCGCGCGCCGCGGCCATGCGGATGAAGCCGATGACTGTCAGCAGGACGATGGCCAGCATCGGCACGAGAATGCTGGCTGGATTGGCGGCGTTGAACATTGTGATCTCCCTTCTTTCCCCGGCAGATTCTGCCCAGGGCGAGAATGCCTTGTGCGGGGCAACGCGCAAGTGATTTTTCGCTCCGTGGGATTACTGGCCCTGAGGCAGTTCCTTGAAAGGCCGCCGCGCAGACCAGCCGCAACCATGCAGCGTGTCGCGCCCCACGCTGATCGTGACTTCATAAGGAAAGTCGCGATCCGACATGCCGTCGCTGCACAACTTGCGGGTCACCACCATCTCGAAAGCGCCCTGCGACATGGCGCCGCTGAACATAATGGCGCGCGGGCGCACCGTGCGGCGGACCCGGAAGGCCTCGCTTTTCTCGTTTTCCGGTGTCTCGAAGGTCAGCCGCCCGGCGCGGACTCGCCCGCCCCAGAACGGCTCGGTGCCAGTGATGTGCAGGGTCTCGGCTCCGCCGACATTAGCCAACGGGCCGGGCTGGGCCGGCCCGCCATGCGTGCGCGCTTCGGCGGCTTCGAACGCCGCCGAGGCGACAAGCAGAGTGGCAAGGAGCAGGTGTTTGACCATGGCGGGTATCCCAGAGCCTTTCTGACCTTGATTGACCCAAATTGACGGGGCCGGTTTTGGCCCGGTGAAAGTGCTGGTGAACGGGTCATGTTAAAGCAAAGTGATCGACAAGCTACACAAGAGGATCGTGCATGGCAACCAAATCGCGTGTTTGGCCCCGACGACCTGGCGTTGCCGCCAATAATTTGCAATGCGGCCAGTGCAGCTGATGGGTAATTGGCGAAGTATCCCCATTATTCAACTGAATCCATTAACAGGCTTGACACCGAGCGAAATTCGTCGGCAGCTTGTGAACAAATAAAAAACGAGAGGAACTTGATATGACAGGCTTCGTGCTTCGTAAATCGGGGCTATTGCATTCAGGCGTGGCCGCGCTTGGCATCGCTACCGCACTGTGCATGTTGCCAGAACAGGCGCTGGCTCAGGACAAGTCCGCCGAGGCAGACAACGGCGGGCTCAGCGAAATCGTCGTCACTGCCCAGCGGCGCGAGGAAAACCTGCGCGACGTGCCGATCTCGATCAATGCGATCAACAGCGAATCGCTCAAAAACCTGGGCGTCAAGGATACCAATTCGCTGGTGCAGTCGGTGCCAAGCCTCAACTTCACCCGGTCGGGGCCAAGCGGCATTTTCGTCATCCGCGGCGTTTCCACGCCCAATGGTGCGGCCGGCGAGGAAGGTTCGACCGCCGTCTATGTCGATGACGTCTATATGCCGGACCTGGCGCAAACGGTGAACAAGTTCAACAATATCGAGCGCATCGAAGTGCTCAACGGCCCGCAAGGCACCCTGTTTGGCCGCAATGCCACCGGCGGCCTGATCCGCGTCATCACCCGCGATCCGGGCGAGAACACCGAATTCAACGGGCAGATCGGCTATGCCAACTACGAGACTATTTCTGGCCAGGCCTATGTTTCGACCCCGCTTGCCGAAAACGTCGGCTGGAACATCGCTTTCACCGGCCAGGATCAGGGCAAGGGCTTCGGCTTCAATCCAACGCTGGGCAAGCGGACCCGGACGGATGATTACTGGTCGGTGCGGAGCAAGCTGGTCGCGCAAGCCAGCGACAATCTCAAGATCACCCTGGTCGGAGATTATTACAGCACCAACAACGATTTCGCGCTGCAACTGTTCCCGGTGTCGGTCAATACGACGACCCGCATTCCGACCGGCCCGCTTTCCGGTCTCGATTCTCCGGCTGCCTTCCCCAGCCTCACGCGGATCCGGGCCTGGGGGGTCAGCGGCAAGATGGAACTCGATGCCGGATTGGGCACAGTCACCAGCATCACCTCATATCGCAAACTCTCCAACAATAGCTCATTCGACGTCGATGGCAGGGCGGCCGATCTGGTGCACTTGTCCTATGCCGCTGGATCGGAAAGTTTCCAGCAGGAACTGCGGCTGGCCTCGGCGACCACCAATCCGCTGTCATGGCAGATCGGCGCATTCTATCTGCACAATGTCGCCTTCCAGGATCAGACCCAGGGCGGACTCGGCTTTGCCGGGAATACGGTGCATATCGTTGCTCGTGGACCAATTGGTTCGATATCACTGTTCGGTGAGGCGACCTATGCGATCACGCCGACCACCCATCTCACCGGCGGCGTGCGCTGGACGAGCGACAACCGGAAGCTGCCGATCGGTTTCACCGACACCGTCAACGCCAGCGGAGTTGTCGTCCGCCACCTGACCAATGCGCTGACTGAAAAGCAATACAGCCAGGTCACCTACCGCGCGGCCTTGCGGCAGGAGCTGGGCGATAGAGTCGGCCTTTATGCCTCGGTCAATCGCGGCTTCAAGTCGGGCCAGTTCAATCTGCAAAGCCCCTTTGACCCGCCGGTCAGGCCGGTGACGATCATGGCCTACGAGGCCGGGCTCAAGGGTGATTTTCTCGACAACCACCTGCGCCTCAGCATCGCCGGCTTCCATTATGATATTAACGATTATCAGGTCCGTTCTTCCGCAGGCAGCCCGCCGGTCTCGACTCTCTCCAACGCCGCCAAGGTCAAGATCGACGGTGTCGATATCAATATGGAGGCGGCGATCACCAGCCAGTTTCGCCTGACTGCGGGAATGAGCTATCTGGACTCGCGTTTCAGCGACTTTGGCAGCCCCGGATCAGGCGTTATTGCGCCTGGTTTCTATCCCGCTGGTAACGGCAACGCGACCGGAAACCGTACCGCGCTGGCCCCGAAGTTCACCTTCAACGCCACTGCCAACTATGAATTGCCCGTGGGCGATAGCGGGAAGCTGCGATTTACTGCAGGCTACAGCCACAAGAGTCAGTACTATTTCGAGCCGGACAATGTACTGAGCCAGCCCGCATACGATCTGTTCAGCGGATCGATTGAATATGCGCCCAGCGAGCATATCGCTGTTGAATTGTTCATGAAGAACATTGGCGACGAATTGTACAATGTGCAGATGGTCACAGCGGCAGGCCAATCGGCCTTGTCCGCCGAGCCGCGGACCTATGGCGTCAATGTCAAGGTCCGTTACTAACAGCGAATTGCCCGGGGCTTTGGCCCTGGGCGTTCGAACGCGCCTGCGATTTCAATCGCTCAATAGGATCGCGTCATGCCCAGATCGTGCTGGGCGACGAAGTTGAGCACCATTTCCTCTGACACCGGAGCAATGCGAAACAGCCGCGCATCGCGCCACAGCCGCTCGACATGCGATGCAGTGGCATAGCCCATGCCGCCCATGGTCTGGATCGCACGATCAGTGGCAAGGCCCGCAGCATGCCCGGCCAGCCATTTGCCCATGTTGGCCTCGCTGCCATAGGGCAGCCCCGCATCGTGCAGGCTCGCTGCCTTGTAATTCATCAGCCGGGCGCATTCGGTCTGGATATGGGCTTCGGCCAGCGGAAACTGGATCGCCTGATAGGAGCTGATCGGTTTGCCTGCGAAGAGCTTGCGCTGTTCGGCATAGTTGATCGCCAGTTTCGTCGCGATCTCGGCAGTGCCGACGAGGCCCGAGGTAGTGACGATCCGCTCGGTGTTGAGCACATCGAGCAACTGACGAAAGCCGCCGTGCAACGTGCCGACGAGCTCGCTCTCCTCGATGCGGGCATTGTCGAAGAAGACCTGGCTGGAGGGCAGGGTGCGGGTGCCCAATTTGTCGATGGACTGGTGGCTCAGCCCCGCGCGGTCGCGGTCGATCACAAACAGGCTGATGCCGTCGGTCTTGCCTTTGGAATCGGCGAGCTTCTTGGTGCGGGCGATAACCAGCAGCTTGTGCGCCTGCGGCACTGCGGTGATCCAGATCTTCTGACCGGTCAGCCGCCATCCGGTCCCGTCGACTTCGGCAAAGCTCTCCACCTCAAGGCTGTTGCTGCCCGCATTAGGCTCGGTCAGCGCCATGGCGAACATCACATCGCCCGAAGCGAGGCCGGGCAGCATAGCTGCCTTTTGCTCATCATTGCCGAGCCGGGCCAGCGTCACCCCGCCGAAAATCGGGTTGAGCATGAACATCTGGCTGAGCGTCGAACCGCCGCCACCGGCGCACAGCTGCTCCACCGCAATCGCCAGATCGAGCATGCCGAGCCCGGAGCCACCATAGGCCTCGGGAATGGCCACACCGCACAGGCCCGCATCGCAGATCGCCTGCCAGATCGCGGCGGGGAAGGCCTGGTCCGCATCCAGCTCGCGCCAGTAATCGAGCCCGAATTTCTCGCCCACAGCCCGCGCGGTGCGGGCCAGCATGGTCTGTTCATCGGTGAGGGTGAAATCCATGGCTCAGCCCTCCGGGTTCAGCGTCGCGATCACTGTCCCGACCGGCACCACATCGCCGACGCCGACCAGCAGGGCTTCGACCACGCCCGCATCAAGCGCCTCGACATCGTTCGAGCTCTTGTCAGTTTCAATCACCAGAATGACATCGCCGACCGCGACCCGGTCGCCCGGCGCGACCTTCCATTCGACAATTTCTGCTTCAGTCATGGTCAGGCCGAGCTTGGGCATCAGAATGTCCATATCAGCGTCCCTCGAATGCGGCAGGCCGCTTGGCGAGGAAGGCATTGCAGCCTTCGTGGGCATCGTGGCTGTCGAGCACCAGACCGATCATCGCCTGCTCGTGGCGGAGTGCGGCAGAGGGCGGCATTTCAGCGCCATCGCGCAGGGTGCGCTTCAAAAGCTTGAGGATCATTGGCGATTTGGCGGCGAGCTTTTCGGCCATGGCCATGGCCGCGTTCAGCGCTTCGCCGTCCTCGACGACCTGATTGATCAGCCCCAGCCGTTCGGCCTCGGCAGCCGTGATGCGTTCGCCCAGGAACATCATCTCACGCGCCTTGCATGGGGCGATCTGGCGCATCAGGCGCTGCGATCCGCCCGCGCCGGGGAACAGGCCAAGCGTGATCTCGGGCAGGCCGATCATGGCGGACTGCGCGGCGATGCGCAGATCAGTGCAAAGCAGCAGCTCGGTGCCGCCGCCCAAGGCCCAGCCGTTGACTGCAGCGATGCTGGGCTTGTCGAGCGCTTCGATCTGGCGGAAGACCTCATGGATGCGCTCGCCGAATTCGAGATAGTGCGCCAGGCCCTGGCGGCTGTCGAGATCGGCAATATCGCCGCCTGCCACGAAAGCCCGGCCCGCGCCGGTGAGCACGATCACCTGCACCATGGGGTCGGCAGCAGCCTTGCGGATAGCACCTTCGAGCGCATCCAGCGTCGGCAGGTCGAGCGCGTTGAGCGTCTTTGGCCGGTTGATGGTCAGGACCGCAGTGGCCCCGGTCAGTTCATAGAGCACGGCGAGATCGGACATGGTCATTCCTTCCCCAGCGCCTTGCGGACGGCCGCGATGAGGCGGGACACCGAAGGGCGGTATGTGGCTTCGAGTTCGGCGGAAAACGGCACCGGCATGAACGGCGCGCCGACCCTGACGATCGGCCCCTTGAGATAGGAAAAACCCAGTTCTGCCATCCGCGCGGCGATTTCCGCGCCGACGCCGAAGGCTTCAACGGCTTCATGTACCACGACCAGATGGCCGGTTTTTGCGAGCGAGGCGAGCACTGCTGCTTCGTCCCACGGCTGGATGGTCTGGAGGTCGATCACCTCGACCGAGATACTCTCACTGGCCAATTGCTCTGCTGTCTGCATGGCCAACGCAACCGCTGCGCCATAGGCCACGACCGTGACATGCTCACCGCTCCGCACCACCGCTGCCTGGCCCAGCGGGATCGGGGCCAGCACTTCGGGGACCTCGTCCCGCATCGCATAGAGCCCTTTGTGCTCGACGAAGACCACCGGATCGGGATCGGCAATCGCGGCGCGCAGCAGGCCATAGGCATTGGCCGGACCGGAAGGGCAGACCACTTTCAGCCCCGGCACATGCGCGAACCATGCCTCGAGGCACTGCGAATGCTGCGGCCCGGCGGAAAGCCCGCCGCCATGCGGCGTGCGCAGCACCATCGGTACCGAGACTTGCGCGCCGAACATGAAGCGGGCCTTGGCGGCCTGATTGACCATGGCGTCCATCGCCAGTGTGGTGAAATCCATGAACATGATTTCGAGCACGGGTTTGAGCCCGCTCATCGCCGCGCCGACGGCCATGCCGGCAATCGCCGCCTCGGAGATCGGGGTGTCGATCACGCGTTCGGGTCCGAACTTGTCAAGCAGGCCGCGGGTGATCCCGAAAGAGCCGCCCGCTCCGGCGATATCCTCGCCCATGATCACGACTGTGGGATCGTCCTGCATGGCATCAGCCAATGCCTGGCCGATGGCGGCGCCATAGCGGAGCTGGGCCATCAGATCGCCACCCCGATACTGGCAGCCGTGTAAACATCGGCCAGTGCGGCATCGAAGCGGGCAGGCGGCGCGGCGCGGGCTGCCACGATGGCCTCCTCGATTTCGCTTTCGACGCGCGCGGCGATCTGGGTGAGGCGTTGCGTGGCCACGCCTGCTGCCGCCAGATGCTCCCCTGCCACCACGATCGGATCGCGCGGTGCGGGCTCGTCAGAACTGCGGTATTTCTGCGCGTCGCCCTCGAAATGGCCGCGCCAGCGATCAGTGGTGCAGGTGAGCAGCGCCGGTCCGCCGCCGCTGCGGATCAGCCCGGTCAGTTCCGCCGCCGCCTCTGCGACCGCGACCACATCGTTGCCATCGATCTTGCGGTAGGCAATTCCATAGGCCTCGCTCCATTTCGCCAGATCGAAGGCGATCTGGCTGGAGACGGGCGAGAATTCGCTCCAGCCATTGGCCTCGCAAACCAGCAGCAGCGGCAGCTTCATCAGCGCGGCCATGTTGCCGCATTCGTGCAGTAGTCCCTCGGCCAGCGCACCGTCGCCGAAGAAGGAGACGGCGATCTGGCCGTTCTTCCGGAGCTTGTGCGCCAGCGCGCTGCCGGTGGCGATGGATAGCCCGGCGCCGACGATGCCATTGGCGCCCAGCATGCCAATGCTCATGTCCGCGACATGCATCGATCCGCCGCGCCCCCGGCACACCCCCGTATCGCGCGCCAGCAGTTCGGCAAAAAAGCCGTCGAGCGGCATGCCTTTGGCCAGCGCGTGGCCATGGCCGCGATGAGTTGAGGCCAAGGTGTCGGCAGGCCCAAGCGCGCTCATCACCCCGACTGAAATCGCTTCCTGGCCCACGCCGAGGTGGATGAAGCCGGGCACTTCGCCCTCGGCAAACAGCCGTTGCAGCCGCTCTTCGCAGCGGCGGATCACCAGCAGCTGTTCGTAGCTGCGCAGCAATGCTGCGTTCCCGTCTTCGCCTGTCCCGGTGAGTGGCATCGCGTCGAATCGCTCCTGCTTGCGGGAGATGCCATAATCAATTATGAATCATGAGTCACTATTCATTTTTGGTGGAGGCCCATGCCCAACCTGTCCCGCCTTGTGCGCCATCATGCGCTGCGAGAGCCTGACCGGGCGGCGCTTGCCTATGGCGGCAGTGTGGTCAGCTATGGCGAATTGTGGCGACGGATTGGCGGGGTAGCGGGGATGCTGCGCACCCGCGGGATAGGCAAGGCCGACCGGGTTGCGCTGCTGATGAAGAATAGCGCCGCCTTCATCGAAATTGCGCTGGCCGTCAGTCACTTGGGCGCGGTGCTGGTGCCGATCAACTTCCGGCTGGCCCGCGATGAAGTCGATTTCATTCTGCGCGACAGCGGCGCGGTGCTGCTGTTTTGCGACGTGGAACTGGCGGGCTGGCAGGCGGCTGTGCCCTCGTTGGTGATCGTGACGCCGGAGGCCCAGAGCGACAGCTCCTTGCTGGCAACTGGCTTGGGCGATGCGGCGATGGCCCAAGTCAGCGAAGCCGACCTGATGCGGATCATGTACACCTCAGGCACCACTGCTCACCCCAAGGGCGTGATGCACACCTACCGCAATTTCTACGCCAAGAGCGCCGACCAGATCCTCGAGCTGGGCCTGTCGCGCGCCACGCGGCTGCTGGTGGTGGGTCCGCTTTACCATGTCGGGGCGTTTGATCTGCCCGGACTGGCGGTGCTGTGGGCCGGGGGCATGCTGGCGATCCAGCGGGATTTTGACGCAAGCGGCGCACTTGATCTGATCGCTGAGCTTGGCCTGACCTGCGCCTGGACCGCACCAGTCATGGCCGCGGCCCTGATCGATGCGCAGCGCGAGAGCCCGCGCGATGTCGCCTCGCTGCAATGGCTGATCGGCGGCGGCGAGCGCACCCCCGAGGCGCGCATCCATGCCTTTGCCGAAACCTTTGCCAATGCCCGCTACATCGACGCCTATGGCCTGACCGAAACCTGCGGCGGCGATACCCTGATGGAGGCGGGCCGCGAGATTGACAGGATCGGCTCGGTCGGCCGGGCCTTGCCGCAGGTCGATATCGAAATCCGCGACGAGGCGGGCCGGGCATTGCCAGCAGGCGAAGAGGGCGAAGTCTGCATTCGCGGCGCGAAGGTGACGCAAGGCTACTGGAACGCGCCGGACAAGACTGCAGCGAGCTTCTGGGGCCTCTGGCTGCGCACTGGCGATGCGGGCTATCTCGACCCTGAAGGCTTCCTGTTCCTCACTGACCGGATCAAGGACCTGATCATCTCGGGCGGCGAAAACATTGCCTCGTCCGAAGTCGAACGGGTGATCCAGCAATTGCCGCAAGTGCTCGATTGCGCGGTGATCGGCGTGGCGGATGCACGCTGGGGCGAGCGGCCGCATGGGGTTGTCGTGCTCCACCCCGGCCAGTCGCTGAGTGAAGCGGCCGTGCGCGACCACTGCCGCGCACATCTGGCCGGTTTCAAAGTGCCCGACCGGGTCACCTTTGCCGAAAGCCTGCCGCGCAGCGCCTCGGGCAAAGTGCTCAAACGCGAGCTCCGCGCTGCCCTCGGCGGTGAACTGCCATGAACAGCCACGCCGCGATCCGCAAACCCAGCCGGGCCGAGCGCAACCAGGCCGTGCGCCAGCGCCTGTTCGATGCCGCGGCAAGGATCGTTGGTGAACGCGGCTATGCCGAGGCATCAGTCGCGCGGATCACGGATGCGGCAGGCGTGGCGCAGGGCACGTTCTATAACCATTTCGCCAGCCGTCAGGCCCTGCTCGACAGCCTGTTGCCAGAACTCGGCCAGCAGATGGCCCGCGCCATTCAGGACCGCACTGCAGCGATCCGGCCGGAAGCGCCGCGCGAACTTGCCCGCTTTGAGGCATGGTTCGATTATCTCGCCGAAAATCCGGGCTTCCTGCGTATCCTCAACGAGGCCGAATTCGCTGCGCCTGAGGCCTTCCAGCGCCATATCGCCAATATCGCCGGGCCCTATCACCGTATCCTGATCCGCGCGCGTGATCGCGGCGAGCTGGACGCGTTCAGCGACCTTGAGCTTGAAGTGGTGGTCCACATGCTGATGGGCGCGCGCTCTTATCTGGGCCAGCGCTTCGGGCCGGCACAGCCACCGGACGGCGCGGTAATGCGTGCATATGCCCGGCTGCTGGCTGGCGGATTGTTCGGCGAGAGGCCGCGCGAACCAGCAGATTGACTGCCAAGTGTTGCATAAAAGCAATAGTTGAATAAAATTCAATTTTCTGCCCGGTCGCCCATTGCGAAACTCAGGTTGAACGCCTATAAAACGGCGCATGACGCAGTCGGGTTTTAATGCCCGGGGCACAGGGTTTGAACAGGGGGGATCAGGAGGCACTAACATCCGCATTTGCGAAACTGCAGAGCGGCTGTGCCTTTCCTGAATTCTCCCGCGATAACGGAGGAGAAATCAATGCGCACTTTTCAAGGAAACCGGCTGAACGTGGCGATGCTGCTGTGCGGCGCTTCGCTGGCCATGCCGTTCTGGGCCGCCCCCGCCATGGCGCAGGGCGCTGTGGCAGAAGAAACCAATAGCAACGACATCATCGTCACCGCCCAGCGGCGCAATGAAAAGCTCGAAGAAGTGCCGATGACAGTGCAGGTTGTCACGGCGGCGACGCTGGCCAATTCGGGCATCAATACCATCCGCGACCTGGCGAACGTGACCTCGGGCTTCCAGCTCAACCAGGGCGGTTCCTATCCGCAGCCCGCCATTCGCGGCATCTCATCGCTGGCGGCCGGCGCTTATGAAAACAATGTCGCGGTCTTCGTCGACGGGCTTTATGAGGCGACCCCGCAGGTCATCAACATGGACTTGCCCAATGTGCAGGACATCCAGATCCTGAAAGGTCCGCAAGGCACGCTCTATGGCCGCAACGCCACGGGCGGCGCGATCCTGATCAACACCATCGATCCGGGCAGCGAGATGAAGGGCTCTGTCGAAGCGACCTATGCGAAGTTCAACGACTATCGCGGGCGTGTCTCAATCTCCGGTCCGCTTGGCGACAAGGTCGGCTTCAGCCTGGCTGGCACTTTGCGCCACACCGATGGCTATTACAAGATCGCCAGCCGCACGACCCCGGGCCAGTTCAGCGGCCGGGGCCTTCCACTGCGGCAGGAGTCGATCCGTGCGAAACTGAAATTTGACCTGAGTGAAACTTTCACAGCTACTCTGGCTTACAATTACACCCATGCCAACGACGGGCGCGGGGTTGTTTTCACACCGATCGAAAACGTTGCCGCCGCTTATACGGCTGGTACCGGGCGCGACACCCGGCCCACCGGGCTGGGCGAAGTTGCAGGCGATGTCTTCGATCTCAATTATCGGCAGAACGAAGGTTCGCTCAAGCTTGAGCTGGATACCGGCATAGGAAAATTGCGGTCGATCACCGGCTATTCGGTTGCCAAGCTGCTGACGCGGTTCGATTTCGGCGGAAGCTACGTTCCTGACAGCTTTTCCCCCAGTGATCTCAAGGACCGGACTATCCAGGAATCGGTCGATTTCACTTTCGATACGGCAAAGAATTTTGATCTGATTGTCGGCGGAAACTACTACAACATCAAATTCAACTATGATCCAAATACCCCGAGCTCGGCTTTTGCCTATGCCGGCGCGGCGGTAAATCCGGCGACAACCACTGTCCCGCTGGCCGACTACAAGAGGGCTTCTGACACCTTTTTCTTCAGGACCAAGAAGGCTTGGGCAGTCTTTGCCGACGCAACCTTCCATGCCACCGATCGCCTGAGCATCAAGGTTGGCGGACGTTACAGCGAAGAGACCCAGAACGTTGCTGGCTACAAGGTAAATTACTCGGTGGTCACGGGGCTGCCTACAACATGCCCCTATTCGATAGCGGGGGAAACCAATGCCGGTCTTGCATGTGGCGCTACCGTAGGCGGCGTCTTCGTGCCCCGGTCTTCGGCCCGTTCATCGCACTATAGCAGGTTCACGCCGGGCGCATCGATCCGCTACGAGATCAGCCCGGGAACCAATATCTACGCTTCATATACCAGTGGCTTCCGCGGCGGCGAATGGAACGGCGCGGTTCCCAGTGACAATCCTGATCTCTGGCGCGACGTGAAGCAGGAAACCGTCAATGCCTTCGAACTGGGGCTGAAGTCAGCCGGTCGCCGCTTTCGCTTCGACATCGCTGCCTTCTATTCCAAATACAAGGATCTCCAGGTCAGCAACACGCAGGTCATCCAAGTTGGCACCCCGCCTGTGGCGACAGCACTGGTTGTGCTGGCCAACCTGCCCAGCGCCAAGATCTATGGCGTAGAAGCCAACTTTGATTTCAAGGCGACGGACAACTTCACAATTCGCGGCGGCGCAACTTACCTGCATGCCCGCTATGGCCCGGGCTCGGTGTTTTCCGGCACCGGTGTCAATCCGGCTGCGGCAGGCTTCAACACCAGTTCCGATCCGCTCAAGACATTCCAGAACACAGGCCTGCAACAGGATATTTCGGGAATGCAGATGGCGCGTGCCCCGAATTTCGCCGGGTTTATTGGCTTTGAATACAACATTCCCAAGGGTGATGGGGGCATCCGGATCGCGGCCAATGTCAAATATACCGATAGCTATGTCGTTACCAACCCCTCGATCTGGGGCGGTGAAGCCGGCGCAACGTTCAACGCCAAGCTGTTGGCCAACCCGAATGCCCTGCCAGACAACAATGCTGCCTTTAACGCAGCGGGCGCTGCGGGAACTCCCTATCTGGCCCGCGCCAACGAACAGCGCGCCCGGCAGGAGGCCTTTGCCCTGGTCAATGCCTCTGTCACCTGGACCGATCCGACCAATCACTATTTTGTCCGCGCCTGGGGCAACAACCTGACCAACAAGTTCTATCGGGTCCACTACAACCCGCTGACGAGCTCGGGCACCTATCAGCCGATCGGCGAACCGCTGAGCTTCGGCGGAACGGTCGGCTACAAGTTCTGATCTGATTTCCGAGCAACAAAAAAGCCCGGCTGCGTGGATGCGCAGCCGGGCTTTTTTGGGCGTGGAGTGCGCTCCTCTCCCCTTGCGGGAGAGGATACGAAGGCTTGGTCGCGCAGCGGCCTAGTCGTAGTTTGAGAGGGGGGCGAAGGAGCGCTCCTCCGCCCCCTCTCCAAGCTGCGCTAGCCCCTTCGGGGCAAGCTTTCGCTATCCTCTCCCGCGAGGGGAGAGGAGTGGGTTTTGGAGAAATGCGCTTGCCCCGCTCAATCCCACCTGATCGGCAGCGAATCCATGGCGATGATATTGCCCGCATGGTAGGTCGCATGCTTGTCCGGATCGAGCCGGAACTCTGGCAGACGCTTCAATATCTGCTGATAGAGCACCTGCAATTCGACCCGCGCCAGATGCGCGCCGAGGCAGCGGTGGACGCCGGCGCCGAACGCCAGGTGGACCTTGTTCTCGCGGGTCAGGTCGAAATTCTCAGGGCTCGCAAATTCGCGCGAATCGAGATTGGCACCGGGGTAATAGAGCACCAGCCACTCGTTCTCCTTCATGTCCCAACCCGCAAAACTGCAATCCTTGTTGATGCGGCGCTGCGGCACGGCGAAGCTGTAGCGCCGCAGCATTTCCTCAGCCGCCTCTGTGATCAGATCGGGCTCGGCGCGCAGCTGGGCCTGCAGCTCGGGATGCATTGCCATATGGCGCACGGCAAAACCCATGCCGTTGATCACCGTGTCGAGCCCGGCGATGAACAGGAGGACGCAGTAGTCTTCCATCAGCTCCACCGACATGGTCTCGCCTTCGATCTCGGTCTGCCACAGCAGGCTGATAATATCGTCCTTGGGATCGTCCTTGCGCGCCATGATTACGGGCAGCATGGCATCGGCCACCCTGCGAAACAGCCTGCCCGAAGCCATTGGATCGGCGCCGGTATTGGCGAGGAATTCCTGCACCAGCACGCGGAATTCCGGCAACCGGTCAACCGGCAGTCCCATCAGGCCCAGGAAGATCGTCACTGGCAGCGGCACGGCAATATCGGGGATGAAATCACAGTGACCCTGATCGATCACTGCGTCGATCAGCTTGTCGGTCAGGGCGCGGATGTCCTCGATCTGCTGCATCGCGGCGCGCGGGCTGAAGGTCTTCTGCAAGGGCGCGCGAAATTTCGGGTGCTCGGGCGGGTCCATCGAGATCGGGGTCGCCTGCGGAACGCGCGGCATGCCGGCTGGCATCATCGCCATCACTGCCTTCATCTGTTCGGGCGGCATGAAAGTGCTGGTGAAGCGCTCGGGATCGCGCGCTGCTTCATAGATTTCGGAATAACCCATCACGATCCAGCGTCCGCCATTGCGCGGCGTCCAGAACACCGGCGGCGCATCGCGCAGGATCTCGCGCAGGCGCTCGTGCGGATTGGCCAGCAGGCCCGGATCGACGCGCATGTCGAAATCGTAAACCGCCTCAGGCGGGATATGGGCAGGGGTCGGGACGGCGGGGGATAGGGCTTCCATGAGTGCTCCTTGCGGCGAGAACGGCTTTCGCCCGGAGGCTTTTATCAGGCAGCCCGGTTGTGATCCACCCTAAATCATATAAATTTCCACCAATGCCGGTCTGCCAGGATCGCGCGGGCCGCATTGTGCCCCGGCGCACCAGTCACGCCGCCACCGGGATGCGTGCCCGACCCGCACATGTAGAGGCCCTTGATGGGCGCGCGATAATCGCCAGCCCCAAGCACCGGCCGCGCTGCCCACAGTTGGTCGAGGCTCATCCGCCCGTGGAAGATGTCGCCGCCGATGAGGCCGAACTTGCGTTCGAGATCGAGCGGCGAGTGGATCTCGCGGGCGATCACGCTGGCTTTGAAATTGGGTGCATGGGCAGTGACCGTGTCGATGATGCAGTCGGCGGCGGCCTCACGCTCATCGTCCCACGAACGACCGTCCGGAAGCTCAGGCGAAAACTGCTGGCAGAACAGGCTGGCGACATGGCAGCCGGGCGGAGCAAGGCTGGCATCGACCGTCGAGGGGATCATCATCTCGACCACCGGCGCGCGTGACCAGCCAAGTGTGCGTGCATCGTCGAAGGCGCGGTCCATGTAATCAAGGCCCGGCGCGATGACGATACCCGACATGTGATGTTCGGCCTGCGCCTTGCCCGGCAGCACTGAGAAATCGGGCAATTCGGAAAGAGCGACATTCATCCGGAAGGTGCCCGAGCCGGTCTTGTATTGTGCCATCTGGTGGCGAAATTGGGGCGCAAGATCGCTTTGATCAACCAACTGGCGATAGAGCAGCGCCGGGCCGACGTTGGCGGCCACAATCGGCGCGGCCAGCTCCTCGCCGCTCTCCAGCGCCACGCCGACCGCGCGGCCTGTGTCCACCAGCACCCTTGCCACGGGCGCATCAAGGCTGATCTCGACGCCCATATCGCGGCATGCTTCGGCCATGGCCTGAGTGATCGCGCCCATGCCGCCAAGGGCATGGCCCCAGGCGCCGCTCTTGCCATTCACTTCGCCGAACACATGGTGCAGCAGGACATAGGCCGAGCCCGGGGTCGAGACACCCGCGTAATTCCCGACGACGGCGTCGAAAGCAAAGGCGCTTTTGATGCGATCGTCTTCGAACCAGCTATCGAGAAATTCGCGGGCCGAGCGGGTGAAGATATGCAGCAATTCGGCCTGGGCTTGCCGGTCCATGCGGGTCAGCGGCCAGCCCTGCCGTGCCAGATTGATCAGCGCGCCGATGCCGCCGCCGGGCTGTGGGGGTTCCTGCAGGGCAAGATCGCGCAGCAGCTGGGCGATCTTTTCGAGCGCCGCGCCATAGGCCGGATAGGCCGCGGCGTCTTTCGGCGAAAACCGCGCGAATTCGGCCTGCGTCCGCTCCATGCCGCCGCCCAATTTAAGAAAGTCGTTCTCAAAGGGCAGGAAGTTGGAAATCGGCCGCTCGACCACTTTCAGCCCGCGCTCGTGCAGCCGCATGTCGGCGATCACTTTGGGCCGCAGCAAGCTGACCGTGTAGCTGGCAGTCGAATTGCGGAAGCCCGGGTGGAACTCCTCGGTCACTGCTGCCCCGCCGACAATATGGCGCCGCTCCAGCACGCGCACCTTGAGCCCCGCGCGCGCCAGATAAAAGGCGCAGACCAGCCCGTTGTGCCCGCCACCGATGATCAGCGCGTCGTATCTGCCGTTCACGCGGGGGCCCTTCCTGCTGGCGCGGCGAACCCCGCGCTGCTACGTCCCTGCACCATGCACGAAGGGAACGGCAAGCAATTCACGGTGGATGGGCCATGCGCATAGCGGTCGCCGACATCGGCGGCACCAATGCCCGCTTTGCCCTCGCCGAAGTTGCAGACGGCAAGGTGATCTCGGTGGGCGACCCCATTGTGCTGGCGGCAAAGGACCATGCCGGGCTGGCCGGGGCCTGGCAGGCATTCGGCGCGCAACTGGGCGAGCCCTTGCCTTGCAGCGCCGCATTCGGCCTCGCCGGACCCGTGACCGGCGGGCCGGTGCGCTTCGTCAACTCGCACTGGGTGGTCGATCCGGCGACGCTTGACCGCGATCTTGGGCTTGAGACCTCGCTGGTGCTCAACGATTTCGGCGCGATGGCCTATGCGGCGGATGCCTTGGCGCCGGGCGATTTCGCCCATGTCTGCGGCCCCGATATGGCGCTGCCTGTGCGCGGCGCGATCTCGGTGATCGGGCCGGGGACAGGGCTTGGCGTCGCGGTGTTGCAGCGCCGCGAGCAGGGCATTGTGATCCTGGAAACCGAAGGCGCACATGTCCATTTCGCCCCGCTCGATGCGGATGAGGCGCTGGTTTCGGCGGCGATCACGGCGCAGCATGGCCGCACCTCGATCGAGCGCGTGGTCTCGGGGCCGGGGCTGGGCGATATCATCCGTCTATTCGATCCTGCTGACAATCGCGACGATGCCGCGCTGTGGGCCGCGGCGCTGGCGGGGCAGGAGAGGCGCGCGCTGGCCATGTTCCTCGCCGCCTATGGCGCCGCCTGCGGCGATCTGTCGCTGGCGCATGGCGCCATGGGCGTGGTGCTGACCGGCGGGCTGACCAATCGGCTGCTGCCGCATATTGCGGGCAGCAAATTTCACAGCCGGTTTTGCGACAAGGGTCGCTATCAGCCGCGCATGGAATCAATTCCGGTCAAACTGATAACCCACCCCCAGCCCGGCCTGTTCGGCGCTGCGGCTGCCTTTGCCAGGGAGCACACATGACGCCTATCGAACAACTGATGGCCAAAGCGCCGGTGATCCCGGTGCTGGTGATCGACAATGTGGCGCACGCCGTGCCTATTGCCGAAGCCCTGGTTGCGGGCGGGCTGCCGGTGCTCGAAGTGACCTTGCGCACAGCCGCCGCGCTCGATGTGATCCGGGCGATGAAGCAAGTGCCGGGAGCCATCGTTGGTGCGGGCACGGTGCTGAACCCCGCCAATCTCGATGCGGTTCTGGCGGCGGGGGCGGAGTTTATCGTTTCGCCCGGGCTGACGCCGAAGCTTGGCGAAGCGGCGGTTGCTTCGGGCATTCCATTCCTGCCCGGCACCGCGAACGCCGGCGACATCATGCTGGGGCTCGATCTGGGCCTCACCCGGTTCAAGTTCTTCCCCGCCGAAGCCTCGGGCGGGATCGCGGCGCTCAAAGCCATCGCCGCGCCTTTCGGCATGGCGAAGTTCTGCCCGACCGGCGGAATCACGCTGGCCACAGCGCCCCAGTGGCTGGCGCTCGATGCGGTGCTGTGTGTCGGCGGCAGCTGGCTGGTACCCAAGGGCGCGCCCGATGTGGCGGCGATCACTGCTGCTGCAAAAGCTGCGGCGGCGCTGGCGGGCTGACGATTTGCCGTTCAGCGCTGGTCAATTGTGGTTTATACAATGCTCACCAATTGTTGCTAACGGGTTCGCATGGATATGAAGAACACTGGGGCAATCGCGCTCGGATTGATCACGCTCGGCTTGCTGGGCGCAGGTGCCGCTATCTGGTTGGCAAAGCCGCCCGAGCGGCCGCTGAGCCCGCGTGCGGTCCTCGCCGCCGGGCACTCGGCGCCGACGGCCTTTGGCAGCGCCGCTTCCGCACCTGCGCCCGCAGCAAGCACGCCCGCGCCTGCGGACGAACGCTTCGTCATCAAGCGCATCCTGCCGATTTCCGGCCCGATCAAATATGGCGACTGGCACTGGGACGAGGCCAATGTGCCTGCCGGGCCCATTGTCGTCACTGTCGATCTCGAAGCGCGGGTGATCTCGATTTTCCGCAATGGCTATGAAATCGGCGCCTCGGCGGTGCTGCTCGGCACCGAGGAAAAGCCGACACCGACCGGCGTCTTCCCGATCACGGAAAAGAAGCGCCACCACGTCTCCAATCTCTACGATGCGCCGATGCCCTATATGCAGCGGCTGACCGACGACGGCATCACTTTGCATGCCACTGAGGTCGCATGGGGCTATGCCAGCCACGGCTGCATCGGCATGCCCGAGGCCTTCGCCAAGAAGGTGTTCGAAACGACGCACGTCGGAGACAAGGTCTATATCACGCGCGGCAAGACGGCGGGTATCGGGGATTCGCTCGTCGGGACCTGATTCCCGTTTTGCGCACTCCAAGAAAATGCCTATAGCCAGCGGCATTTCCCGAGGAGATGCCACGATGAGCGGTGCTGGTGCGACAAAGACTGCGGAGATCGCCGCCAAGGTTGAAGCGTTCGTACGCGAGGTTATCCTGCCCTACGAGCAGGACCCGCGCCGCGACCATCACGGGGCGCCGACAGACGAGCTGGTCGATGAAATGCGCGGACTAGCGCGCGCTGCGGGGCTTATGACGCCGCATGTGCTGCCCGATGGCGGCCACATGACCCAGCGCGAGACCGCAATTGTCCTGCAGAAATCCGGACTCTCGCCGTTCGGTTCGCTGGCGCTCAACACCAATGCGCCGGATGAGGGCAATATGTATCTGCTCAGCAAGGTCGGCAGCCCCGAACTCAAGGAGCGGTTCCTCAAACCCATGCTCGAAGGCCGCGCGCGTTCGGCCTTTTTCATGACCGAGCCGGCAGGTGAAAACGGCGCCGGGTCCGATCCTTCGATGATGAAGACCACCTGCAAGATGGATGGCAACCACTGGGTGATCAATGGCCGCAAGGCTTTCATCACTGGTGCACTGGGGGCCAAGGTCGGCATCATCATGGCAAAGGCTGATGAGGGCGCCTGCATGTTCCTGGTCGATCTGCCCGATCCGGCAATCCGCATCGAACATGTCCCTAACACCATCGATAATTCGATGCCCGGCGGCCATTCGGAAGTCACAATCGATAACCTGCGCGTGCCTGCCAGCCAGATGCTCGGCGAGCCCGGCGAGGGCTTCAAACTGGCCCAGATCCGCCTGTCGCCGGCGCGGCTTTCACATTGCATGCGCTGGCTTGGCGCCTGCATCCGCTGCCACGAGATCGCCACCGACTATGCCTGCAAACGCGAGGCCTTCGGCAAGCTGCTGGTCGACCACGAAGGCGTTGGCTTCATGCTTGCCGAGAACATGATCGACCTTAAGCAGTGCGAGCTGATCATCGACTGGTGCGCCGGGGTTCTCGACAGCGGCTCGCTGGGCACTGTCGAAAGCTCGATGGCCAAAGTTGCTGTGTCCGAGGCCCTGATGCGGGTGGCCGATCGCTGTGTTCAGGTGATGGGCGGCACCGGGGTGACCGACAAGACCATCGTCGAGCGCGTCTTCCGCGAGATCCGCGCCTTCCGCATCTATGATGGCCCGACCGAGGTCCACAAGTGGAGCCTCGCCAAGAAGATCAAGCGCGACTGGAAGGCTGCCCAATGACTGATGGCGCGAGCGGAGTCGCGGATGATGCCAACAGCGGCACGACGGCGGTGCGCGAAGGTTTCGCTTTCGATGAAATGGCGCTGACCCGCTGGCTGGAAGCCAATATCGCGGGCTTTGCCGGGCCGCTATCAGTCGAACAGTTCAAGGGCGGGCAATCGAATCCGACCTACAAGCTGGTCACGCCAGCCAAATGCTATGTGCTGCGCCGCAAGCCGCCGGGCGTGGTCTTGGCCGGGGCCCATGCCGTCGACCGCGAGGCGCGGATCCTCTCGGCGCTGGGTACGGCGCAGTTTCCGGTCGCGCATGTCTATGGCCTGTGCACCGACGATACGGTGATCGGCAGCTGGTTCTATGTCATGGACATGGTCGAGGGGCGCATCTTCTGGGACGCGAGCTTCCCGGAGCTGTCTGGTCAGGAACGAGCCGCCTGTTTCGATGCGATGAACGCGGCCATCGCGCAGCTGCACATGATCGATTATCAGGCAATCGGCCTTGGCGATTACGGCAAGCCGGGCAACTATTTCGCTCGCCAGATCAGCCGCTGGTCGCGCCAGTATCTCGAGGACGAGCTGGCCGGGCGCGATGCCAATATGGACGCGCTGATCGAATGGCTGCCGACCCGGATTCCCGAAGGCGACGAGACCGCCATCGTCCACGGCGATTTCCGCTGCGACAATATGATATTCCACCCAACTGAGCCGAAAGTGCTGGCAGTGCTCGATTGGGAGCTTTCGACGCTGGGCCACCCGCTCGCCGACTTTGCCTATCACGCGATGATGTACCGCATGCCGCCGGAGATTGTCGCCGGGCTGGGCGGGGCTGACATTGCTTCCCTCGGCATTCCGAGCGAGGCCGAATATGTCGCTGCCTATGTGGCGCGGACCGGGCGTTCCAGCTTTGAAAGCTATGATTTCTGCATCGCCTTCAACTTCTTCCGCCTCGCCGCGATCTTCCACGGCATCAAGGGGCGCGTGCTGCGCGGCACGGCGGCTTCGGCCAATGCCCGCCAGCGCGCGGACCAGTTCCCGGCACTGGCCAGGTTGGCGCGCGAAGCAATGGAGGTCTGCGGCTAGCACTGCTTGCCGCGCTGGGCAGGCTCATGCACAATCAGCTCAAACCATAAATGGAGAGTTTGGCCCGATGTCCCTGAAGTATTCGATCGACGATCTGACAGACCCGCAGCTTTCGCCCGAGATGAAGGGCTACATTGCCTCGGTCGAGGCCAATCCGCCGGGGCTCACCGAGGACGCGATCCTCTCCGCTGCACGCGAGGCCACGGGGCTTTCCGATTTCGGGCCGGATGATTTTCGCGAGCGGCTGGCGGTGCTGCTGGCAGACTGGAACGGCGACACCCGCGCCTTTGCGCTCAAGCGCCAGTTTCTGCTCGACTATGCCATCCGCTATGCCTCCAACCGGCTGCTGATCCACGACCTGCTGAAGCGCCACCCCGAAATCCATGACGAGCAGATCGAACGCCCGATCATTGTCGTCGGGATGCCGCGTTCGGGCACCACTCACTTGCTTAACCTGCTGGGAGCAGACAGCCGTCTCGTCTCGACCCCGCTGTGGCGCACTTATGCGCCGGTGCCCAATCCAAGGGAGCCAATGAACCCGGACGGCTCCGATCCGCGCTACACCCGTGTTGCCGAAAAGTGGGAGATGCAGCTGGCCTCGAACCCGCTCAGCGCGGCGATGCATGCCATGGAGCCCGATCATTTCCACGAAGATGTCGAGCTGATGGGGCCCAATTTTGCCGGCTACAATTTCGAATGGCTCGCCCGCTCGCCAGGGTTTCGTGATTACCACCTGTCGCATGACCAGACCGAGCACTATGAATACATGAAAACCGTGCTCAAGATCTTCCAGTGGCAGGACGCGCAAGCGGGACTGCCGAGGAAGCGCTTCGTCACCAAATGCCCGCAGCATCTCGAGCAACTGCCGGTGCTCAAGGCGGTCTTCCCCGATGCCACCGCGGCGATCACTTATCGCGATCCGGTCGAGGTGATCCAGTCAGCGATCACCATGATCGCCTATGGCGAACGCATGAGCTATCCGACGATCGATACCCAGGGCCTGCTGGTTTACTGGACTGACCGTGTCGAAAAGCTGCTGCGCGCCTGCGTGCGTGACCGATATCTGTGGCCTGAGGCGCAGAGTGTCGACGTGCCCTTCGATGCATTCATGAAGGACGACATGGCGGTTGTGCGCGAAGTGCGGCGCAAGGCGGGCCTGCCCGAGACCGATCAGGCCAACCGCGATGTCGCCGACTATATCGAGAGCCACCCGCGCGGGAAATATGGCCAGATCGTCTATCATCTCGAGCGCGATTTCGGAGTGTCGCCCGCAAAGCTGCGCGAGCGGTTTGAGTTTTACTACGAGGCCTATCCGTTCCTGCGGCGGTAGGGAGGCGGAGATGTCTTCTTCCCCCTAGTCACCTGAATCTAAAGTCCGTCACATAATGTTTGTTCGGTCTTTTGGCAGAAGCGTTTGACTGAGGCGAGGATTTCGTCGGCGGATTTGGTCCATTTGAACGGCCTTGGGTTGTCGTTGTGTCGCTCGATGAAGGCGCGGATATC
>CANJCQ010000022.1 GCA_947473355.1 Sphingomonadaceae bacterium | reverse complement strand
TCCAACCGGGTCTTCACATCCCACGACAACATCATCGACCACTGCTGCGAGGCGTGGAACAAACTCATCGATCAGCCGTGGCGCATCATGACCATCGGACGCCGCAAATGGGCGCGTGGGTTGTAGTCAGTGCAGGTTGGTATTAGCCAGTGCCATGCTCGCCAGCGCCGGCGCGCGCAATCAATATGCCCCCGGCACCCCGGCACCAAAACCGCCGGTTTCGCACCCCGTGGTCACGCAGAACCCTACAACCGGGCGGCGGCGCCTGTTCGTCAACAGCCTCTATACCAGCCGCATCGAAGGCCTGTCGGAGCCGGAAAGTTCCGCCCTGCTGGCCATGCTGTTCGAACACATAAAATCGCCCGAATTCCAGCTGCGCTATAGCTGGTCAGTCGGCGATATCGCGTTCTGGGACAATCACGCCGTGCAGCATTATGCCGTGGCAGACTATACCGAGCGGCGGCGGATGCAGCGGGTTACGCTGCTGGGTGAGAAGCCAATGGGCCTGGGGTAATCGGAGCATCGTGCCGCGCAAGCCAATGAGTGCCATGCAGCCCGGCGCGCGCGCAGTCTTTCCTACACCGGCCGATTGTGGCAATTTCCCTTGCTGCCAACTCCTCCCTCCAAGTCCTTGAAGGTCAAGCCAAAAATGCTCCCCGCGCCCGCAAAGGTCATTCACGCGCACACACGCCCTTGGCCTAAGCTTCGTCAACTTCCAATCCTGCAAAGTCCCTTCCGGCGCCAGCCCAAAGCCCGCCGAACCGGCACAAATCGGCCATTTTCCACGATCCCGCTTCTCAAGCCGAAGCGCGGCTGGTAGGCGCAGGACATGGGCAAAATCACTGTCGCAGCGCTGCAACTGGCACTCAATTCCCCCGATGAGGCGGAGAATATCGCTGCTGTTTCGGCTCTGGTCGAGCAGGCAGCCGCCAAAGGCGCGCAATTGATCCTGCCGCCGGAGCTGTTTTCGGGGCCCTACTTCTGCAAGGTCGAGGACGAATCGCTGTTCGCTCTGGCCCGGCCGACAGCCGAGCATCCCTCGGTCTTGGCGATGCAGGCGCTGGCCGCCTCGCTGAAAGTGGTGATCCCCACCAGTTTCTTCGAACGCGATGGCCAGCACTATTACAACACGCTGGCGATGATCGGCGCAGACGGCGAAGTGCTGGGCACCTATCGCAAGAGCCACATCCCCGACGGGCCGGGCTATGAGGAAAAGTTCTATTTCCGCCCCGGCAATTCGGGTTTCAAGGTCTGGGATGTCTGCGGCGCGCGGATCGGCATCGGGATCTGCTGGGATCAGTGGTATCCCGAATGCGCGCGGGCCATGGCGCTGATGGGGGCGGACATGCTGCTCTATCCGACCGCGATCGGCTCCGAACCTTATGACACGGGGCTCGATACCAGCCGCATGTGGCGCCGGGCTATGCAGGGGCACGCGGTGTCGAACTGCATGCCGGTGGTCGCTGCCAACCGCATCGGAACGGAGGACGGCCAGAACTTCTATGGCCACAGCTTCATTGCCGACGAATGGGGCGATCTGGTGACGGAATTCGGCAGCGCGGAAAGCGGCGTGTTGCTGACCACGCTCGATCTCGCCCGGGCAGCAAAACACCGCGCCGGCATGGGCTTCTTCCGCGACCGCCGGCCCGAGCTCTATGGCCGGCTGAGCGAAGACATATGAAGCACCGCTATCTGATCGCGCTTGGCTCGAACCAGCGCCATGCACGGCACGGTTCGCCGCGCCAGGTGCTGCAGGCGGCCGTGGCGGCACTCGGCAGCAAGGTCGATGCGGTATCACGGGTGATCGATACTGCGCCGCTTGGCCCGTCGCGAAGGCGCTATGCCAATGCCGCCGTGGTGATGCGCAGCAAGCGCGATCCGGAGCGGATGCTGGCCAAGCTCAAGGCGATAGAGCGGAAATTCGGGCGCAGGCGGGGCGGCATGCGCTGGGGGCCGCGGGTGCTCGATCTCGATATTATCCTGTGGGATCATGGCATGTGGTCGACGCCGGGGCTGAACGTGCCGCACATATCCTTCCGCAGCCGCAAGTTCGTGCTCGGCCCCGCCGCCGCGATTGCGCCCGGCTGGCACGATCCGGTTTCGGGCTTGTCCCTCGCGCAGCTAAACGCGCGTTTGACCCGGAGCTTGACCTAGTGAGGCCCGCTCCCTAAGCGCGGGGGCCTTGGTGAGGGCCCATAGCTCAGTCGGTAGAGCAACTGACTTTTAATCAGTAGGTCGCTGGTTCGAACCCAGCTGGGCTCACCATATTTTCTTATACAATTCAATACTTTGAGCGCGTCGCAAGACGCTCTCTCAGTGCGCCCAAAAAGTAATAAACTGTAATAAACTCCTGCGAGTCGATTTTGCCGCTCACTCACCGTCGCGGCTAAGCACCTGTTAACGCTGCGAAATGGGGAGCACGAAGCTCCCCTCGCACTTCATCAGGCAGCGACTACCTTTTTCGGGCGACCAGCTTTCCTGCCTGTTCCCGGCTTGCGACCGAGACCGATCTTGATCGCAAGCTCCTTGCGTCTAGCGGCATATTCAGGCGCCACGAGCGGGTAATCTGCATTCAGGTTCCAGCGAGCCTTGTATTCCGCAGGTGTCAGTCCGTGATCGGTAGTCAGATGACGCTTGATCATCTTCATCTTCCTGCCGCACTCAAGACAGGTGATCGCATCAGACTTTACCGACGAGCGGATCGAGACAGCTGGCTCACGCTGCTCTTCGATGACCGGTACAGGAGCACCGACATTCGACAATGCCGTATAAACGGACTGAATCAGGTGACCCAGTTTATCTGGCTGAACAGTGTTGTTGCTGACATGCGATGACACAATGTCAGTCACCAACGTGAGAAGCGTCTCATGATCCATTGAATTTATCTTTTCTGATTGACCCGCAACCTCAATGGGCTGGAGCGCCGGATAGAACGATTGATCCAAATCAGCAATGAACAATTGAGAATCGCAGCATTGTGCAATCCTTGTCTGGATCAATACTCTCTATGCAGGAATATCTGGCGATCCGGACTTCTCAGCGTGATGATGGATTCCGAGCTTTGCGCTGTTTCTCCAGCTTCCGATGCCTTCGCTGAAACTCCTTCTCTCGCTTCAACGCCATCTTGGCTACCTCGACATTTCGATTTTTGGCAGCGATCATGGCGTCGGCTGGCTTGAGCGGTTTGATCGTCGGGAGTGTCTTCTTTGATGGCTTGATCGTTTTGAGCGGCTTTATCGGCTTGAGCGATTTTCTCGCCTTCGCTGGCTTGCGCGTGTTTGGGGAGGAAATCTCTGAGATAAGCATATCGTATTTATCGCCAGCGACTGATCCATCAGCCCATTCGCTATGCCGCCAATCCCTTGTCCAGAGAAGCTCCCTCAGCAGCTGGACAGTTACCAGCGCACGCTGATACCCCTAATCCAGAATGCCGTGTGGCTGTTCACAGGGGGTTGGATACATTGGCGCGTAGCTTCAAGACTCAGCTAGTAGGGCAAATTGGCGAAAGCCTTGTGGTGGCTGAGTTAGGGCGACGTGGCATCGTAGCGACAGCCTTCGCGGGCAATGTGCCAGACATTGACCTGCTAACTTACAAAAACGGGAAGACTCAAGCTCTCCAAGTTAAGGCGTGGCGCACTGGTTCAGTTCATTTTGATGCGACGCGCTTCCTCAACATTTCGATCAACGGCAACATCCAAAACGTCGATGCCATCGATGAAGAGCTAGACCCCGATTTGATCTATGTTTTTGTACTCGTCGGGGAAAGGATCGGCGGCGATCGGTTCTTCATCCTCACACAACGTAAGCTGCAATCTCAAATCTCTGACAACTATCGTGCATACTTGGCGAAGCATGGCGGGCAACGCCCCCGCAATGCTCAGACTACGCATCATGCCGTCACACATGCTGATCTGATGCCCTTCGAAGATGACTGGTCATTGATCGAGCAGCGATTTGATTGACAGCTGACGCCGTTGAATTTCAATTCAGAGACAAAGTCGAAATCACATCCACCAATATCGGGGACGTGGATCGTCGTTGTCGATTGCGCGCATCGAACCGCCGATTCCTTGTCCAGCGCAGCTCCCTCAGTAGCCGGACGTTGACCAGTGCAGACTGACAGCGCAGATTCCGGAATGGCGCTGAGGGATTCTCACAGGGCATGACGCTCTACCCACAAGCAGAGGCGCGCTGCCGCTTGCCCTGCCAGCTGCGGCTCAAGCGGTTCCGAAACTGGCTATCAGCAATGTGAGTATAACAGATGATAGGCTAAGCTGGGCAAGCTTTATCCAATCGAACGCATTAGAAATAAAAGTGATTGCATTCGCTGGCTTACTTTTTAAGATAGGCAGTATTATAAGAATGGATGGAAGAGGTGCCCCGTGTCGAAAAAGCTTTCTGTCACAATTTTCTGTGTAATGTTAGCCGTAGCCATGCCTGCTCAAGCAGAAAATACGTTTCAAATTATCAAGGATGAAATGACGGATGCACAAAGGGGTATAGCCGCTATAAACTTAAGTGGAAAGATAACTCCTATTGTAAAATGTGACACCAATGGTCCTGGCTCTATCTACATTAGCTTACTTTCCAAAGAGTATTTGGGGCAAACAGTTTCAAGGTATGGATCAGGTGCCAATCGGGATGCAAAGTTTCGTTTCGATGGCGCAGAACCCTACACTGTATCAGCCAGTTATAATGGACGAACTGCAAATATATTTGACCTAAAATTGGGAACTCCAGGCGCTCGTATACTGACAGATATGCTGACTTCGCGAAGGATGGTAATAGAATTAACTGACTTTCATTATGCATCCGTATCCGATGCGTTTGATTTGGGTGATTCTGCGGATGTAATCAAAAAAGCTGTGCAAGCATGTCAGGATACAAGCCTGAATCTTGGTAACTGAATTCACAACAAATTGATGATCTTGTTCACTCTTGCGACCCAAGAGACTTGTCCTGACGCATATGAGCGACGACATGTGCTGAACCATCCCGATCACGCGAATTTTGAGACTGCCGAAGACGGCAAGCTCATCGTGATTGGGTAAGGGGCACTTCTGGGGATCGGGGCTGGCATAAATACTCTCAGAACGGAGAGTACAATGGGCGCAAACGGCTTGCTCGCATTGCGGGCGAATATGGTGATCGAAGCAGACATGCTGGATGTTGGCGCTGGCGCTCGTGGGGGCAATCGTCAGCTTATCATCGATCTGGAAACATCAAACCTGAATCCGATTGATGGCGATATCATCCGATTTCGTGCCGTGAACCGTTTCGATCCAGACGATTGCTTTGATGAATGGGTGAAGCCTCCGCGACCGATGTTGCCATTTGCTGAGAAGTTCATCGGCACGACATATGCCAAGCTTGCTCACTGCCGATCCATTGATGCCGCGCTATCCGACTTTCTCGATTTCATCGACGGTGCCGAGCTGCTGGCTGACAATCTGGAATTTGACCTGATGTTTCTGAATGCCGCCATTGCAGCGACCTGTCCCAAAAACGTCGCCTATTTCCGCATCCCAAAATCCCGAACTTAAAAGTTTTAGGTTTGAAATCACCTGCGCGTTGGCTTGGCACCTCTCCGGCGATACTAATCATCCGAATTGCTGTCCCCACGAGCTTCCTCCACTCGATTATCCAGCTCTTCGACATAGGCTTCGCAACCGTCTTCAAACGAGCCGCTTCCCGAGCAATCAGAGGTATCCGCAACATTGTTGTCTTGCGCCCACTGGAAGCCTGCATCGTGCCCGCTACAATCAGATGTGCAACGAGATGTGTCGCCTACATCTTGGAATGTCTGACCGTTGATATCGGCGGCGGCTTGATCTCTGGCGGCATCCTCATCGAATTCGGAATTTTCATGCGTTTGCGCACGAGCGTAAGTAGCGGCATCCGCGCCGCCGTTGCCGCATGCCGACAGAGACATGCACATCACAATGGCGGTGGTGATTTGGCGATCAAAATGCATATCGCCGCCCTCGATAGCTACTAGCAAGGAATAGGTTGAATATGTGAGCTATACTTCAATTCCGCAGATGAAAAGAACCCACCGCATTGATCCATAACTGCGCAGCTCTGACATTCAGGCATATATTCCTGCTTCCAATCGCTGATCGAGCGCCGCGCAAAACGCCAGATTGATCTGTCGATGAGGCAAAGCTGGCTGTTATAAATGGACGTCTTGATCTTCGCGCGATCAAGGATACCGACCGCCCTTTTCAGCTCTTCCGCATAGTCTGCCGGGTCGACCCAAAGGTCGCCAAGATTAGCTTTCGTGAACCCCGTCATCTCAAGCCCCATTAGCGCTACATGCTCCACGAAGAGCAAATTCCGGGTTAGGAATTCTGCCAAAGCGGAGAGGCGTGGAACCGTTTGCTTATGCATGACGATGCGAATTTCTACAGGCACACCGGTCTGCTTGAGGTTCAAGATACCTCGAATGGTTTCATCATAAGCGCCATCAGCTTGAACGACGTAATCGTGGACGTGTGCCAAGTCTGAATAGACAGGAATCCCGACCATGATGTCATGGTGACCAATGTCGCCGAGTGACTTGGCAAAAGCGGGATCAGAGAATGACCGTCCATTGGAAAGGATATGAAGTGCGGTACGAGGAAGATACGATTTGCAAGCCCTTACGAGGTCGAGAAAGCGGCTCCCTAGCAGCGTCGGCTCCCCGCCACTGAACATGATCTCAGGTACGTCAGTGTCGATTAGAGGCAATGCTTCGAGAATCTCGTCAACGATCCATCCATCGTTGACGTTCCTCGGCGGCTGCGAACACATCAAACAGAAATTGTTGCAACGCTCTGTGAGAAGGAAGCTGTTAACCGACGCATTTCTGCGAAACAGTACCCTCAGAGAATTCTTAGTGGGGGTGAGACGCAGCACATCGCCATCAGCGAGGAAATCAAAATCTGAGGGCAGTTCGATAGTCGGCGCATTGACTGCCGTGACAGGACGATTGACGAAAATATACCAGCCGAAACCCTCAGGAACGCTGTCCCCGTTTACGAGAAAAGCCTCGCGCTTGCGTAGTGCTTCTGGGCGATACGGATCAGTTGAAGCGCGAACTGCCCGACGCTCAAAGACAGGAATTTCGCCCGAGTAACGAGCCGATTGAGTGCCAAGAACAATCATCACATATACGCCCAGCGTTCGAAAATCTCGCGCACTTCCGGACGGCTGTTCATCCGCTCGATCAGCCCCTTAAACACCGACATGTTGCGATTGCAGAATGCCGACAAAGGCTTTTTGCCAACGAAGTCGGACTGTGTCGCATGATGGAATACCGGGTCCGCACCACAATAGGGTTCGAAGGCGCACCACGAACACATCGGGACGCTTGCAGCGAATGAGCTTTCCAGCGCCTCAAGCAGCGTGTCGTTCAGGAAGATTTCTTCGTAGGTGTTGGAATGCACATTGCCGATGCAGAACCTCTTATCGCCCATCTCCGCCAGCATCCGACTTTCATCGGACGCATACACATCTCCATCGTAGTTGTAGACAACAGCAGCCACGCCAGCACCTGATGGGCTGAGTAGATCCACATATCCGGGCTGGAATGGCGTAAGCATCTTACGTAGCACCATCGCGGCATAATACTCGGTGAAGCCGAAGCCTTTGAGGTTAAGGTCGATGATGTAGTCCAAGCCTTCGAAATAGAATTCCAACCACTTCGATTGATCGTAAGCTTGGTAAAACTTTGTTTTAATTGCAAAGCCATAGGGGGATAGCGGGCGCAGGAATATGCCCCGGAAATCTTGAGCGATGTACTCGTCGATGATGCCCCTGACCAGGCTCAGGCTTGCCGCTGTAGTGGTCATCAGAGCACCGACCCGATCACGACCAAGTTCACGACGAACGCGTTGGATGCCCTCGATGGTCCTTTTATAGGAGTCATTTCCCGGTCGAGGTCTATTGCGGTTGTGTAACTCCTCCGGACCATCCAATGATGTCGAGATTAGAACGTCGTGCTGACGCGCTAACTCAATTGCCTCGTCGGACAACAAGGCAAGATTGGTCGCTATGACAAATTGGATGTCACGACGCTGTTCAGCGTTTCGCCTCTTAACCTCTTCGATGATGAATCGAATCAGATTGAGGTTGAGCAGAGACTCCCCGCCTTGAAATTCGAATTTCAGGACTTGCGATGGAGATCGGAATGCGAGATCGATGGATTTAAGCGCCGTTTCTTCCGACATGTCGAATTCTTGGCGATCATCATTAGCCCGAGAAACTTGACAGTAGGGGCAGGAATGATCGCAGCGCAACGTTGTCACGAAGAGATGCAGAGCGGTGAAGTTGGCGAGCGGCGCCAACTTTGTGCGCAGCTTCAATGCTAGCAGGTCGACGACCACGCTCGAATCATCGTCGATCAGAAAATGCTTTGATTTAAGTTCCTCAAACGCGGGATCGTGAGGGAGCAGGCAGCCTTTGGAAAAATCATTCAGAACCGAACGCTTTAGGACAACGAATTCTCCCACAAGATTGGAGAGAACATAATCGTCGCCGCTCAATTGGGTAAAGCGGAAGGGTAGAAGTCGATATCCAGATTTCAGCGAATTTTCATAGCGTTCTAACGCTTGAAACTTGCTCATCCCTGCAAGCCCGTTCGGGAAAAAGTGAGCCCCAGTATGGCATTCCGCATGGGCTCGGTGCGAGCCTCGATTTCCATTCGAAGGTCCTGATCTATCACTTCGCGGCGAAAATCCCGTTCCAAGAGTTGGAGGTCCATCGTCTCAGTGGTTGGTATAATAGTGCAACGAACCTCTAAATTCGACGTCTCAAAGGCTACCGTAGCTCGTGCCATCAGAACATACGCCGCTCGCTTAAGTGCCTCCAAGCTGAACATGGCAAGCGGAAACACGACGTCAAAAGACGCCTGCTTTGTGTCAGGACCAGACATATATATCCCTAGAAAAGGACTATGTGTCGCAGCTCAATACGCACTTGAGGCGTGCGAAGCATGCGATGCGTGCGAGGAATGAGATGCGTGCGAAGCGTGCGCGGCGTTCTGCACATCTCCAATTGCATGCCCAAGCACCACGTCGCCGCCCGCGACACTTCCTGCACTGGCAGCGTAAAGACTCACAGCCTCGGGGATCGGAGAAACAGCAGCATTTGCGCTAGTGGACGCGATTAGCGTCCCAACTGTGGCTGCAAAGGGCTTCAGAAATTTCTTCTTCATAAGGTCACCCTGACACGCTCGATAAAGCCGGAGAGTTGCAGATACCGCACATCTGTTAACGAGTCATCCCTTTTACGGCTGACCGGAACCGATTTTTCATCGCCCTGAGTTCGCCGCATCTGACACCGGGTAGCTCAGCCGACCGGGCAGGCGAAATCCTTCCCCGTACATCGCCTTGAGCATCTGAGTGGCGATGTAGGGATTATCGGCTTGAACGGCAGCGTCAATCAACGGATTTCGGCGCGTGAAGAATGATTTCCCCAATGACCCTCGTCATGTTCGTTTCAGCAAGATAGCTCCGGAAGCTGTCTGTCACGCCATAGATCGACACACGCCGGTCGCCGGTCGAGCTTTTCAGTTCGATCATCCCGAGATCGAGCATCCTACCAATTCTTTTGGAAATCGTCGGCTGACTAGCGCCTACATATTCGTATATCTCTCCGGCGCTCCGCTCGCACTCGATCAAAAAGAAGGCAATTTGTCCCTCAATTGAAAATAGATCGTGCTCACAATATTTAGCAACGGGAGGCATGTACCGATCTTCTCTTAGAAATCCCTTTTATGTAATAAAGTTGTTATGATGGATGCGGGACGTTTCCTACCTAATTATTCCATAATATATAAGGTTCTTATATAATATAGAAGAATTTGGGGGACTTCCGTAGGTCTAGCTCTATCGCTGTCTCATCAGGTGAGTTGGCTTGGAGGGGGAATATGCGGGGCAAGTTTCTTTTGGTGACGGCGGCTGCGATGATCGCGCTGGTCAGTTGTAGCGGGAATCCAGACAACTCCGGTGAGACCGCACAAGCAGAGCAAACCTTGCCGGAAGATGGGCGTGCCGTACTGAAATACGTATCGCAGCACAAATGGTCTGGGTGGGGCTTAGACTGCAATGTGAAGCCCGCGTTTCGTATTACATACGACGCTGAGATGGGTCAGATGGTGTTTTCTGATGGATTGCCCACTCACAAATCGACTGATACTGATAATATTGAATTTTCATATGAATTCTCAGGTGCTAGTTTCATATTTCACCAGAAAGTTTACAGCACAGTGAATCTCACAACAGGTGAATTATTGGTAGGAGAATCCAGACCATTAAAGGACGACATAACAGTAAAGGTATCCATGATTTCTCCAGATAGCATCAAAGTTGAACAATTTAGTAAAACTCTGGATGCCGATAAGTGGGAGACGTCTGGATCATTGGATTACGACGAAACATCTAAGGTTAGCACTGAGTCAAAGTGCGAATAAATCTCGAAATTGGCTAGACAACCAGACTGGCAAAATCCGAAATCAACTTGTCCCCATATAGCGCTTTGAGCATTTGAGTTGCGATGTAGGGATTATCGGCTTGAACGGTAACTCGAATGAAAGCCCCGACAGCAATGCGAACGTGTGCCCAATATGTGTTCATTTTACGCGCTCCAAACTTAAATGTTTTAACTTTTTCAATCAGATCGCGTTGACAGCGTTGGTGAGCTGATCGTCGGAAACATCGCAGTACAACGCTGTGGTCGCGATGTTCGCGTGACCGAGAAGCTGCTGAATCGTTCGCATCCCGATCCCCAGCTCGTTCTTGCGTGTTGCGAACGTCCTACGACCGGCATGGCTGCTCGTGCTGATTCCAGATGAGCGATAGATTGCCTTCATCCGAAGACTGAGACTGATGTTGCTGAAATGCCCGCCAGTGCGAGTGCTGCGGATGAGCGCCGTGCCATCACTGACATGGGATCGATCGGCAAGGTAACTGGTGATCAGCTTTCGCAAATCGTCACTGATGAACACGCGCCGCGAGCGATTGCCCTTTGTCTGATGCTTGGTCAGGTGAATGACCTCGACTGCCCGTCCATCGATCCCGCGAACATCACCGATTGTCAGTGCAGCAATTTCCCCGACACGCATCCCGGCATGAATGCTGAGAGCCAGAGCCAGCTTGTCGCGTTCCCCGTTGCTCCCGCATTCAGCCAGGCGCATGACACGCTTGATTTCGTCCTTGCTGAGTACCTTTGCCTTTGCCAATTTCCGGCTCCTGATTAATATTTTCGATGACAGAAATATATATTAATCAGTGAGTTGGTCCTACCGATTTCCAGCCAGACGAGAATGATTGAATTCCAATGACCTGACTCGGTCCTGTTAATTTTTGAGTATTTCTTAATGGGAGAAAATGGACGTGGATCGTCGAAGCGTTCATTTGAAACTTGTGTCTCTTTGGGGGAATTGTTTCTCAGCAACTGAGATGCGGACTGTTCGTCCTCATGCGATTTCGGATTGGGTTTATCGTTTTCGCTTTCGCTCAAACTGACCCAATCCTTATCGCGTCATTTGGATTCATTATTTCTGATATCTGGTTCTGGGCATTCGATTGGTTTAGCCACAATGAGGCTTATCGCTCATTGTGGCTATGCGACATTCGCATGGGTCTGAGCCACCGACTGCACACGCACCAATGGGAGGTAGGGTTACGCTGTTACCTCAAACGTGTGATGAGTTGTGTTCGCAACGCATCGTCATGACAGCCAGTCGAATACCGTCATGCCAACTGCAGGGTCCCGCTGTCGCGGTCTCTGTCCTGCTCCTGCATCTCGCGCTGAGAGCCGCGCTTGATACTTTGTTGTCTCGCCTCTGTGGGAAGCGGGATGAGCAGGCGAATTTCCGACGGCAACAGCAGGCTGGCAATCTCGACGCACAAATAAGGCTCTATGTTTCGACATATGAGTGCGGGATCTGGTTAAGTCCCGCACTCGACATGCTCCACAGATAAATACAAGTCGAAACGCCCTCAAAACTCGTACCGACTAAAGTATTTATCAACGGAGAATTAATATGAAAATAAACACATTATATCAGGTATTTGAGCTATTAAGGGAAGTCGGCGTTATTAATAACAGAAGTGATTTTAGCCAAGACTGGCTCGGTCAGAGCGAATGTTATCTAAGAACGCTGCAATTCAAAAAAGCAGAACCCAGCATTGGAGTCGTTGCCATCTGCGCGAGCCGATTACAAAGGGCTGGTGAGGAAATGGTCGCATTGCCGCGATATCGCCCGGTCGGGATGCGCTTCATTGCCCTCAGTGAGAAGTGCCATGCGCTGGTCAATGAGGATGCTGTGGAGCTGGTGCTGGCGGGATGATCTACTTGCTCTTGCTGAGGGCTTTGAGCGCACCGGCATAATTTTGAAGCAAAACGTCTGGCTTGTCGGATTTGAAAAATTCATCTGCTAGAGCAACAAAATCCTGCAACTCGCCGGGCACGGCTGACCAATCCTTGATGCCCTCTTTGAACACGAGATCACAGGCATCGAGTGTGGCTGCATGATACGTGTACAGGTTGTGGTTGGCGATCAGATGTTCACTGAGAGAGTCAACCCGGCTGTGCTTGTACAAGCCCTGATGATAGACCAAGTCATTCATATCAATGTATTTTGAGAGCGGTGAATCCTCAGGAAGTGGCAAAACCACCTTGCGCTGGGCAATCTGTATGTTTTGCCAAATCCGCTGGCTGCTCATTTTCCAAGTTTTCAGCTTGTCCGTGAAAACAGGTTTGCTGACCAGCGCGCGTTGCTTGCCCGCCAGCTGATGTGGCGAACTGCTATCATAGCTGACCCGGATATCCCTGCCGAGGACCTCGATCAATGATCGCTGGATCGCCGTGTAGACCACGCTCATGACCGGCGGGGAGCTTTGAAGCACGTGAATCCATTCTGACCTGTCGAGCTTCTTGTCATCGAGCAACCGACGCAACCACAGCAGGCTGTTTCCTAAAAACCGCGTCTCGCTACCGAATGCCCAGCCTTCAAACTCGAAATCCTTGACCGCGTCATACCACGCGTCGCCGGACCCATTGCCAACATCCTGCAAGACATTGAGAAACTTCGTGCCCTTGCCCCGATTTGTGCCTCTGTGGTCAGAAAAATAGCGGAGGTTATCGACGCTCAATTGAATGAGTTGCTGTGCGCTGAGCTTCCGGAGCTGACTCTTTTTATTGCCCGTATGTTCTTCGCTCGCCCAAAGCACCATGTCGAGCGTCATCGAGTAGTCGCAATAGAGGTCGAGCCATGCGAGGGTCCGCTCTTTGAAGCCGGTGCTGTGCCAATTCGCATATTGCTGCTCGGGTGAATTCACGTAGCGATCAAGCGCCGCCTTCTCCCTTTTGTTCGTGATTTTTCCAGTGCCAAGCTGATAGCCTCCACTGTCACCCACGACAGTTCCTTTGGTTCGATCACGCTCGGCAACGATATCGCGGTTATGGATCGATGCGTTTTCAAACTGCCCTGCGCTGTAGAGGGCGAAGCCGCAGCTCCATAATCGGCTTTCGGGATCGAAGAAATTCAGGTCAGGGATGCGAAAGCCTTTCGGCACATCACCGTCGCGCACCTCTTTATTTTTCTTGGTCGCAAACTGGGCGTAGGGCTGCTGCAACGAAGGAAGGTAGACAGCGTAGCCTTCATATCGCGCTGTTAGGTCCGCGCCTTTAGCCATTTTGCGCATACCGGGTGAAGTGGGTAGCATCTCGCTTTCCGGTATGGTCGCAGGCTGGCACGAAGGCAGTGTGCTTCGCGGTTGCGGTTACGTAGCTGACCATCATGATGTGAGCATTGCCGCGAATGACCACATTTCCACCGGTATGCATCGATGCAACCGTGGCAAACAACTCGGCGATATCTAGCGGGGACACGGTGATCGCGGTCACGGCGTCGGGTTTGCGATCAATGGTCGCATCACCATTCGCCAGTGTCTGATATTGCTCGCCGTACCGAGTGTAACCGCTCACCTTGTCGGCGCCAGGTGCCTTGGGCTGATAATGTGACTGCGCCTCGATATGATCGTCGGCAACCACGAGGGTCATGCACTTGTTGTCTTTTGTGTGAATGTTCTTTTTCACGTGCACCAGCCATGGATCGAGCGCCTGCTTATAGAAACGGTCCACGAATTTCTTGCTGGCATTGATTTCCCAATCAAACGTAAAACTATCATAACCGATGACAGTCGGTTGGTAATTGATATCTTCCGCCAGAGAATCCATATCGTAGAAGTATATGTTTCGGTCCGTCTTTGCTAACTCGTTTGTCAAAACAAGCTGTTTGGAAGCCTTTGTCTTAGCGCTTGCCTTTTCAAGCTTCTTCTTAGGTGATGACTTATACAAAGACACCTGATCTTCATTGATCAGATCGGCTTCAAGCCAATGTCGATCATTGCCGCGAAGGTAAACGTCATATTCCAAGCCAAATTTCAGATTGGGATGGGAGATGGTCGTCAGGCTCGCGTCGCTGAGTGATTTGCTGACCAGAATGGTGCCCTGCTTGGTGATCACCAAGCGAGCCATTTCCCGCCGGGTACTCGTGTTGCCGTCATCATCTGCGGGGACCAGATGTGCCGTGAAAAATTTATCTCGTACCATGCGCTTGTGCAACACGCGGGGGACGCAATGGGGCTTGAGGCACTCAATCAGAACTCGCAGGCTCGGGGTCGTGTTGCTGAGATCGATCTCCACGCATTCCAAAATAGCCTGATTGACCACCCCATTGTCGTTCGTGGTCCCGACGATCACGAGCTTGCCAGTCTGCTTGTCGCGCCTCGCGAGCAGGATAAGGAGATTGTCGTCATTGGCGGCAACCGTACCGACATCAACGGTCAAGATGCCTGCTGAGACTTCAATCTGCGACTTTTTGTGGGAAACGACCTCGCGCTCCGTCTTCAGCCGTTTTTTGTCAGGTTTCTTAGGCTTTATCCCCTTCTTGGGCGCTGGAGCAGAATCGTCCTCCAAGCCCTCAATCTCATCGCTTTGCTTCCGTCGCAATCCATTAACACCGCCACTGTCCCGAATATGCGCCGTGAGTTCCCCTACAGGGTCGGGGCGATGATCGAATATTTGCGGGTTATCGTCAAAGTAATCGTGGAGAGCTAAGATCGCTCCAGCCCACTGACTTGTAGTCGGATTATTCTCAGCCGGCAGCTTGAATACGAGCTTGACCAAGGGATTGAAATTAGGTCTGTTTCCCCTGTTTTGATGAGCAATCCCGTTCGCGGCATAAAGATTGTTAAGGTAGTCTTCCTGTTTGTCAGCCTGCCGCCACCAAATGTATGCGGCTGCCAGATTTTGATACAGCAGATCCCGGGCACTCTGGTGTTTAGTGACCTGATCAACCGCATCGGTTTGGATTTTTTGCAGCTCGGCATCGAGTATTTTTTTGTCCGGCATGGTGCCCCTGTCCCCAACTTGGTTGACGCTAACACACCTGTCGGCTGACGCAACATAGCGCCCCCGAAAGTTAAAACTTTTAGGTCTGGCGCATACTGCTGGCAGGAATTCGGTAGGAATATCAGTTGGATGGAATCAGAATTCGCATTCTCAACGAAGGAGAATGCAATCATGTCGTCACTTGCCAAGCTTACGATCAAGTCCATCGCCCGGCGCAATGCAGTCAGCCCGGTAGAGGCACGTCGCCAGAAGCTGCTCAAAGCCATTGAGGAACAACTCAGCGCCGCTGATGCAGCCATCAAGGGTGAGCAATATACCGTCACTGCTCCGCGCTGGACCAAGAACGATGCCGGCGAACGGGTCCGTGTTCAGCGCCAGCGTGTCGTCCGGTCATGGTTCTTCGAGCAAGATGGTGGCTGCTATGTGCAGTGCAAATATGGTTCAAAGCCGATCGCACTCAGCAAGGATGGCAACGCCGTGTTCGTGAAGCAGCTCGGCGATGTGCCGAATGTGCTTCATGCCTTCTATGCCGCTGCCGCTGGCGGCGAGCTTGACGCGGCAATCGAGACGATTGTGAAGCGGTGATCGTGCTGACGCGGGGGCGGCTTGGTCGTCGCCCTCGCAGTAAAAATCAAAGACGTGCGCCTTCCGAATTTACCCTACAATTTGCACATACCTTCGTGTAGTCGTGCCCAGAAATCGTGGGGGACTGTCATGGCTGATCGAGTGCACATCGTTTGGGACAATTCCAACATTTTTGTTTCTGGTCGATCTGTTTGCGACAAGCTTGAGTACAAATCCGACGGTTTTCGAATTAACTTTGAAAGCTTGATTGATTTGGCGGCGGATTCTCGACCGATCGAACAAGTTTTTTGCGTCGGCTCAGTCCCGCCACCAACCGATAGCGTTTGGGGGCACATCGAAAAGCTAACTGGAAAAAAGCCGGAGCTTTATGAACGTGGCGCAGCTTCTGGAAAGGAGCAAGCCGTCGATCAAGCCTTACAAACTCGCATGTTGCGGTTGGGCTATGACTATAATCCTCCTGAGACATTAGTCCTGCTCAGCGGTGATGGTAGCGGCTTCGAGGAAGGAATCGGGTTCTTTTCGGACATTAAAAGACTTCACGGAATCGGTTGGAATGTCGAAGTGTTTTCGTGGAAGGACCACTGTAAAAAGCAAATGCGTGAATGGGCTGAGAAAGATGCATTGTTTGTTCCCCTTGATGACTTTTACTCGTCTGTCACTTTCTTGGAAAAACTCAGGAAGGCTAAACCTCTGGACCTTTCCAAACGACCTCATCGTGCTCCTGAGGAGCAATAGATTTTCAAGCGACGTGATTGGCTCGATTGCAGCCCACCGACTTACGGCTTCACAAATTGCTGAAGGTTCCGGGCAAGCTCAGGACTGATCGGCAGATGCTTTGCATAGAATCGCTCGATCTGGTCAACGCTCGTGCCAGCGTTCTTTGCCAGTGTGTAAATATCGACCTGCCCGGCACCTTTTATGATCCGCATGCAGATCGCCGTGTGTCGCAGTGAGTAGATCGTATACTTTTTGGAGTTGGCTCCGCCGCCACTCAAGCCCGCCTGATCCAGCACCATGCGAAATTGACGCTGAACCATGTCGCGCACCGTGTTGCGGTTTTTGAGATTTGGATAGAAGATGTGGTCATCTGGCTTGTGGTTCGGATATCGGATTTTGATTTTCCGATAGATACCGACAGCTGCCTCCATGGTGCTTGCCACTCTGAAGCCCGTCTTTCCGTCTCGAATTGTCACGAGCAGCCTGCTCGGGTTTGTAGCAATCGCTAGATCAGCATGGGTCAGTGCATACAGCTCGCTGGTGGTTGGACGTACAAACGAGTTGGTCGTGAACATGATCAGGTCTCGCAACTCAGCGGTGATCGGCGAGACACGGAGTTTTCGATCTAAAATTGTCCGGGGTGTTTTGTTCGCTTCCGCCTGTGAGATGAAGGCTTGATGCTGCTTTGCTAAGGCATCCGCTGCCTTGCAGATTTTATCGTAAGCGTCCTCCCCCTTCGTAACCAATGGATAGAACTGAAAGAAGGGACGCGGATTGTCTTTCTGCTTTTGCCGGGGCGTAGTCGGGACACTGCCGATCACACCCTCTTCCAGAGCCACCCTCAAAACGTTGCGGAAAGTCGCTGTCATCATGTTCAGCGTAGAAGCTGCCAGATCAGGGTAATTTTGGGTCATCTGCCCCATGAGGTCGAGATAGTCCTTGGTGCCGATTTCACGAATGTCTCGATGCCCAAGCAGCTTCCGCAGCCCCCATTGCTTGTGCTCCAAAAAGGTCTGAATGGTCTTCACGTAGTTGGCATTGCGCTCGCCGCGCTTCACCTGCCGATCGCCCTTCTGAACCAGTAGCTTACAGTAGTGATCGAAGGTGAGTTTCTTGGCTATCGCGGGTGTCGAGCCCCGCAGCGTCATCGCCAGATCCTCTGCAAACTGCCGGGCTTTGATCTTCGAAGTCTCGTGCGACGAGCGAACCGTGTTCTTCTTCGTGCGCCCGTCCCAGATGCGAGCTTGCCAAAATGGGCTCGCATGCGTTTTGTAGATTGCCACGCCGCGTCGAATGGTCGTAATGCCGCCATTCAAAGAATGCTTGGATTTCTTCGGTTTCTTTGCCATACAGAAATGGCGCTTTCTCAAGGGTCTAGCTGAGAAAAGTTATAAACTAGAGTAATAAACCACGCAATATCCCGCAGAAATCCGTAGTGAACAACCTAGCTTTTAATCAGTAGGTCGCTGGTTCGAACCCAGCTGGGCTCACCACCTAGTCCGACCTATTTTTCATATACTAAGTCTCTGGAAGGTATGTGAAAAATAGTCCCTCAATTCCGCGGGTTTGCACGGACTCGATGGTTGTCATTTAGGACATGGAGTCTCTCTGGCACCATGGTTTGGCCCAAATAGGGCCCAAGTTCTCTGAGGCCAAAAACGCGTCCTAAAAGTATGGTGCAACATTTGTTGGTCATCAGTTCGAGTTCATTGCGCATCACCACGCAGTCGGCAGATTTCCATATTTGGGCAGTCTCTGCCTGACGCCTTCAGAATTCCCCGCGCCTTCCGCAGGTTTGCGCAGAGCGGATGTCGGACTGTAGGCCGCAGAGACACAATGGCACCAGCCTAGAACGAGAATTGACGACATTTTCTCTGCCGGCAATTTCGCGTCCTAAAAGTGTGAGAAGGCCTAGTGCGCCGGAAATCCCAGCATCGTGCGCTGCTTGGCCCAGCTGAGCGGCAGTGCGCCAATCCGCGAGAGCAAGCGCGCGGTGACCCGGCGGGGCTGCCGGCCATCCAGTATGGCCCGGATGATGTCGGGAGCCAGATAAGCAAGCCGGGCGGTTCGCTCGATGTGGCGCAGCTGCGCTGACGGCGTTGTTGCAACCTTGCTCGGAGGCATGGCGAGCAGTTCATCGCGGGCGACAATGGCACGTGCGACAAGCTGGATCAGATTGGCATCTGCGGCCGCGATGGCCCCCGCTGCGGGATCAAGCCGCAGGCGCGGCTCGTGGCCCCAGGACGATATTGATGCCTGGATGGTCAGTTGCAGGACCTGATCAGGCTCTGTGTCGTAGCCGAGATGGCTGAGCAGAAGTGAAGCACTGAGTTCGGCAGTTGCACCATCACCGGTCACAGCGACCTGCAGAGCCAGCTGCTGGAGCAGCAAGCGCAGGGAGTGGATATTCATCGCGCCGATGGTGTCGGCCAATGCTGCGCATGATGCAGCGAGGGCAAACTGCTGCGAAGGCTCTAAATAGCAGCCCATGTCCCTCACTCGATGAGGGCTTGTGAGCACAGCGCGCAGCTCAGCCTTGATCGCATTGTCGAGATCACCGGCTGGAAGCCGAAGCACAGTGTCCTTCGAACCGTCACCCTTGTTCGATGCATAGTAGCTGTAGCGCTTGCCATGGTTGCGGGTGTGAACTGGCGACATGGGCCTGCTGTGCCCGTCCCGGATCATACCCGCGAGAAGGCTGACGCAGCGCCGGGAACCGGGCGAGAGGGGCGTGTTGGTGCGTCCGGCAAGCTTGGCCTGAACCGCATCGAACAGCTCGCGATTCACGATGGCCTCGTGCTCGCCCGGGTAGATTTTGCCGTTATGAACAACCTCACCAACATAAGTCCGGTTGGAGAGCAGGTGATGGAGCGCACCCCGTCCGAACGGGACGCCGCCCCGGGTGTTGCCCTTGCGACTGGTGACTTGCTTGCTGACGATGCCATCGCGATGCAGCGCTTCCCGAAGATCCTGCACGGTCCCGCCATCGAGGTAACGCTGCATGATGTGGCGGACAGTCTCGGCTTCGTCAGGCACTGGCACCAGCTTCTTGTCGATGGCAGTATAGCCAAGCGGGAGCGATCCCCCCATCCACATGCCCCGGGCCTTGGAAGCCGCGACCTTGTCGCGGATGCGCTCGGCGATGACCTCGCGCTCGAACTGGGCAAAGGAGAGCAGCACATTGAGAGTGAGGCGGCCCATGGAGTTGGTGGTGTTGAACGCCTGGGTCACGCTGACGAACGAAGCACCGGCGGCATCGAGAACATCGACGATCTTAGCAAAGTCGGTTAGGCTGCGGGTGAGGCGATCGACCTTGTAGACCACCACGACATTGACCTTGCCCGACTTCACATCGGCAAGCAGTTGCTTGAGCCCGGGTCGGTCCATGTTTCCGCCGGTGAAGCCGCCGTCATCATAGAGGTCTGGGTGCATGCTCCAGCCTTCGTGACGCTGCGACAGGACATACGCAGCACAGGCCTCGCGCTGGGCGTCGAGGCTGTTGAAGGCCTGCTCCAGACCTTCCTCGGTCGACTTGCGGGTGTAGATGGCGCAACGAAGCCGCTTTGGCGCACTAGCGGCCATTGGTAATCAGCCCAAGCCTGCCGAGCCTTGGGCTCTGCAAGCCGAAGAAGCGCGGGCCAGACCAATGGGCGCCGGTGATCCGCCGGGCGATCTGAGACAGCGAGGAGTAACGTTCGCCGCGATACTCAAACCCGGTCTCCAGCACGACGACCTGGTGGACCTCGCCGTGCCATGTGCGTGATAGCCAGGTTCCCGGCTTGACGGCTCCTGTCCCGGGTTCGAGCTGTCCGGATGCGCCAAACCTGGCAAGCCTCCTCAGGTCTGCCTTGCTGAGCCCGCCCAGCGCCTTTGCCTGTGCCTCGTGCGCGAGGGCCCGGGCCAGAAGGCCCGAGCCAAATGCCGCGGGAACGGCGGTGCCAATGCGAAGTTGCCATTCGGCCTTGCGCTCCCTTGCCGACATCTGCTCGATGGCGGCGACCTTTTCGTCGAGGGTCATCACCGAGCCTCCACCATGCCTGTCACCCGGTATATGCGCGGTCTCTCAGCTGGCTTCTCGCTGGCGAGGACCTGCCCCTTCTTCCTGAAGCCTGTCAGGACCGCACGTGTGGTGTGCGGCAGCCAACCGGTGGCTGCGACAATTTGCTCGATGGTGGCACCCTCGGGACGACCGAGCAGGTCCAGCACCTGAGCTGACTTGCTCTGCGGCTTATCGGGCTTGAGTGAGTGCTCTGCTGAATCCGTTACGGCCGCGTCGAACGGTGAGCCGCTCGCTGCCAGTTCCGGCTTGGGCACGCGGGCCATTTTGCGCAAGCGCTTGACAGCAGGCTTGGGCTGGGTTGCTTCGGTCATTGGGTGGTTCTCCTGTCGGCAGCAGCACCGTGCTGCTCCCACCACCCAGAGCCCTGCCGATCCGGTCGGTCAGGGCGGCGGCCACTCAAACTGGCCGCGATTCACTGTGTGCACCAATGCTCTGGTCTCAGGGGAAGTCGAATGGAAATTGCGCTTCCGCGAGAAAGCTGGGTCTGGACTTCGCACAGATGTCAGGGCGTGGTGGAACTATGGACGGCGATACCCGGGACCTTGCCATCCAGTTTTGCACTAAGACCGGCATGATGATGGAGGATACCAGTGCACTGCCAGCAGCTGTTCTGAAGATTGAGCGCGCCGCCTTGCAGATCCATGCTCTAGTGACAGCGGCAGGGGCCCTACTGGTCTAGGACCGCTATGTTCGACATTGGGGACTGTCCGGACCTATCTAGAGAACGAAGAATGCGAACATTCGTTTAGCCGGCTCGGATGCCCTAACCTCCGTCGTGCCCCTCGCAGCCGTCCTCGTTCGCCATCCAATGTACAAAGCGGTGGAGCGGGTACATTGCGTCGTGCGGATTGCCGATTGCGCTGGGGCCGGCTTCGCCGAGCCGGACAACGCGCTGGGCACCACCGCTGGCGAGATGGTCGCGAAGCTCGGGCATCCGATTGAACGGATAGACGCCGACGGTCTGCGTGGCCACGTTAACGTACTTCATGGCATCCTGGAGCGATGGCACGCAGACCACGTTCGAGGTCTTGCGCAGCGGGTGAAAATCGACCGGCTCTTCAGATCGGATGGCGACACCGCGCCCGTCAGTCTTGCCGAACACCCCGTAATCGTCTTCCATCATACGCAGGACGTCGATCTGTTCCTTGAGCTCCATGTCGAGCGGCCGCGGGGTCCCTTCGCCCATGCGGTCGATGCGTAGCCGTTCGGCGAGGGCCTCGGCGTAGCGGTCGCCTTGCTCGGGGCTCGCTTCGAGGAAAGTGAAGCGACTGCAGACGCAAGCTTCCTGATTGAGAATGGAAACATCGCGTGCATTAAGCTCGGCGGCTTCGGCCAGGGTTTCTTCAGAGGCGAAGACTTCCGTGCCGACCATCGAGATCGAGGTTTTGGGATCGAAGGAGACCAGCTGGAAGCCGGGACCGATGTATTTCATCACATTATTGATCGCGTCGCCGCCGCCCCAGGCGACGAGCTTGTCGAAGTACTGCGGGCGGTAAAGTATGCGCTCGACGCTGTCGTCGCCGCCGCGCCAGTAGACCGCGGACATCGACTGGACGATTGGATGGTTCGGGTCGACGTCGGCCATTGTGCGCAAGAACGCGACGGTTGAGAAGGGATCGGCCGAAGGCATTTTGAACAGGCTGACCGACTTGACGAGTGCTGACTGTGCGATCGACTGCACGCCCATGCCGGGCGCGTTGCCCGGCAGGACGTGAATCAGCCGCGGCGCGTAGGCACGGATGAAGCTGCGGCGCCCCTGGTGATCGGTGTGCGGCACCCATTCATCGAGCGCCTTGGGGTTCGGAAAATTCTGCTCGACCACTTCCCAAAGCACCTTCTTGTCGAGGTATTGGGTAGCATGGAGCATCTGGTGCTCGATCACCTGGCGCGGCGCCAGGCTCACCTTGGCCATTCGGTCGATGCAGGCCTCGACATGCGGATTATTCGGGTTTTCGAGCTTCTGGCCGGCTTCAACGAGGAAATCGATGATTTCGGCAACGGGAGTGTTGAGCAGCGGCGGCAGCTCAGTGCGCGGATGGACTAGCACGTCGAGCTGGAGCTTCGGCGTTGCGAAGTTGACGCCGAGGTCGCGCGAACGCTGGATGGGGTCGGCGCCTTCCACGACCTTGCCGCGAATGAAGAACGGGGCAGAGTCGGGATTGGCAGCTTCGCTTGGCGGAGGGTTGCTCTGCTCGGTCATCGTATTCATGGCATCTTCTCCCAGAACAACTAGTTCGGCCCCTATTTCGGAACCGGCGCGGTGCTGCGGCGGCTACGAAAGGCCGCGCACGTAAGCATCGACAGTGCCCGCGCAGCCAATCTTGTCGTCGCCTTCAAGGTCAGAATAGCGGTAGATGTTGTCGGCAATCGACGGCGAGCTGTTGCCGCAGGCACAAGGACTGTAGTCGATCTCGATGTGGTCGCCCGAGATTACCCCACCCCAACGGCCATCCATCGACAGGTCGAAGAAGGCAGCCCGTCCTTCCACCTTGCCCGCACCCACATCCGGGACAAGCGCGTCCCCCTCTTTGTTGAGTGGCAACGGTACTACCCAAGCGGGGATGTGGTAGCGATTGCCCCCCTGGCAGCGCGGCATGGAAGTGTTGAGCTCCTGCATGCCATACATCTGGTAGATGAAGCGCGGCTGCAGGTTGAATGTCTCGTACACATATTCCCTGTAGTTATCGGGCAGCTGCGCGCGCTTGAGGCCGCCGCCGAGATAGACGGCATTCTCGGGGTGAAAATCCTTTGCGCTGTAACCCTTGGCCCGGACGGCCTCCGCAAAGGGATAGAGCGCCCCCCACATCCCGGTGATGTAGAGCTTCTCGCTTCGCTTCGATATGATGTCCTCAACCGCGCCCACCTGGGCATCATCGAGGCCCTTCTGGCGCGCCGCCGATTCCGCATCGAAGTCAACGATCTCTCCAGGCTGTGCCGTGCCGTCCGCGATCGCCTTCCTGAGCGTAATCATCTTGGTGAGCGAGCCAATGGTCAGAGGGGGTAGACCGGTCTCGAACCGCTTTGCTGCGGGATTGACGAAGGCGCCCATCATCGTCATGCCCATCGCTGCATTGCGCGGGGTATAGGCTACCGCCCCGGCCGCCCCTGCCGGCGTGCGCATATCGCCCGTGCGGATGTCCGAACCCCATTCGACTGCGGCGACGCCGTCCCGGCTGGCAAAGTCAAGATCTTGCTGCGAGGCGACGAGCATCGCCGATTTGCCGGTGGTTCCCGACGAACACGACACGAAGTGGCCCGCATCTCCGCAGGCAGAGATCCAGTCGTCAATTTCCCTCACTTCCGACACATCGATGTTATCGGTCGGATAGGCGGACACGGTGCCGAGCCACTTGGTCAGTCGATCCCACTTTTTCTCGGTGAGGAAGCTCTCGGGATAGCTCTTGTAGGCTGTGTGCGGCAGCAGCAGTGGAACGACATCCTCAAGCTTAGCGATCAGGGTTATACCGGCGTCCTTAGCCCGCAGGGTGACCAACTTGATCCTAGGGCCCTGCTCCTGAAACCGCTCGTTCAGCGCCTGGGTCTGGAGGTCGCGCACTTCTGAATAAGGCGCATATGCAGCTTTGCTGCCGGAGTAGCTGAGCAGCAGATCAACGTTCTTTCCCAAGACCTCTCTCCCGTAGCTGGACGATCCAGCGAATCATTGTTGACCACACTATTCTGTTATATTAACTAACACAAGTGGTGGGGTGCCGTGATAGTTCCGCGCCTGCCGAGAAAGTGAGTTTTGGCATGACGAGGCAGCGATTTTCCCCTCCTGGCCAGCTAGGCCGGCGGGCTGTGATCACCGGCGTTGGCGGGCTGGGCTACGAAGCTGCCCTTGGCTTGGCCAAGGCTGGTGCCGAAGTCATCCTGGCGGGCCGCAATGAAGAAAAAGGAATGGTTGCCCTGACGGCCCTCCGTGCGGCTGTACCTGGCGCGGGCGTGGAGTTTGAAAGGCTCGATCTGGCATGCCTCCAATCGGTCAATGACTTCGCCGAGCGCATGAAGGTGCGAGGTGAGCCGATTGACATTCTCATCAACAACGCAGGGATCATGTCACCGCCTGACAGGCAGAGTTCGGCTGATGGGTACGAATTGCAGTTCGCCGTAAACTACCTCGGCCACTTCGCGTTGACTGATTGGCTGATGCCGCTGTTAAGATCACGATCGGGAGCGCGGGTCGTGAGCGTCACAAGCCTTGCTCAGCATTATGCGAAGCTCGATCTCGATGAGGCACCGAACCCACGCGATTACCGTGCCGGGGCCGCCTACTGCGTCTCAAAACTGCTGATCGCCATGTTCGCGGTTGAGCTTCAGCGCCGATGTGATGATAATGGCTGGAGTGTCGCGAGCCTCGCAGCGCACCCCGGGTTTGCCGGCACAGGGCTTTTCCGGACAGGTGGCAAATTCAGCAATTTTATCAGCTCGAGACTCCTCGTTCCGCTTATTGGTCAGTCGGCTGCTGACGGCGCTCTACCTCTACTGTTTGCCGCGACAGCGCCCAACGCAGTGGGTGGCCGGCTTTATGGGCCCAAAGGCTTCAAAGAGATGCGAGGCCAGCCAGGTGAGTGCCGCTTCGCTCCCCCGGTCTATGATGCACGGGCCGCCACGGAGCTATGGGAGCGCTCTGAGGCTTTGATTGGGGCCGGAGCCTGCCGGAGCTGATACACACTGACCCAAAGAGGATGCCAAGTTGGCCAGACAACGAACGAAACAGCCTATCAAGACCGACGATCCTCGTGCCCAGCGATCGATCAAGGCGCTTCAAGAAAGCATGCTTGCGCTACTAGAACATAGGTCGATCGATCAAATCTTACTCAAGGAAATCACCGACGGTGCCGGCCTCAGTCACGTCACATTCTTTCGCCGATTTGCGAGCAAGGAGGACTTGTTCCAGCATATCGCAACGCAGGAAGTCCGAAACCTGCTGCTGTTGGGTAGGAATGCGTTAGACGATCAGGGGTCAGACTCCCCCCAGCGCATGTGTGATTACGTTCAAGTCCGGCGGAAAATCTGGAAGACCCTCCTTACTGGTGGCGCTGTCTCCATCATGCGAGAGGAATTCATGCGGATTTCGGCGGAGATCGCAGCAGTCCGCCGCGCCAATCCGTGGTTGCCTGTCGATCTGGCTGTCCCATTTACCACGAGCGGAATCTTTGAGATTTTGGCTTGGTGGATGCGGCAGCCAGAAGATTATCCGGTCGAACACGTCGTAAAGTTGTTCGATGCGCTCATCATCGAAAATGTTGGTCGTCCAAGGTCTGTCTCAATGGATAATCCCCCCTTCCGGCACTAGACCCACGCCAGAAGACTAGACCTGATGGTTTCAGGGAAGCAGCAATCGATAGATACCGTATCCTTCGCCGATGTCGCCGCTGGCACTGTTCGAGCGCTGGAACACCAGCCACTTGCCATCGGGGCTGACGATCGGATTGCTGATATCGTCGGTCGAACCCGGGGTCCGGCCACGCACCAGCAGCGAGAGAGCGCCGCCTTCGCGCAGCTCGAGCCGGCAGATGTCGAGTTCCGGCAGGCCGGGCTTGTCCTGCTTGCCACATTCGACCGCTGCCCAGTCGCCGCCCGGGGCGATGCCCTCGACTTCGTCGTACTCTCCGGCCTTGCGATAATAGGTGACGTTGCGGTCACTCGCCAGTGTGTTGCCCATCACCGAGATCAGAATGCCGCCGCTGGCGGTCAAGCCCATGCAGGAATAGACCAGCTCGGCGTCGTTCTCGCGGAAATCCTGGGGCTCGATGAAGCCGCATTCGCGCGGCAGGGTGGCCATGATCTCGCGCTTGTTGGCGATGCGCGGCCTGCCATTTGCATAGCTGATTTCGGCCACATAACGCTGTGTCGGGCGGACAAAGGCAAGCTGCCAGTTCTCGCGCGGGCCAAGGGCAGGCTCGATCACGGTCCATGCGATCAGGTTGCGCTGCCGCGAGACGGCAATCCCCTCGAAAACCTGTTCGCCGAGTGGCTGGAGCCCGCGCTCGAGAGACTTGTCGAGCAGCCACATCTCGAGATGCGCGCGCGTGTTTGGCCCGTTGTTGATCCGCGGCGCAGTGACCAGGAAATTGCCGTCGGGCAGATACTGGATCCGCATGATGCCCTGATGCGGAAATCCGCGCGTCAGGTTGCGCACCTTGCGAGTAGCCAGGTCGATCTCATAGGCGTCGCCATAGGTCTTGCCGACAAAGGCAATCTTCCTGCCGTCAGGTGAGAAGGCCGCACGCCCGCCGAAGGGGCTGAGCATTTCCGCCTGCTCGATTCCGGGTGCGGGCGGTCCGGTCGGCGCGCTATCGGCACTGGCGGCAGCAGAGATCAATGCTGCGAGACAGCCACTGAGAAATGCGAGAAGGCGCGTCGTTGGCATTTTCGTATTCTCCCTAGCCCCGCAATTGCGACAGGTAGGCAAAGGCCCCTGCTGCCGCGGCCATTGGTGCAATGCCAGACTGCGACTCCTGCTCAACTAGAAAATGCCGCGCGCCTGCGCGGTGTGCGGCAGGCAGGATACGGGCCCAGTCGAGGCTTCCGGCACCGACCGTCGGCGAGCCCATCGCAATGCGGTAGCCTGGTGGCTGGCTGGCGGAAATGTCGCGCACATGCAGCAGCTTGATGCGCCCACGCGCGTTGTCGATGAATCGCACCGGATCGAGTCCGGCCAGCTTCACCCAGCCGATGTCCAACTCGAAGCCGACAAGGTTCGCTTGCGTCTCGCGCCACAGAATTTCCCAACCGGTGGTTTTGCCAATTGGCGCGAAATCGAGGTTGTGGTTGTGATAGGCGACACCAATGCCGAGCGGTCGCAGAGCCTCGCCTTTGCGGTTGAGCGCCTCAGCAGTTTGCTTCCAGATGTCTTCGCCGGCGGCGGCGATTGTGCGGGCAATGGTGGCCTCAAGGCTTTCGCCCGGCGCGGGGCGGAAGTTTGCCGGGAACATCAGGATGGGCGCGACGGCCCATTTCGCGTCCAAAGTGCCCATAGCATCGGCAATCTGCGCCGGTTCGCTGAGCATCGACAGGCTTGCCGCTCCGCCCATACCCTGGAGCGGCAGATGAAGACTGGTGATTTTCAGTCCGGCCCGGGTTGCCGCTGCGGCCCATGCCGCTGGTTGTAATCCAAGCAGACCCGGTAACTCGATCTCGCGAAAGCCGATTTCTGCCACGTTCGCCAGGGTCGCGTCGATTTCGCGCGGCGCAATGGTGCCCAATGCGCCCAATTGCAGGCCGACAGGCTGGTGGAGCCGCTGGAACAGGCCCCTGCGGGCACGGCCCAGCGCTGCGGGGGCAGCGAAAGCCGCAGCTGCGGCAGTGCCTAGCCCGCCAAGCAGTGCCCGTCTGTCCATCGCTCGCATGTCAGGCACTCTCGCCGGCATCGACCACCAGCGTCGTGCCGGTCATAAAGATCGACATGTCCGAGGCGCAGAACAGCACTGCGCGGGCAATGTCGTCTGGCACGCCGACCCGGCCGAGCTTTGAGGAAAACATCGAAGGGATATGTTCGGCAGCGGCCTCAGCGATGCGCGGGTCCTGCTGCATCATTGCCATATTGCCTTCGGTCACCATGAAGCTAGGTGCGACGGCGAGCACGCGGATGCACTGCGGGGCACATTCGAGCGCCAATTGGCGGGTGAGGCCGACGACAGCGTGTTTGGAGCTGACATAAGCAGCCAGCCCCGGCGAAATGCCATTTAGGCCGGCCAACGACGCTATATTGACGATGACCCCGCCTTGCCCTCTCGCCGCCATCGCACGCACGGCTGCTTGCGCGCCCAGGAAGGTGCCTCTTGCGTTAACGGCGAAAACCTCGTCCCACTGCTCGACCGGCATTTCGGTGATGGCAATGCTCGGAAAGATGCCGGCGTTGTTGACCCAGATGCCGATCCCACCGAACTCTGCCTCGGCCAGTGCGGTGGCTGCCGCCACCGATGCGGCATCGCAAACGTCCATGGCCAAGCCGACAACCTTGCCGGAAGACTTGCTGCCGAGATCGGCTGCGGTTTGGACTGCAAGCTCGCCATTGCGGTCGCCGATCAGCACGTTGGCGCCGGCTTCGGCTAAGCGTCGCGCTATGCCCTTGCCAAGGCCTTGGGCACCGCCGGTGACCACTGCAGTGCGGCCTTCAAGGGAAATGAGTTCGGCCAGAGTGCGGTTGGAAACGTCTGCAATGCTCGCCACAGGTGTACTCCGTAATTCTGGCTGCAAGAATGCGCTCCGCCATCCAATCGGACAGTGTCTGCCCGATTGGATGGCGTGCTTTATGACGTCATCGCGAACCGAGCGCGATCCGCAGATTGATGCCGAATTCGCGCGGCAGATTGGTAGTCACCTGCGAGTAGGTTGACGTGAACGACGTGCCCGCTGTGGTCCGGAACGTCGGCGGCTGGAGTTCCTGGAACGAAGTCGCCTGCGGCACGGTGAAACGCGTTGCCTTGACCGTGTTGAACAGATTGCGGGCGAACAGGTTGACTTCCCAGCTTCCGTCGGAAGCGCGCAGCCCGCCAAACAGGTTGAACAGGCCATAGGAACCCAGATCGTCGAACGACAGGGTCGGGTCAACCTTGGACGCACCGTAGTAAGTGAAAAGGCCGCGGGCAAAGAATTCAAGGCGGTCCGAAACAGGATGCTTGTATTCGGCTTGCGCGGTAGCACTGAACGGAGACTGTTGCGCCGATCGCTGCGACACGTTGCACGATCCGATGTTGTTGGCGCCATATGCAGCCTGCAACTGCGCCACACTCGGTGCCGTGGTTGCAGTGTCAGCCACATTGTCGCCATTCAGGTCGTTGCACGGAATTACGCCGTTTTTGATCTGGCCGTCGGAATAGGACGCGACGACGCCGAAATTGAACCGGTCGGACGCGCGCCATGACAGCTCTGCTTCAATACCCTTCACCGTCACCGGCACCGACGCACCGAACTGGGCCGAGTTGCCAACCGACGGCACCAGCCCATTGTTCACAAAGGCATAATCGAGGAAATAGACGCCGTTTGAGATCTTGTAGGGGAAGTTGTCGAACTTCTGGTGATAGAGCGCGAAGTTGAAGATCAGGCGGTTGTCCAGCCAACTGGTCTTGAAACCGACTTCGTAGGACGTCGACTTTTCATTGCCGAGGTTCAGGAACGAAAGTTGCCGCGGCGATTTCACGATTGCGCTGTTGAAGATGCTCGGCCCGCCGCGAAACGAAGTGCCGGTGCTGGCATAGATCATGAGATCCTGGTTGACCTTGTACTGCACCGAACCGGTATAGATCCAGGCCTTGTCGTCACCGCCGGCGTCGAACAGAACCGAATTGGCTCCGATCACCAGCAGCGTCCGCGGCGAGTGCGCCTTGATATGGCGCGCACCGGCTGAAATCTGCAGCTTGTCGCCGATATAGGCGGTGACATTGCCGAAAATCGCGTTTTCCGAGTTTTTCCCGTCGCGGTTGCGCGTGATTGGCGTTTGCGCAACGGCCTGAATGCCACCGCCAAGGAAGCCCGGCAACGCGACCGGCGTTTCCTGGATCAGATCGATGTCGGTAGCCGCATCGGTGTGGTAATAACCGACGATGTAATCGAACAGGCCCGCCACCCGCTCTTCGTTCTGCAAACGGATTTCGTGCGAATTGTCTTTCGAGACCGTCCGGTTGGTCTGGTAGAAATCGAAATTGGACCTGAAGTTTGCAACGTCCTGATTGACCTTGGAATCGTTGACGAAGGAATTGTGAGAGCCCTGGTAAACCAGCTTCTGCCCAGCAAAGCGCACCTCACCGCGCCAGTTATAGGTATTGAATACCGAGTGTGCGACACGCGAGGATTCCCAGATCGAACGGAAGTCGCCGGGTGTGATCAGCACCGGACTTGGAGTGGCCGACGGCTGCACAAGGCTGAAGGAGGCATACTGGTCGAAGCCCCCGCTCTTGTAATCCTGATGCTGATACATGCCTTCCACTTTGAGCCAGTCGGTCGGCTGAAAGACGGCCGATACCCGGCCGGCGTATGTCTTGGCATAGGGCTGGGCAATCTGGGGGTTGGCGAAAGTCGCGGTTGAAATCGGGGCGTTCGAAGTCACCAGATTGCCGCGATTCTTATCGTAGACACCGGCCACGCGCACGGCGAGCATGTCCTTGATCAGCGGGATGCCAAGGGCTGCGTTGACGTTGATGTGATGCGCATCGCTGTAGCTCACCGAGCCCGAGGCACCCACTTCGGCAAGGCTCGCTTTCCTTGTCGTGTAGGTGATCGAACCGGATGGCACTGAGGCGCCGCGCAGCGTGCCTTGCGGCCCCCGCAGCACTTCAACCTGGCCAATGTCGAACATTTGGCCGAGCATGACATTCGCGCCGATCGGAGCATCGTTCAGATAGAAGGCAACCGATGGCGATGCCGACGAATTGATATCGTACTGGATACCGCGCAACTGCCCGGAAGCGCCAATGCCATTGGCTTCGCTGCGCAGCTGCAAGCCGGGAACCAGGCTCTGCAATTCCTTTGCATCCTGAATGTTCAGCTTGGCGATTGTTTCAGCGGGGATGGCGTTCACGACACTGGGAACATCCTGCAGGCGCTCATCACGCCGCCTGGCGCTCACGATGATGTCGGCAGCGTCGTTAACACCAGGCTCCGCCTGCTGGGCATAGGCCGGTGTGGCAAGCGCAATCATGCTCGCCCCGCAAAACGCAATCTTGTTCAACTTTACCATCTGAAAAACTCCCCCTGAGATAACGTTCTTGCAGAACCTCTGACCATTTATGCTATAGGCCGTCGCACAGTGTGTCCAGCACTATGCGCCATGATATCGCGTAAATTGGCATTACCAATTAAGTTCATTGGCAATTTTTTCATGGATCGCGTCTGGCAAGGGGGGCGCGCGAGGGCTGTCAGCCGCAACTTGCTCCTGCCCAGTGCCTACAATCAGCCGTTCCGGTTGTGTTGACCGGCGACAAACTACTTCGGTGCGGGCGCGCCTGCCATGCTGGTGAGCGGTGTCGACATGGCGCCATCGAGCCGAATGGTCTGCCCGTTGAGGAAAGGCGTGCGCAAGATCGCTTCGACCAGCGATGCATATTCCTCGGCCCGGCCAAACCGCTTCGGGAAGGCGACATTACCAATAAGGGCAGCCTTGAGTGCTTCGGGAGCGCCAGCCAGGCGCGGGGTCAAGATAGGACCAGGAGCAATCGCGCAGGCCCTTACGCCGATCTCGGCCAGATCGCGCGCCATCGCCATGGTAAGCCCGACGATACCGGACTTGCTTGCGGAATATGCCGCCTGGCGTGCCTGACCATCGAAGGCCGCAGTCGAGGCCGTGTTGATGATCACGCCTCGCTGGCCGTCCTCATCTGGCTTGTTCAGTGCGAAGGCAGCGGCACAAAGCCGTGACATGTTGAATGGCCCGAAAAGATGCAGTTCGACCATATCCCGGAAAATTTGCATATCATGCGGCGTGCCATCGATACTGGCTGTTGGCGGGGAGTTGATCGCAACGCCGGCCGCATTGACGTTGATGCAGAACATGCCGATCCGCTGGGCCTCGGCGATGGCGCGTTGGACAGCGGCATCGTCATTGTGATCGCCTGGAACGTAAACCGCGTTCGCACCCAATTCCTGCGTGAAGGCATGCGCCCTGTCGGCCTCCGGTTCAAAGACCACCACGCCCATGCCAAGTTCGACAAGCCGGCGCGCAGTCGCACCGCCAAGGCCACCTGCGCCGCCGCTGACGACCGCAGAGAGTCCTTCGAACTGCATCAACCAGCCTTTGGTGTGAACTTCACCTGCAGGCTGGAGAGCCCGCGAATGATGAAACTCGGCTCGAAATCGAAATTGCGCTTACCGCGCGGCCCATGAACCGTCTCATCCAGATCGATATGCGTGGTCTGCTCGAGGAACTTCTCGAGGATGACCCGGACTTCGACGCGCGCAAGCGGCGCACCGGCGCAAACATGCTTGCCGCGCCCAAAGGCGATATGTTCCTTGATCTTGGGGCGGTCGAGTCGGAACTTATGCGGAGCATCCCAGCGGCGCGGATCGCGGTTTCCGCCGGACAGTCCCATGAGGACTTTTGTCCCAGCCTTGACCGGCATCTCACCTATCTTCGTGTCGCGCCGGGCCAGCCGCGAGAGCTGCTTGGTCGACCCTTCCAACCGCAGCACTTCCTCGAGCATGGCAGGGATCAGCGACGAATCGGCGCGCAGCTGTTCCTGCAGCCCGGGAACATCGATGATGAAGCGCATCGAGTTGCCCAGCAATTTGGCGCTGGTATCCTGCCCGGCGCCATACATGAACACGCCCAGCGTCATCAGGTCCATCATCGTCGGCCGGGTGCCGTCGGAATATTCGGCATGGGCCAGCTCGCTCAGGATGTCGTCTCGCGGGCTTGCCTGCCGTTCGGAAATATAGCGGTAGAAATAACCGGTCATCGCCACCATCGGGTGGGTCTCGCCCTCATGCGTGTTGAGGCTGGCATCGAGATTGCCGGGGGCCGGCGATGCATCAATCAGGTCCATGAAGTGCTGCCGGTCCTCAACCGGCACGCCGAGCAGATCCGCAATCACCATGGTGACGTATGGCGTGGCGATCTCGCTGATCAGGTCGCACTGACCATTGGCCACGACCGCGCGGACCATCTGGTCAGCATAGTCAGTCATGAACTCTTCGTTGGCCTTCAGGCGCGACGGCGTGAACAGGCGGTTCATCAGCGAGCGCAGCTTGGTGTGTGGCTCGTCATCGAGCATTACCACCTGATCGCCGCCGAGGAATTGCGAACGCGCAGCTTCGATCTGCGCGGTGATGTCGCTCCCTTCGGGCTCAAACGGGAGCGGCGCGGCAGCTCCGGCAAGGCCGATGATCGCCGAGAAATCGTGGTGGTTGTTAAGTATCTCGATGGTTTCGTCGAAGCCGGTGACGATCAGGTAGTCTTTGCCTTCCGGCTGATAGATCGGGCCGTGCTCGCGAACCGCCTCGAAAAATGGATAGGGGTCCTTCGCAACTTCATAGTCGGTGAAATAGTCACGATCTTCGAGCTTCTGCACTGATTGTCTCCCATCGGGGCGGGGCGGCAATGCTTGCAGGATACGAGTCCAATCCGCGAACATATGCGCTACTATGGCGCATATGTTCGCAACGACCTGTTTCGTCAAGCCCGATCAATCAGGGGCGATGATAGAGGTTGACAGCATCCGGTGCAGTATCCCGGCAATCGCTTCGACGCTGTATTCGCCTTCCGGCTTCCCCAGCCACCAGGCGATCGTTTCTGCAATCAGTGTCGCGGCACAGATCGTTCCAAGTTCGGGTGGCAGCCAGCTATTGATCGGTGCTACCACTGCCGCAACTTTTTGGGATTGGCGAAGCCATTCTTCGCGCATGGCTGCGCCAGCTCCACCGTTGAGCAAGGTCGACCAGAGAACGCGGTGTTCGCTTACATAGGCGCACAGCGCCTGGAAACCCGCTTCGAAGCTCGCGGCTTCGCGGATCGCAAGAGTGAGCTGGTTGAGCTGCTCGATCTGGCTTCGCGCAATGTCGTCAAGCAGGCCTTCCTTCGTTTGGTGATGACGAAAAAAGGTCGCGTAGTGGACGCCCGCTTCCGCGCAGATATCGCGAATGGTGATCTGATCGAACGGCTTTCGCTCAAGCAGAGATAGAAGCGCCTCGCGCAAGGCTAGGCCCGAACGAACTGCACGCGCGTCCTTCGAACTTGACGAGGCTGGCCCCTGTCCCCTGTGCGGTGCTGCAACGCGCAGCTCTGGATTCGGTTTGGTTGATCCGGACATGCCGCACTGTGAAACAGAATGCCCCACTTGACGCAAGCACCATGGGGCCAAGCGGCATCCAGCCTAACGCGCCGGCACACCTTTGAAAGCACCGCCGGCCGCAAGCTGCAGGTGCTGCTCGGGCGGAATGTAGGCCGGAACGCCCTCGATCTCGTAGGCTGCCGAAAGGCCGGTAAATTCGCCGGTGGCCGGGTCTTTCAGGCCATCGGCGGCGCGCCTCGTGGCATTGTACATGGCGGGGCTATTGAACCCGATGGTGTTTTCGTAGTCGGACGCCTGGAAGAACGCCATGGTCAGGAATTCGCGCCAGTCGCGGTATCCGCCAAGCTGCGCGCGCAAGCCGCCGTCGGCGGTGAACTCCAGCCGCATCCGGGCCTGTGCCAGCGACCAGGTGGAGGCAGGCCCTTCGTGCATCGTCACTTTGCCGACAGGATTAGTCATTATCACCCCATCGACCAGCCGGCCGCGAAAGCGCACAAAATCCTGCGAAAATTCCGGATTGTCATTCACCCGGAAGGTGAAGTCGGGCAGGACGACCTTTGAAGAACCATCCCGCCGCATCGGGTCCGCACTGTAGAGGATGGTGACGGTCACATCATCGTCGTTGCGCTCGTTGTCGATGCCGCTCACTTCGATCAGGATCGACAGCCCGCCCGCACGCCGCAGTTCGTTGCCGATCATCGGCAGAAAGCCATTGCGGCGCCAACCGGCAATGCATCCCTGGATCGTGAACAGCTGGTTATCGATGCCTTTGCGCCCGTCTGGCGAGGTGAAGTTGCGGTGCGCGCGCGTGTGTGAAGGCGGCGGACCCGATCCATCGTCGCCATCGAGATCAAACCCGCGCACCACATCGGCCACCGGCGTGACATGCCCCGGATCGGCGACGAGGCCGGGGAGCAGGATCACATTCATTTCATCGGGCCCGCGAAAGGGCATGACCACGGTATTCGCCCCGCCGCCCTTCGCTAGTGCGGCACGCTGCTGCGCTGCCCGTTCGGGCGGCATCAGCGCGAAATACTCATCCTGGGTCGGCTTGCGGTTCATCACCGGGCACTGGCCCGGATTGGCGTCGGCGACGGGCGCGAACCACGAGACGACAAAGGCCCTGCTGGTGCCGCTGCGTGCACTGCCGGGAAGCCGGGCTGGGGCAGTGGTGAGCGGGATCGGCCTGGGTTGCGGCGTGTAGTTGAGCCACTCGATGGCTTCGAAATGCACGCCAAACGCCTGTTCTGGCGCATCCGCCACAACCGGACAGGTCAGCCTGACACCTCTCAAGGCATATTCGTAGAATTCCGGCACGGAGGACGGGCGCGGACCATGTTCCTGCGGGTGACGCGCCAGTTCGGAGGATTCCGCATAGGTCAATTCAGGCAGCTTCGCGCCGCTTCGGCAAACTTCCATCATCCGGGCAAGACCCGGGCTGCGCTTGTCGATCGCAAGCATAAGCGCCGACGGACCATTAGCCGGAGTGCGCGGGCCGGTGAACTTGAGCCCGCTCTCCTTGCCGGAAATGCCCCGGATTTCCCGCCTCGGCGGGCGGGCGGTCCAATAATTTCCCTCGGCCCTGACCCAGCCCTGATATTTCGCCTGCGCCGCGCCGCCTTCAACACCTGGAACCTTGAGATAGCTCGGGCCCATGTAATCAGCCCAGGCCGGGCTGGCAAAGGCGAGCCCTGCTACCGCAAGAAATCGGGCCAGTCGCTTCACGGCGTCCATCAGGGTTTCCTCGCGGCTGGTTTGCTGTCGATCAGTTCGATCCTGTAACCGTCAGGATCGGTAATCATCATCATCTGGATACTGCCGTGGACGGTGCGTATTTCACCCGCCGCAAACCCGGCGGCGCGCAGCCGCGCCGAGACGGCCACCAGATCAGGCAACCTCAGAGCGATGCGATCAAACCCATGGACATGCTGGATCGGCTGGATCGGACCCTGCTTGTCGGTGATCAGCATGATGCCTGCATCTGCCGGGTTGGTGCCGAAGCCGACCACCATGTCAGGCCGCTCAGCCGTGCCGAAGCGCATCCTGAGCCGCATGCCCAATCCCTCTGTATAGAACTTCAGCGACCGTGCCGGGTCAGTCACATAAAGCGCGGGTCCAACCATTCCTTCGAGTGACGCCGGCGGCGGTGCCGGTTCGGCCACTGCCATGGCTGGAGCCAATGTCAGCGACGCGAGTGCCAAAGCGCCTGCCAGCCGCCTCATGCCATCACCTCGCTGATCGGCTTGGTAGTCCGCATTGCGCCGTCGCCCCAGCTGGTGACGGGCATGCCCAGCACCTGCTGGATCGTCAGCCCGACACGCGAGGACGGATCGCCGTTGCCCGAGATATGCTGGCCCGCCTTCCACTTGCCGCCTGCCGAACCCGCGACCATGATCGGCAGATTGTCGACCGAGTGGATTTTGGCGAAATTGCTCTCCGATGTGGCCAGGATCAGGCTGTTGTCGAGCAGCGTGCCCGCGCCTTCCTTCACCCCGTCCATCATCTTGAGCATGCTGCCGAAGGTTTCCATGCTCCGCTCGATGAAGAAGGTAGACTTGGGCTGGTATCCGAGCTTCTCGTCGATGGGCTCTTCATGCGTTAGTTCGTGGAAGGCGACCGGATCGCCCGCCTTGCGCAGGTTCGAACCAGCGATCGACAGTGCCATGTTGAATACCCGCGTCTGATTGCAGGAAAGCGCCATGACCGCGAGTTGGCCCAGCAGATCGTGAGTGCGCATCGCCACGTCCCAGGTCGGGCCCAATTCCGCCTTGCCCGGCTCCCTGCCGACAACGCAGGCCTCGGCCGGAGCAGGCTTTTCCAGCAAATGGCCAAGCTGCTGTTCGACCTGGCGCACCGAGGTGAAATACTGGTCGACCCGCTGCCGGTCAGCGCTGCCGAGCGAGCGCAGCAATTCGTCGCGGTCATCCTTGACCGAACTCAGCACGCTCTGGCGCAGCATCACGGCGGGATCGGGCTTGAATTCGGCCTTGTTGGGATCCTGAAACTCCGCGCCGAACAGGCGGCGATAGAGCTGGACCGGGTCAACCTCGCTGGGATTGACGGTCGAGCCTGCGCGCATCGAATAGCTGACACCCGTCTGGCCGGTGCAGGCAAGTTCAAGCGAGCGGAAGCGGGTCCCAGCTCCTATGTGGTCGGATACCAGGCAATCGATCGTGGGCTGCTCGCTGGTTCCGCCGGCCACGCCGCCCTTCAGCGGTGCCGCGCCGGTCAGTGTTGCCATGACGCCCGACCAGTGAACCAGATTGGGCTTGCCATCGAGAATGCAGTTGAAGTTCGAGAAGACGCTCACCTTGTCCCGGTACGGGGCGATCGGCGCGAGTTCAGGCTTGATGTCGTAGCCTTTGCCGAGCTGGCTCGGGAACCAGCGCGCGGTGTTTACCCCGCAACCCCAGAACCAGGTACCGAAGCGGGTGGGGATCGGTGCCCCGCTGGCGAGCGCCTCGCCATTGCCATCAAGGAACAGGTCAAGCAGCGGCAGTCCGACGACCACCGCCGAGCCGCGCATCATTCCGCGCAGCAAATTGCGCCGGGTCCAGTGGCTCATCGATTCCTCCTGTGTTTATCGTAGCTCAGGGCGGTCGTAACGGGCCCGGGCGGGGCCGCTGCGGCCAGCGCCGGACTGGTGGCAATGCGGCGCATCAATGCCGAAAAGCGGAAGCGGTCCGATGCAAACTGGCCAACTGCGAATTCCAGCCAATCCGCATCGCCGCCAGCGGCCGGGCGACCGACGCCATATTCAAAGGCACGCTGCACCACGCAGGCGGGAACCTCCGGGCTCTCACGCAGCCGCTGCGAAAGGCCAGTGAGACCAGTGTAGGGCTTGCCCTCGAAAGTTCCGGTCGCATCGATCTTCGCATCGTTTTCATGGGTGCGGAAATTGCCGACCGCGTCGTAGTTCTCCAGTGAAAGCCCGATGGGATCGGTCAGCGCATGGCACCCCGCGCAGGCCGGGTTTTCCTGGTGGACGGTCAGGCGTTGCCGCGCGGTCTTGTAGAGCGGGTTGGTGACATCCTGGACGAGCGCGAAATTGACATTGGGCGGCGGCTGCGGAACCGGCTGACAGAGCAGCAGTTCTCGCACGGTCTTGCCGCGGATCGTCGGCGAGCTGCGGCCCTCGTGGGTGGGATCGAGCATCAGGAAGCCCGCAAGGCTGAGAATGCCTCCGCGCGGCTGGTCCACCGGGAAGGTGTAGGGTGCCCAGCCATCGACCCCCGCCGCGCTCACTGGCACTTTGTAAAGCGCGCCGAGGCCGCGGTTGATGAAGGTCTTGCGGGTGGAAAACAGATCGCGGTAATCGCCGCGATTGGTCACCAGCAGATCGACGATGGTGCGCAGTGTCTGTTCCTGCGCGTCACGGGCAAGCTCGGAATTGAACTTGGGATAGATCGCCTGATCCTTGGCGAGGCCGCGAAACTGCTCATAACCGAACATGTCGAAAAAGAACGATCGGACGCCCTGCTCGTAGCGCGGTGAGGCGAGCATGCGGTCAACCTGCCGCTGGAGTTTCGCTGGAACGCGAAGATCGCCGCGCGCGGCGGCGTCGAGCATTGCCTCGTCGGGCGAGCTGTCCCACAGCAGGAAGCTGATCCGGCTAGCCAGCGCATGGTCCTCCAGCCGATAGCCGCCGGGCGCGCGTGGATCGGCCACGCTGCGCTCGACGCGAAAAATGAAGTTGGGTGACATCAGCAGCCGCGAAAGGCCCGCTTCGAGACCTTTGGCAAAGCTGTGGTTCACGTCCGCCGCATTGGCGGCGATGGCGACAACGGCGGACAGCTCAGTGTTTGCGAGCGGACGACGATAGAGCAGGCGGCCAAAGCGGCCGAGGACTTGCCCGGCGCAAGCGGCGTCGAAGGCGCCAGCCGCCGGACTGCACGGCACGCTCACCTTGCCGCCCGCCATTGCCTGAGCCGCAATCTCCCGCGCACGAAGCTCGTATTGCTCGATACCCGATGCCGACACCGTGACCGTTGCATCGCCGATCGCCAGCAAGCCCTGTTCGCGCAGCGGCGGATCGAAGCGGCCGGGAACCTTGATAGCTGGCCCGAAAATCTGTTCGACCGAGCGGATATATTGCGCTTCGTTGAGCCGGCGGAAGCCGGGCGGCGCTGCAGCAACCGAGGGCGCTGCGGTGGACTTGGCGGTGACATCTTCAACCGGGGCGATGACTGCCAGCCCGATCAGCCCCGCCGCCGCACTCGCCAGCCAGAACGCCCGGCCAGATTTAATCTTCGCCATCACTGCGCAGTCCCCTCGTTCGGTGTAAATGCTGGCACGCCCTCAATGTCGAAGGCGGCGGAAATGCCATTGAGCTCGCCGGTCAGCGGGTCGGCCAGGCCATCGGCGGCGCGCTTGAGCGCATTGTAGAGTGCGGGCGCTTGCATCCCGATGGTGTTCTCGTAGTCACTGGCGCGGAAGACCTGCCACGTGAAGCGCCGGCGCCAGTCGAGATAGCCGCCAATCAGGCCCTTCATCCGCCCGTCGGGGAGGAACTGGATGCGCAGCCTCGGCTTCCAGATGGTTGTCTCGATGGCGGTGACCTCATGGACATGCAGCTTCTCGGCAGGCTCGGTGGTCAGTACGCCATTGACGATGCGCCCGCGAAAGCGCGCGAAGTCCTGGGTGAAGGCAGGATCGGCAGCGACTCGAAACGTGTAGTCACCAAGCACCGTCTTGGCCGGGCTGCGGCGCAGTGGATCGGTGCTGTAGAGGAATGTGACAAAGACCTCATCGTCATTTTGCGGATCGTCGATACCGCTGACTTCGAGCAAGGCAGTCGGGCGGCCCACTGCTCTGCCTTCATTAAAAATCATCGGCAGGAAACCGCGCCGCCGGAGTCCTTCGACGCAGCCTTCAACTGTAAAGAGCTGATTGTCGATGCCATCGCGGAGGTCGAGGTCGAAACCCGGCGCAGCGGCGGAGTGCGGGGCCACATTGCCCGGATCGGACACGATCCCGGGCATCAGCGTTACATGCATGCGATCGGGACCACGAAAGGCCATGAGATCGGGACCTATCCCGCCGCCCGCCCCGCGCTGCGCCCGCTCGCGCGCCGCCGCATCTCGAGGCAGCAATGCATAGTAGTCCGCCTCGGAAGGCTTGGTGTTCATCCGGGGGCATTGGCCAAGCGATGCATCGACCGCTGCGGCAAACCAGCTGATCGCGAATGTCCTGCGCGCGCCCGAAGTATGGCCGGGCCAGGTGAGTGCGGGCGCGGCGGTGATTGGCCTTGGCGCGGGCTGCGGCCGATAGTTCAGCCAATCGATCGCGGCGAAGTGGATGGCAAAGGCCTGTTCGGGCGCACCGGGGACCACCGGACAGGCGAGTTGCACCTGCCGCAGCGCATATTGGTAAAAGGCTGGGACGTCGCGGGGGGCAGGGCCATGCTCCTGGGGATGCCGCGCCAGCTCGGAGGATTCGGCATAGGTCATCGCCGGGATCGTATTGCCGCTTCGGCAAAGGGCCATCAGCGGCTCCAGTGAAGGGCTCGCCTTGCTGATCGAGATGGCGAGCATGTTTGGCCCCTGAGCGGGAGCCTGCGGCCCGGTGAACAGGAGGTCGTTCTTGTTGTCGCGGATGCCCCTGATTTCCTGCAATTCAGGCCGCTGCGTCCAATAGTTGGACTCGGCGCGCACCCAGCCGGCGAAGTCAGCGGGCCTTGCGTCGCCAGCTACGCCTTCGCTCCGCAGGTAGCTGGGGCCAATGTAGGCAAAGGTGGCCGGGGCGGCGGCAAATGTCGATGCCAGCGCCAGCATGGCGGCAAACACTGCGCGCAAACCGATTCCGCCATCGAACCGCCCGAAGGCCACTGCGCGTCTCCCCCGCGAACTCCACGCTTGCGATATGTTGCAATGCTGTGCAGTTGCTTAGCAATTGATCTTGACCACAGTCAAGCTCTGCGCGACATGATGGCGCATATTTATCCAGGGAGCCAGTTGCCAATGCCGGTCCGATTGCAAATTCAGCGCCGCAGCTGGCGCCTGGCCGGAGTCAGCGCACTGCTGGGAATGGTTTCGGCCACCTGCATTGCCGCCGCCACTCCCGAGCCCAGCCTCGAACTCAGCCACGCTGAGCGCGAAGGGCTGATCTTCGAGCGTCAGCAGACGATGAGCCAGCTTCAGCGCGACGGCGAGCTGCTGGGAAATATTGTCGCCGGACTCGCGGCGCGCGAAAAGCTGGGGGAAGCAACCCGCGCTATCGCCAACGGCGCGCGTGATGCTCTTAGGGACTACCAGAACCGCGTGCCCGGTGGCCGCTCAAAACCAGAAGTCTGGTCGAACAACGCGGACTTCATGGCGCGCATGGAGGCCTTTGCCCGCAATGCCGAGGCGATGGCGCAGGCCGGCGAGGCAGGCAACATAGCGCTGGTGACCGAGCGGATGATCGAGGCGATGCCTTGCAAGCAATGCCACGACATCTATCGCGAGCCGAAGAAACCCTGAAACTTCTCAGCGGGCGGCGGCGAGCATCCTTAGCCAGCCGATGACCGCATCGCGGGCATGGCTGAATCGCTCTGTGTTGAAGCGGCCAGCGAAAGCCAGCCCGCGCGCACCGGTCTGGATTATAGTCGCCAGCTCTTCCGGCGTGGCTCTGGCCAGTTCCAGCCCCCGCGCCGAAATTGCCGCGCGGATGATCGCCGATTCCCGGTTGTTCAGCTCAAGCCCGAACGCCGCGATCAGCGCATGCATTTCCTTGCGGTGGTTAGCCAGCGCAAGAAACTCGAGCTGAAGCGCTGCGTTGGTGGGATCGCAACTGATTTCAAACATCCGCGCCAGCGGGTCGTCCGACCTCGCAGCCCCGTCGAGCAGCCCGAGGTGATCCTCGGTCACCTGCCGGAACAGCTCGGCGAACAGATCGCCCATTGTACGAAAATAGTAGTGGACCAGCTGCGGCTTGAGCCCGGCTTTCGTCGCCAGCTTGCGCGAGGTTACCTGAGCATAGCCCTCATCGCGCATCAATTCCCCCGCCGCGCGCAGGAGCAGTGCGCGGGTTTCCGAAGTCTCGGTGCCGATCCTGCGGTTCGATGCCATCGGCTGCGCTCCTAGACGGGCCGGTCCCGATTGGCGAGCCGGCATCGCGGTTTGTCCCACAGGCTCAGGGTTCAAGCTGATCAATGCACCACTCGATCAGCGCCCTGGTTTCCGCGTGGCCTCCAGTGATGCCGATGGCGGATTCGAGACCGAGAACGCTGCCAATCGAGGTGATCGCCATGGTCACGGCAAACGGGTTCACATTGTCTTTGCCGGCTGGCGGTGGACGGAACTGCGCCTGGAGCCTGTCGAGCCCGAGCCTGCGCACCCGTTCGCCGAATTCGATGGTGCGGGTCCGGATCACCTCGATGTGATTGGCCATCGATAGGAATTCCGAGTTTAACGTAGCATCGGTAGGATTGGCATGCACTTGCCAGAAGGCATGCAGCGGCCGAATATCTTCAAGCGCCACTTCGATCCGCCCAAGATAGCGCTCGATGTGCCGTTCGTAAGTGGCGACGAGCAGGTCATCGAGCGTCTGGAAATAGTAATAGACCAGCTGGTGCTTCAGCCCGGCGCGCTCAGCGACCTTGCGCGCTGTCAGCGCGCCGTATCCGTGCTCGCGCATCACCGCTTCGACGGCGTCCATCAGCGAGGCGCGCGATGCCGACCTTTCCGTTCCCAGTCGCCGCTTTGACGCCGTCATCCGTGATACGCCTTTCGCTGCGTCAGTTCGCCGCGCTTCTAGACCAACCAGTCCCGCTGCGCGCAACCCGAAATCGACGGGGAATTGACTCGCGGCGCTGTGATGCTAACAAAATGGTCAGCATTTGGGGAAGCAGGCCGAAGCCAAGCCCGAAATGGAGCGGAAGGATGCAGTCGCAATTGCCATTGTTGTGAGGTGAAACGAGGATGTCGCTGCAAGGGTTTTTCCAAAATGCCTACGTCACGCATGATCTTGAACGGGCAATCACGCTGTGCGGCGCTGCGGCAGGCATCGGTCAGTTCATGTCGATGGACCTGGAATTGCCGCTGCTTACGCCCGAGGGCGAGCGTTCGATTTGCTTGCGCGTTGCCACCGGCTGGATCGGAGTGTTGCAGATCGAACTGATCCAACCGGTTTCAGGCCATATCGCGCCATATGCCGCAGGTCTGCCTGCCGATCCGTCAGATGCTACGCCGCGTTTCCACCACGTCGCGGTCCGCCGCGATGATTCGGGTGCGCTCGCCCGCGAGGTTGAGGCGATGGCGCTGCCGGTCATCTTCAGGACCAGCGGCAATGGCATCTCCTCGGTATTTGTCGATGCCACTGCTAGCATCGGCCATCCCATCGAATTCGTCTGCGCAACGCCCGAAGGTTGGGACCTGCTGGGCTGGCCGAAATCAACCTGATCCATCCGGAGGAACCTGCCATGGTGACCACGATCAACGCTCTCGCCGACCTCGACCTCATGACCTTGCCGATCGAGGAGCGCGCTTTCGGCGCCGACCCCGAGCCATGGTTCGCAAAAGCGCGCGGGCGCCATCCCTGGCTGGCGAAATTCACCCATGGATATCTCGTCCACGGACACCGCGAGATCCGCGATCTCATGCAGATGGATGACAAGCTGCAAATCGCCACCGGCGATGTTGTCGAAATCATGGGTGCGACCGGCAAGCCCTGGGGCGATTTCATGCAGGCGCTGCTGATCAGCCGCCACGGTGCCGATCACCGGCGGATGCGCGATGCCTTGAAGCCTTTCTTCAAGCCGCGCCGGATCGCCGAGCATGTCGGCCTGATCCGTGAAGTGGTCTCCGACCTGCTCGACGAATGGGCACCCAGGGGCCAATTCGACTTCACCGAATTTGCCTCCAATTTCCCGGTAGCGGTGATGTTCGGGCTGATCGGTGCCGACATTGCCGACTTACCGAAGATCAAGTGGGCGCTCGAAATTCAGGGCCTCAGCTACAGTCTCGATACCTCGCTGCTGCCCGAGATGGAGCGGGCGCATGCAATGATGATGGAATTTGGCTCCGATCTGGTGACCGGGCGGCGGGCGAGCGGCGAGACGCGCGACGATCTGTTGCAGGAACTGATCAAGGCGGAAGACAGCGGCGCCTTGAGCCACCAGGAAGTCTGCGAGCAGCTCTTCTTCCTCTTTGCCGCCGGGTATGACACCTCGAAAAACCAGCTTGGCATGGCCGCCTTGCTGCTTTTCCAGCAGCCAGAGTTATGGGAGCGCTGCGCCCAAGACCGCGAATTCTGCACCCTCGCCATTGAGGAAGCGCTGCGCCATTCCAGCCCCAGCAGCCCGCCGCGCATCGCGCTGGAAGACTTCGTCTATCAGGACGTGCTGATCCCAAAGGGCGCGCATCTGATGTTCCTGCTCAACATCTCGGGCCGCGATCCCCGCTCGTTTGATAATCCGATGGAATACCGCCCTGGCCGGGAATCGGCGAAACATCACCTCGCCTTCGGCAAGGGCGCGCATATCTGCCTTGGTCTGCATCTCGCTCGCTTCCAGATGGAAGAAGGGCTGCATCTGATTGCCCAGCGGCTCAAAAATCCGCAGGTTGCGGGCGAAGTAACCTGGCGGCGCTTTCCCGGAGTATGGGGAATTGAGGCGCTGCCGATCCGCTTCACGCCGGCCTGAAAACAGAACAATCGGGAGAGAAATCATGACAGAAACCCTCGCCAAGGCAGGCAGCCTGGACCCGCAGACACCATGGACATGGATCGACCAGGGCTTTGAGCCGCTCTATGCGATGAGCTGGCGCGACTGTGAGGAGGCGCAGCTGGCTGCGCTCAAGTTGCAGTTCGCCAAGCTGAATGGCCCGGTTTCGGCGCTTGAAAAGCTGGCTAGGCGCGAGGGTGTGCTCGCCATCGACAGTGTCGAGGATGCGCTGCCGTTGCTGTTCGGTCACCGGATCTACAAGAGCTATCCGCTGGCGATCATCGAGAAGCGCGAGATCGGCAAGCTCAATGGCTGGCTTGACCGGCTCACCACGCACGACCTGTCGAAAATGGATCTCACAGGCCTTTCCATGATCGACGACTGGCTCGACCGGCTGGACGAGTTCGGGATGCTGGTCGGCACCTCTTCGGGCACCACCGGCAAGCTCAGTTTCGTGCCCCGCTCGAAGGTCGAATTCCCGTCATGGCAGCACTCGTATTACGAGGCGCAGCGGGCGACAACGGGAGTCGATGCCCATACCGATCACGTCGATACTTTCTTTCCCGGATACCGGGGTGGCCACCAGATGATGCTGAAGATGCTCAACCTGTTCAACATCCCGGCGGCAGGTGGTCCGGAGCACTATCATACGCTCTATCAGACGCACATTTCGGCGGACCTGATGTCGCTCGCGGCGCGTATGCAGACCGCGGAAGACCGCGGCGAACTTGATCAGCTCGGGCTCGACCCGGCCTTGATCAGTGCACGCGCGCAATTGATCGCCCAGGGCAAGCGCCGGGAGCAGGACATCGAGGCCTGGTTCTTCAAGCTGTTCGAGGAATACCGCGGCAAGCGGGTGAAGCTTGGCGGCACGTTCGCCGACCTGATCCGCACGGCGCGCAGCGGCATCGACAAGGGACTCAAACCGGAATTCGCACCCGGCTCCTTCGTCATGACCGGCGGCGGCATGAAGGGTTTCAAGGACGCACCGGACGACTGGGAAGGCTACATCAAAGACTACTTCGGCATCGACACGATAGGCATGTTCTATGGCATGTCCGAAGTCATGAGCATGTCGCCGCGCTGCAGCGCGGGGAATTTCCACATCCTGCCCGTCACTATTCCGCTGCTGTTTGATCGCGACATGAAACTCCTGCCGCGCAAAGGCGCGCAGACCGGGCGCTATGCCTTCTTCGATCTGATGGCCCAGACCTATTGGGGTGGGTTCATTTCGGGCGACGAAATCACGATCCACTGGGAAGAGGATTGCTCGTGCGGCTGGAAGCAGCCCTATGTCGGCCCGGTCATCACCCGATACGCCGAAATGGAAGGCGGCGACGACAAGATCACCTGCGCCGGCACTGCTCAGGCCTACAACGAGTTCATGGATTTCGTCTCGCAAGTCTGACGGGAAAGGGGAGATACCATGCCGACTTTCGCAGCACTCTCACTCGCACCGTTCGGGATGGAAGTCCGCTTGGCATCGGTCCCCCGGGCTGAATCTGCTGAGGCAGACCAGTTGCGCGCGCTTTACCAGCAGGACGGGTTGCTCATCGTTCGCGGCTTGCGGCTCAGCCAGGCCGAACAGATCGAGTTCTGCCGCATCTTCGGGCCAGTCCATGAAAGTCCGTTCGAGAATTTCCTCGTATCCAATGTCGACAAGACCGGTCACCTCGGCATGCGCGAGTTGCTATGGCACAACGATGTTCCCTTCCTGCCATCGCCTTACCTAGCTGGCAGTCTGCACGCCTTGCAGGTCGATCCGCTGGCCGTGGGCACCCGCTTTGTCTGCGGCTATCGCGCCTATCAGCGCCTTCCCGCTGCGCTGCGCGAGCGCATTGTCGGAATGAAGGCGCTGCATGTGCGCGAGCGGGTTTACGATCGTCCGACCCGACTGACCGACCTTCAGGCCGGTGACATCTGCACCGTTCATGACGTCGTTCGCAGCGATCCTGAATCCGGGCGAAAGTACCTGTTTGTCAACCAGGCCTGGACGGACAGTATCATCGGGTTGCCGCAAGCCGAGAGCAGGTCACTGCTGGACGAACTGTTCGGGCACTTCTACGCGGAAGGCGAGATGTACGAGCACAAATGGGCCGATGGCGACCTCGTGCTCTGGAACAATCTCGCCTTGCAGCACGCTCGCGGCCTCGCTGGTGAAGGTGTGCGAACGTTGCAGCGCGTCACGATCACGCGGTTGGGATATGCCCAGCAATATCCCACCGATGTCGGCATCTACGACGAACTGCACAACGACGCGATGCTGGCCGAGTAAGGCGCAATGTTCCCGGTCCGCAGCCGGCCAGTTCAACCCTTCCCGCGGGCGTGAATGTACGACTGCTGTTAACGATAGGCATTGGACCCGCGACCAGCGGCAATGGCGGCGAAAGCTGTCAATCCATAACCGAAATGCAACAGTCGGATTTCAAGCAAGCATTGGAACTTCAATCGTACGCGTGTCAATTGGTCTACGGAAATCAACCGAGGTATTCTGCCCTGAGCGCGCGGTCACGCTTGATCTCGTCGAGCGCCTTGCCCTCTTTTGACGCCCCCGCGGCGTAGGAGCGATCCTTAAGCTTGGCCTTGTATCGCTGCCCGACAACATCGTTGATGATGTCGAACATGCGCTGCTCGAAATGCCAGTCCTCGAGATAGCGTGCCTTGAGTTTGGGGTCACGCGCGCGGCGGTACTTCTCGGCAAAGTAGCTGACCTCTTCCTGCGCCTCGGCGCGCCGGGCCAGCGCCTCTTCTGCTCGCGACTTTTGCTCCTTGGTCTTTGGCCCCATGATCTTCACTTCACCCGTGTCGGGGTCCAGAATGATATCGTCGGGATGCGGGATGGGCTCGGGCTCAGGAAGCCCTGCCTTGCGGCAACGCTCGATCTCCTGGTCCCACTTGTGCTTGTACTCGACCATATTGCCGAACAGTTCGAACTTCGAGCCAAAGTGCTCGGCCTCCATTTTCCCAACCATCTCGGCCAAGGTCTTCTGGGCGAACCGGTTGCCCTTCATCGCCGCGACACCCATCGCCCGGAACACTGCCTGGATGGCCGGGAGTTCGATGACCTGCTCGCCTTCGCGCACCATCACCGGGCGGTAAGCCTCCATCCGCAGGAACTCCTCGGCAGCCTTCATGCCGAACCCGGTGTTGACCTCCCGTGGCTTGGCCTTGGCGCGTCTGGGCCGCCCGTTTGGATTGCCGGACTGCCCTTTGCGGAACATGTGTTCCCTCGGCGGATTGCCGTAGCCGGTCGCAAGCTCATTGCTTGGCTTGTCGCCATCTTCTGTTGCCATCAGGCCGCCTCACTGTCGAAGCGGGCCCCGAGCCGCTCATCCGCCAGATCCTCGAACGTCTCGCCATTCTCGCCGAGGGTTGCCCGCTTTCCGGTGAGCTTTTCCCAGCGCCGCACAATGGTGTCGCAGTAGAGCGGATCGTACTCGATCAGCCGCGCCCGGCGCCCGGTCTTCTCGGCCGCGATCAGCGTGCTGCCCGAGCCGCCAAAGCAGTCGAGCACCACTTCGCCGCGGCGCGAGCAGTCGCGGATGGCATCAGCGATTAGCGCTACGGGCTTGACCGTCGGATGCATAGCGAGCTCTTCGGAGCGATTGGAACCGATCGAACTGATCCCGGCATAGTCCCACACGTTGGTGCGATAGCGGCCCGTATCGCCAAGCCCGAAGCTGTTGGTGTGCTCGGCCGTGCCATGCTTGAACACGAAGATCAGCTCGTGCTTCGAGCGGTAGAACGCGCCCATGCCGCCGTTGGTCTTGTTCCATACCACGAGGTTCTTGAGCTCGGTGAACACCGCTCGGCCCGCGGCGAGCAGTTCGCCCATGTGACGCCAGTCCATGCAGACGAAAGCAATCGCCCCGTCGCGCATGACCTTCGCGGCATTGCCGAGGGTGCTCTCAAGGAAGCCTGTGAACTGCTGCGCGCTCATCTCACCGGAGGCAAAGGCGAACTCGCGGTGCTTGACCGAGCCCAGCCCGCAGACATTGCCATCAATCTTCACGTTGTAGGGCGGATCGGTGAACACCAGGTCCGCGCGCTCATTGCCGAGCAGCCGTGCAAAGCTGTCAGCCTCCTGCGCATCGCCGCACAGCAGCCGGTGACGGCCCAGGTGCCAGATGTCACCCATGCGTGTCACAGGTTGGCCGGTCACGATCGGAACCGCGTCTTCCGGCGCATCAACCCCATCCGGATCAGCATCGCCCGCCGCATCGATCACCAGGTCGATCTCGGCAAGGCTGAAGCCCGTCAGCTCAACATCGAACTCGAGGTCAACAAGGCCCTGCAGTTCGATGGCGAGGATCTCGCGGTCCCAGCCGGCGTTGAGCGCCAGCTTGTTGTCCGCGATGACATAGGCGCGCCGCTCGGCTTCTGAAAGATGCGCCAGCCTGATCGTCGGCACCGTCTTCCAGCCCAGCGACCTTGCCGCCTCGACCCGGCCATGCCCGGCGATGATCTCGCCATCCTCAGAGACAAGCACCGGGTTGTTGAACCCGAACCGGCCGATGCTGGCCGCGATCTGCTTCACTTGTTTCTTCGAATGGGTCCGCGCATTGCGCGCATAGGGCCTGAGGCTGGCGATCGGGGATTCGGTTACCTGGGCGAATCGCATGGCGAAGTTCTCCGTTACGGAACCGTATAAATATATTGAACGGTTGCGCTCGTCAATCCTGTGCGTATGATGACGCATCACTCCATTGAACGAGCCCAGCACCCATGAGCTTCGGCCAGCGATTGCATCAGCTGCGCATTGCCAGGCGCATGTCCCTCCAGCAGGTCGCCGATGCGGTCGATCTGTCGAAGGCGCATGTCTGGAACCTGGAGAAGGGCCTCTCGGAAAACCCTTCGATCGATGTCGTCACCCGTCTGGCCGACCTGTTCCGCGTGCGCATTGCCGACCTGGTCGGCGAGAACCCCGCTGCAGGCGACGAGCCGCCCGAGATGGTGGCGATGTTCCGCGACCTCAAGCGGCTGGAGGAGCGCGACCGCGAGACGATCCGTGTGCTGATGGAGCAGCTGCGCAAGCGCAAGGACGAGCAGGATTGAAGCTCACCCGGCTCGATCTCGACGGAGCCGGGTCGCCCTCGGCGCTGGTCACCCGCATTCTCGCGGCCGAACCCGACCTGCCGATCCCCGTCCCCGTCGAGGAGCTCTGCACCTGCCTAGACATAATCGCCATCCGCGAACTGGAGACCGAGGGATTTGAAGCCGCGCTGGTGACTGACGTGCTTAAGGCGAGCGGCGCCATCCTCGTTGCGGGCAACCGGTCGCGGCAGCGCCGCCGCTTCTCGATCGCGCACGAACTAGGTCACTTCCTCATCCCGTTGCATCTGCCGCCGGCCGATGGCCCCTTGCTGTGCTCGGCCAAGCACCTCGGCATGCACGACGTGAAGCATGCAGACCGGCGCCGGCGCATGGAGGCCGAAGCCAACCGCTTTGCCGCGCTACTGCTCATGCCGCCGCCTGCCTTGCGCGCAGAATTGCAGCAGGTCCGCCGGCTTTCGCTGGGCGACATTGTTCGCCTTGCTGACTCGTTCGACGTCAGCAAGGAGGCTATGGCTCGCGCCTGTGTCGATTACAGCCGCGAGGCGATCGCGGTGATCGTCGCGCGCGAGGGCAAGATGCTGCGCTGCTACAGGCGGGACGGGCTGTTCCCCTGGATCGCGGTGGCACCCGGACAGCCAGTACCAGCCGGGTCAGTCGGCAGCGACCGCCTGCCCGAGGGCAAAGCCTCGGCAATCGAGACCTGCGAGCCCGAGCTCTGGCTGGACCTGCGCGATGCCGGCAAGGTCGCGGCCATGACCGAGCAGGTGCTGTGGCAGCGCAGCGGTTTTGCCCTTATCCTGCTCAATGCCGAGATGCGCGATGAAGACGAGGATGAGACCGAAGCCGTCGATCGCCGCTGGCAGGGCCGGCTCTGATCCCGATAGATTACCTGATAGCCGCCTGATCATTCCCTGATCCGTGCGCCTAAATTCCCTGTTATGTGAATCGAAATTCCCTGTTCCTTGTCCAGGGAAATTGATCGGAAATCGTCGGATTTCTGCGGCTCTTGCGACCATTGCGTCGCCAATCGGCACCGTGAAAACTGCGATTTTCCCTGTTAATTCCCGCATAACAGGGAAAATCAGGCAGAGACACGTTAGGTCAGGACTGCCCCATTCACCATATATTACAATGAGTTATGTGAAGAAAAACCCCTACAGGGGACGCGGAGCCTTGGAAAAGGTTTCACTAAGGTTTCATGATTGGGTCGATGCCTGTCCTAGATAAACTAAGAGCCAAGCGTCCGATCCTACCAACCACCTGCCTCGCACCAAAAGTCGCACCCCCACCCCCATCGAACATCCTGCCAGACCAGACCCCACCTACCCGGCACCCCCCGTTTTGCTCAGATGGGACCCACGCTTCCTTCTACATACTGTTTTGCTCGCCCGGTGGGGTGTAGCCGGAAACGATGGCCGCCCCGCTAGGGGGAGCGGTTATGGCGGCCATCTGGGGG
>CANJCQ010000021.1 GCA_947473355.1 Sphingomonadaceae bacterium | reverse complement strand
GTCGAGACACCGCGCACAAGTGTCTCGACTTCGCTCGACACGAACGGTGATGTAAGTGGGTCCGGTTAAATCAGAACGATTCTAAAGACCCGGAGAGCCTCGCCATGTATGAACTGACACCGCTGCGCTATCTGCACACCATCCATGCCGCGCCCGAGTGCGAGCGCTTGCGGCATATTTACACCGATGTCTTCGGCGGGATCACTTTCCACGAAAGCTATTATCCGCCGGAAGACCGCGATGCCGCGCTGATCTATGTCGCGGATCACATGATCGAAGTGATGTCGCCGCGCCATGTGGATGACATGAGCTTCATGTACGCCCGCTATCTCGCCAAGGCCGGGCCAGGCTATCATTCGATCTCGTTCCGGGTGGCGGATGTTCCCTTGGCACGGGCGCGGTGTGATGAATTGGGGGTGCTGATCAACACTGAGGGGCCGGGGCTGATCTTTCTCCATCCCAAGAGCACCGGCGGGCTGATCATGGAACTGACCGATCACATGATGCCCAACGACCCCTGGGACCTGCCGAACTGGCGGCGCGACTGGGCCGTGGGCCGCGCGGACCGGCCGCACGCGCTGGCGCATATCGTCTGCGCGCCGCGCTATCCGGAGGCGGCTGTGCGCTTTCTCGTGCAAGCGTTGGGCGGCACGGCGCTTACGCCGCACGCAGTGGACTGGCCCGAGCGCGCAACGGCAACGCGGGTCGATGTCGCCGACATAACGCTGGTGGTGCTGGACCCTGCCGACAAGGAAGTGGGGCCGCTGGCGCGCTTTGCCAATGGCACCAACGGCGGCGTCTATGCGCTGGCCTGGAGCCTAGCTGATCCGGAGGCAGCGGCGCGGCGCTTTGCCGATAACCACACGGCTAGCCTGCCCGCCCAGTCGCTTGGCGCGGGCAGCGGATATACCCACGAGGTGGTACTAGACGGCGCGCGGCACTGGTTTGTGGCCGATTGACGGGATGGGCGGCTGCCCCCTGCTCAGCTGAGATAATGCGCCGTCGTTTTCGCCGCGACTTCATCAGCGGAGACCCCCGGCGCCAGTTCGATCAGGCGGAACGGCGAGGCGTGGTCTGGCCGGGCAAAGACCGCGAGGTCAGTGACGATCATGTCGACCTTATTGCGGCCCGTCAGCGGCAAGGTGCAGGCCGGGATGAATTTGGCGCTGCCGTCCTTGGCGCAGTGTTCCATCACCACGATGATCCGCTTGACGCCGGCGACCAGATCCATCGCCCCGCCCATGCCCTTGATCATCTTGCCCGGGATCATCCAGTTGGCAATGTCGCCGTTCTCGGCCACTTCCATCGCGCCCAGCACGGTCAGATCAATATGCCCGCCACGGATCATCGCGAAGCTCTGGGCAGAATCGAAATAGGCTGAATGCGGCAGTTCGCTGATCGTCTGCTTGCCGGCATTGATCAAGTCCGCGTCTTCCTCGCCTTCCAGCGGGAAAGGGCCGATGCCGAGCATGCCGTTTTCCGACTGAAGCGTGACAGTGATGTCTTTGGGCACATGGTTCGCCACCAGCGTGGGGATGCCGATGCCAAGGTTGACATAAAAGCCATCCTCCAGCTCTTTCGCCACGCGGGCGGCCATCTGGTCGCGGCTCCAGCCTTCAGCGATGTGATCGTGTTTGGTCATCAGCCGACATCCGTGCTGCGAGTGGTGCGGAATTCGATTTTCTTGTCGTAGGGCGCGCCCAGGATCAGCCGCTGGACATAGACGCCGGGCAGATGGATGCAGTCCGGGTTCAGCTCGCCGGGCTGGACGATCTCTTCCACCTCGACGACGCAAACCTTGCCGCAGGTCGCGGCTGGCACGTTGAAATTGCGCGCGGTCTTGCGGAAGATAACATTGCCAGTGGTGTCCGCCTTCCAGGCTTTCACCAGCGCCAGATCGGCGAAGATGCCGCGTTCGAGGATGAATTCCTCACCATAAAACTCCTTGGCTTCCTTGCCCTCGGCCACCAGGGTGCCGACGCCGGTCTTGGTATAGAACCCCGGAATGCCAGCGCCGCCAGCCCGCATCCGCTCGGCCAGAGTGCCTTGCGGGCAGAATTCGACTTCCAGCTCGCCCGCCAGATATTGCCGCTCGAACTCCTTGTTTTCGCCGACGTAGCTCGCGATCATCTTCTTGACCTGCCGGGTGCGCAGCAGCTTGCCGATACCCTCGTTATCAATCCCGGCGTTGTTCGAGGCGAAGGTCAGATCCTTGACGCCGCTGGCCTGAACCGCACCCAGCAAACGCTCCGGGATGCCGCAAAGGCCGAAGCCGCCGCAGGCGATCAGCAGTCCGTCCTTGAGCAGGCCATCGAGCGCGGCCGCCGCATTGGGGTACAACTTGTTCATCGGGCCTCCTCCGGCGTTGAGCGCCGTTAGACCAAGGTGGCACTGGCCGCAATTGCCTAGCTCTCACGCGCTCTTGCATTGATGTAAATCAGCATTGCGGCTTGACCTTGCGGTCGCCTGGCCGAACAGTCCGGAAATGTGGAGGAGAATGGCACGATGAACAGGCTCGGCATTGATCGGCTCAGCACCTTCGGCATGCCGCCGGTGGAGTTCGTGGAACTGGCCGCCGATCTCGGCTGCGGCCATGTCGGCATCGCGCTTGCACCGATGGCGGGCTACAACCCGCACAATTATCCGGACTGGTCATTGCGCGACGATGCCGCGCTGCGCCGGGCCATGGTTTCGGCGCTGGATGACCGCGGTGTGGGGATCGGGATGGTCGAAGGTTTCGCGCTGGTGCCGGATCACGATATCCGCGCTTGCGCCGCCGATCTCGATCTGGTGCGCGAACTGGGGGCCACGCGGATCGCCTGCGTCAGCCTCGACAAGGATCTGCAGCGCACCATTGATGGCTTTGCAGTGCTGGCTGAGATGGCAGGTGAGCGGGGCCTGCTGGTCAGCGCCGAGATGGGCTCGCTCGGGCCTTACGGGCTGGTAGATGCGGCGCTGGAAATGGCGGCAGGCATCGGCATGGGCAATTTCTCGCTGATGCTCGATGCCATGCATTATTTCCGGATGGGCAACAGTCTTGAGCAGCTCGCCGCATTCGATCCGGCGCTGATCGGCTATGTCCAGCTCTGCGACGTGCCATGGAAGCGGCGTTTCGAGACTTACATGGAAGAGGCCATGTATGAGCGCATGGTGCCGGGGCAGGGCGAACTGCCGCTGCGCGAATTCGTGGCGCTGCTTCCGGCCGATGTCGTGGTCAGCCTCGAGATCCCGATCCGATCGCTCGCCGAACAGGGCATCGGCCCGCGCGAACGGCTGGCGCCCTGCGTTGCGGCGGCGCGGGACTTGCTGGGCGCCTGACGGGTTCCCACGCCGATTTTGATTTGGATCATGGTGCTTGCCCCGCAAAGGTGAGACTGTCGCCGCATTACAAGAAGGAGAGAGACTATGCGTTCAATTCTAGTCCATGCCGATCGTAGCCCGTCGATGGATGCGCGGCTCGAAACCGGCCTTTCGCTGGCCCGGGCGAATGGCGGCCATGTCACTGTGTTGGTTGATACGCCGATCAGCCGCTATGTCGCGATGGACCCGATGGGCATGTCCTATGTCGCCAGCGAAGCCATGAAGGAAGCGCTGGCCGATGACGATGCGCACGGGGCTGCCATCGAACAGCAACTGGCCAGTCAGGATGTGCCGTTTGATGTAGTGCACAGCGAATCCGATCCGCTCGATGCGCTGGCTGCGGCGTCGAAACTGGCGGATGTGGTGATCCTGTCGCGCTCGAGCGCCTTGGCAGGGGAACTGGCGCTGTCGGTCCATACGCCGGTGCTGGTCCTGCCTGACAAGACCGAACTCAAGCTTCCGCTCAGCTGCGCCTGCATCGCCTGGGATGGCGGCAACGAATCGGCGACGGCGCTGCGCGGTGCGGTGCCGCTGCTGGCTGGCTGTGCTGCGGTGCATGTGCTGACAGTCAAGGAAAAGCCCGGCGGCTTTCCCGCCACCGATGCCGTCCGCTACCTTTCGCGCCACGGTGTCTCGGCAGAACTGACCGAGCTGACGCGCAGTGGCTCGACCGAGGAGACGCTGGCTGCGGCAGTGGCCAAGCTGGGCGGCGAACTTCTGGTGATGGGCGCCTATGGGAAGAGCCGGATGCGCGAATATCTGTTTGGCGGTGTCACTCGCTATTTCCTCGAGGAAAGCACGAAACCGGCTCTGCTGCTGGCGCATTAGGCCAAATCATAGAGTGCTTGCGATGCCGCAGGGCAGCAATTCTTGCTTCGAGCATCATTTGGATGAACCGGCTAAGCTCTTGCTGACTGTTATGTAAGCAATAATATGCATTAATTCAAAAAGATAAGGCTAACTTGCAAATTTCGCAACTTGAAATGAGAATTTCGCACTTGCAGCATAACCCAATTCGCGGCACATAGGGGGTGCCTTTCAGGCATCCTCTCCCAAAACTTCCAAGGCCCGGTCGGCGACGACCGGGCCTTTTTTTGTCCCTGCCCGGGAGGGGGCGGAACGGATCTTCAATCCACACAAAAATATCCGGCGGCGAGCCGGACAATAACGCCTTGAGAATTGAACAGAACCGCGCGGTCGGCGTGGGCCTGTCGGCGGCACGCGCTGGGGGCGGGCGGGGATTGTTGCGAATGGCCGGGGCGCTCTTCCGCAGCGCGTCTGGCTCGTTCCTTTCGGCGACCGGCCAGGGCAGCGCGGCAGGCTCGCATGGCCGCATCTGTACGTGCCCACTACGCCGACCGCGCTGCTGAATATCCGCAAGCAGATTTCCAGCAAAGGACAGGTCCAGGGCTGGCCTAGCCCTGTCCCGGTCCTGCTACTCTCCGCAAGGAGAGTGTTGCGGCATGTAACCTATTTGGTTCATAATGTCAATGCTAAAGGTGCCACTTCTTCATGGCGCAAGATGCGGATCGCTGCTGCGCTGCCCTCAGCGCCGCTTGCTTGCTTCCAGTCGCTCCCATATACTTCGCGCAATTGCCTGGAAGCAAACGGGAGAACAACGATGCCGCGGATCGAGCCGCTTCCCTGGGAAGCCTTGCCTGCCAGGGAGCGCCAGCGCATGGAGCACTCCATTACCAATGGCGGCTCGCCAGCCGACAAGACCGCGACTCGCATCCTCGCCTATGCCTTGCACGATCATGTGCCCGATGATGGCGACCGCCACTTCAACTATCCGCGCCATTTGCTCAGCGGCAAGCTGCTCGAAATGCTGCGCATCCGCAGCGCCCAGCTGGGCGGCTGCGAGCCCTGCATGGATGCCCGCAAGGTCGATTCGGTGACTGAAGACGTCGTCGCCTGTCTGATCAGCCCCTCGCTGCGCGGCGACCTTTCGGTGCGCGAGGCGCGCGCGCTCGAATTCCTCGACATGCTGGCGACCGATCACCACAAGATCGACGACGCGGTCTATCGCGGCCTTTCCGAGGTTTTCACTACCGCCGAGATCATCGAGCTCGGCTCCACCTGCGGCCACATGATCGGCACGCACCGGTTCATTCACACGCTTGATCCCTATGGTGATGGTGACCCGGTGATCGGCTACGATCCGGCGCAAGTGGGGGTGACTTGGGCGGAGTTGAACGACGCTGGGCTGAACGGCGCCGAATGAGCCATCATGCTGCCCCCGGTTTGTAATCCGGGCAGCCAGTTCCTAGCTAGGCTTCACGACCAAACGAGGACCAAGCCCATGGCCGAAGTGCCAGCCATTATCGAAGCCAACACCGTCCGGTTGCAGGTTGCAGCCGCGCGTCAGGAAGAGAGCGGCCACGGCATTGCCCGCCTGCCCAAGTCGGCCATGGCGCGGTTGGGGATCACCGAGGGCGATATCCTTGAGATCGTCGGCAAGCGGAGCACGCCCGCGCGCGCGGTGCTGCCCTATCCTGAAGATGAAGGGCTGGAAGTCATCCGGCTTGACGGCCTGCAGCGCGCCAATGCCGAGGTCGGATCGGGCGATCATGTGATTGTCCGCAAGGCTGAATCGCGCCCCGCGACCCGCGTCGTTTTCGCACCCGCCCAGCGCGAAATGCGGCTGCAGGGCCCGGCCGAAGCTCTCAAGCGCAATTTCTTCGGGCGGCCGCTGGTGGCGGGCGATGTGGTTGCCACGACCGGCCAGCAGCAAGTGCAGGATATGCCGCCGCAGGTCGCGCGGATGTTCAACGCGCCTGCCTATGCCCTGACGCAAATTCGCCTCACAGTGGTTTCGACTGCGCCCAAGGGCATCGTCCATATCGACGAGAACACCGAGGTCGAGCTGCGCGAGCAGTTCGAGGAAGCGCGCGGCAGCCGCGCCGATGTCAACTATGACGATGTCGGCGGCATGGGCGATACTATCCGGCAATTGCGCGAAATGGTCGAGCTGCCGCTGCGTTATCCCGAGCTGTTCACCCGGCTGGGCGTTGATCCACCGCGCGGCGTGCTGCTGCATGGCCCGCCGGGCACCGGCAAGACCCGGCTCGCACGCGCGGTTGCCAATGAAAGCGAAGCCAGCTTCTTCACCATCAACGGCCCCGAAATCATGGGTTCGGCCTATGGCGAGAGCGAAAAGCGGCTGCGCGAAGTGTTCGAGGAAGCCGCCAAGGCCGCGCCGTCAATCGTCTTCATCGACGAGATCGATTCGATCGCGCCCAAGCGCGGGCAGGTTTCGGGCGAGGCCGAGAAGCGCCTGGTTGCGCAATTGCTGACGCTGATGGACGGGCTCTCCACCGGGGCGGGCATTGTCGTTATCGCTGCGACCAACCGGCCTGACGCGATCGACGAGGCGCTGCGCCGCCCGGGCCGGTTCGACCGCGAGATCGTCATCGGCGTGCCGGACGAAAGCGGCAGGCGCGAGATCATCGGCATCCACACCCGCGGCATGCCGCTGGGCGAGGGCGTCGATCTCGAGGAACTGGCGCGCACCACTCACGGCTTTGTCGGCGCGGATATCGCGGCGCTCGCGCGCGAAGCGGCGATGGACGCGGTGCGGCGGATCATGCCGCAGCTCGATCTCGAGGCGCAGACCATTCCGCCGCAAGTGCTGGAAGATCTGAGGGTCACGCGTGACGATTTCCTCGGCGCGCTCAAACGCGTCCAACCATCAGCCATGCGCGAAGTCATGGTCCAGGTTCCGAACGTGGGCTGGGACGATATCGGCGGGCTGGGCGAGGCGCAGGAAAAGCTCAAGGAAGGCGTCGAGCTGCCCTTGCGCAATCCCGAGGCCTTCCGCCGGCTCGGTATCCGTCCGGCCAAGGGCTTCCTGCTCTATGGCCCGCCGGGCACCGGCAAGACCTTGCTCGCCAAGGCAGTCGCCAAGGAGGCCGAAGCCAATTTCATATCGGTCAAGAGCTCGGACCTGCTCTCGAAATGGTATGGCGAAAGCGAGCAGCAGCTCAGCCGGCTCTTCGCCCGCGCCCGTCAGGTCGCGCCTTGCGTGATCTTCATCGACGAGATCGACAGCCTGGTTCCGGCACGCGGCTCCGGCGGCAATGGCGGCGAACCCCAGGTCACGGCGCGGGTGGTCAACACCATCCTCGCCGAGATGGACGGCATGGAGGAAATGCAATCGATCGTGGTGATCGGCGCGACCAACCGCCCGGCGCTGGTCGATCCCGCATTGCTGCGCCCCGGCCGGCTTGACGAGCTGGTCTATGTCGGCACGCCCGATGAGAAGGGCCGCGAGCACATCCTCAAGATCCACACTGCCCGGACGCCGCTGGCAAAGGATGTCGATCTGGCGAAGATCGCAGCCGAGACCGAACGCTTCACCGGCGCCGATCTGGAAGACGTCGTCCGCCGCGCCGGCCTCATTGCTATCCGCACGCGGGGCGAAGATGCCAAGCAGGTCAAAGGATCGGACTTCGCTGCCGCACTCGAAGACAGCCGCGCGACGGTCACTCCGGAAATGGAGGAAGAGTACGCCAAGCTGAAGGGCGAGCTCAAGAAGCGGGCGATGGACGTCAACCCGATCGGCTTTGTCGTGCCGGGAATGGTGCAGTCGACGCGGGAGAAGAAGGGGGCTTAGGCACAGCTCTGCCGCCCCCGCCGGGCGTGCCACCTGTCATATGACTATTGACAGATGACACTTGTCGAGCTATCCGCTTTGCGTGAAAATAGTATCGATCCGCCACAAGGGATTGGCGCGCTTTGTCGAAAAGGGCGATGCGTCAAAGCTTGACCGGCGGCTGGTTGCCAAGCTTCAGGTGCAGATCACTTTCCTGACAGGAATGTCGCATAGTGACGAATTCAGGGATCTGGCCTTCTGGAAGGCGCATCAGCTGAGCGATGATCGCTGGAGCTTTCATGTCACGGCCAACTTTCGGCTGACTTTTGCAGTCGATGATGCGGCGCAGGAAATCCGGATCCTTGATCTGGAGGACTATCATTGAGGAGAGCGGCACTGATGGCCAAGGAAATTCCCCTGCACAGCCCAAGCCATATCGGCGCCTTTGTGCGGGAGATCGTCGAAGGACACGGGCTTAATGTCTCATCGGCCGCCCGCGTGCTTGGCGTGACCCGGCAGACCCTGTCGATCCTGATCAATGAGCACGGCGGGTTGTCGCCCGATATGGCGCTGCGCCTGGAAAAGGCATTCGGCGTGCGGATGGACACGCTGCTCAGGATGCAGACAGCATGGGAAATTGCCGAAGCGCGCAAACGCGAGGGAGAGTTTGATATTCCGCGTTATCTCGCAGCCTGAAGAGGCTAACCCGCCAGCCCCTGCGCCTTGCGCCACTTGGCCGGCGCATCCTTGATCCGTGGCAGTACCTTGTCGACAAACAGCTCGAGGCTCTTCCAGCCTTTGTCGGGGTGCAGGCCGCCGATCAGCGGTTGCAGGCCGATGGCGCGAGTGCTGCCGAGCTCGACCGCTTCGTCGGGGGTCAGCACCCGGACGAGGCCGGCGGCGCGGATTTTCTCGATGCTATCCATGCCGTGCAGCGGCGAGGCGGAAGTGTCGGGCGATTCGCTCCACTTGGCGTAGCTGCGCATGTAATGCAGCAGGTGGGGTCCGAGGGCTGCCCAGCCCTGTTCGGGGTCATCCGTCACATAGACCGAGGTGACGCCGCGGATGAATTTGGTGCCCTCCACGCCGAATTCGGCGCAGGCTTCGTCATAGTCCGCGATCATCGCATCGTTCATCGGCCACATCGAAAGGCCGAACTTCGCGGCGCGGCAGGCCGAGGCGCGGGTGCCGCCGCCGCCATAGACGATTTCGCGGGGATCGCGGGTGGGCAAGGGGCGCACGAAGACTTCGCGGCCCTTGAACTGGAAACGCTCGCCTGAAAGCGCACGCAGGATCGTGTCAAACCCTTCGTCCATGATCCGCGCCCGGTCCTTGAGCTGGACCCCGAAAGCGGCGAATTCGGTGGGTGAATAGCCAGCTGCCAGCACCGCATAGAAGCGGCCGTTGCTGAGCAAGTCGGCCACGGCGATCTGTTCGGCCATTTCAACCGGATCGTGAAACGGCAGGATGATCGCGCCCATCACCACGGCGATATTCTTCGTTCGCGCCGCTGCTGCCACGCCGGGCAGGATGGGGCAAGGCACATAGCCATCTTCGGACTGGTGATGTTCCTGGAAATCGACCTTGTCGATGCCGCTGGCGTCGGCAAATTCGACCATCGCCATGGCTTCATTGAAAATCTGTTGCGAGGTGACGCCGAATTGTTCGGGCGCGCGCAGATCGAAACCGATCGAAGTGTGAAACAGGTCGCGGTGGTGAAACATGGCACTCTCTCCTCTCCCGCGCCCCCTTTATCAAGCATTGGTGCTTTCCGGGCGTCTGGGGCAAAATGTGGCGAACGGATTAGTGGTCAACTAACCAGCCCAAACACTTCTTTCCATGTTATGCCGCAATTGGCACGGAGCAATGCAAAAATTTGCCCGGCAAACGCAGTTCGATTCGGCAGCGTAGATTGCGTTTTGCCGGGCGATTGCGCTTAATGCTGCGGGACAGGGGATAAGTACGTGAGCAAAGTGATCAAAATCGGCGCGGCGACGGCCTTCTTCAATGACAGCCGCATGGGAATTGCCCAGCTGCTCGAGAAGGCCGACGAGCTGGACTATATCATTTTCGATTTCCTCGCCGAGAGCGTCATGGGCGGGCTTGGCCGGGGCATGGCAGCGGGCACTGGCACGGGCTTCGCTACCGATTTCGCCGATGTCTATATTTTGCCGCATCTCCATACGCTGCTCGACCGGCGGATTCGCATCGTCGCGAACGCTGGCGGGCTTAACCCGGCAGGCTGCGCCGAGGCTCTGCGGCGCGGGGCTGAGGCGCTTGGGTTGCATCCGCGCATCGGCGTGGTTGAAGGCGACAATCTTACCGCGCAGGTTGCCGGGATCGTCGGGGCAAATACCCGCGACATGTTCGATGGCTCGTCTGTGCTTGAGAAGGTGGAAAGCGCCGACCATGTCAACAGTCTGGTCGCCTATACCGGCGCCTTCCCGATCGCTGCCGCGCTGGGCGCAGGGGCCGATATCGTCGTCACCGGCCGCGCAGTGGATAGTGCGCTGGCGCTGGGCGCTCTGATCCACGAGTTCGGCTGGGGACCCGACGATTTCGACCTGCTGGCGGCCGGAACGCTGGCAGGTCACCTGCTCGAATGTTCGGCGCAGGCCACTGGCGGCACTTTCACTGACTGGCGCGATGTTCCGGGCTGGGCCGACATCGGCATGCCGATTGGCGAATGCAGCGCCGATGGCGGCCTGGTGATTACCAAGCCCGATGGTACGGGCGGGTTAGTTTCGGTCGGAACTGTGGCGGAGCAACTGCTTTACGAAGTCAGCGATCCGCAGCGTTATTATGTCGCCGACACGGTCTGCGATTTCACTGATGTTCGGCTGACCCAGATCGGGCAGAACCGGGTCGCTGTGAGCGGCGCGCGCGGGCTGGGCCGCAGCGCGACCTACAAGGCCAGCCTGACCTATGAGCGGGGCTGGCGCGCTGCTGCCTATATACCGATCATCGGCCTAGAATCCGCCGCCAAAGCCCGCCGTCTCGGCGAAGAACTGTTCGCCCGGACCGGGACCATGTTGCGCCAGAGCCAGTTGCCGCCCTTTGAGCGGACCTATTGCGAGGTGATCGGCGGCGATGGTCCCGATGCGGCCTATATGGCGACGACCGCAATCTGCCGGCTCATCGCGGATCACCCCGATCAGCAAGGTGCGCAATTGCTGGTGCAGGAACAAACCTCTGCAATCAGCCACATGTCCGTGGGCATATCGATCAGCCTTGCGGCATCCAGCCGCCCGATCCAGCGGATCGCCGGATTTCTGGTGCCACGGTCGATCGTTTCGCAAAAAGTGACTGTCGACGGGAGCCAGGTTTCTTTCACGGTGCCGAGCGAGGGCACTTCGCATTCTGACCAGGCTCTGCCTCCGGCGATGCCTCTCTTGCCTGACGACATTGACCCGGCACTGTCAGTCCCATTGATCCGTCTCGCCTGGGCACGCAGCGGCGACAAGGGCAACCTGTTCAATGTTGCAGTGATCGCCCGCAAGCCGGAATATCTGCCCTACATCGCCGCGGCACTGAGCGAACAAGGGGTTGGCGAACATTATGCCCGCGCGCTGGCCATGGACAGCGCGCCTGAGGTTGAGCGGTTCAGCGTGCCCGGATTTTCCGCGTTGAACTTTGTCGTGGCCAATTCAATGGACGGCGGCATTCTGGCTTCGACTTCGATCGATTGCGTGGCCAAGGGCAGGGCGCAGATGTTGCTCAACTTTCCGGTGCCAGTGAGCCGCGCCTCGCACCAGTTGCTCGCTGACTGACGGGAACTTGCCGGTCAGCCCGGCAAAGTTGAGGTTTGGCGCATTGCTTCGCCAAGCGCGAGCGCGGCTGATGTAGCAAGGTTCATTGATCGCACTTCTGGCCGCATCGGAATGCGCACCCTTGCATTGCAGGCGCTGGCGACTGCAGTCGGTACGCCCGCACTTTCCTTGCCGAAGAGCAGGACATCGTCGGCCGTGAATTCGAAATCGTAGGCTGATTGATGGCTCTTGGTGGTCAACAGCACCAGCCTGCGCGAACCGATCGAAGACCTGAAGGCGTCAAAACCGGCATGACGTGCAATGGTGACATGATCGATATAGTCCATGGCGGTCCGGCGCACTCTTCGGTCATCCCAGGCGAACCCCATCGGCTCGATAAGGTCCAAAGCCGCCCCCATACAGGCGCCAAGGCGCAGAATGGCGCCGACGTTTCCGGCAATTTCCGGTTCGAAAAGTGCAATGCGCATTCAGGTTGATTGGGGCCAGCGAGCGAACCATGCAAGCCTGCGGTGTGATCTTTGAGCCCTGCGCCGCGAATGGGCAGACCGCTTCAGCGTCTGCTACTTCGGCGGTGGAGCCGCTTCCGTTGGCGCCCCCACTTCGGCGGCACTCGACTTTTGCATCGCCTCGACCTCGGCACCGCTCTTGAAGTCAATCAGCTCGACCTGAAATACGAGATCGGAATTGGCCGGGATCGGCCCTGTTCCCTGCGCGCCATAACCCATCGCGGCCGGGATGCAGAATCGCGCGATGCCTTTTTTGGCCACCATCTGCAGCCCTTTGGAGAAACCCGGGATCACGCCGCTGACCGGAAAGGTTGCACGCATCCCCTGATCAAATACGGCCCCGCTCGCAGCCAGATAACCGATATAGTTGACCAGCACGTAGTCAGCCTCCGCCGGCATTGCGCCTGTTGCCGGACGCAGCATGGAATAACCAAGTCCAGCAGAAGTCCTGGCCGAGCACAACCGCTGACCGGCTGGCAGCACGGGATTGAGCGGCAACGCAATGATGGCGTTGGTCGGCCTGACTGGCACCGGAACGCTTCTGGCCGCATTGGCCCTCTGCGCCGTTGCGGCTTGGGCTGGTGGTTGCCCTGTCGACAAGGACAAGATCATCACAGAGGCTGAAAGCGACAAGGCGCGAGTGAGAAGGCACATGGCTTGAGGCTATAGGCAACATGTGGCCAATCCAGCAAGCTGATAGGGCCATCATCGCCCTGAAAACCGGTTTTCCAAAGCGGGTGCGGGTGACTCTTGTGTCGCAGCAAGTTTGCCGCATACTGCCGGGCGATGTCCGCAACCGGCAAGCCGGTGCGAAGTGAAGAAATGAGGCAGAGGCATGGCTATCGTTACCACCACCAATGAGGCAGTCTTCGTGCAATCGGCGGAGCAGGTTTACGATTTCGTCGCCAATCCCGGGAACTGGCCGCAAGCCTATCCGGGCAGCGTCCACGAGGAAGGATTGTCACCGGGATTGCCGCTGAAGATCGGCGATACCTGGGTCGAAACAGGGCCGCAGGGCGAGCTTTACTCCTGGCATGTCGCCATTGCCGTTCGCCCGCGCATCTGGGTGTGCAGCACGTTCGGGCCGATCGGGCACGCCAAGGATGGCAGCGGCGGCATCGAGGGGCGGATCACGGTCCAGTATCGCTTCCTGCGCCCGGGCGGTGACATCACCCTGTTCCAGCGTGAGATGACGGTGGAGACCTACCGGGAATCGCCCATGCCGGACTCTGTGTTCGCTTCGATGAACCCGACCCAGTCCGAAATCTATTTCGCCAATATCAGGGCTGCTCTGGAAGCTGGCCCGGCCTGACGAGCCACGAACGATCGAGCTTTGCAACCGATGGGCAGCCCATCAGGACAAGGTTGCGCTTGATCTCCTCGCGGAAAATTTCGAGCACAGAGCGCACTCCGCTTTCGCCCTCGCAGATCAGGCCATAGAGATAGGGCCGGCCGATGAAGACGCCCTTGGCGCCCAGACACAGGGCAGTTATGACGTCGGTCCCCCGCCGCACTCCGCCATCGAGATAGACTTCGGCCCGGTCGCCGATCCGGTCGACGATGGCAGGCAAGGCGTCAATCGAGGCCAGACACCGGTCCAGCTGCCTGCCGCCGTGGTTCGAAACGACGACGCCTTCTGCGCCGATCTTGTCGACCGCCATGGCCGCATCGTCGGCATCGAGGATGCCTTTGATATAAAGCGGGCCCTTCCAGTTATCGCGAATGAAGGCGACATCGTCCCAGTCCAGCTCGTTCATCATCAGCTTGAACAGAAATTCGCGTGAGGCCATGGCTTCGGCAACGCCTCTGCCGAGGCCGCCCGAGGCGGCAAGTTCCTCTTCGGCGGCTTCTTTCGCCATTTCCAGAAAATGCGACGAAGCAATCCGCTTGTGCCTCAGCGTCTGGTAGATCCACTTCCAGTGCGGCAGCATATGCAGCGCCCGGCGCGGTGTGATGGTCCAGGGGAGCACCATGTTCCAGCGCCGCTCACCTTCGCGGTTGCCGAGTGTCATCACATCGACCGTGACAAACAGCGCAGTGAAACCTGCCGCGCGGGCGCGGTCCAGCAGCCGGGCCAGCCGCACCCGGCCGCCGATCGGATAGAGCTGAAACCAGTGGTTCTCCTGTGTTGCTGTGCCGACTTCTTCAAGGTTATAGCTTGAGGCCGTGCTCAGCGCCAACCGGGTGCCGCAGGCTTCGGCGGCGCGGGCCGCTGCGACATCGCCGGTATAATGCGCCAGCCCCATGGCGCCGACCGGCGCCAGAGCCACCGGCATCGAGACCTGGGTGCCAGCGATCGTGGTGCCAAGTTCGGGATCGGCAATCCCGGTCAGCGCGCGTTGGCGCAGCCGCCAGGATCGGAAGGCGGACATATTCTCGCCCAGTGTCGTCTTGTCGTCGGCGCCGCCCTCGACATAAGTGAGTGCCACCTCAGGCAGTTTGCGGCGCGCCCTCTGGTGCCAATCCTCAACGCTGAGTGGCTGATTGCCATCCTTGAGGCGAAAGCGGAACGACCCCATCAGCTTGTGCTCCCCTGCATTGGTCCGGTCATGTCCGGTCCAGCTCGATCCACACCGAAACGGGACCGCGCAGACTGAAATTATGATAGGTTACCGGCTTCGCCATGCGAAAGGCGGGTATCTGGTCGAGTAGCGCAGTGGCGACTTCCAGCGCTTCCATTCGCGCCAGAATTGCCCCGAGGCAAGTGTGCAGCCCATAGCCGAAGGCAAGGTGCGAGCGGGCCTCGCGCCGGATGTCGAATTGATCGGGCCGCTCGTGGCGCTCCGGGTCACGCCCGGCCGCACCCAGCAACAGGACAATCTCATTGCCCGGTGCCATGTGCTGACCGGCGAGCGTCGCGCCATTGTCGCCGGCGCTGCGCATCATGACCTGAGTCACGCCCTGCCAGCGCAGCACTTCTTCGACTGCGCCGGGCACGAGATCACGATGCTCGCGCATCGCCTGCCAATCGTGCTGAAAGCTGCCAAAAGTCGCGACAATATGCCCCAGCCAGTTGGACGTCGTCTCGTTGCCGGCAAACAGCAGCTGACGCACGTTGACCATCATCGCTTCGTCCGAGAGATCGTTCGCCACTTCCGAGCCGACCATGGCGCTGATCAGATCATCGCCCGGATGGCCCCGGCGATAGGCGAGCTGATCGAACAGGAACGCCGCCAGCTCGGCCTTGGCATTCTCGCTGGCCAGCCAATAGGGATCGTTCTCGTAGTCTATCGGAAAGCCGCCAACCGTCGCGCTGGCCATGGCATCGGCCCAGCCGATCACTGTGGAAGTCATCTCGCCGGAAACCCCCATCATGTGCGCAATGACATGGGCGGGCAGCGGCCGGCACAGCTCGGCAAACAGGTTGCATGGGCTGCCGCTATTCAGCTGTTGCATAACCGGAACCATCATTTCACTGATGATCCGGCGCACCACCGGCACCAGCCTTTCCACGCCATTGTGGCCGAAAGCGGAAACCCAGACATCGCGCAGCACATTATGCCGGGCGCGGTCGTTGATGGTGATGAAGGCATCGCTGCCGAAGAAGGACGCGACCAGTCCTTCATGGCCAAGGCTGTCATATTGGCTGAAGGCCTGCCGGCAGACGCGGTCGCGGGCTGACATCCAGTAGCCCTGCTCGTTCCAGACAATGTCACCCATTTCGCGGATCGCGGCGAGCACCGGCCAGGGATCGTCAACCAGTGCGGGGTCGTAGAGATTGATGTCGGCGCGCGGTGCGCTGGCTCTGGCTTCCCCGGGGTTCACAGTGCAACGACCTTGCCCGGATTGAGCAGGCCATGCGGATCGAGCGCCTGCTTGAGCCGCGCCATCAGGGCCAGCTCTGCCTCCGAACGGGTGAGGCCGATGAAGGGCAGCCGCGACATGCCAATGCCATGTTCGGCGGCAATCGAGCCATTCACGGTCTGCACCGTTTCGTAGACGATCCGGTCGATCTGGCTGCCATCGCCAGTGCGCTCTTTGCCGACCGACACGACCAGATGCAGGTTGCCGTCGCCTGCATGGCCGTAGAAAAACAGCTTTGCGCCGGGAAAAGCCGCTTCGAGATTGCGTTCCACCCGCGTGACGAACTGCGGCATATCGATCAGCCCCATGCTGACATCATAGACACTGCAGGGCTGAAGCGGGTCGAAAGCCCCGCGCAGTTCCTCGCGAACTGCCCAGAGCGCTGCGCGCTCCTTCTCTGACTTGGCGATCACTGCGTCGAGTATCACCCCCGCCTCGATCTGGTCAGCCAGCACGCGTTCGAATTGTTCGCCATCGACCAAGGGATCGCCGCCGAGCCTTTCGACCAGTACGTAAAAGGGATGGCCGAGCGCCATCGGGCGTGGCCGCTGGGCGAGCTGGGCTGTGCTGATCAGTTCGAAGAACGCCCCCCACATCACTTCGAAGGAGGACAGCTGGCCCGAGAGGCGGACCTCCAGATCGCGCAGCAGCCGGGTTACCATATCGAAGCTAGGCAGGGCGACCAGCGCGGTCTGGTTAGTCAGCGGATTGGGTCGCAGCCGCAGCACTGCCTTGGTGACCACGCCCAGCGTGCCCTCGCTGCCGATCATCAGCTCCTTCCAGTGATAGCCGGCATTGTCCTTTATCATCTTGGTGAGCGACGAGACAATGGAGCCATCGGCCAGCACGACTTCGAGCCCCACCACCATGTCGCGCATCATGCCCCAGCGCAGCACCCGGTTGCCGCCGGAATTCGCGGCGATGCAGCCGCCGATCATGGCGCTGCCGCGCGAGCCGAGATCGAGCGGCAGGAACGCGCCTTGTTCCTCAACGGCTTCCTGCGCGATTTGCAGGATGCAGCCGGCCTCGACGGTCAGGGTCATCGAGGTGGTGTCGATCTCGGCGATCCGGTTCATCCGCTCGAGCGAGAGAGCAATGCCGCCATCCTGCGCGACAGCCCCGCCGCAAGTGCCGGTCTGGCCGCCGACCGTGGTGATCGGCAGGCCGTGGGCTGCGGCAATCCTGACTAGTGCCGCGACTTCCCCGGTCGTTGCGGGTTTGGCCAGAAAGGCAGGCGCGGTGCGATACTTGCCGATGATGTCGACCCGGTAACGCTCGCCGATTTCCTCGCCCGCTGCGATGTGCTGTGCACCGATGGCTGCGACCAGCTCGTCTTGCACTCGCTGGCTCGCGATCACCGATGCGTCGCTCACGACCTTGCTTCCTGCCCAAGGACTTCGCGCAACTGTCGGACTTCCTGCATTGCGGCCTGCCGCATGAACATCGAATCCGCGCCCAGGGTGATAAATGTCACCCCGCGCTTGATCTGCTCGGCAACATTGGCAGCGGTCATGCCGACCGAGGCGGCGATCAGCCCGTGCTGCTTGCAGACCGCGGCGACCCGCTCGATTGCATCGAGCACTGCACCTTCCATCGGCCCGGTGAACTCCAGCCCCATGCTCAGCGCCAGATCGGCCGGGCCGACCAACAGTCCGTCGAGCCCCGGGACGGCAGCGATCTTCTCGACATTTGCCAAGGCTTCTACTGTTTCGATCATGCACAGGCACAGCGCCTGCTTGGCCTCGCCGCCGATGAAGTAGTTTCTTAAGGGTCCAAAGCTGCGCATGCCGCGCGGCGGATAGCGGATCGAGCGGACTGCCAGCTCGGCATCTTCCGGCGTGTTCACCATCGGGATCACGACACCATCGGAGCCCAGATCGCCTGCGCGCATGATCAGCGCAGGGTCCAGCCAGTTGACGCGGACCAGTGCAGGCGTGCCGGTGCTGCTCAATGCCTGGAGCAACGGCAACAGGTCAGCCTCCGACATGCCGCCGTGCTGGGTATCGAGGATCACCCAATCGAGGCCGACCTGCCCCATGATCTCGGCGGTCTGGCTGCTGCCTATCTGCAGCCAGGTTCCGATTGTGACGCCGCTTTTGAGCTTGTCGTGCAAGTTAGCCATGTCTCACTCCCGTTTACAGGTTCAGCATCGGCTCGGGCAGTCCCGCGACCCCGGCGTCGAAGGCGAACAGACCGCCGTCGAGCGCAAGCGGATTGGTCCCGCCCAGCGTCAGGCTCATCGAGGTGATGAACAGCCGTTTCATATCCGCTCCGCCGAACGCGACCTTGGTGGGGTTGTTGAACGGCAGGACCACTTCGAGGTCCGGTGTGCCATCGGGGAGATAGCGCCGCAACCGGCCGACACTGACCAGCGTCGCCCAATAGCCGCCTTCGCTATCGACCGTCGCGCCATCGACAAAACCTTCGCCGTCCCCGAGCTCGAAAAAGGTTTCGCGCGGCCCCAGGCTGCCGTCGGCGCCAATTGCATATCTGTCGCAGCGCTTGGTCGGGGAGTCTGAAAAATACAGCACCTTGCCGTCGGGCGAGAAGGCCAGGCCGTTGGCGCATGAAATGCCGCCGATCTCGGCAATCAACTGATCACCTTGCAGGCGGTAGAGGTTTACGCCTCCGGGGTTCATGTTGTCCGGGCCCATGTGGTGATTGATCCCGCCGACCCAGAAACGCCCGTGGGGATCGACCCCGGATTCGTGCATCGCGACATGCGAAGCCTGGGGTGAGGAAATGCGCGGGACGAGCGCCTCGCTTGAGAAATCGAAATCGAACAGGCCCGAGGCCAGCGTCACCAGCGCGCCGCCGCCTTGTTTGAATGTGACCCCGCCGACCCGTTCCGGCATCTTCCAGCGCTTTACCACGCCGCTTGCTTCGTCCCAGCGCAGCACTTCGTTCCCGTCGCAATCGACCCAGTAGAGCGCTGCTTCGCCCGGATGCCAGACCGGTGTTTCGCCGCACAGGTTTCCGGCAGCGACAACGAGTTCTATCTTCGGTTCAATCGTTCGCATTCAGGCACCCTCCGCAAAGACCGGCAGGCTGTTCCAGCCCCATTGGAAACTGGACGGCAGCCGGATCGCCTTATCCATGTCGAATGAAAAGCTTCCGACCCGCCGCAGGAAAGTCTCGACCAGGATCTTCAATTCCAGCCGGGCAAGATGGATGCCGATGCAATAGTGCGGTCCCGCGCCAAACGAGAGCACGCGGTCGATGCTGCGGTTCCAGATGAAGCGATCGGCTTCGCCAAATTCCGCCTCGTCGCGCGCGGCCGAGCCGAACAAGGCGATCACTCGCTGGCCCTTCCTGACATCGACCCCGGCAACTGTCAGATCCCGGTGCGCTGTGCGGGCGAACCATTGTGCCGGCGCGCAGAAGCGGATCATCTCTTCGACCGCCAGCGGAACATTTCCTGCCAGATCGGCGCGCACCTCGGCAAGCTGCTGCGGGTGGCGGGCCAGCTCCATGAGGCCGTGCGCCGCGATCTTGGGCACGGTTTCGGTGCCGCCGATAAAGGCGCAGACCAGCTGGGTCGCCACTTCGACATCGCTCAATGGGCGGCCGTAATATTGGAGCCCGATCAGCCCGTCGATCAGCGGGTTTGCTCCGTCAGCGCCAGCCTCGCGGCGGCGCGTGATCGATTCGATCATCATCGCGACGCAGGTACCGATGATGGTGGGCACATCGTTCGCGCCGCCTTCCTTGTCGGTGCGGCTGAGATCGTTGACCAGCTGAAGCACTTCCGCCGCCTGGTTCGCTGGCATGCCAAACATGTGGCAGATCGTGCCTGCGGCGACAAAACCGCCATAGTCCTGCGTAAGGTCGAATTGCCGCCCGGGCAGGAGCGCGTCCAGCCGCTGGTCACAAAGCCGCTGGATGAACGAGGCCATGGTACGCACCTGGGTCGGGCGAAACGGCCGCATGTGTGCGGTGCGGAGCACTTCGAAATGCGGCGAGCCAAGCAGCGGCCCCGGCGGGATGGGATCCATCGGCACTTCCGGCACCACACCATGGTTGTGGCGAAGCAGAGTATCTACCGTCGGCAGGGTGGATTCGCTTGCGACAAATGCGTTGCCCGGCGTTGTCATGACATCGACAATGTCCTGGAACCGCGAGAACACGAAGCTGTCGTATTTCTCGAGAAACAGCACTGGCGCCTCGCGCCGCAACTGCGCATAAAACGGCAGCGGATTGGCCATCACCTCTGCGCTGAACGGATCGTATCCGATCGAATTGTCAGTGACCGCGATCATGCCCGCTGAACTCGCGCCTCACTGCCGGCAAATGCGTTCAGCTTGGCGATATTCACCGGAATTCCGGACATGCGCGGCATCGCGTTGATTGGCTCGACATGGCTGCGGGTGTCGATCAGCAGGTTGACGCAGGCGCCATTGTCGGGATCGTCCTCCGGAAGTCCGCCAAAGCCATGCGCGAGTGAGACGACGCCTTGCCTCAGGCCATCGTCTGTTTCGGCGAAGGCATCGATTGATCCGAATTCGGATGAAATCCTGACCCGGTCGCCGTTCTGCAGGTTCATCTCATTCATATCGCCGGCCGAGAGAAAGGCCGGATTGTAGGGCCGGCGCTTCCTGACTTCGGACAGGTGCCGGCCCGAACTGCAGAATACCTCGCGCATGCGGCGGCTTGAGAGCAGATGCGAAAAGCGCTGCCTTCCATCCGCGCCGGAGACGTTGTGCTCCGCACCGCTGGCGAGGAACTGGGCGAGCTCGGCTGCGACATCGGCGGGCATGACATCAAGCTGCGCATCGGCGCCGGGCCGCGCTTCGCGGATGACGAGATCGGGCGCATCGACCACCACGCCCGCCTCAAGCGCCTTCAATTCGTCGAGGGTGAACCGCGATCCGCGCAGGCGGATCTCCAGTAGTTGCTGCCGGCTGGGCGGCTCGTCGATGCCGAGGTGCTCCTTGCCGTCGTAGAAGATCGACAGGCCGAGCCGCCGGGCGATCTCCCACATCATCAGCGTTTCCTCCATCACGTCCGCCCCCTCGGGCGGCGCAACAGCGGCGGCAGTGTATTGGGTCCAGTTCTCGGGATAGAGCGGATAGCCGGCGAGGCTCAGCGGCAGGTCCTCCCGCTCGTACATCATCGTGGGCGCAAGGACATAGTGCGAGAGCCGGGCGGTTTCGGTCAGGAAGGGATCGATCGTGACGAGCAGGTCGAGCGACTCGAATGCCTCGATCACCAGTCGCTGGTTGGGGATGCCGACGACCGGGTTGGCGCCGACCACAAACAGCGCCCGGATCTGGCCGGGGCCGGGGGTCAGGATTTCCTCCGCCAGCGTCGAGGTAAGTTTTTCGCCGCCCACCGCGCCGGCGCCGCGGATACGGCTGGGGGGCAGAGCTTCGTAGGACCGCGGGCCGGGCACCACTTCGGCATGGAGCGGATAGTGCGGCCCGATCATGTCGGTCAACGCGCGGTCCCCGGCGCGCTTCACACGTCCGCAGATGAAGGTCAGGCAGTCGACGAGGTGCTGGGTGGTATTGCCGAATGGCGCCATGCAGGGGCCGGTTCCGCAATAGGCGCTGCCCTTGCGGGCATCGCGCGCGAACATCTGTGCGACCGCGAGCAGCTCGCCCGAGGCCAGCCCGGCGCGGCGCGCAACCAGGGCTTCGCCAAACGGTTCGACTGCCGCGCGCAGGTCCGCCATTCGCTGCGCGCCGATGTGGCTGGCGCAGAAGTCCTTGTCTTCCCAGCCATTGGCCAGCACCAGGCGGATGATCCCGGCCATTATCGCGACATCTTGCCCCGGCAGCGGCTGCAGCAGTAGATCGGCGAATTGCCCGGTCTCGGTCCGGCGCGGATCGATGCAGATGACCTTCGTGCCCCGCGATTTGGCCCGTTTGAGCCGCCGGACGGGGTCTGCGGCCATGACCGGCAGCCCGTGCGAGACCAGCGGATTGACGCCAAGGATCAGGACGACTTCGGATTCGTCCAGATCATTGGTGCCCGCGCCCCATGCCCCCATGCGCTCGAACGAGATCACCTTGGCGGACTGGTCGATGGTCAGCGTGGAAAACAGCTGGGGCGAGCCGATGGCCTGCATGAAACCCGGCTGCATCGGCAGCCAGGTCGCGTTGAAGGCCGATCCGCCGCCGACATACATGCCGACAGCTTCGGGCCCATGCTCGTCGATGATCCGCTGCAGTTGCCCGGCAATCTCATCGAAGGCAGCGTCCAGCTTGATATCACGAAAGAGGTCAGCACTGCGGCGCAGCGGGTGCAACAGGCGATCCGGACCGTGGAGGCTCTCTTCGGCCTGCAATCCCTTTGCGCAGGCATAACCGCGCGACATCGGTTGCGCCTTGTCGCCCCGGATATCGACGATGCGGTCTTGTTCATCGACCGTCAGCAATGTGCCGCAGCCGCCGCTGCAGATTCGACAGAAGGAATGGACCTGCCGCAGCATCACGCTATCTCCCAATGCCATGCCCACCGCCCGGTTGCGATCGTCCCATCAAAGTGTCACTATATGCGCCGTTGAGAAAGGCTGTTTGACTTGCCGCGACAATGGTCCCGGCCATCAGTCGCACGAATGGCCAGTCACCGGAGAGAACGCCATGAGCCGTCTGCCCCTCGTCCCCGACCACGAACTGGATGATTTTTTCCGCGAACGCGTCGAGCGCGACAAGGCTGAAGGTCGCGATCCGGCGCTGAACGCAGTGATGGCGCACAACCCCGAGCTGTTCGAGCGCTACTTTTCCTTCTTCTACCCGGCGCATGAAGAAGGCGTGCTTGATACGCGCATCAAGGAAATCGCGCGCATCCAGATTGCGCGATTGAACAATTGCCAGGCCTGCATGAATGCCCGTTACGCCTCGGCGCAGGAGCAAGGCCTCGATGAGGCGCGTATCGCCCAGCTTGATTTTCCCGAGGCGGAACGCCAGCTGGACGAGCGCGAGCAACTTGCCGTCGAATTCGCGGACCGCCTTGCCTACGATCATCAACGGATCGACCAACCATTCGTCGACCGCTTGCTGGCCGCTTTCAGTTCCGCCGAAATCCTTGAGCTTGGCATGATGATCGGCCAGTACATTGGCTTTGGCCGGTTGCTCGTTTCAATGGGGATCAGCGAGCATTCGAAGCAGGTTTTCGCTTCGGGCGATTTCCGGGAAGTGCGTTTGGACGCACTTGCCTGAGCGGGCAGGGGCCAAAATGACGGATCCAACCGCACCATCGGCTGAGGAGAAGATCCGCCGGACCATCGCCCGGTTCTGTCACTTCACCGACAAGGGCGATTTTGACAGCTGGGTGCGGCTCTTTGCTGGCGATGGCTGCTTCGTGCTGATGGATCAGGAGCATCGCGGCCATACGGCCCTGCGCGCCTTCATCGAGCTGGACCAGCCGCCGGAACTCAGAGGGATGCATCTCACTACGGATTCAATCATCGAGATTGCGGGCGGGGAAGCGAAGGTCAGCTCGAACTTCATCTTCGTCGCCGATGGGAGGACAGCCAGCCTTGTCGTCGCCGCCGGTCGTTATCACGACATTCTGGTGGAGGTCGGCGAGGAGTGGCTGTTCGCCCGGCGCGAGACCGAACTGGTCGGATCAGTGGCGTCCGAACCGTGGGGCGCGGCGGCCAGATAGGGAACTGGTGCCCATCCTGGAGCGGCAAAGGAAACGCTTTACGGTTGATGTCCGCTCTCAGTCTGTTCCTGACGTCTGTTGCGCCACATGGTCGGCGGCGATCATGCCGAAGGCCATGGCTGGCCCGATAGTGCCACCAGAGCCGGGATAACAATTGGCAAATGGCGATGCGGCGCAGTTGCCGACCGCATAGAGCCCGCCGACAGGCCGCCCGGCCGTGTCGATAACCTGTGCATTGGCATCGACCTTGATCCCGCCCTTGGTGCCAAGATCCCCGAGTTGAATGCGGATCGCATAGTAGGGCGGCTGGTCGACTGGTCCCAGCGAAGGGTTAGGCTGGACTGACTGGTCTCCGAAGAACCGGTCATAGGCGCTCTCGCCCCGCGCGAAATCCGTGTCCCTGCCAGCCCCGGCGAAGCGGTTGATATCGGCGACGGAACTGGCCAGCGTGCCGGCCGGAATGCTGATCCTGCTTGCCAATTCATCCAGCGTTGCGGCCTTGTAGAAGAAGCCGTTCCACCAACTCTGGGGCACGCGGCTGTCGGGCATTACCGATCCCGGCAATATCCCGCCGCAGCCATATCTTTCGCGATAGGTCGCGTCGAAGATCATCCAGCACGGCAGGTTGGCTCCAGACTTCACGTGGTCGGCAATCATGGCCTTGCCGAAGTCGTCGTAGGAACAGCTTTCATTGACGAAGCGCTCGCCGAGGCCATTGACCACCAGACTGTGCGGGTGGCGATGATCGAAAAACATCTGGTGTGTCACAAGCACTTGCGGATTGTCCGCTGAGGGTAACTGCGTGCTCGGTGCCCACCAGCAATAGTCCATGAATTCGCGCGCCGCGCCGATCGCGCTTGCCGCAATCAGCGCGTCTCCGGTGTTTGCGCCGGGCGGCGTCAGGCTCCAGTGGTGGTCGGTGGCGACGGGCAGGTTTTCGTCACGCAGCGTCTGCGATTGCTCGAAACCGCCGGCCGCAAGGATCACACCCTTGCGGGCTTCGAACCTGCCTTGCGCGCCGCTGCCGGAAAGTTCGACGCCAGTGACACGCCCGTCCTCTCTCAGGATACGGCCAAGCGCGGAATTCAGCACGACCGGCACGCCAAGCCGTTTCAATTCGCGTCGCATCGCGCCAATCAGGGCATTGCCCATTGTTGCCCTGCGATCGCGCCGGGACTTCAGGCGCCATGGCAGGTCCAGCCAGTATCGCAGCATCATGGCCGCCGCGACCCGCCGCCAGCCTGGCAGCCGTGCGGAAAGCGCGAAGGCCTGCTCAAGATCCAACGAATAGCGATCAAGCAGCATGAATGCCCCAAAGGGTGGCCTCAAATCGGCAAAGTCTTCGCCCAGATCCATGCCATCGATTTCACGCGGGACCAGCGCGCGGCCGACAAGGGCACCCGGCGCTTCGGTATAATAATCTGGATAGCCTGCCAGCATGTCGCAGGCGATGCCGCATTGCTGCAGGAACGCGATCATCGCGGGCGCTCGATCGAGATAGGCCGCTATCCGGTCGGCATGCGCTTCGCCTGCAGTAACATGTTGCAGATAGGCAAGGGCCTGCTCGCGGCTGTCTTCATGTCCGTCCAGGCCGTGGCACGGCACCCAGATCGCGCCACCTGAAGTTGCTGTCGTGCCGCCGTAGTAGCCGGTCTTTTCAAAGACGATTGTCGAAAGACCATTGGCCGCCGCGCGCAGGGCAGCAAGCAGGCCGCCAGCACCCGATCCGATAACAATGACGTCCCAGTTGGTCTTCAAGGCAGGTGCTGTCCGGGCCACTGCCGTCCGATCCTCAATTCGCCCCCAACATGTGCCGCGCAGCAACAAAGCCCCAGGTAACGCCGCCGCCCAGACTTGCACCGGCACCGGGGTAGGTTCCGGCTACCACCGGTGCTGTGATATTCCCCGCCGCATAGAGCCCGGCGATCGGTTTGCCGTCGGTCTTCAGCACCCGGGCATATTCGTCAGTGACGATGCCGCCCGAAGTGCCCACGTCCATCGGCCAGATCTTCACCGCATAGAACGGCCCGCGCTCGATGGCTCCGAGCGAGGGGTTGGGCTTGTTGTTGGGATCGCCCATGGCCTGGTTGTGAAAGCTGGCGCCGCGCTGGAAATCCTCGTCCACGCCGCTGGCGGCAAAGCCATTGAACCGCGCCACTTCTGCTGTGAAGCCTGCGACATCGATGCCGCATTTCCGGGCGAGGCCTTCCAGCGTGTCGTCGGCAATGAGGTATCCATTGTCGATGAACGGCTTGACTGACGTTCCGACCATGATCGGACCCCAGCTGTAATAGCTCAGCACCCGGCTCTCGAGAATGGCGTATGACGGGACTGCGCCTTTGGCATACATCCGCTGACCAAATTCCATATAGGCGCCGGCTTCGTTGCCGACCCGCTTGCCGTCCGGCCCGACGATGATGACGTGCGGCTTGCCGCTTTCGCCGGGCACATGGAAGCCGCCGTATGTACCATCGGGCAAGAGCGAGCCAGGGGTCCACCAGGCTTCCTCCATGCAATCGGTATCGGCACCGAGCGCCATGGCCATTTGCATGACCTCGCCGGTGTCGCCGGGATTGACCTGCGTCCAGTCGACCGAGGTCGGTTTCGGCTGGAACTGCTCGCGCATCTTGAGATTGCGCGAGAAGCCGCCGGCGTTGAGCAGCACGCCGCGATTGGCCTTGATGACATGTTCGCCGCTGGCATCGCGCACCCGCACGCCTGTCACCTTCTCGCCTTCGGTTTCGATGCCGATCAGCTCGGTTTCGAGGCGAATGGGAATTGCGGCCTTGAGCGCAGCCTGCAACAGCCGCCCCTGGATGGCATTGCCCGATCCGCGCCGCCGCTTGCCAGTGAGCTTGTCCCAGGCCATGCGTGCGCCCAGTTTCATGCCCGCAATGCGCCCTTTCCAGGTGCGCTTGGCCAATGTCAGATCGACGAATTCATGGCTGCCTACCGGCAATGCGGGAAAGCCGGAGAAGACGCCGAGCCTGTCGCGCCATTCGCCCAGCTCGTTGATGTCGAACAGCGCGCCGGCAACAGTGCGGCCATATTCGTGCCCGCCGGGCGCGGACGAATAATAGTCGGGCCAGAATACCCTGACGAGATTGACTCCCTGATCGAGCAGGAACTGGATTGCACGGGGCCCTTCACGCAAGAAGGCTTCGCGCTTGATTATCGGCGAGGCCTTGCTGGGTTCACCAACAATAGCGTTGAGATAGGCGCGGCTGGCATCCTCGGTGTCGTCGTCCAGAAGCGGGTTGTTGGGGATCCACAGGATGCCGCCCGAATAGGCGGACGAGCCGCCGAACAGCGCCTGCTTCTCGATAATCAGGGCGCTGCCGCCGAGGGACTTTGCAGCCAGCGCGGCAGTTACCGAAGCGCAGCCGCTGCCGACGATCACCAGATCGAATGTCTCTTCATGTGCCATCTGTCACCCCTCCCGGGTCATCAATTGGATAGTTGCGACCGGCGCCGACCCGCCCACAGGCAAGGGTTGCGAGCAGACTTTGCAGGTTGCCGGGCTCAGGCTACTTCAGGCAAGCGCAGCGGCGGCACTGCGCGGTTCACTTCGCCGATCTTCTTGCCCCCTTCGAACCGGCCCAGCCCATAATCGCCCTTGATCGTGGTGCGATGCATTTGCCGTTCGTATTTGGGATCGCACCCTTCAACCGCGTGAAGCATCCGGTGGTTGTCCCAGATCACCATGTCGGTCGGCTGCCAGTCGTGCCAGTAGGGATTGACCTTGCGATACATGTCCTGAAGCGCCTCTTCGAATATGGCCTCGCCCTCCGCGTCTTCGTGGCCTTCGATGCCGACAGCCGAAAATCCGCAGAAATGCGCAACTTTTTCGCCAGTTGGGCGCTGCCAGATCATGGGGTGGATCGCGCGCGGAAAGATCGCGGCCTCAGCGATGAGCCCGGCCTGATTTTCCGAATCCCAGGACGTCGTGAAATTGCGGCCGAAGCGCATCGAGGAAATCCGCGTGTCCAGCGTGTAGATCGCGCTGAGGTCTGCGATCTTCTCGGCGATTGCCGGATCGAGCGCCTTGTAGATTTCGATGCCATCGGCAAATCCGGTGCGCCCATCGACCGGCGCCTTGATCACCGAGCGCAGCACGCCCGCATAGTTCAGCTCGTCGTTGTAGGAATGATCGAAGTGCCAGGGGATGAAGGAAACGACCATCTTGCCATTCAGTTCAGTCTGACCATGGATCCGGCCCGTGTCTTCCTGCGGCAGGCGGTGCATGTCGATGATCCCCGGATCAAGGCTAGGGTCGGCGCGCGGCGTGCTCTTGGTGGGGTGGTCTTTCAGCGGACCGAAGATCTTGCTCACTTCGACCTGCATCCTGGGTGACGGTTCCATGTCCTGAAAGACAATCAGGCCCCGGTCGATGAACAGCCGCTGGAGATCGCCCCGCAGGCCCTCATCGTGAATGTTGTCCCAGGTCACGCCGCTGACCCGCGAGCCAAAGCTGTATTGCTCACCAAGATCGCTTATCTCAACCCCAGCCATGCGATGCTCCTTGTTGAAGTTCATTGGTAGCCATTTGAACCGATTTTCGCGGAATTGGCAATTCGTCAATTTTGCCGTGCGTCAACGCGCCGAAAACCCCTCATAGCCGTTTGCCGCAACTTCCCGGCATTTCGCGGTGTAGACATTGAAGCCGCCAAGATAGACGGAAAAGGAACGCGGTTTGCCCGGTATATTGGCGCCGACGTACCAGCTGTTGGTCCCCGGCAGCAGCGAGCTGTTGCCAACCTCGGCGACATGGCGGGTCCATTCTTGCTGTGCGTCGGGCTTGGCCTCCAGGGTGTCCAGCCCCTCCTGTTTCAGCCAGGCCAGCGCCTCTGCCACCCAGTCTATCGCCTCTTCGGCAACGGTCACCATATTGCCGAAAACGGACGTGCCACCGGCCGCTGATATCAGGAACAGGTTGGGAAATCCGGCACTGGCAAGGCCAAGATAGGTTTCAGGACCATTGCGCCAGGCTTCGGACAGCCGCTTGCCAGTGCCATTGACCGGATCGATGGCGAGTATCGCGCCCGTCAGGGCGTCGAAGCCCGTGGCAAGGACGATCATGTCAAGATCGATGTGTTCCGCGCTCGTCTCGATCCCGGTCTCGGTCACGCGCTCAATCGGCGTTTCGCGCAGGTCGACCAGCCTCGCATTGGGCTGGTTGAAAACCTCGTAGTAACCCGAGTCGAGGCAGGGTCGCTTGGTGCCGATAGGATATGTCTTTGGCAGCAGCTTCTCGGCGGCCTCGGGATCCTTGACCCGCTCGCGGATCGATTGCCGGACATATTCGGCGACGACCGCATTGGCCTCCTCGTTGAACAGGACATCAGTGAAAGTGCTTACGATGCCAAGGCTGCCGATCTCGAAGATCTCGTCGAGGGCGCGCCGCTGTTCGGCTTCGCTGCATTCCGCTGCGGACTTGCCGGTGCTCTGCATGGTAAGTCCGGTGAAATTCGCACGAAGCTCGCGGCGGTACTCCGGATAGCGCTGTTTGAACCGGCCCAGTTCCTCAGGCGTCAACGTTCGGTTGCGAGCGGGCACGGCGAAGGCAGGCGTCCGCTGGAACACGGTGATGTGGCTGGCCGTCCTGGCAATCTCGGGAATCGACTGGACACCTGATGAGCCGGTTCCGACAACCCCGACCCGCTTGCCTGCGAAATTCACCGGATCATGCGGCCAGGTCGAAGTCCGGTAGAGTTCGCCCCTGAATTCCGCCAATCCGGGAATGCCGGGATCGGCCGGGGCGGACAGCGGCCCGGTCGCGAGCAAGACGAAGCGTGCAGTGTAGTGCCTGCCGGTATCGGTTTCGATGGCCCACAGGCCAGTCTCGTCGTTCCTTCGGGTTCTGGTGACGCGCGTATCGAATACGAAGTTGCGGCGCAGATCGAACCGGTCGGCGACATGGCTGATATAGCTCAGGATTTCCGCTTGCGGCGCATAGCGTTCGGACCAGTTCCAGTCCTGTTGCAGCTCTTCACAAAAGGAATAGCTGTAATCCACCGAGAGCGTGTCACACCGCGCGCCGGGATAGCGGTTGTGATACCACACACCGCCCACATCGGAGCCGCTCTCGATACCCAGAACGTCCCAGCCGTCGTTTCGCAGGCGGTAGACGCCATAGAGACCGGCAAAACCGGCGCCGACGACAATGACATCATGGTGCATCGCTTTCGCCATTCGCCTGCCCGCCTTGCTCAATTGTTGAACCTGCCTCAATCCAGCAGATAACTGGCAGTGTCCTCAATCGTCTTGCCCGAACGCGCCACGCCATCCTGGCATTGCCGCATTGGCAGCAGGATCGTGCGTTGGCCGAAGTGAGCGCGGCGGCCTTGACTTGCGCCTGACCATGATTGGTATACGCAATCTGCAGTCATTTCCGGACATGCAACCATTCCAGGGGTTGATCGAAACCTCCGGCTCAGATCATGTCAAAGCGCGAACTGCTCGTTCTTGCCAAATTTGTCGAATCTCCTCGTGCCAAAGCCTGACGCGTGAGGTCATAGACCCCGGCGAGGATCCGCCCCATCATGCCGTCAACAACGATGCGGCTTTCTGTGGGCCAGCACGGGATGCATTGCCTGCAAGGGCTGGCATCAGTGGAAGTGCATGAACTGGCAGCGCTGCCGGTCTGAGCTGCGGCATGGTTGGACCTGATGGAACAAACAGGAGCCTGTCACAATGATGGTCAATTCGGTGCTTGGTCCGCTGGCAATCAGCGATCTCGGCAAGACACTGATGCATGAGCATGTCCTGATTGGATTTCCCGGCTGGTTCATGGATGCGCGCCAGCCGCCGTTCAAGCGCAAGGAGGCTATGAGCCGGGTTGTCGAGGCCTTCCAGGGCCTCCACGACTATGGTGTCAGGACTGTGGTCGATCCCTGTCCCAGCGATCTGGGCCGCGACGTGGAATTTATTGCCGAGGTGTCGCAGGCAAGCGGGATCAACCTGATCTGCGCTACCGGTGCCTATACCGAACAGATGGGCATTCCTTTCACATATGCCGCGATGTCCCAGGATCAGATCGCCGAATCGTTTATCGCCGAGATCGAAAGGGGCGTGGCTGATACGGGAATCAGATGCGGAATCATCAAGGTCGCAACCGGCGAAGGCAAGGTCAGCGACTATGAAAGAAAAATTCTTGCCGCAGCCGCCCGGGCGGCGCAGGCAACGGGCACGCCTATCCTGTCGCACACTGAACGTAGCAGTTGCGGCCATGAGCAGATCGACATCGTCACTGGAGAAGGACTGGATGCTGCGCAGCTTCTGGTCGGGCACTGCTGCGGAGCTGACAACCCGGGCTATCAGCAATCGCTTGCAAAACGCGGCGCCTATGTCGGATTCGACCGGTTCGGCGCGGTACTCGAAATCGCCGACGAGATCCGCATGCGGAACCTTAAGGCGATGCTGGACGGGGGTCATCTCGAGCGGGTCATGGTTTCCCACGATTCGGTCAACTGCTGGATGGGTAGCCCCGGCTCGATGAGCGAAGCCGAGTTGCGCGCAGCCATGCCTAGCTGGAATGTCACGCATATCTTTGAAAACATATTCCCCGAGCTTGAAGCCATGGGCGTCGCGCGCGCAGATCTTGATCGAATTGTGATAGATAACCCCAGACAATATTTCGAAGCTGCCAAATCATCAGCGCGGCAGGTTTGAGCGTTGAGCATTGCGGCGATACCTGCTTTGCCAGCCTCGCGGCGAGGTGCGAGAATCCGCAAGGGTCTTGGGTGCGATGGGAGAGCGACATGCAAGAAGTGATCGACACGACGCAGGAGTTCGACGCAAAACAGGCCAGTCCGATCGTCTATTACCACGGACGCAAGACTGTAACGACGCAGAGCAGCGTGCTTGTCAGCTCGTCCCCCTTCCTCAACGATAGCCGCCTGCGCGAATGGGTCTCGACCGAAATCCTGCGGCGAAACGGGCCGGACTATCCGCTGCTCTTCGGGATCCCCTCTATGGTCGAGGCGGTTGAACAGGGCCGCGATGAGGAGGAGGTCGCGGCGCTTATCGCAGCCGAGCGGCGCAGAAACGCAGCGCTCGACGCCTGGTTTGGCGAGCGCTTCATTTCGTCCTATTCGCTCGCCGACCTGGCCGCGAATCCGGCGGGATCGATCGGCAGGCTGCTGTTCGAACACATGGATGCGCTCGGGCTTGAGCCCGAACTGACGCCGCAGCGCATGGTCGACCCGAGCTGGGTGCCGCAAAGCGACATCGAATTTTTCACCCTGCGCTTCAACCAGATTCACGATTTCAATCATATCCTGGGCGAAGTAGGCTTCGATGTGCTGGCCGAGATCTGGCCGACCGGACTTATGACCGGCAACATTTTCACCCATGTCAGCGCCGAGCTCGCTGGCGAACTGCTGCGGCTCAACACGCTTACCACCTTCCCCTGGTTCATCCGCTCAATGCTGAATTATCCCGAGACCTGGCCGATCGTCTGGCGCAATATGAGCGAGGGATACCGGGTCGGCCAGCAATCCGACCTGCTGTTTACGGTGCGCTTTGAAGAAATCCTGCATCTCAGCCCCGCCGAGGCGCGCGATGCCATCGGCATGCGCGGCGTCACAGGCCCGATGAGCAGCCATGACGCCTCGTTGATCTTCGGCGAAGGCAGGACCATTCTCTAAAATTTGCCCAGCCGCCGCGTCTGAAAAGGGAGAGGCCGAAATGCTGACCAAAGAGCAAAACGAGCTGCTGACCCTGATCGAGGGCGATGCGCCGATGGGGCAGCTGATGCGCGAGAACTATTGGTTTCCTTTCGCGCTGGCATCGCAGCTCGTGCCCGGCGACGCGCCCTTCATGGTGCGGCTTGTCGGCCGCAACTATATTGCCCTGCGCGCGCCGGACGGCCGGATCGGCTTCTTCGATGAGAACTGTCCCCATCGTGGTGCTTCGCTGGCTTTGGCCCGGGTCGAGCAGGGCGGGAACTTGCGCTGCATCTTCCATGCATGGGAGTTCGACATCGAAGGCAATGCCACCGATTGCCCGACCGAGCCGCCAGAACGCGCCGCAGCCTTCTGTTCGCGCGTGAAGCTCGCCCGGTACCCGGTGCATGAAGCGGGCGGACTGGTCTGGGTCTGGCTTGGAAGCGGCGAGGCCCCTGCCTTTCCTGATCTTCCTTTCGTCGGTACGCTCGAGAAAAATACTTTTCTGACGGTGAGCCTGGGCCAGTGCAACTGGTTGCAAGGCGTCGAGGGGACGCTCGATTCCGCGCATATCGGCACGCTACACAAGACCTGGATCAGCGGCATTGCTGACCGCAACAAGGGCAATATCGGCATGTCGCTCGATGGCCCGCCGCAATATGACAGCGACCTCACGGATTACGGGCTGCGCGCCGCAGCGCTGCGCCCGCTGACCGGTGGCAAGACCTATGCCCGAATCACCGAATATATGATGCCCTTCATTTGTCTGGCGCCGTCGAACGGCACGCGCGGGCGCGAAGGGGTGATCTTCATCATCGCGCCGGTCGACGACGAGCATCATTTGATGTTTTTCGGGCTCTATTCTGACCGCGAGAAGCAGGACCCGGTCGCCGCCGCGATCCAGCCGGAGGGCGGGCGGTTCGACCGATTCAACTATGCCCCGCTACCCGGTGGCCGCGAAGATCGCTGGGGGCAAGACCGGGCGCTGATGAAGGCCGGCCATTTCACCGGCTTTGGCAACAACATTCTTGAAGAGGATATGGTGGTGCAGGCAAGCATGGGGCCAATCGTCGACCGTACCCGCGAGTTCCTGTCGGCGACGGACATCGCCATCGTCCAGACCCGGCGCATGCTGCTCGCCGCGCTGGAGGGTTTGGCGGCGGGTGATCTTCCCCCGGGCAGCGCCAGGCGCAGCGAACCCGTGGTCATGCCGGGGCCGATCGATGTGGTCGTCGAAGCGGGCAGCAGCTGGAAGGGCGTCGCGGGCTTGCCGGTCCCGGCTTAGCGGTCAAGCGGAAGCCCCGGAGCCCAGCAGCGAGCTTGGCACGGCAATCTGCAAATCGAGCGCATCCTGCGCCGCGCTCTTGCCGAAGGGATCGAACCTTAGGCTGACCGTGCAGCCGCCATCGAGCGCGCCCTTAAGCAGGAAGTTGAGCGAATGGCTGCCTGGCAGATAGTGCCGCTCGACTTCGCCCAGCTCGCCCAACATGAACGCATAATGCTTCGCGACGACGTCCTCGCTCATCGAGGCGGTGATGTAAGGCAAATAGTCGGCCTTGCGCGCCACAACGCCGACATTGCAGATATCGCCCTTGTCGCCGCTGCGCACCCAGGCAAGCTTGCTCAAGGAAACCGAGACATCGCATTCCGCTGACGGCAAAGCAATGGCTGCTGCTGGTGGTTCGGGGACGCTGGGACTGTGGGCATTGGGCGCGACGATCTCGCTATGGCCATCGAGCGACACTTGCGGCGACAGATCGCTGGCCGGGAGGAAGAACGATTCCGAGCGGGCCATCGGGATCGGCATAAACATCATCATCGAGCCGGCAATGCCCGGCGCCATTGAAACGGAACCAGTGCCCATTTCCTTGAGCAGGAGTGCGAAAGCAGCTGCATCCTCCGCCTCGATCGTCATGCGGCAAAACACTTCGCGCGAGCCGCGCACTTGCGCATTGGCGCCATAGGATTCCTCGTCGCCGATAATCTCGATACGGCTTCGGCGCAGTGGCGGCATGTTGCGTTCGCGCAGCATATGCTCGCCGCGTTTGAATATTGAATTGGCGATGGCCCGCGCCTTGTCGCTGGCATCGGGCCCACGCATCGGGAAGCCCCAGCTGGCGAACCAGCCGTCGTCCCAGGTGGCAATCGCCTTGTAGTCGGGGCCCGGCGCGCGCCCTTTCGCGCCGCTCATGCGCACCTGGTCCTTGCCAATCTGCTCGAATCGCACCTCGCTGAAGTCGACTACGACATCAGGCAGGCGGTAGCTGCGCGGATCGCCGATCTCATAGAGCAATTGTTCGGCAACGCCGCCGACACAGACCAGGCCGCCGGTCCCCTCGGGCTTGGTGATCATGGCCGAGCCATCGCCGTAGCATTCGGCGATGGGGTAGCCGATATCCGAATAGTCGCCCACCTCGCGCCAGTCGGTGAACAAGCCGCCGCTCGCCTGCGCACCGCATTCGAGGATATGGCCGATCAGCGATCCAGCGGCCAGTCGATCGTAATCGTCTGCCTGCCAGCCGAATTCATGGATTAGCGGGCCCAGCGCCAGCGCGCTGTCGACGACCCGGCCGGTGACAACAACATCCGCGCCCAGCGCCAGTGCCCGCGCGACCGGGAAGGCGCCGAGATAGGCGTTGATGCCGGTATAGCCGACACCATCGGGCAGCGGCAGGGCAAGCTTGTCGGCGCTGCGCAGCGCGCCGGCATGATCGAGGAGGTCATCGCCATCGACCACTGCAATCCGGGGCGCCAGGCCCAATCTGCTCGCCGCTGCCTGCATCGCCGCAGCGCAGGCATGCGGATTGACCGCGCCAACGTTTGAAATCAGCCTGACCTTGCGCGCGAGCAGGTCGGGCAGGATTGACGAGAAAAGCTCGTCGGGGAAATACGTGACATAACCGGCCTGCGGATCCTGTTGCCTGGCGCGGCCGGCCTGTGGCATGAAATATTCGGACAGATAGTCGAGCATGACATAATCGAGTGCGCCATCGCGGATCAGCCGCGGTGTCGCCATTGTGCCGTCGCCATAGCCGGCGCTGCCACCCCCGATTCGCACGCTTCGCATCGCCCTATCGATTCCTCTCTTTGAGGATCAAATCGGCTGCGCGCCAGCTGATTGCCATGATCGGGCCGTTGGTATTTGCCGAGACCATGGTCGGCATCACGCCGCCATCAACCACACGCAGGTTCGACACGCCGCGCACCCTGAGCTTCTCGTCAAGCACCGCTCGCACATCAGTTCCCATGCGGGTCGTGCCGCAGGCGTGGAGGCCGGCCTGACCGGCGGTGCGGAAGGCATCGAGGATCTGCTCGTCGCTTTCAACGGCGGGGCCCGGCAGAGTCTCTTTGCCGATAATGCCTTCGAGCGCGGGCTGGCGCATCCATCTGCGCTGCATCCGGAACATCGCCAGGGTTACTTCGCAGTCATATGGGTCGGAGAGATAATTGGGCCGGATCCCCGCGCCATCGCCCGGATCAGCGGAACGGATGTGAATGCTGCCCCGGCTGCGCGAGCGCAGCGGATAGCCAAACATGTGGGCGGAATGGAGACTGTCGCCTTCGACCCTGCCTTCGAAAGTGAGGTTGAGCGAATAGGGCGCGAACAGGATTTCGACATCGGGCCGGTCGAGCGAGGGGTCGGTCTTGACGAAACCGCCCACCTCATAGCTGCCCTCGGCCATTGGACCCGAGCGAGTGAGGAAGTAGCGCGCGCCGTTGAGTAACGCGCGCAGACCGAGATAGCTGGGATTCTGGCTCCAAGGCTTGAGCAAATCAAATTGCATCATCAGCAGACGGTGTTCGAACAGGTTTTCGCCGACATCGGGGCTGTCGTGAATCACCGGAATTCCGAGCGGGGCAAGCCTTTCGCCTGAGCCGATCCCGGAACGTTCGAGGATCTGCGGCGAGGACAACCCGCCGGCGGCGAGAATCACCTCGCCCTCAGTGCTGCATTCAAAGGGCTGGCCCGAGCGCGTACCGGTGACGCCGGCCGCGCGGGAGCCGTCGAACAGCACGCGATCAACATTCACCCCAGTCCAGACTTCGAGGTTCGGGCGATTGCGGGCGGGCTTAAGGAAAGCCTCGGCTGCGCTCTGTCGGCGGCCATTGCGCACGGTCCAGGTGGGATAACCGACCCCCTCCTGGCCTGCGTGATTGAGATCATCGACGCGCGGAATTCCGATCTGTTCGCCCGCCTTGAGGAAAGCTTCGTTAAGCGGGGTCTTGTTGCTCGCGAAGCTGATCTTCAGCGGACCGCCCTGGCCGCGATCGCCGCCGGGCACTTCGTGATCTTCGATTGCGTGAAAGGCAGGGCCGAGATCTGACCAGCCCCAGCCGGCCAGGCCCATCCGCTCCCAATCGTTGTAATCCTCGGGATGGCCGCGGAAGTAAATCATGCCGTTGACCGAGGAGGAGCCGCCCAGCGTCTTGCCCCTTATCCACACTTCGGATGGCGTGATTCCGTCGGCCTCGGTTTCGAAGAACAGGATATGGTTCGGATCGTCAAACAGCTTGGCCATGCCTTTGGGCATATGGATCAGGGGATGACGGTCCTGGCCGCCTGCTTCGAGAAGCAGCACTCGGTGCCTGCCATCGGCGCTAAGCCGGTCGGCAAGCACGCATCCGGCTGAACCGGCACCGACGATGATATAATCGAACGACATGATCCTGCTCCGGCTTTCTGGCCAAGGATTTGTCCTCGCAGATCAGGCGCAATGACGCCGCTTCTGCTGCACTCTCCCTGTTCCAGCTTTGACCCGTAGTATCAAGCTCGGAACTCGCTCTATTGATAGAGTGCGACAGCGAACTGGCTAAAGACCACCCTTGCGGCGTTTTATCAGGATGGCCTTGCGAGAGGAAAGAACGATGCTGGATCTCAAGATTGTCGGCGGAACGATCGTCGATGGGACTGGCCGTCCCGGCTTTGCTGGCGATATCGGCGTGAGCGGTGGACGCATCGTTGCGGTGGGAGAAGTCAGCGAAGCGGCGCGCGAAACAATCGATGCAAGCGGGAAAATTGTCTCCCCCGGCTTCATCGACGTCCACACCCATTATGACGCTCAGGTATTCTGGGACCCGGCGCTCAGTCCCTCCTGCTTCCACGGCGTCACCACGGTGCTGGGCGGATTCTGCGGCTTTTCAGTCGCGCCGTTGACGCCCGAATCGGCTAAATATCTCGCGCCGATGCTGGCCCGGGTCGAAGGCATGCCGCTCGAGACGCTGCTCACCGCGGTGCCCTGGAACTGGCAGAGCTTCGCCGATTATCTGGCCTTGCTTGAGGGCAAAATCGGGTTGAATGCCGGATTCTTCGCAGGCCACAGCGCGATCCGCCGCATTGTCATGGGAGAGCGCGCAGTGGGCGAAACGGCAAGCGACGACGAACTCGCGGCCATGAAAGCGCTGCTCGCCAGATCGCTCGAAGAAGGCGCGCTCGGCTTTTCGACCACAGTCGCGGAAACACACAATGACGGGGATGGCAACGCGGTCCCTTCGCGCTGGGCCAGCCAGGAAGAAATGGTTGAGCTGGCAGGGGTCGTACGCGGCTATGCGGGGACGGGCCTCGAGATCGTTCACGGCAGGAATATCGATGATGGACTGCGCGACCTGATGGTCGAAATGTCGCTGGCCGGCCAACGTGCGATCAACTGGAATGCACTGGCGGTGATCGACCATCCCGACACGATGGCGCGCGCTCAATCGCAGCTTGCAGTCACCGATTTCGCCCGCGAACGTGGGGCCGAGATCCTCGCCCTGACTATCCCTTCCTCGCTCGATTTCTACCTGAACTTCAAGACCGGCTTCATCCTCGATTCCAACCCGGGCGTATGGCGCGAGATCTTCAAGCTCGACGATCAAGAGCGCAAGCAGCGTTTCCGCGACCCGGAATTTCGCCGCCGGATGGCTGCCGATGTCGACGAAGTTGCCGACGATTCGGTGATGGTCTTCGCCGCACGTCTGGCGAAATTTACCGTCGTTTCAGTGATGAACGAGAACAACAAGAAATATGAAGGCAGGCAGGTCAGCGAGATTGCCGCAGCCGAGGGGCGTGAAGCGATCGACATCATCCTCGATATTGTGCTGGACGACGACCTGCTGACAATCTTCGCCCCCCATGTTGGCGGCAAGGACCACAAGGCATTCGAATTGCGCGGACAATTGTGGCAGGACGACCGCACGGTGATCGGCGCGTCGGATGCCGGCGCGCATCTCGACATGATCGATACTTTCGCCTTCTCGACCACCGTGCTGCAGGAAGGCGTGCGGAACCACAAGGTCATTGCTCTCGAGGAAGCAGTGCGGCTGATGACCGACCGTCCGGCGCGTTTCATGGGGTTGGTCGATCGCGGCAGGCTGGAGCCAGGTTACCACGCCGATGTGGTCGTCTTCGACCAGGACACAGTGGGGCGCGGGCCGACCTACAACCGCTACGACGTCCCAGGCGACCAGTTCCGCGTCTATCAGGACGCTGTCGGCATAGACCATGTCTTCGTCAACGGGGTCCAGGTTGTGCAGAACGGCGAGCATACTGGCAATCTGCCGGGCACGGTGATGCGCTCGGGCCGCGATACGCAGACCGTGGCACTCAATGCGCTATGGGATGAAGCTACGCACAAGAGGCTGGCCGAAACTGCAGCGGAATAGGGAACGGGGAGCCAGCCGATGATCATCGAACAGCTATCGCCCAAAGGCGGCGTGTCGATCTCCGGTATCGACATGTCGCGCGCGCTGACTGCCGCTGAGGGGTCGCAACTCTCCGCGGCGTTCGAGGAACATGGCCTCGTCGTGATCCGGGGCCAGAACCTCACCAAGAGGCAACTGGTGGCCGCGACCGAGCCCTTTGGCGGTCCCGAACTCAACCCCGCAGTCAACGATTGCGACCCCGAGGCTCCGGGCATCTCCGAAATCAGGACACGGGGGCCGAATGGCGAGGCGCTCCATGATGACGACGACGCGCTGGTTGGCGACATCGCCTTCCACACCGATCAGGCCTACATAACTGCCCCCAATCGCGGTAAGCTGCTATATGCAGTCGAAGTGCCGCAGGAGGGCGGCGGGACTGGCTTCATCGATGGCTTTGCCACCTACTCTGCCCTTTCGGACACGATAAAAGCGCAGATCGAGGGCCTCCATGTCGTGCAGAGCTGGGCCCATGCCCAGGCGACGATCGCGCGCAACAAGGCCTACCGGGTCGACGGCGAACAGGAGTTGGCCGACAACCGCTTTGCCGATGTGGCCTATCCGATGGTGCTCACCCATCCCCATTCCGGCCGCAAGGCGCTCAACGTCCCGCCACTCTGGGCTTCAGGCGTGGTCGAAATGCCCGGCGCGGAGGGCCAGGCGCTGATTGCTGAGCTCATTGCCCACATCACCCGGCCCGAATTTGCCTACTGGCACCGCTACCGCCCCGGCGATATCGCCGCCTGGGACAACTGGCGCTTCCTCCACGCCGCCGAAGGCACTCCGGGCCGCTACGCCAGGCTGATCTGGAGCGTGGTCATTCGCGGCGGTCCGGTGATGGGGCGAGAGCTAGGCATGACGATTTACACCATCGATCCCGGCCAAATGCCCAATTGGCCCGCAGACCATCTGAGCCGCTATCTGGCGACCGATGGTGCCGAGGGCTACTGGGCGGATTTCACGGCGGTTCGTGGGCCCGCAAAGGCACCAAATCTGATCCTGACCGTCGTTGGCCGACAAAGCAGAAGACGTTATCGGCATGGACTCATCTACGGTGAAACCGATGGCTGCTGCGTGATTATCGGCTCCAAAGGCGGTGCGCCTGACCATCCGGCCTGGTATCTCAACCTCCTCGTCAACCCTAGCGTAGAGGTCCAGATCAAGGAGCGGAAGTTTCATGCCACGGCCCGCGTCGCTTCCGGCGAGGAGCGGGCCGAGCTGTGGAAAATGATGGTCGATCTCTATGGCGGATACGCGGACGTACAAGGCAACACCGAGCGCGAGTTTCCAGTGGTCGTTCTGGAGCCTGTAGCAGATTGAACGCTGGCGGGTGCGCCACTGCCCGGCCCGACGACATTGATGCGTCCTGCTGGTCGATCGCCGCTGTATCGCCTATACTTAGCGGCGGAATGTGGGCAGCATGTGGGGCGCTGCAGCAAGTTGGAGCGAACCGAATGATTGGCAACGCGACAATCGACAAAGCGGACCGGCTGGCCGCCGCGCGCGAATGGTTCGGCGACGTGGTCCGGCTGACCGAGCCCTATGCCGGTCGGCCACCCTTGTGGATTGAGCCGGCGGCCGAGGCGTTGCGCCGTAAGCCCGCAGCAGCGGCGCGCTGGATGGCGGATAACAAGGACCATGTCGAAGCGTCGCTGCTTAGCTTCGGCGCGGTGGTCATGCATGGCTTTGCCGTGCACGATACCGATGATTTCGCTGCGGTGATGGCGCCGTTCGAAACCTACGCTCAGGGTTATACTGCCGGGACTTCGGAGCGCAATGTGATCAAGGGCGAGGTGATGGAGTCCACGCGTACGGCGCAACATATCTATATTCTGCTCCATCAGGAAATGTCATATCTCCCCGACAACCCGCGCGGTCTGGCATTCTATTGCAAGTCACCGTCGCCGGTCGGCGGCGAGACCGTGATCGCCGACATGCGCGGTTTGCTAGAAGCGCTTCCAAAGGAGCTCGGCCAGCGTTTCATTGAAAAGGGCATCCGCTATGTCCGCAACATGCGCAACCGTGATCTCGACGACTGGCGCGCCGATCCGACCTTTCAGCATCACAGTTGGCAGGATCGCTTTGCCAGCGAGGACCGTGCAAAGGTGGGAGCGCAATTGTTCGAGCGTGGGGCCGATTTTCGCTGGGAAGACGATGGCAGCCTGACCTTATGGACCGAGCTTCCCGGCATCACTCACCATCCGGTCACCGGCGAACGGCTGTTCTTCAACCAGATGGTCGCGCAGACCAAGCACCGGGTGATGTTCGGCGACAAGCCAGTTCACGAGGGCCCCTATGGTGACTTGCTCGTCCGGCCGCATTTCATCACCTTCAGCGATGGCACATCGCTGAACGATGACGAATATATGGTGATCCACAATGAGATGGAGCGCCGCAAGGTCGCCTTTCCCTGGCAGGCGGGCGACATCATGATTCTGGAGAACAAGTTCACGGCCCACGGTCGCCATCCTTATGAGGGACCACGCGATATTCAGGTGTTGCTGCTCGGATAGTTCATGTCCGTCAGCTCAGCGCCAGCAGATCTTACGCTCTCATAAACCTTACGCCAGACTGACCAGCAAGCGCTGTGGCCCGTGAACAACCGGATGATCTCCGTAATCGACTTCGACAATCTTGAGACAAGGCAATTCCGCCAGGATCCTGCCAATCAATACCTGCGCCTCGACCCGGGCAAGATGCATGCCGATGCATTGATGGCGGCCAGAGCTGAAGCCGAGATGCGGGCGGGACCTGCGGCGAATGTCGAATTCCCCGGCTTCGGCATAGACCGCCGGGTTGAGCAGCGCGAGGCGCACGGCCTCGCAGCTACTGACCGTCCAGCCGCCTAGCGCCTCGTCCCACGCGATAGCCGGTTCGACCTGCGCTGCGGTGCCCATCGCGGCTTCCTGGTTCGTGCCATTACTCTTCACATCGTCAGCGCGCGGTCTATCGGTGCCGTTCCGCTTCCGTCGGCATAACGCGCAACCTTGAATTTGGTGGCCAGCGTGGTGCGCAGTCCGCGGCGGGTCTCACCGGGCCTGTTGCCGAAGGCGGCATGGATGAAGCGCCGGTTATCCCAGATCAGCGCGTCGTTTGGTGACCAGCGATGCTTGTAGACAAAGCGCGCGCTTGTCATGTGGGCGACCAGTTCCGCCAGCAGCGCGTCGCTTTCCGCGCGGTCCATACCCAGGAAATAGTCGACATTCATCGGACTGATAAACAGACACTTGCGCCCTGAATCGGTGTGTGTCAGCACCGCTGGCATGATCACCGGCGGAAATCGCGACTTGTCCGGATAGGCGCCGGTCCGAAAGGGGGTGACACCTTCCGGGAATTCGTCATCACGCGGTTCGCGCACCGTGCTCCACCATGCGCCCAGCCCGGTATGCTCCACGGCCCCGTTCGAGATTGTCGCATGGAATTCCAGCGAATCAAGCCGGCGCTTCATATCTTCAGGCAAAGCATCATAGGCCGCAGCCGTATCGCCCAGCAGCGTCTCACCCTGCGCGTCAGGCACCTCGATCATGCGCAGTATCGCACCCATGCACATGGTCGGCGTATAGGCTGTGTCGCGATGCCAGGGGATTCGGTTCACCAGCACATCGGTCTCGTCGAACACCAGCGCCGAGACGCGTTCGCCGCCCAGCGGGAAGAAGAAAGGATTTTCCGGCGCGCGCAGTTCGGGCAGCGGATGCACCTCGATCTCGCCGAAGCAGCGGCTGAGCGCGATGTGTGCCTCGGCCGAGACAATGCCGCGAAACAGCAGAATGCCATGTTCGAACCATGCCTGATTGAGTGCCTGAGCAGTGGCGGCATCGAAGCTTTCCAATCCGCCAAGGCCATTCACTTCGGCGCCGACCGGATCGAGAGGCTTGATTGAAAATTCAGGGGTCGTCATTGGCTGCCACCTCCATGCAGCACACTTCGTGGGCTTTTCGCGGAGGGTCAAGAGCGGGGAAGGGCCAGCAAGGAACATTCTGATAAACAAGCAACACAGTCGATCAGGAATTCAGGCCTCTTGAAAGCTGGTCGGAATTCGAACAGGCTAACCGTCATGGGAGAGTTGGTATGTCTACTGTAGCAGACAAGTCGGCACCGGCGCTGCAAGAAAAAGGCTTTAAGCCAAAGGCTTATAGCCGAGTGGAATTGCTGCCCGATCCTGGACCGGCAAAGCGATATTACACCGTGGTTTCGGTCGACGATCATCTGGTCGAGCCGCCCCACATGTTCGAAGGGCGCCTGCCGACAAAGCTCCAGCCCCTGGCGCCGCGCGTGATTGAATCCCCTGACGGATCGCAGGCGTGGGTCTGGGAAAAATCGGTCTACCCGCAAGTGGCGCTGTGCGCCGTGGTGGGCCGGCCCAAGGAACGTTGGGGTTGGGAAGCGACACGCTTCGATGAAACGCGCGCCGGTTGTTATGATGTCAAGGAACGCATCCGCGACATGGATCTGGACGGGGTGCAGGCACAGCTCAATTTTCCGTCGTTCATGCCAGGGCTGGGCGGCGCGAATTTCACCTTTCACACCGATGATCCGGCATTGGGGCAGGCGTGCGTGCGCGGCTGGAACGATTGGTTCTTCGAAGAATGGTATGCGCCGCATCAGGATCGCTTTATCGCTAGCGGGCTCGTCTGGCTTGGCGATCCTGAAGTGGCGGCGCAGGAAATTCGCCGCAATGCCAAGCGCGGCTTTCGGGCCATCAGCTTCCCGTGCTCGCCGTCGCAGATGGGCCTGCCGGGCCTTCGCGGCGGCCATTGGGATCCGATGTTGCGCGCCTGCGAGGAAACCGGGACAGTCATTTGCCTGCATGTCGGTTCGGATGACTGGGGCGCCAGCCCGCCGGGCTCCTCACTCGAAGTCGGCGCGATCTGCTTTCCGCTGGCGGCTTACCGGACTGCGGCAGACTGGCTCTGGTCTGGTGCGCCGGTGCGTTTTCCAAAACTGCAGATTGCCCTGTCGGAAGGCGGCATCGCCTGGGTGCCAATGCTGATGGACCGGCTGGCCTATGTGCTCGAACATTCGGCCGCCAACCCCGACGACCAGTGGAAGGAATTCGGGGTTCATCCTGTCGAGGTTCTGCAACGTAATTTCAACTTCTGCGCGATCGAATTCGGTTCTGGAATGGATCTGCGCGAACGCATTGGTGTGGATCGGATCATGGTCGAAACCGACTATCCGCACGCCGATTCATCGTGGCCAAACACACAGGAAACGTTGCGCAAAGCACTGCACGGTGTCTCGGCGAGCGACGTTCGGAAGATGACCTGGGAAAATGCAGCCCGGCTCTTTCGTTTCGATGTTAGTCAGTCGGTAATCGATTCGTCCGAATCCGCAGAGAGTTGATTGTCTCCGTCTTGTAACGGGCTGACAATGACGTCGCGCGTTTCAGTTCTTCCTCACCAGCGGCGCCTGATTTGGCTGCCGCGAACCCGCGCCATAATGATCTCCTGCCGCTCCCCGGGGCTGACAAGCGGCGTGTCGGCGGGCAGATGATCCCGCACCTCGCTTGCCTTCACCCGGCGCAGCGTCGGCAAGGGCTGTGAGGAAGATTCGTACCAGCGGCCAACGAGGTGTCCCAGCTGCCGTTGCTGTGGGTCAAGCCAGTTTGCAATCCCGGGGTCTTCGAACGCGATAACCGCACGGAACTTCCCGTCGCTGTCAATCCGGGCCTGCGCGCCGTTGAGGCTCGACTGGCAGTAGAGGTATTCGACGGTGTTGAAGATCGCATCGTCTAGCTGGATGTTCCAGTAGCGGGCCTCCTCCGGCATCTCGGTCTCAAGGATCAGAGCTTCGTCCGGTTCGAAGTCATAATAGCCTTCCCAATAGACCTGCGCACGCACCCCGCCCCACTCGGTGAAATTGGTGAAGCGAAAGGTGTTTGGCTCCATCTCCTGGCGCATCTTCGCAAGGAACGCGATCCATTGCTCGCTGAGGCGCCCCGTGTAGTCGAGCACCTCCTTGATCTGGTGATCGATGGCCGTAACGTCCAGACGGCGGCGCGGCGGGACAGGATCAAGCCGGGTGATCGACAGCCGGGCGTCGCGCTCCTCACCCCAACGATAAGAGCGCTGGCGCAAAATGATGTAGTCTGTGCGCGGGTCGAGGTGGAGCCAGTTCCCTTGATGGCCTACGGGGCGTTCGGATGAGAGGACAACGTCGAGGTGCCCGTCGATCTCGGTCATGTCGCCTAGATTGTACTCACCAAAGCCGCCTTCGAGCTTCCGGCTGCCCATGATGCCCCGACCGACGTTTGCGGTGAGCAGATGGACGCTGCCACGGTCCCCCATAATCCTATAGGTGCCTGCACCGTCGAGTGCCGAGACGACGTAGGTATCGTCAGGATTCGGCTGACAAAGATAGACATTGTTCAGGAAAGGAATGAAGTCAGGATATTGCGGGTCGGTTGCGACGCAAAGCATGTAGCCAAGGCCCAAATTCATCACGAGCTGCTTGTGAATCTCGGCCACGTTGAGCGGGTCGTCGTCCAGCCAGCTCGCTTCGGTGACGCGACCCGCCCCCTTAAGGCGCTCGCAATAGGCTTCCCAGCGGGCAAGATTCATTTCTCGTTCCTTCCTGGAATCGCAGTTAGGGGAAGCGTTACCGTGCGATAGTCCTTCGGTCTGATACCTGTCCAGTTGTGACAAGGCTTGCCTGCCACACGGTTGCGATCGGCGATGTCACGCTGTGTCAAGCGGGGGTCGGCATGGAGAGTTAGGATTGCGGCGCGTTGCGGTGTCTTCACGAACATCGTGGCGCACAGCTACCGGACTGCTCGGCCTTGCAGCAGCCAAGCACAGACAGGAGATTAACAATGGCCACCATCGCCCCCGAGCGCACGGCACAGTCAACGACCGGGATGAAGGTGATCGATGTCGACACCCATCTCTCTGAACCCGAGGATCTTTGGACGAGCCGCGCTCCGGCCAGGTTTAAGGACCGCGTTCCGCAGATCGGCGAAGTGAACGGTGTGACGTCATGGGTCATCGATGGTAACCTCGCGATCGGTCTCGGCGCGTCAGCTTCCAGCGTGTTCCACAAGGATGGTCGCACCTCGAATGGAATCGAGTTCGCCTCGTGGCGCAATGCCGACGTCATCCCCGCATCCTACGATGCGAAGGAGCGCGTTGCACTGATGGATGAGTCGCGCATCCACGCCCAGATCGTTTATCCCAACGTGATGGGATTCGGCGGCCAGAACACCGCCGGCGTCGATCCAGAGCTGCGGCTGATTTCGACGCAGATATATAACGACGCGATGATTGAACTGCAGGAGGAATCTGGCGAGCGCCTGTTCCCAATGGCCGCATTACCATGGTGGGATGTCAAGGCGGCAGTGGCCGAAGCGCGGCGCACGCATGCGAGCGGATTGCGCGGAATCAACATCAATTCCGATCCGCACCGGCACAAGGATGCCCAAGGCAATCCTCTGCCGGACCTTGGCTGTGAATACTGGAATCCGTTGTGGGAAGTGTGCGAGGAATTGGACCTTCCCATCAACTTCCACATCGGCGCATCAGAACAGTCGATGGACTGGATCGGCACCGCCGGCTGGCCTTCCCTCTCGGTCAATCACCGCTCGGGCCTCGCAGGTTCGATGATGTTCATCGACAATGGGCGGGTCATCGGCAACATTATCTATTCGGGAATGCTCGACCGTTTCCCCAGGTTGAAGTTCGTCTCGGTCGAAAGCGGTATTGGCTGGATCCCGTTTATCATGGAATCTATCGACTATCAGTTCAAATCGCTGATCAATCCGTCTAACCTTCTGCACAAGCCTTCAGACTATTTCCGCAAGAACTTTTACGGCACGTTCTGGTTCGAAAAGCACGACCTCAGCCACGTGATCGAGCAGGTCGGTGTAGACAATTGCATGTTCGAAACCGATTTCCCGCACATCGTCTGCCTCCATCCAGAGCCACTTGCATACATGGAGGAGGGGTTGGCGAAACTCTCATTCGAATCCCGAAACAAAGTGATGAGCGCGAATGCGGCGCGCGTTTATAACATTCCGCTCTAGTGACCCGAATCTGAAGTTCGTCACATAATGCCGATAACCTTCAGCGAACTTCAGATTCTAGAGGGTCACTAGCAACTATACGATTCTAGTGGGGTTTATGGAATTGATATTCGCTCGCCGCCTAGCCTCTTAATGTGGCGAATTTCAATTCCACCCCACTAGTTCGATGCAGTCGGAAGCTGTGCCGACCAAAGTTGTTGCCAGGGCGAAGCCATCGCCGACAGCATAGCTGCGCGGCAGGGATGACAGAGGAGTGGAACGGATGCGTCAAATGCTTGCCGGCGGCCTTGCGGTCCTGTCATCGCTCTATCTGATTGCCGCTGCGCCGAGGCCTGTCGTTGCGGGCGATCCGGGACGCGGCGAGGCCCTGTTTGCTGCGAGCAGTTGCCAAGGGTGCCACGGCAAAGGGGCGATGGGCGCGACCAGCCCTTCGTTGCTCGGGCCGGACTGGCGGCATGGCGGCGATCCAGTCAGCCTTGCCCGAAGCATCCGCGAAGGCTTCCCGCCGCAGATGCTGCCGATGGGCGGCCATGAGCTAACCAATCAGCAAATCGACGATATCATCGCATTCCTGAAAAGCCGGGCCGCGTCACTGACCCCCGAAGAGCGACTTCGGGCGGCGCAGAACCGGCCGCAGGGCGCGCCCAAAGGTGTAGTCCATTCGGCGGTGGAGAATTTCCGTGTCGAAGTCCTGACAAATGTGTCTGCGCCCTATGCGCTGGCCTTCCTTCCGGGCGGCTCAATCCTCATTTCAGAGACGGGCGGTGCGGTTCGGCAATTTGTGGGCGGCAAGTTGCTCCCCGATCCGGTGATCGATGCGCCCAAAGGCGATATCGCCGGCATGAAGCAGTGGTTTCGCCGTGCCAACCTCAGCATTGCCGTTCATCCCGATTATGCACGCAACGGCTGGGTCTATCTCCTGACCGCGCGGACCGCGACGGGAGCAACGCCGGACGGCCTGCCGCTGATTGCAACGATCCACCGCGGACGTATCAGCAAGGGCCGCTGGGTCGACGAGACCAGGATCCTCGAATTCCCGGCCCAGACCACTGATTCGCTGAGGATGAAATTCGACGCGCAGGGTTTTCTCTATGTCGGCACGCCCTTTTCCAACAAGGACTATGCGGGAGGCGGCGAGCACGAGCCTGCGCAGGACCTGTCTCGTCCCGATGGCAAGATCCTGCGGATCCGCGACGACGGCTCTGTTCCGCAGGACAATCCATTTGTCGCCGCAGCGGGTGCCTATCCCTACGTCTGGAGCTACGGCCATCGCGAGCCCTCGGGTCTGACTTTCGACAGGTCTGGTGAACTATGGAACGTGGAGGATGGCCCCCGTGGAGGCGACGAGTTCAATCATGTCCGCAAGGGTCGCAATTATGGCTGGCCGGTGATTACATGGGGCCACCGCTACGATGCCGTGGCGGTTGCTTCCAATACCGAGCATGAGGGAATGGAGCAGCCGGTAGTCAGCTGGGCGCCTTCGCCTGCCGTATCCGATGTCGAATGGTATGATGGAGCAGCTTTTCCCCGGTGGCGGGGCAGCTTTTTCGTCGGCTCGTTCAAGCAGCGCGACCTGTTTCGCGTGACTGTCGAAGGCGACCGGGCAACGCTCGTCGAGACAGTGCTGCATAATGTTGACCGGATACGCGACATTGCAACTGGCCCCGACGGCCTTGTCTATTTCATCACAGACAGCGGAGACCTGATGCGGCTGGTTCCGGCGGCTCGTCGGCATTAGCAACTGTCATGGGACCGCGACGATCGATAACGGCGACGTTCATCCCGGTCGTTAGGCCGCGCAATGCCGATGCCTGAAAGCAGAAGTAAAGCGGGGAACAGCTGAACGTTTTATGCCAAGTGCGATAAGGACACCTTGAGGTTCCACTGCGCGCCTCGCGGCATCGAACTCCAGATCAAACCTCCCGGCAAGCTTGTGCGGGTCGGTCTGACCTGCCCTGCGTGCTTCTTACGAAGGTTACCAGCAGCATGGCCAGCATGGTGATTATTCCGATCATAAGCCACGCATCGTTGATCGCGTCTACAAGGGCAGCCCTTTCGACGAGCGGGCGCACCATTTCCTCGGTGAACGAGTCTGGCGGCTGACCCAATTGTTCGACAAAGGCCTCGCGGGGAATGCCGATGGCGACTGCCGTGGCCACATTGCCAGCGCTCAGCTGTGCCGCGATGGCGAGCGCGTGCGTGGCACTGCGCGTGAAGATGACAGTGTCGATCATGGCCAAGCCGAGCGCCCCGCCCAGGTTGCGCATGAGATTGAACAGGCCGCTGCCATCGGCGACCAACGAGGGGGCAAGCCGACCCAAAGCCATCCGCGTCGGCGGCAGCAGGCAAAACATGATCGCCGAGCCACGCAGAATCTGTGGCAGCAGCATCTCGGCCGCGTCGGTGTTGGCGCTTTGGCGCGCGCTTAATCCCATCCCTGCAGCAAACAGGGCGAACCCCGCAAGAGTCAGCAGGCGCGCATCGACCCTGCGCTCAAGCATCACGGCAATCGGAGCCGAAACGAGTTGCGCGATGCCGGTTGCCAGCATGATCTCGCCGATCTGCAATGCGCCGTGCCCACGCACAAGCCCAAGAAAGAACGGCATCAGGTATGTCGAGCCAAACAGTCCAATGCCAAGCACGAAGCTCAGCACGCATCCGATGGTGAAGTTGCGATCGACAAAGCACCGCAGTTCGACAAGTGGCCAGGCAGACCGCAGCGTCTTGATTATGAATAACAGGCTGCCGACGAAGAATATGCCGAGCAGGACGAGCACCCGAGGCGCGTCCCAACCCAGCGTGGGTGCATCCTTCAAGCCGATTTCAAAGGCGATCAGTGAAACTGCGAGTGCGGTCAGCGCAGCGGGGTCGAAGGCGCGCAAACTACGCTGGTTTGTCTGCGCACCCCGCAAGAGCCATGCTGCACCCAAAGCTGCAAGAATTCCGGGCACGATATTGATGCGGAACAGCCAATGCCACGACCAGGTCTGCGTGATCCAGCCACCGACGATCGGTCCGACAGTTGGTGCCAGAACTGCGGCGACCCCCGCGATGGTAGTGGCCAGGCTTTGCGAGCGCTGCGGGAACAGCAGGAACACTGCCGAGAAGACCGCAGGAATCAGCGTTCCCCCGGCAAAGCCCTGGACAATTCGCCATGAAATCAGGGTCTGGAAATCCTGACTTTGCGCACAGCCTGCCGAAGCGATGGTAAATACCGTGACCGCGCTGACGAACAGCCAGCGCATTCCCAGCCGTGCTGTCAGGTAACCGGTTAGCGGGATCGCGACAATTTCGGCCGTCAGGTAGGCAGTCTGAACCCAGACCATACGGTCGGGCGAAATGCCCAGAGCTTGCTGGATCGTCGGCAGGGAGGTGGCGACAATCTGGATGTCAAGGATCGCAATGAACATGCCCAGACACATCACGACAAACCCTAACCACGTCCGCAGCGTGGCGCCTTCTGGCAAGCGCTCGTCATGCATCAGTTCGGTATCCAATATCTTGCCAATGGCTCGTGCAGCGCGAAGAGTATGTCTGCGGTAACCTTCGCGCTAAGGATTGGTTGCTCATTCGCCGGAACTTATATGAGAGAGGTCCGTTATCAGTGCAACGAGCAATAGCCGGACAGCCGGACAAAACAGGATGACCGTATAACTATGGCTGTAGCCCTTCTTTCGCTGGCGACAGCCACTCCACCGCACACGCTGTCGCAAGATGATGCGCTTGCCGCTGCTCGCGAATTGCTGGCAGGCCAGATTGGCGATTTTGACCGCCTCAGCGGTGTCTACGCCAACGCAGGGATCGCCTTCCGGCAACTCGCGCGGCCGGTCGAATGGTATCTTCAACCCAGGAACTTTACCGAGCGCACGGAGGTCTATCTCGAAGTTGCCCTGGAAATGTTTGTGGAAGCGGCACAAGCTGCATTGGCAGAGGCAGGTCTTGGCGCCGGTGACATCGATACGATCGTAACCGTTTCCTCGACCGGCATCGCCACGCCCAGCCTTGATGCGCGGGCGATGGGGAAAATGGCCTTTCGCAGCGACGTGGCCCGCGTCCCGGTTTTTGGCCTTGGCTGTGCAGGAGGCGTCTCAGGACTGGGGTTGTCCGCCAAGCTGGCGCAAGCGACGCCAGGTTCGACCGTTTTATTCGTTACTGTGGAACTGTGCAGCCTTGCTCTGCGGACCGAAGGGGTCGGCAAGGCCGACATCGTTTCGACCGCGCTGTTCGGCGATGGGGCGGCGGCCTGTGTACTTCGAGTTGGCGACGAGGGCTTTGCCGAAATCGTCGGGAGCGCGGAAAAGACATGGCCCGATACGCTCGATATCATGGGCTGGCAGGTCGAACCAAACGGGCTGGGCGTAGTACTGAACCGAGCCATTCCCGCCTTTGCGCGGCGTCAGATGGCTGAGGCGATGACTCAGATGCTCGAACCGCAGGGTTTGCAAATCGGCGACGTCGATCGATTCATTTGTCATCCGGGCGGGGCCAAGGTCGTTGATGCGATGGAATCAGCCTTGGCATTGGGCCAGGGGTCGCTCGACCATGAACGCGAGGTGCTGAGGTGCCACGGTAACATGTCGGCACCAACAGCTCTTTTCGTGCTCGACAGTGTGCGTTCACAGCAGATGCCGCCGCTGTCGGTGCTTACCGCTTTAGGGCCCGGCTTCACCGTCAGTACCGTGACCCTTCGGCAAACCGCTGCATGAGCCTGCCTTACGTGATAATGGCACTGGTGACCCTTCAGCGGCTTGCAGAGTTGGCGATAGCGGCCAGCAACACCCGTCATTTGCGTGCATTGGGCGCTATCGAGATCGGTCGCTCCCATTACCCGGCAATGGTCGCGCTTCACGCCTCGTGGATTGCCATACTGTGGCTATCCGTAGGCGCGCGCGCGGTAAATCTCCCATTGCTGGGCCTCTTTATCCTTCTCCAAGCTTTGCGGGTCTGGGTCTTGGCTAGCCTGGGCCGACGCTGGACCACCCGGATCATCGTTGTTCCGGGCATGCCACTGGTAACGGGCGGTCCCTTCCGGTTTCTGCGCCATCCCAACTACTGTGTGGTGGTGGGAGAAATTGCTATTCTGCCGCTGGTCTTCGGACAGATCTGGATCGCAGTGGTCTTCACTGTGCTAAATGCAGCGATGCTGTGGGTTCGTATTCGCACTGAAACGGGCGCGATTTACGGGCTGGATGTCTCGACCAAATGCGTCACTCCCGAAGCCTGACCGGCTAGCGTGGCATCGCGGCCTCGCGTTGTTCCCCGTCAGCACCTATGAGACAGATATGCGGCATTGCTTTCTGTGAGCGGCATCGTGTTCTGTGAGAGGGCGGCGGCTTCCACGGGGGTGGCTAGCCTTGATATATGTTCTGTTGCGGCGGCGATCTTTATTGAGGTCAGCGCGCAATGATTTCCAGCGCCCGTCCAGCGCGCCCCTCGGCTGATGTACACGTAAGGAAACACCCCATGCCCAACTTTAAGCTGCATGCTCCCCCGTACGTCATCTCAATCACCGGCTATGAGCCGAAGGGTGGTATCATCCGCAGCGGGCGGCACCTCAAGCGCCATGACGGCCCCACAATGGAGCTTACCCTGCGCAGAGGCCGCCACTTGCTTCTATATCAGGCAGCTTTTGACAGCTCATCCGGATCAAGCAGCACATAGCCGCGCCCAAAAACTGTTTCGATGTAGCTCTGGCCGCCACATGCGAGTGCAAGCTTCTTACGTATTTGACACATATAAACGTCGAGTATCTTTGGGTCAGGCTCGTCAACGCCGCCATAAAGGTGGTTAAGGAACACTTCCTTGCTCAGCGTGGTGCCCTTCCGGAGCGAAAGTAGCTCGAGCATGGCATATTGCTTGCCGGTGAGGTGGACGCGGGCGCC
>CANJCQ010000020.1 GCA_947473355.1 Sphingomonadaceae bacterium | reverse complement strand
TGCGATCGCGGGAAAAATGGCTTGATCCGGCGCATCTGCACCTCGCTCAGCATAAACAGATCGTCCACAAGCAGCACCTCCTGGTGCCACCATTGAATCAACCCTCAGCCCATCATGCAAGCAATTTAACAGGTCCTGACCCTAGATCAATCAGCCCAAGGCGGAACGACTACACCGCAACGGCCACTGGCTCGAACTGCCGAAAGCCAGTCAACAATCAAAAGAGTTTCGTTGACGAAGCTACAATCGCCGTGGCAATTGCTCCCATCACTCAGGGAAAAGCGGACTCAGATCGAGTTGCCGAATCCCATCTCGACTGGCCAATCAATGTTGCGGGTATAGCATAGTGGTAATGCACTAGCCTTCCAAGCTAGCTAGAGGGGTTCGATTCCCCTTACCCGCTCCACTTTCCAATCCAGTCGCGTCCGTATCTGTTTGTACAAACCCCATAAAACCGCAGTAATCAAGGCCTAGCTGTTCGCCGGCGTTCGCATGATGCCGCATACACTCGCAAGCGATTGGGGGGTATGATTGGGGGGCATTTGCAAACGGCCAATTCGATACCCCCGTGCGTGGGGGTATCCCGGGGGCGCGTCCCCGCAAAGGATCGGCAGGCAAATGGCGCTCACTGTCCGTCGTCAGAACATTTGGCGCAATGTGCGGCTTAGATTAGCGGAGCTTTCGGCCTCGTCTGACGGTTGATGTTAGGCGGCGAGCTTGCGGTGTAATGCCCGCTTTGTTGCGACGATACGGTCGATTCATTGTGTTGGATCGGCAGCGTCGTTCGGGGCATAAGTCAAACATGGGGCAACTCTTGAAGCTATTGCGTTCCTGGGATCCGTTCCTGCTGTGCCTGATCGCAGTCGTCGTCGCCGCGTCGCTGTTACCCGTGCACGGTGCGGGGGCCGTGTGGACCGACCGGCTGGCCGACTTTGCCATAGTGCTGCTGTTTTTCATACATGGTGCCAAATTGTCGCGTGCGGCGATTGTGCAGGGCCTTGGCAACTGGCGGCTGCATGCGATGGTGCTGGCCTCGACATATCTGCTGTTCCCGGCACTCGGCCTCACGCTGTTTTACACGATGGGCGGATGGGTCAATCCGCTGTTGCTGTTGGGACTGCTATTTCTCTCGCTACTGCCATCGACGGTGCAATCGTCGATTGCCTTCACGTCCATTGCCCGCGGCAATGTTGCGGCGGCAGTGTGCAGTGCCTCGCTATCAAACCTGATCGGCATATTCCTCACGCCCTTGCTGGTGGCGCTGTTCATGCATGCCGGGCCGGGTGGCGGAGCCGGTTCGGCCTGGAGTTCGATCAGCAAGATTGCCCTGCAATTGCTCGCGCCTTTCCTTGCCGGACATTTCCTGCGCCCGTGGATCGGTGCATTCATGGATCGCAACAAGAAGATCTTGCAACCGGTCGACCGGGGTTCGATCCTGCTGGTTGTCTATTCCGCATTCAGCGCGGCGGTGATCAAGGGGATCTGGACTCAGGTTGGCCCGATCGATCTGCTGGAACTGCTGGGATTGAGCGCAGTCATGCTGGCGACAGTGATGGGGGCGACTGTCCTGGCGGCCCGCCAGACCGGCCTGCCACGTGCCGATGCTGTGGTGCTGCTGTTTTGCGGTTCGAAGAAGAGCCTGGTCTCAGGGGTGCCGATGGCAGGCGCCCTGTTTGCCCCGGCCCAGGTGGGGCTGATTGTGCTGCCACTTATGATTTTTCACCAGCTCCAGCTCTTCGTCTGTGCCGTGATCGCAGCGCGGCTGCGGCGCGAGGACGATGCGTGCGAGGCTGCCGAAGCCATGGAGAGCAGCAGCATTCCGAGCAATGACAGCAGATTGCCGAGGCCTCCGCCGCGCTCGGCTTGACTGAGCGGCAGGCGCAATGAAGGCTGCGCGCGCCACTGCCAGTGCCATCAAATCGGCCAAAATTTCAGCCGCACAGATTGCTGAACATTGTCTGACAGCATTTGAGTCAGGCCTTGCCGGGTAGTCGCACATTGATCCGGGAGGGCTGGTCCATCTTCCTGACCGGTAAGGGGCGGGTGGTCAGTCTGCGGCCTGGTTGTGTGAGATGCAGCGCATCCAGGACCCTTACTTCTGGATGCCTCAAGGCCTGAAACGCGTCAGGTCCGCCCTGCCATGCTGCGCGCGAGATCGCCCAGGGCACCAGACATCTTGGCGCCCAATTCCGGCTCGATGGTCGAATCTGCGATCGCGCAGGCCATTGCCTTGGCCCACTGGCTGCCGGTCTCGGCGCTCATTGTCACATTGCGGTGGGCCGACATCATGCACTTGCCGGGATTTTCGCTAAACCAGTCGCGAGGGCCGCCAAGCCAAGCTGCGAGAAAGCCCGAGAGCGAACCTCGCATCGGCGCAAGATCCAGAGCATGCAGCGCGCGCAGCGCGGCATAGTCCGGGTTTTGCTCAAGCAGATCGTAGAAACGGTCGACGATTTGCCGGACAGCAGGCATGCCGCCCACGAGATCGTAAGGCGTATTGGCTGGCCGGCTTTGCTCCATGGGTATCTCCGCTGTGAGCACCCCAGTTAGCCTGATCCAGCCTGCGCAACTTTGCGCAAAGTCAAATCCGGTGGCCCTGCAACTCTTGTCCGAAGAATCAGCCGTCCAGATCGGGCATCGCCGGGATCGGCTTGATTGCCTCGTCCACCCAGAGATATTCGGTATAAAGCCCCAGCCGCTTGCGGGTATCGACGTAGCAGAAACACACTTTGTCTTCCTCAGTCGCTTCGACCGGCGAGAGAAAGGCAAAGTCATCGCCGCTGGCGCGCACTTCGGCGAGCAACGCGCGCCACTGGTCAAGCCCGCCGCGAACCGCGATGGCAATGTGATGGAAGTTGATGATGTGCTTCGATAGGTCGACTTCGTCGGTATAGATCTCGATCGCCCCTGAAATCGGCTGGATCAGCTCGAACTGGTTGCGGCCAATGTTGGCGAAGGCGGCGCGGATCTTGAGCGGGCGCATTTTGCCGAATGACAGCACCTCGACCTCGGCATCGGTGGTGTCGAAATGTTCGATGCCCATCTCGGCCTTGCAATGCGCCATCGCGGCATCGAGATCGCGGGTGATATAGCTCATCTGGAACAGCTCGCCATAGCGCGATGCGATTGTCATTGGTCTCTCCCGGACTTCCGGCCGATCTACCGGCCTGACAGCAGGTTCGGTCAGGATCGGGGCGAGGTCAATCCTTTGCGGGAATTTCCCGGTTGCAATGCGGGCCGCCATGTTATCAATGCGCCAAGCAATGCAAGGTGGGCCTGATTCCATCTGCCGAGGATGCAATAAACGCGCTGTCGCAATGGGCAGGACGAGGCCGCCGCCGGGCGAGGGGAGTAGTTACAATGCAGCCGGACCATCGCTTTCTGGACGATATGGTCGATACCGCCACCCGGGTCGAACCGGCGCGCATAGTTGACAATCCCTATGCCGAAACATGGGACGCGGAATGCGATGTGCTGGTGGTGGGCGTCGGCATGGCCGGGGTCAGCGCGGCGCTGCGCACTTCGGAGGACAAGTCGATTGATGTCATCGCGATTGATCGCGGCGATGGCGGCGGGGCCTCGAAGCTCTCGGGCGGGGTCGTCTATATGGGCGGCGGCACCCCCTCGCAGAAGGAGGCCGGGTTGGAAGACAGCGTGGAGAACCTTGCCAACTATCTCGAGTTCGAAACCGGCAATATCGTGCGGCAGGATACGGTGCGTAGGTTCGCGGCGGCCTCGCCCAAAGTGCAGGATTGGCTGGAAAGCTATGGCGCCCGTTTCGGCGGCCCGGCGACTGACGAGAAGACCAGCTATCCCAATGATGCCTCGCTCTATTATTCGGGCAATGAAGTCACCGTCCCCGGCCGCGCCCGGGCTTCTGCCGTCCAGCGCGGCCACCGCGCCAAGCCCCCGGGTGGCGGCGAGCCCACCAAGCTTTCGGGACAATATCTGCTGCCGCCGCTGATCGCTTCGATGGAAGCGCAGCCCAATGTCCGCTTCTTCCGCCAGACCCGCGCGACGCGGATGGTGGTCGACAAGGATGGCGCTGTCGTGGGCGTCGAAGTGCTGCGCATCGCGCCCGGTTTTGCGGCCTGGCGTCATGCGAAATACATGGCGGCGGTCAACCATTTCGTCGTCGCGGTGCTTGGCGTGGCGGACCGGCTCAAGGGCAATATCGTGGGGCTGGAGCGCAAGGCAAAGCCCATGCGCATCCGGGTGAAAAAGGGCGTGGTGCTCTCGGCAGGCGGCTTCATCTACAACCGCACCATGCTCGAGAAGACCTCGCCCGATTACCTCGGCGTCTCGCCGCTCGGCACAATTGCCGACGATGGTTCGGGCATCAAGCTCGGCATGACGGTCGGCGCCAAGACTGACCATCTCGACCGCATATCCGCCTGGAAATTCCTCTATCCGCCCGCAGGCTTCACCAAGTCGGTCTCGATCGACGGCAATGGCGAGCGACTGGTCAACGAGGAGTTTTACGGTGCGCGCACCGGCGAGGCGCTGTTCGGGCGGGCCGGGGGCAAGGGCTGGCTGATCATGGATGCCCCGCTGTGGAAGCTCGTCGTCGATGAAATGCACACGATGAAGAAGATGTTCTTCCAGAAGGTGCAGTTCAAGGCGATCGAGAACGACTACACCACCAGTGCCGATACCATCGAGGAATTGGCGCAGAAAATCGGCGTTCCGGCAGATCGCCTCGCCAGAACCATCGCCGACTACAATGCTGCCATCGATGCCGGAAAGTCCGATGCGATGGACAAGGGCGAAAAGCTGCGCCGCAAGATCATCGAAGCGCCGTTCTTTGCCAACGACATCGGGCTTGGCGCCAAGTTCTCGCCGACCTCGGCGATCACCGTCGGCGGGCTGGTCGTCGATGAGGATAGCGGCGAGGTGTTCTCAAGCGAGGGCGGCAAGGTCAAAGGCCTCTATGCGGCAGGCCGCACGGCGGTCGGCATGTGTTCGCATTATTATGTCAGCGGACTGTCGCTGGGTGACTGCGTCTTCTCGGGCTGCCGCGCGGCGGAAACGATCCGGGGCAGGGGCGGGGTGGACGCGCTAATCTGAGGAGAATTTGAAATGGACCTGACTACCGCCAAACACGCTTTCATCAGCGGCGGCGCCTCCGGGCTGGGGCTCGGCATGGCCGATGCATTCCTGAAGCGCGGCATTCCCGTCACTATCGCCGATATCGATGCCGAGGCACTCGCCGCGGTGACGGCGGAGCGTGGCAATTCGATCCGCGGGGTGCAGCTCGACGTCCGCAATCGCGAGGCCTGGGCCAAGGCGAAAGCTGAGGCCGAGGCCGCTTTCGGCCCGGTTGATGTGCTGTGCTGCAATGCCGGCATTTCGCCCAACGGCCAGGAATTCGCGGACATGGACCCCGAAAGCTATGACCGGATTGTCGCGATCAACCTAGGCGGCGTGGCCAATGGCGTTTTCGCCTTTGCCGCAGATTTCCGCGAGCGAGGGCGCGGCCACATTGTGCTCACCTCCTCGCAGGCTGGCCTCACCACCACGGTGGGCGGAGTCGGTGCCTATTCGGTGGCGAAATTCGGTGTAACCGCGCTGGGCGAGCAGCTCCGCAGCGAAATGGCGCCGCGTGGGGTCGGCGTCTCGGTGCTGTGCCCGGGCTATGTCGCGACCAATCTCGGCACCAACACCGTCAAGATCGGCGGGGATGTCCGCAAATATTCCGACTATATGCCCGAAGTGACTATCACCGCCGCCGACGTCGGCGAAATGGTGGCGGATGCCATCGAACAGAATATGGCCCACATCGTCACCCACAAGGACGTATGGCGCGGGGTCGAAAAACGGATGAACACGATCAAGGCGGCCTGCGACTACCGACTGGAGAACTGACAAATGCCCAACACGCTTCCTCCCGGCTTCGCTGCGCTCGAACCTTTCGCCGAGCGTTTCGCTATCGCTGGCACCGCCAACCGCGCGCAATTGCGCAGCGACACCACGCCCGAAGAGCGCCAAGCCTACCATGATGTCATGAAGGACCTGCTCGCCCCTGCGCTCGATCTGCTCGATACCAAGAAGCTCGATGCCTTCGATGCAGCAGAGCAGCGGCTGATGAACATGACGCTGAGCTTTGCCCACATTGCGCTGGCGGTCGAAGTCCAGGGGCCGGACGAGGCCAAGCATGCCAAATTGCGTGCGCACATGAAGATCGTGCGTTCGACTGCCGATGCTGTCTCCTGACATGGACGCGGCCAGACAAGCAGGCGAAGCAGCCCTCGCCCAGCGGCTCGAACGGTTAGACCGCGTCGAAGCGCGCCTCGACATTGCCGAGCTGATCCACACCTATGCCCGCTGCATCCGCTATGACCAGCCCGATCAGGTCGGCGCGCTGTTCACCGAGGATGGCGCTTTCGAGCTGCGCCAGGGCCACCCCGACAAGTCCGAATTCACAGTCAGCTATCGCCACGAGGGCCGCGCCGCGGTCCACGCGCAGATGTCGCATAACAAGGGCACGGCGCACCCGGTGCCGCTGATCCACAACCTGATCGTCGAAGTCGACGGCGACCATGCGACCTCGACCTGCGTAATGAACGGCACGATCTACGGCACGGTTCACGCGATCATGGGCGAATACCGCGACACCCACCGCCGCGTGGATGGCAAGTGGCTGTTTGCCGAGCGGATTTTCACGATGTTCGCTTCGGCGAGTTCGCTTTAAAATAGATCCTCCCCTTCCGGGGGAGGTGGCAGCCCTGCGAAGGCTGACGGAGGGGGTGCGGCAGAGCGAAAAGTCGCGCACTGACCCACTCCGGCATTCGTTTGACTCATGCCAACTCCCCCGATGGGGGAGGAGTTTCAACCTCGCTCCTCGACCTTCACCCCGCCCATCATCATCCCTTCGGCCGGGCTCTTGAGCACGTCGATCGGGAAAACCGGCGGCACTGCGCTGACAGCGTTCAGCCTTGCCAGCTGATCCGCCGAGATATCGACTGCCAGCCCACCGAGGTTGTCTTCCAGCTGCTCAGGCGTGCGCACGCCAATGACCGGTGAGCAGACCGCCGGATTCTGCAAGGTCCAGGCCACGGCAAGCTGGGCGGCGGTGCAGCCAATCTCCTTGGCAACTTCCACCACGACATCGGCGACATCAAGGTTCTTCGCGGTCAGTTTGCCGGTCATGGCATTGATCGCCTTGCGCGAGCTGATGTCGCCCATCGATCCTGCGCCGAGGTCGAGATCGGCGCGGGTATATTTTCCGGTCAGAACGCCCTGGCCGAGCGGTGCCCAGGGGGAAACGCCCATGCCCATTTCCTTCGCCATCGGGATCAGCTCGCGCTCCACCGTGCGCTCGATCAGGCTGTAGCAGATCTGCAGCGCGCAGAACTGGGTCCAGCCGCGCAGCTCGGCAATGGCCTGCATGCGGCTGGCCTGCCAGGCGGGGGTGTCCGAAAGGCCGATGTAGAGCACTTTGCCCGCGCGCACGAGATCATCGAAAGCGCGCAGGATCTCATCCACCGGCGTGCGGAAATCCCACATGTGGAGATAGAGCAGGTCGATATAATCGGTCTGCATCCGGCGCAGGCTGTCTTCCACCGAAAGCACCATGTTCTTGCGGTGGTTGCCCGCGGCATTGGGATTGCCGGGCTGGGTGGTCAGCGAATATTTGGTCGAAATGACCAGCGGATTGCGCCGGCCCTTGACCAGCCGCCCCAGCCATTCCTCGCTGCCGCCCATATTGCCATAGAAGTCTGCCGTATCGATGAAATTGCCGCCGCGTTCGATGAACATGTCGATCATGGCTTTGGCTTCGTCCTCGCTGGAACCCCAGCTGCCTTCGCCAACACCGAAGGTCATGGTGCCCAGCGCCAGCGGCGACACGCGCAGGCCCGAACGGCCGAGCAGGCGGTAATCATCAAGTTGCATGGCTTTCGCTCTCCCTTACACTATTCGTCACCCTGAACTTGTTTCAGGGTCCATTCCTCGGTTTGCGCCGGAGCCTTGTGTTATCAGCAAACCGAGCCGTCGCGCTTCAATCCGCAGCCTCTCAACATGCGGCACGATGGATCCTGAAACAAGTCCAGGATGACGAGAATGGGTGGTTGGTGCAAATGCGCTTGCCTTGGCGGCCGTTCAAGGCGATTTTACCGAAAAGACAAGAGGTGGAGAGAGATTATGGCAACCTTGGCACCAGCCCGCGACAGTGCGATCGAGCGCGAAGCGCAAGCGTGGATGAATGATCCCTACGAGCATTTCGGCCACCACAACACCAGGATCCATTTGCTGGAGCGCGCGCATGTCGAGGCTGTGCAGCTCGCCGCGATGCAACTGCGCTTCGAGGAGCGGATGGAGCAGGTGCAGATGCTCAAGAAGCTCGCCGATGGCCAGAGCATCACCCACATCGGCAGCTTCAACGAACTCGCCCCGCTGCTTATGCCGCACGATGTTTACAAAAGCTATCCGGTCTCGCTGCTCGCCAAACAGCAGTTCGGCAAGCTCAACCAGTGGCTCGGCAAGCTGACCCGCCACGATCCGAACGGCGTCGATGTGTCGCAGTGCGATTCGATCGACAGCTGGCTGACCAAGATCCGCGAGGAGACCCCGCTCGATGTCGGCGCAAGCTCGGGTTCCAGCGGCACCATGTCGTTCTATCCCAAATCAAAGCGCGACTATTTCCTCTCGATGTGGGGCCTGCGGGTGCAGCTGGCGCAGAAATTCGGACAAGATCCCAAGCCCGGCGACATCACCGACAAGATCCACGCGATCATCCCGCTCTATCGCGATGGCCACGCCTCGATGGGCGCTTTCGGCAAATATTCGTGCCAGGCCTTCGCGCTCGGCGATCCGGATTACTGGCACTATTGCTTCGACATGAAGCTCTCCTCCGACCTGATGTGGCTCGCCGCGCGGCTGCGCGCAGCGGCTGCCAAGGGCGATGCCAGCAAGGTCGACGTGCCCGAATCATTGCTCGCGCGGCGCGGCGAGTGGGAAGCCCAGCAGGCCAATATGGGCGACCAGCAGCTCCAGTTCGTCAACAAGATGATCCGCGAACTGTCCGGCAAGCGCGTCTTCGTGATGAGCACCTCGAATCTCCTCTATGCCGCCGCCAAACGCGGGCTGGAGGAAGGCCTCAGCGGCGTCTTCGCCCCTGATTCAGTGTTCATGGGCGGCGGCGGGGCCAAGGGCGTGCCGCTGCCGGATGATCTTGAAGAGGTGATCTGCAAGTTCTTCAACACGCCCCGCATGATCGCATCCTACGGCATGACCGAGATGAACAGCTTCTCGGTGCTGTGCGATCACGACCGTTATCACCTGCCGCCCTGGGTCACGCCTTATCTGCTCGATCTCGAGACCGGCCAGCCGCTGCCGCGCACCGCCAAACAGACCGGCCGCGCCGCTTTCTTCGACATGACGGCTGAAAGCTGCTGGGGCGGGCTGGTGACCGGCGATCTGGTCACCATCGACTGGGATCACCAATGCGAATGCGGGCGCACCTCGGTGGCGATCGAAAAGCATATCCAGCGGGTCAGCGAAGCCCAGGGCGGCGATGACAAGATCACTTGCGCGGCAACGCCGGGGGCGCAGGCGGAAGCGATGGAGTTTTTGACGGGGTTTGGGAGTTAAACGACATGATGGCTAAGCGACCCATTTCCTATGCCGTGCTGCGCGGCCACGTTATCGAGAGCGACCTGATCGAATTCGGCGGGCGTGGCGGGGATATCACTTTCCTCGCCCCCGATCCGCACAAGATCATCGACCGCATTCCGCTCGCCAGCCCCCGGCTGATGGACGACATGTACGAGCTCTCCATCGATCAGATCCTCGACTATCTCGGCGAGCTTGGCCCCCGGCTCGATATCAGGAGCAATGCCTACCTTCAGGAGGCGCTTGAGTACTCCTACGACACGGCGCCGACCACCAAGCCGATCATGGACCAGTTCTATCACGACCTGCCCTTCATGTTCGACAAGGACCGGATCAGGAAGATGGTCGATTTCAACATCGGCATCGACCACCTCGAAGGCTGGGTCGAACAGCAGCTCAACGGCTGCACTGTCGGCATCCGCGCCTATGGCTCGCGCCAGTTGCATATCGTCGCGGGCAACGGCCCGGTGCTGGGCGCGCTGACGATCATTCGCGGCGCGGTGACGCGCGGCGACATGATCATCAAGGTGCCCTCGAACGATCCCTTCACCACTGCCGCCATCGCCCGCACCATGGTCGACATGGCGCCTGACCATCCGGTCACCAAGCACCTTGCCGTGGCCTATTGGCGCGGCGGCGACGAGGCGCTCGAATCGAAGATCTATCAGCCGCACAACATCGAGAAAATCTGTGCCTGGGGCGGCTTTGCCAGCGTCAAGCATGTCACCAAATATATCCAGCCGGGCATCGAGCTGATCAGCCTCGATCCCAAGCGCTCCGCCTCGATTGTCGGCCCCGAGGCGCTGGACAGCGCAGAGGCGATGATCGACGTCGGCCGCCGCCTCGCCGCAGACTTCGCCACCGGCAACCAGGTCGCCTGTTCGGCCAGCCGGCTGGTCTATGTGATGTGCGGGACGGACGATGACGCCATCGAGAAGCTGAAACTGCTGGGGCAGAAGACCTACGATGCCATGCTGGCATTGCCCGATGTCATCTCGACCAAGCCCAAGCACTATGACCGCGAGCTCAAGAGCCAGGTCGACATGCTGCGGCTGTCCGACGATTTCTACACCGTGATCGGCGGCCAGGATGATGAAGGCGCGATTCTGATTTCGCACACCAGCGACCGGGTCGATTTCTGGGAATACCTCGCCGACCGCACGATCAACATCATCCCTGTCGATACGCTCGAGGAAGTGCTCGACGTGATCGACGCTTATACGCAGACCGTGGGCGTGTGGCCCGCAAACCTGTGGGAGGTGGTGCGGCACAAGGGCGCGCTGCATGGCGGGCAACGCTTTGTCGAACTCGGCTATGGCTTTAACGGCGCTGGCCTCGTCGGACCGCAGGACGGGATCGAGCCGATGCGGCGGATCGTCAAGTGGATCGTCTCGGAGAAACCGGGGCCGGACAAGGTGCCGCTGTGGGGCGAATCAGCGGCCAGTGTGAAGATGCTGGCATGACCGCGCACATTAACTATTGCGAATGAGTTGCAATTAGCCCCGCGATATGGCAGCGGCAGTGGCATGACCCTCGATCATCTCCCGCTTGGCCCCAGGGCGCGCATTGTCGCGATCGACTGGTCGCTGCTCGCTGACGATGAGGCACAGCGGCTGCGCGCGCTCGGCATTGATCTTGGCGCGCAGGTCGCGCTTGCCCATCGCGGGGTGTTCGGCGGCGGCGATCCGCTGGCGCTGACGATTGGCCGGATGACCGTGGCGCTGCGCCGCAGCCATGCTCGCGCCATGCAAGTCGAAGAAATCTAGGCCATGGCCAAGATCCAATGAGCAATTTTCGCACCGCCGCACTGGTCGGCAATCCTAACGCGGGCAAAAGCGCGCTGTTCAACGCGTTGACCGGCGCGCGCCAGAAGATCGCCAACTATGCCGGGGTCACTGTCGAGCGCAAGTCCGGGCGGCTGGTGCTGCCTTCGGGCGAGCCGGTCGAACTGACCGATCTGCCCGGCTCCTATGGCCTCGATGCGACCAGCCCCGATGAAGAGGTTACCCGCAAGGTCGTGCTCGGCCTGTTCCCGGGCGAAGCGGCGCCAGAAGTGCTGGTGATAGTGCTCGATGCCTCCAACCTCGAGCAGCATCTGGTCTTTGCACTCGAACTGATCGAGCTTGGCAAGCCGACAGTCGTCGCGCTCAACATGCTCGATCTGGCGGAGCGTGATGGCCTCACCATCGACCCTGCCGCCTTGGCGAGCGAGCTCGGCGTGCCAGTGATCCCGACTGTCGCAGTGCGCCGCAAGGGGCTCGCCGAGCTGACGCAAGCCATTGCCGAGGCCGAAGCGCGGGGGCCCAGCCCGCGCGGCCCCCACGAATTCATGGCCGAACGGCGGCTCACCGCGCAGACCATTGCCGGCAGCGCGATCCTCTCCGAAACCAGCAAACACCGACTGCATGCCAGGCTCGACCAGGTGCTGCTCCATCCGTGGATGGGACCGCTGATTCTGTTCGCTCTGCTGTTCGTGGTGTTCCAGGCAGTGTTCGCCGGAGCGACGCCCTTTGCCGATGCGCTGCAGGGCGGCGTCGACTGGCTCGGGGTGCAAGTGCGCAATATCATGCCCCCCAGCCTGTTCCGTGACCTGCTGACCGACGGTATCCTCTCTGGCGTCGGCTCGGTGGTGGTGTTCCTGCCGCAGATCCTGATCCTGTTCTTTTTCATCCTGGCGCTCGAAGCCTCGGGCTATATGGCACGCGCGGCCTTTCTGATGGACAGGATGATGGCGGGCGTTGGCCTGTCGGGCCGCAGCTTCATCCCGCTGCTCTCCAGCTTCGCCTGCGCCATTCCCGGCATCATGGCGACCCGCGGCATCACCGATCCCAGAGACCGGCTGACTACCATCCTGATCGCCCCGATGATGACCTGTTCGGCGCGGCTGCCGGTTTATGCAGTGATCATCGCTGCTTTCATTCCAGCCCGCACGGTCGGCCCGGGAATTGGCCTAAACCTGATTGGATTGCAGGGGCTGGTGCTGTTCGTGCTCTATGTCAGCGGTATTCTGGGCGCGATGGTGGTGGCCATGGTGCTGCGCAGCTCGCTCACCAAGGGCGCGGCGAGTGGCTTCATCATGGAGCTGCCCAAATATCAGATGCCGCGCGTCAAGGACCTGGCCATCGGGCTATATCAGCGCGCCTGGATCTTCATGCGCCGCGCCGGCACGATTATCTTCACGGTCGCAGTGATCCTGTGGCTGCTGCTCAACTTCCCGCGTGCGGCGCCGGGCGAAAGCCAGGTCGATGCCTCGATCGCCGGACATGTGGCCAATGGCCTTGCCCTGGTGGTCGAACCGATCGGCTTCAACCGTGACATTGCCCTGGCGCTGATCCCGGCTATGGCGGCGCGCGAAGTGGCAGTAAGCTCGCTGGCGACGACCTATGCCATCGATGCCAAGGGCGACGATGCCACCGCGATTGCACTGGGTAGCCAGCTCAAGGCCCACTGGTCATTGCCGACTGCGCTGGCCTTCCTCGCCTGGTTCGTCTTCGCGCCGCAGTGCCTTTCGACCATCGCTGTCACCCGGCGCGAAACAAACGGGTGGAAATGGCCCGGCTTCATGTTGCTCTACCTGTTCGCACTGGCCTACATCTTCGCGGGAATCACCTATTGGAGCGCCGTCGCGCTCGGGTTGTAAGAGAGCGAGAACACAATGGCAGGCAGCGTCAACAAGGTCATCCTGATCGGCAATCTGGGCGCGGACCCCGAAGTGAAGAGCTTCCAGAACGGCGGCCGCATCGCCAACCTGCGCATCGCCACATCAGAAAACTGGAAAGACAAGAACACCGGCGAGAAAAAAGAGCGCACCGAGTGGCACACCGTGGTGCTCAATTCGGACGGTCTGGTCGGCGTTGCCGAACGCTTCCTCAAAAAGGGCAGCAAGATCTATATCGAAGGCCAGCTGCGCACCCGCAAATGGCAGGATGCACAGGGCAATGATCGCTATTCGACCGAAGTGTCCGTCGGCGGCATGGGCGGCGTGCTGACCATGCTTGATGGTGCACCCGGCGGCGGCGGCGGCGGTGGCGGACAGCGCTCTGGCGGCGGCAACGACTGGGGTGGCGGTGCCAGCTCGGGCGGCGGCGGCAATGATTGGGGCGGCAAGCCTGCTGGCGGCGGTGGCGGTCAGAGCATGGCCGACGATCTCGACGACGATATTCCGTTTTGAGGTTTGCGTTAGCTTCTTCCCCCTTGATGGGGGAAGGATATGGAGCCTTACCCTCGCAGAGGGTTAGGCGTAGTTGGATGGGGGTGATTGTCCCGCATCCGCTATGCATGTCCGAGACCACACCCCCACCCAACTGCGGCTAGGTTCGCTGTGCTCACCAAGCCTTCGTATCCCTCCCCCATCAAGGGGGAGGAGAAGGTCAACTCTACTTCCCCTTAAGCGCAGCCAGCGCGGCAAACGGCCCCGCCGCCGCTTCGTCCAGCAGCCCGGCCTTGCGCCGCACTTCCTCGGCATTCGGGCCAACTGCAAAAGGATCGATCGCCAAGGCCAGGCTCTGCGCCACGGCCTCGCCAATATCGATCATGGTCCCCGAAAATTCGATCTCGTCGCAGTCATCGAGCGCGATTTCCACTTCCTCGTCGGGCGCGCGCTCACCCTGTGCCGCAACAAAGCGGAAGAAAATCGGCTCGTCGATGGTGACCGGCAGGTCCTCGCCCGAAACCGCGCAGGTCTGGACAATCGCCGCCTGCAATTGCCCGTGCCCCTCGGCGCCATTCTCGGATCGTGCCAGCACCAGTTCCGCCGCCAGCCGTTCGATCCGCACCAGACCGAAGCGGCCGGCCAGCGCGGCGCATTCTTCCGGGCTGGCGGTCAGCTGCATGTGTTTGCCTTCGACCTGCCGCACGTCGACAGGCCGCGAGAATTCCGGTGGTGCCATGCCGGCCGCGCTCATGCGGGCACGTTCCCCGCGAGCAGTTCTTCACCCGATACGCCGCCAAGTCGGCCCGCCAACAGGCGCAGCCGTGCCGCGATCTTTGCCGGATCACTGCCCTCGATCATGGTGGCATTGCGACGCGCGACTTCGGCCAATGCCGCATCATCCGCCGCCAGCCCCTCACGCAGCGCCGCGATCCGTCCGCCCAGCGCCCCCATCAGCTTGCCGATGCGCTTGCCCACCACCAGATCGCCGACTCCGGCCTGGCGCAGTTGCCCGTCCATATCCTCGACAAACAGTTCGGCCAGCAGCGCGCTTGGCCCGATCAGCGCCTCTTCGCGCTCCATCCGCAGCATGATCGTGGCAAGCACCAGAGTCAGCGCGTCAAACCGCCCGGGCAGGCTGTCAGCAATGCCGCAGCTCGCATACCACTCGGGCGCGCGCGCTTCAGCCACTGACCAGTGCCACAAGGGGCGCACTGGCGCGCGGTCATCTGAACCCCCCATCTTCAGATTGAATGGGCCGAGCAGGCGGGAGAGTAAGTTCAAGCGCGGGTGCTCCATTCGTTCAGCGGCAATTCAACCCCGGTTTGTCAGATCGCTTGGCCAAAGCGATTGCGATGGGATTGCGATACCGGGCGCAGGGCAGTAAGGCTCTCGCCGTTACACGGTTGCGCGGGCAGCTGGCAATGGAGTTTACCGATTATGCGGCACTATGGGCGAACAGCGCAGAGCCTCTTCGCCGTTGCGGCGCTGGCGGTTCTCGCCACTGGCTGCTCCTCGATCCGCGACCATCGCGGCTATCTGATCGATCAGGCCTTGATCGATTCGGTGCAGGCCGGAACCGACAACAAAACTTCTGTCGAACGCTCGCTGGGTCGGCCCACCTTTGTCAGCCAGTTCGGCGAGGCCAGCTGGTATTATGTGTCGCAGGATACCCGGCAGACCGCCTTCAAGCGTCCGCAAACGGGCAATCAGACCATCTTGCGTGTCCGCTTCGATGCGGCAGGCAATGTCACCGGAGTTGATCGCGCCGGCATGGAACGCGTCGCGCGGCTCGATCCTGATGGCCACAAGACCGAGACGCTGGGCCGCAACCGCGGGTTCCTTGAAGATCTGTTCGGCAACATCGGCTCGGTCGGTGCGCCGGGTATGGGTGAAGGCGGCGGTGGCGGCGGTGGCGGTGGTCGCGGCCCGAACGGAAGTTAACTTGAACCCTGGTGATGCGAGCATATATCGGCTCGCATGAATGACAGCATGGCGAGCCACGGCCTGATCCAGTGGCACGGAACCACCATCATCGGTGTCAAGCGCGGTGGCAAGACCGTGATCGCGGGCGATGGCCAGGTGTCGATGGGCAACACCGTGATGAAGCCTAATGCCCGCAAGGTGCGCCGCATCGGTGAGGGCGAGAAGGTGATTGCCGGTTTTGCAGGCGCAACGGCGGACGCTTTCACTCTGTTCGAGCGGCTCGAAAAGAAGCTCGAGCAACATCGCGGCCAGCTGATGCGCGCCGCGGTGGAATTGGCCAAGGACTGGCGTACCGACAAGTATTTGCGCAACCTAGAAGCGCTGATGATCGTGGCGGATGCCGAGGTCATGCTGATCCTCACCGGCAACGGCGATGTGCTGGAGCCCGAAGCCAAAGGCGATACTGCCATTGCCGCGATCGGCTCGGGCGGGAACTATGCGCTGGCTGCGGCCAAGGCGCTGTCTGATTACGAAGACGACCCCGAAAAGATCGCGCGCCGGGCCATGGCCGTGGCGGCAGAAGTCTGCGTGTTCACCAATGACCGGGTGACGCTGGAAGTGATTGAAGGCTGACCTCAACTCCCCTCCCGCCTGCGGGAGGGGACGGGGGTGGGCCAGCAAGATTGCACCCAGTCCCGAAAAACCCACCCCCAGCCCCTCCCGCAAGCGGGAGGGGGGAGGATCGAATGACCGACAACCTTACCCCCAAAGCCATCGTCGCCGCGCTCGACGAGCACATTGTCGGCCAGCAGGACGCCAAGCGCGCCGTCGCCGTGGCCTTGCGCAATCGCTGGCGCCGGCAGAAGCTGCCGCCCGAACTGCGCGATGAAGTCACCCCCAAGAACATCCTGATGATCGGGCCGACGGGCTGCGGCAAGACCGAGATTTCGCGCCGCCTCGCCAAGCTGGCCGAAGCCCCTTTCGTGAAGGTCGAGGCGACCAAGTTCACCGAGGTCGGCTATGTCGGCCGCGATGTCGAACAGATTGCGCGTGATCTGGTCGAGGAAGCGATCCGGCTGGAGAAAGACCGCCGCCGCGAAGCCGTGCGCGAGGCGGCCAGCCATGCGGCGATGGACCGGCTGCTGAAAGCGCTGGTCGGGGATGGCGCTTCCGAAGCCACCCGCGAAAGCTTCCGCCAGCGCATCGTCGAAAACGCGATGAACGATGTCGAGGTCGAGATCGAAGTGGAAGATGCAGGCCAGATGCCCTTCGACATCCCCGGCATGGGCGGCCCAGGATTCGGTGGGGTCGGCATGATCAACCTCAGCGACATGATGTCGAAGGCCATGGGCAAACAGAACCTCAAACGCCGCAAGTTCAAGGTGCCCGAGGCCTGGGACAAGCTGGTGGATGAAGAAGCCGAAAAGCGCATGGACCAGGATGATGTCGCGCGCGTCGCGCTCGCCAATGCCGAGACCAACGGCATCGTCTTTCTCGACGAGATCGATAAGATCGCGGTGAGCGACGTGCGCGGCGGTTCGGTCAGCCGCGAAGGCGTGCAGCGCGATCTGCTGCCGCTGATCGAGGGAACTACAGTGGCCACCAAGTATGGCCCGATGAAGACCGACCACGTGCTGTTCATCGCCTCTGGCGCCTTCCACATCGCCAAGCCGAGCGACATGCTGCCCGAACTGCAGGGCCGCCTGCCGATCCGGGTCGAACTGAAAGCGCTGACCGAGGAAGAGTTCGTCCGAATCTTGAGCGAAACCCGCGCCAATCTGGTCGAGCAATATTGTGCGCTGCTGGGCACCGAGAAGGTCACGGTGGTCTTCACACCCGAAGCCGTGCGCGAAGTCGCGCGCATCGCCGCACAGGTCAACGAAAGCGTCGAAAACATCGGCGCGCGGCGTTTGCAGACGGTGATGGAAAAGCTGCTCGAGGAATTGAGCTTCGAGGCAGAGGACCGCGCGGGCGAGACGGTGACAGTCGATGCGGACTATGTGCGCGCGCGGCTCGACGGGCTGGCGAAGGACAGCGATCTCAGCAAATATATCCTCTAGCTGAAACTCCCCCAAGGGGGAGGTGGCTCGCGCAGCGAGACGGAAGGGGGCCAGCGAGGAAAGCCGCGTCAGCGGCTGCGCGCTGCCGCGCGCTTTTTGTCCGCTCCCTTTCACCAATGCGTGGTTTCCCTCCCCCGAGGGGGAGGGTGTCGCTGCTTGGAGAGGAGGTTTGATTGCGCTAAGTGCAAAGAATGCAAACCCCCGACGACAAACCCATCTACCGCCTGCTCACCGGCAAGGACGACCGCGCATTTTGCGAGCGTGTCTCCGAAGCGCTGGCGCAGGGCTGGCGGCTCTATGGCTCGCCCAGCATCCATTGGGATGTCGAAAGCAACTGCATGAAGGCAGCTCAGGCCGTGGTCTGGGGCGAGGCGGACGTTGTGAAGGGCTGAGGCTCCAGAGCCTTCGCAGGCGCAGTCACCCGGTCATAAGTCGCCACATAGTCCGGGTGCTCCGTCCCCATCAGCTTGTCCCACCAGGTGAAATAGAACCCGAAATTGTGGTTGAAACTGCCGGCATGATGCAGGTCGTGATGGGTCGTCGTGCTGATCCATTTGAGCAAGGGATGGCTCGCCCAGCCGCGTGCGTGCAGCTCCAGCCCGGCGTGGCCCATGGCATTGCGCAGGATCATCACAGTAAGAAACGCGAAGATAACCGGCTTCGGCGTCGGCAGGATCGCCAGGTAGAGCGGCATGAAAAGGAAACTCACCGCGGCCTCGGGAATGGCGAAGCTGTAGGCAGTCCAGGGTGTCGGTGTGACGGTGCGGTGGTGCAGGCGGTGGAAGGTCTTGAACAGGCGCGGATGGTGCATCGCGCGGTGCGTCCAGTAGAACCATGCATCGTGCGCCAGCAGGATCGCAGCGAGGTACCCGGCATAGGTCAGCGGCGTCACCGTGCCCCGATACTCAGGCAGATAGCCATTGCGGAAAGCCCAGACCATTGGCACGGCGAGCACGGTATAGACCAGCACAGTGCGCAAGGACGCGCCAAATTCGCGAAGGAAATCGGCGCGGGTCGCCTCGCGTTTCTGGATCTTGCGGCTGGCCCAGCTCGTGCGGCGCAGAATCCACACCAGCCCCGCGATCAGCGAAGCTGCAATCAGGTAGCGCCCCAGATCGAAGGTGAGGCTGCCTACGAAAATGTCCTTTGCGGTCTGCAATAGCGAGGTGTGCTGGTCCACGGGAAAGCCTTTCATGGTTCGGTTCGCAAGCCTGTGCAGGCATTCGCGGCGTCCGGCACTGCGAAATTCAAAACCGGCTAGCCGATTTCGAAATCGATCAGGCGGCCTGCGCGCGGAATTCGCTGGGGGTCATATGTTCGGCCTCGCGGAAGGCGCGGTTGAAGGGGCCGAGCGAGCCGAAGCCTGCGTCGAGCGCGATGGTCAGGATCGGCACCTCGCGCTGCGCCGGATCGGCCAGCGCCGCTTTCACTTCGGCGAGCCGGTAGGCATTGAGGAACTGGGCAAAGTTGCGATGCCCCAGCGACCCGTTGATCACCCGCCGCAGCCGGTATTCCTGCTCGCCCAGCCGCTGCGCCAGCGCGGCGATGGTCAGCCGCTCGTCGCGGTGCGGCATGTCGGTCTCCATGAACCGGGTCAGCCGCAAGGCCAGCGGATCGTCCCTGTCGGGCCGCTGGGTGGGGGCGGCGGCGGCAGCGACCGGCGCGCCGAACAAATCGCTCGGGCGCAGCGCAAACATCGCCGCACAAGTGGCGAGGGTGATGACCACAGTGCTGCTGCCGATCACCGCAATGATCGCGGCTGGCGCATGGGCGTTGTAAACCGCCATTTCGGCAAATCCGATGGTCAGCACATAGAGCCCGACCGCGACGACTACGCCGAGCCGCAGGCGCCGCCGCCCCTCGATCAGATCGCCCTCGCGCCCGCGCCATGCTTCCCACAGCCCTGCGAGGCCAAACAGGAGCATGCCGATGCGGAACATGATTGCGGAGATAAAGAAGACCGGCGGCTGTGTCGCGTGGGTAAAATGCAGCAGCGCCGCGTTGGCGATCCACAGCGCGACAATCAGCAGATCGGTGCGCGCCAGCCGGGTGCGGTCGTTGAACCAGGTTCGGGCGAATAGCCAGAACAGCGCCGGGGTCGAGCGCGCCAGCAGGGCAAGCACCAGGCTTGGCTCATCGAGCTGCGCGGCCCATGATACAGTGATGATGACGTAACAGGCAATGCCCAGGTTCATCGCAATGGCGAGCCGCGCCGCCAGCATCGTGCGATGATCGCGCCACAGCAGCCAGGACCACAGCGCGAGCAGTGACAATGTGCCGCCGCGCGCCAGCAGCTCCAGCTCGTGCCAGCTCATTCGGCGGCCTCTTCGAGCTCCCCGACCTCGCTCGCCTGCCGGTTCCACATCTCGGCATAGAGGCCCTGGCGCCGCAGCAGATCGGCATGCGTGCCGCTCTCGGCGAGCCGGCCATGATCGAGCACGAGGATGCTGTCGGCATCGGCGATGGTCGAGAGGCGGTGCGCAATGGAGAGTGAAGTCCGCCCGCTCGCCACGGCATGCAGTGTGGTCAGGATGTCCTGCTCGGTGCGGGTATCGAGCGCGCTGGTGGCCTCGTCGAGCAACAGGATCGGCGGGTTTTTGACCAAAGTGCGGGCAATCGCCACGCGTTGCTTCTCGCCACCCGAAAGCTTGAGACCGCGCTCGCCGACCTCAGTGTCGAAGCCCTGCGGCAATCGCGCGATCAGCGGGGTCAGCGCCGCTGCCTGCGCCGCTGCCTCGACATCGGCCAGCCCCGCGCCGTCGCGGCCATAGGCGATGTTGTAGCCGATGGTGTCGTTGAACAGCACCGAATCCTGCGGCACGATGCCCAGCGCCGCGCGCAGGCTTGCTTGCGTGACTTGGGCAATATCCTGCCCGTCGATCAGGATGCGGCCCGACCACGGATCATAGAACCGGAACACCAGCCTTGCGATGGTGCTCTTGCCCGCACCCGAAGGGCCCACAATTGCCACCTGACTGCCCGCCGCAACCTCGAAGCTCAGGCCATGCAGGATCGTGCGATCCTTCTCGTAGCCGAAAGTGACATTGTCGAAGACAATCGATGGCCGCTTGATCACCAGCGCCGGAGCACCCGGCGCGTCCTCGACCTCGACCTTGGTATCGATCAGCTTGAACATGGCTGCCATGTCGATCAGCCCCTGACTGATCGTGCGGTAAACCATGCCGAGCATGTCGAGCGGTCGGAACAGCTGGGTCAGGTAAGTGTTGACGAAGACCAGATCGCCGATGGTGTAGAGCCCTTTGGACCAGCCCCAGACAGTATAGCCCATCGCCCCTGCCATCAGCAGGTTGACGACCAGCGCCTGCGCGATGTTGAGTGCGGCGAGGCTGTTTTCACTTGTGACAGCGGCATTGGCATAGGCGCTGGTCGCCTGCGCATAGCGCGCCTGTTCGCGGGCTTCTGCTCCGAAATACTTCACTGTCTCATAGTTCAGCAGCGAATCGACCGCGCGGCCCAGCGCTTGCCCGTCGAGCTTGTTCATCTCGCTGCGCAGCGCATTGCGCCACTCGGTGATCGCGCGGGTGAGCCAGGCATAGGTGACCACGGCCAATGCGGTCGCCGCGACCATGCCCCAGCCGAAGTGGAAATAGAAAATGATCGCCACCGCTGTCAGTTCCAGCGCGGTGGGCGCTATGTTGAACAGCATGAAATAGAGCATCACGTCGATGCTCTTGGTGCCGCGCTCGATCACCTTGGTAACCTCGCCGGTGCGCCGCGCAAGGTGGAAGCGCATCGAGAGGCGGTGGAGCCGGGCGAAGACATCTTCGGCCAGCGCGCGGGTGGCATCCTGCCCGACGCGCTCGAAAACGATGTTGCGCATATTGTCGAACATCACCCCGGCAAAGCGGCCGAGCGCATAGGCCAGCACGAAAGCGAAGGCGACAGTGAAGGCCGTTTCGCCCACTTTGGTGCCCATCGCATCGATCGTGCGCTTGTAGGCAAAGGGCAGCAGCAGCGTGGTCGACTTGGCGGCGAGGATCAGCAGGACCGCGCCGATAATGCGCAGCCGCAGGTCCAGCCGGTCTTTCGGCCACAGATAGGGAATGAAGCGCCGCAGCGTGTTCCAACCCGAGTGGTTGGCATCCGGGCGGGCGGCGGGATCCTGTGTGGCTGTATCGGGGGACATCAGGGCTATTTAGGCTTCGCGGGCCAAAACGAAAGCCCTGGCCCCGATTTCCTCGCCAATCAATGCCCGCAAGCCAGCGCTTCGACGGCATCTTCCAGCCGCGCCGGATCGCCCAGGGCCAGCACATGGCCGTCGCTGCCCGCATGCAGCGGATCGCCGTTCCAATCGCAGACCGTGCCGCCCGCGCCTTCGATTATCGGCACCAGCGCCGCCCAGTCGTGCAGCTTGAGATTGGCCTCGCAGACGAGATCGATATGCCCTGAGGCAAGCAGGCCATAATTATAGCAATCGCCGCCCATCATCATCCGCTTGTGATTGGTCCGCGCGGCTAGCGCCATGAAGTGGCTGCCCTGATGGTCGTCGAAATAGTGCGGTCCGCTGGTCGCCAGTGATGCTTCGGCCAGGCTGGGGCAGGCGCGGGTGCGGCAGTTTTGGCCATTGAATGTGGTCGGCAATCCCGTCGCTCCCAGCCAGCGCTCCTTCAGGATCGGCTGGTCGATAATGCCCAGCACTGGCCAGCCTTCGATGACCAGCGCGATCAAGGTGCCGAAAATCGGACGACCGCCAAGGAACGAGACGGTCCCGTCGATCGGATCGAGCACCCATGAGCGCCCCGAATCGCCATTGGTCGAGCCGAATTCCTCGCCGATCACGGTGTCGCGCGGTACTTCGGCCTTGAGGATCCGCCGCATCGCCTCTTCGGCGGCGCGGTCTGCTTCGGTGACGGGCGAGGCATCGCTCTTGCGCTCGGCGGCGAGGCCAGAGCGGAAATGGGGGCGGATCGCTGCGGCAGCGGCGTCGGCAAGGCGGTGCGCCAGGGCAATATCGGTTTCTAGGCTCATTGCTGAACGTCTGCCCCCAGCCGCGCTTCCCGGCAAGTCGCCTCTGTCGCGAACCTACAAGTTTTCGGCTAACCATGATACTAAGGGTGGTTATTAATTCATCCCGGCACAAACGGGTCGGGTCGCACAACCGGGATCAATCATGCTCAAGCGAGGCCGTCCGGGCATCGACCGGGCTATCGAGCCGCAATATGGCGTGTCACGCGATGGCCAGCCGCTGTCCTATAACCGCGCGCCTGCGCCCGATCTGGCGCCGTGGATCGCCGGGTTCTATGCCACTGTCGTCGATGCCCCGGCGGATCATCTGCTTGAATGCGGGCTGTTCAACGATACCACGCTGATGCGCTTCCAGCTCAAGGGAGACTGGACAGCGCATACCGCCGACGGGACCAGGGAAAACGGGCGAGCGGCGCTGTTCTTTGGGCCGCAGTCCAGGCTGATGCCGATTTCCGTGCGCGGGGCATTCGTCAGCACGGGTTTTTCATTCAGGCCGGGGGCGGGCTATGCGCTGGCCAAGTCCAGGATCGGTGAATATGCTGACCGGTTCGTAGTCTGCGAGGAGCTTGGCTTTCCCGGCGATACCGCGCTCGAAATGCTCGAAGCGGGGGCGAGCCCGGAAGAGTGGCTGACCTCGATGGAGAATCTGCTTCGCCAGCTTATTGCGGACACCAAGGCCAACGTGCCCGATCCGGTCTCGACTCGCTTCGAAGCTATCGCACTGGCCAATCCCTCGCAGCCGGTTGCCGATATTGCCCGCGACATCGGCATCGAACAACGCCAGCTTGAGCGCATCGTCCGCCGCGATTTCGGCATGGCTCCCAAGAAAGTCCTGCGCCGCGCCCGCGCACTGGATATGGCGAGCCACTTGCGCGGCGTGGCCGATCAGGAAGAGGCAGAAGAGCTGGTCTTGCGCTATTTCGACCAGAGCCACCTGATCCACGAATTCACTGACCTGTTCGGTATGACCCCGGGCCGCTTCGTCGAAACCCCGCTGCCAATCCTCACCCTCGCGCTGGAATCGCGCCAGGCCCGGCGGCTCGAAGCGCTGCAACGGCTGGTCCCGGGCGGGATACGGCCCTGGGAGTAGAGTTGGCGATCAGTCGAAAAGCGAGCTGACCGAACTCTCATCGGCAATCCGCCGGATCGCCTCGCCGATCAGCTCTGCAATCGGCAGGATTCGGATTGTCTTCGAAGCGCGGGTTGCATCGGTTGCCAGGATCGAATCGGTGATCACCAGTTCCTTCAGCGCCGAGGCATTGACCCGCTCGACTGCCTTGCCTGAAAGCACTCCGTGGCTGATATAGGCCGAGACGCTCTCTGCGCCTGCCGCCATCAGCGCCTCGGCGGCGTTGCACAGGGTGCCGCCCGAATCGATGATATCGTCGATCATGATGCAGGCGCGGCCCTTCACATCGCCGATGATGTTCATCACCTCCGATTCTCCAGCCCGCTCGCGCCGCTTGTCGACGATTGCCAGCGGCGCATTGTCGAGCCGCTTGGCGAGAGCCCGCGCGCGGACCACGCCGCCGACATCTGGCGAGACCACCATCAGCGATTGCCCGCCCAGTCGCGCGTGAATGTCTGCTGCCATCACCGGGGCGGCAAACAGATTGTCAGTCGGAATATCGAAGAAGCCCTGGATCTGCCCGGCGTGGAGATCGACCGCGAGCACCCGGTCGGCGCCTGCAACTGTGATCATGTTCGCGACCAGTTTGGCTGAAATCGGGGTGCGCGGGCCGGGTTTGCGGTCCTGCCGGGCATAGCCGAAATAGGGCGTCACTGCAGTGATCCGCTTGGCCGAGGCGCGGCGCAGCGCATCGATGCAGATCAGCAGTTCCATCAGGTTGTCGTTGCAGGGATAGCTTGTCGACTGGACGACAAACACATCCTCGCCGCGCACGTTCTCGTGGATTTCGACGAAGACTTCCTCGTCGGCAAAGCGGCGCACCGAGGCATCGGTCAGCGGCAGCTCGAGATAGGCGGCAATGTCCCGCGCGAGTGGCAGATTGGAGTTGCCGGCCATGATTTTCATCTGTGCTGCCCCTTGCGCGCGCGGTTTGTTTGGAGGAGCGTCTAGCGGGGAGTCGCCGGATTGCAACATCGGTGGGCCTAGCCGCAACCAGTTACCCTCACAATACAGTAAGGGCGAAGCCGAGCGACACCGCAAAGCTGACCAAAGTCGCCGCGATTACCGGGACAATCGCCCGCCAGCCCATTTCCATCAGCAGGTCCATCCGCGAACGCATCGCGGTCGCGGTGACGGCCAGCACCAGCAGTCCTTTGGAGGCGGCGAGAGCCAGACTGGCGATCTGCGCCGGCATGGTGACGAGACTGTTGAGCAGCACGGTGCCAAGGAAGGCAGTGATGAACCACGGCAGTGCCAGCCTGCGCCACATCGGTTGTCCGGGAGCCTCGGAGGCAGGGCCAAGCAACAGGCTGACCACGGCCACAACCGGAGCCAGCAGGGCGACCCGGGTCAGCTTGACGATGGTCGCATAGCTGCCGGCCGCATCGGAAAAGGCATAGCCGCCGCCGATGGCCTGTGACACGTCGTGGATCGAGGCTTTCATCCTCTCCGGCTATCCCCATGCCGCCGAGGCCGACCTGTTTGCGCGTCATGTCCTGCCCCATCTCCAGCACGGCCCCTTGGCAATATGAAACCTTTCCCCCATCCCCCTTTCGTGTCGAGCGAAGTCGAGACACCGCGCGGGGCCTCTCGACTTCGCTCGAGGCGAACGGACTAAAGGGTGATTTGCAGGTGACTGACACCCTCTACGATCTGGCCGTAATCGGCGGCGGGGTGAACGGCTGCGGCATTGCGCGCGATGCCGCCGGGCGCGGCGCGAGCGTTTTGCTGCTCGAACGCGGCGATCTGGCGCAGGGCACCAGCTCCGCTTCGACCAAGCTGATCCACGGCGGCCTGCGCTATCTTGAGCACTATGAGTTCGCGCTGGTCCGCGAATCGCTGAGCGAGCGCGAGCGGCTCTGGGCCATCGCGCCGCATATCATCTGGCCGATGCGCTTCGTGCTGCCACACGTAAAAGGCCTGCGCCCGCGCTGGCTGCTGCGGCTTGGCCTGTTCCTCTATGATCACATCGGCGGCCGCAAGGCGCTCCCCGCCACGCAGACCATCGATCTCGGCAAACACCCCGCCGGCAAACCACTCAAGCCCGGCTATGGCACTGGCTTCGCCTATTCAGACTGCTGGGTCGATGATGCCCGGCTGGTTGTGCTCAACGCCCGCGACGCGGCGGATCGCGGCGCGACAGTGCTCACCCAAAGCGAAGTGCGCAAGCTGGAGCGTGTGGGCGATCACTGGCAGATCGAGACCAGTCGGGGCAATCTCCGCGCCAAGGCCGTGGTCAATGCCGCAGGACCCTCCGTGCTCAATCTGCTCGCCCGCGCCGCACAGCCCAGCCCCCGCAAGATGCGGCTGGTGCGCGGCAGCCACATCGTCGTCCCCCGCCTGTTCGACCACCAATTCGCCTACTTCTTCCAGCTCGCCGATGGCCGCATCTTCTTCGCCATCCCCTACGAGCACGCGTTCACCCTGATCGGCACAACTGACCGCGACCACAAGGGGTCGCTCGATCATGTCGAGGCCAGCTACGAAGAAATTGCCTACCTGTGCGAAGGCGCCAACCACTACTTCGCCAAACAGCTTACCCCTGCCGACGTTGTCTGGTCCTACGCCGGAGTGCGCCCGCTGATCGACGACGGCTCCGGCAAGCCCGAAGCGGCAACCCGCGGCTACAGCTTCGAACTTGATGGCGGCGAGGACGGCAAGCCCCCGCTGCTCTCGGTATTCGGCGGCAAGATCACCACTTACCGGCATCTCGCCGCCGAAGTGATCGATATGCTCAAACCGCTGGTTCCCACTCTCCAGGGCGAAGACTGGACTGCCTCCCAGCCCCTCCCCGGCGGCGACTTCCCGATGGAAGGCGCAGTGGCACTGCTCGCCAAACTCTCCCGCGACTATCCCTTCCTCGAAGTGCAATGGGCAGAGCGGATAGTCCGCAGCTATGGTACTCTCGCCCGCCAGTGGCTTGGCACGGCAAAGTCACTGGACGATCTCGGCCCCCACTTCGGCCACGGCCTCACCCGCGCCGAAGTGGATTATCTCACAGCCCGCGAATGGGCGACAAGCGCGGAGGATGTCCTCTGGCGCCGGAGCAAGCTCGGCCTGCTGTTCGAACCCGCGCAAGCTGAAGCGCTGGCGGATTATCTGGGTAGCCAAAGCGCGGCCGTGGCGAAGTAGCTTCGGCCAATTGCGCCAATCAAAAGTTACGTCATTCCCGCGAAAGCGGGAACCCATTGCCACCGCTATGGTCCTCAACTCACCTCTGGAGCTGGGTCCCCGCTTTCGCGGGGAAGACGAGAAGGTGGTTAAAGTTCATTCGCGCCGAAAGGCCCATGTGTTACTCACAGCGCATTCCTGCGAACCAAAGTGACTTAGCCCGCCATGCTTTACCCCAGCCGGACTGACATCCCCGATCACGTGCCGCCAGAGCGCATCGCCGATTACGACACCTTCCACGTCGATGCCCCCGACGGCGATTTCGCCGCTGCCATGGTCCGCCTGCGCGATTCGGGCGTGCCGGACCTGTTCTGGACCCAGCGCAACGGCGGCCACTGGGTGGCGACCAGCGGCGCGCTGGTCCGCCACATCCTCGAACACGGCGAGACCTTCTCCAACCGCGCCATGCGCGTGCCCAAGCAAGCCAATCCTGCCGTCCCGATCATCCCCTTGATGATCGACCCGCCCGATCATGCCCACTACCGCCGCCTGCTCTCGCGCGCGATGACTCCGGCAGAAGTGAAAAAGCTCGCGGTGGTCGCAAGGGAGCTGTCGATAGGCCTGATCGAGGAGCTGGAACCCAAAGGCCAATGCGAATTCGTCGCCGATTTCGCCCAGCAGATGCCGATCGCTGTCTTCATGTCGATGCTCGATCTGCCCCCGGAAGACCGCCCCGTCATCCTCGCCATCGTCGGCCGCATCATCCGGCCAGACGTTCCCGAAATGCGGCACAAGGGCTTCGCCGATCTCGCTGACTACACCATGGCTAAAGTCCGTGGGCGCCGCGCCGCACCAGCGGGCGACCTGATCAGCCAGCTCACCCGCGCCGAAATCGACGGCCGTCCCTTGCGCGATGACGAACTGCAAGGCCTGATGTCCGTGCTGATGCTCGCCGGGCTCGACACTGTCGCCTCGATGCTCACCTTCATCACCCGCTTCCTCGCGCTCAATCCCGCCCACCGCGACGACCTGCGCGCGCGCCCGGCAATCATGACCGAAGCCATCGAGGAATTCCTGCGCCGCATGGCCATGGTCAACCTCACCCGCGAACTGGCCGAAGACACCGTGCTGGGCGGCGTAACGCTCAAACAAGGCGACCTCATCGTCGCGCCGACGGCACTGTGCAATTTCCCGAACGACGGGGAGGGGGGAGAAGGCGGCGCAGCCGACGACTGGCTAAAAGTAAACTTCAACCGCCCCCGCATAGTCCACGCCACCTTCGGCGCCGGCGCCCACTACTGCATGGGCTCCAGCCTCGCCCGCGCCGAGATCAGGATCTACCTTGAAGAATGGCTGACGCGGATCCCGGACTTCGCGATTGCCGAGGGGGCGGCGCTGGAAGTCAAGGTTGGCGCAGCGGCGATGATACCGAGCTTGCCGCTGGTCTGGAAGGTGAGGGGGTAACAGCTGTGCAATTTTATTCGGGTGCAGGCTAGTCGATATGTCCTGCCGCGCGCAGCTACGATTGCTGTTCAGAATTTGCCGGTTTGCAGGAAATGAATTCCCGATAACCGAATTTCAGCCCCAATCGGATCATCAAATCCCGATCAGTTTCCGAATAGAGGATCGCAATCCCTTTTGGCGCTAGCAGGTCGCGGGCGCCACCATTGCGCCGGATGCGTTTCATGAAATCGTCTTGCGAAGCTATCGCTGCAACCTGGACCCGGGAAACCGGCATGCCTAGGCAATTCTCGAACAGCACTGCGAGTCGCTTCTTACCCTTGCCTGCAGTCATGATCTGTCGTTGCAATGGTTCATTGATGCGCGTCCAAAAATTTGGCGTATAATTGAAGTCCGAAACCAGCCACCAGATATTGGCGGTGCCAGCAGCCGAAAATGATGTCTTGGCATCTCGGTTTTGGCTGCCGCGCAAATATTCCTGTCTTGCCCGAACAAGGCCAAATGCACATTTGGCCGATGCCTCGTTGACCCGAAGCAGGACACAAAACTGGTCGATGGCTTCCGGCGGGATCATCCAGCCCGAACCGCCACCGGTTGTCGATTTCACATCGACTTCTCGTTCACCAATTTTAAGATCCAGACGAACTCCCCGCGGGACTTGCAGCCAATCACGGAGCAGGATTTCGAACTTCGTTCCGAGATAAGTTTTTTCAGTCTTCTCCAGCTGTTTGAAAAAGTGACGTCCCGTCCGAGCCGTGTCGATCACTTCGTCGATTGCAGAACGGAAGAACGAGCGCAGCTTCTCTTCGAAACGTTCATGCCCGCCGACTGCGTTCATCAAATCCAATTCAAGCGCGGCCAGTTCCACATAATCGTCATGGGCTTCCAGGAGGGGCCGGTAGCCATTCGTTGCTATCAAGTTCACGCAACAGCCCGGACTGGGAAGAATTTCTGCACGGATAAGGCGATTTTCAAATTCTGCGCCACAGCCTTCGCTACCGGCGGTGGGAAGGCATTGCCAACTTGCCGATATGCAATTGTTTTGCGACCATAGAATTGCCAGTCATCCGGAAAGCCTTGCAAGCGCGCCACCATCCGCACGGTCAAGCGAGGCATTCCGCAGAAGTCAGGTTCAGGCGCTGCTTCGGCGAGGCTCCGGCCTTCCACGCCCATTGACGCCCACGCCTTGCGTGCGCGTGTCGGACCAAGGTCCGGGCCACCATGCTTCTTTGATCCGCCAACAATAGTGGGTGCGATATCATTCGCTTGGCTCGCCCAACGCTCTGCGCCCGCCCAGCCATTCGCCGCCATCAATTCCTTGAGCGTCGCGCCAACTGTCGGCGGGTTGTGAGGCATTACATCTGGCCAATCGAAAGCGTCGACTAAGTCGCTGCGTACAGCGACGATGACCACGCGCGGGCGAAGCTGGGGGACGCCGAAGTCCGAGGCATTCAGCAATCGCCAGTTGGCGATATAGCCCAACTTGCGCAACTGCTCCTTCAGATGCAGCCGGTAATCCTCGAAGACGGCCGAAAGAAAACCTCGCACATTTTCAATCATCACGGCTTTGGGCCGAATTTCATCGATCAGCCTGATCGCAGCCGGGAAAAGGTTCCGTTCGTCCAGTTCGCCCAACTGCTTGCCAGCAATGGAAAACGGCGGACACGGAAGGCCGCCAGCAAGCAGGTCCATACCTTTGTAGGGGCGACCATCGAAATGATTCATGTCCGCAGAATGAACCTCCCACGATGGCCGGTTCAGTCTTAAGGTCTTGGCATATTCCGGCTCGATCTCAATGAGCGCAGAATGGCGAAACCCTGCCTGCTCCAGGCCAAGCGCCTGTCCGCCCGCCCCCGCGCAAAATTCGATTGAGTTCATGCGTAGCTCCCCGATGGAAGGAGATTATGTTCTCATACTGTTCCGGTCAAGTGCGAGCGATGAGTTTTCCAACGGGAGTTACGCTTTAACACGAAACACCCCCACCCCCCCTTTCCTACATCCCCCCATCCATGCCAAACCGGCGCCACAAGGGCCCTCACCGGCCCCCCGCTCTTTGATCTGGTCAAACCGCTCACCGAACCCGTGCCCCGCCAGGGCGCGGGTTTTGCTGCATCTGGGCCGGGGAACTTTCGCTGAAACATTAAGGGGCAGCGCCTTGGCCTAAACTTCGTAAGGTTCCATATTGTGAATTCGCCGTTGGACTGCCCGCAAGGAGACGCGGAAGGTCCTGTCCCCGGCTCGTGGTCTGATCCCCGCCGCGCCGCAAATTGTTGACCTTTCCGCCCGATGCGGGCAGCCTTTCAACTCAGGGATGGAGACACGCCGATGACTATCCGGGCCTTGCATTTTGCGCCGATTGCCATGGCCCTGTGCCTCGCCAGCCTGGCCATGCTGCCGTCGCCAGTCCGCGCCGAGGTGCCGAATGGTGCGCAAAGCGACGAAGCAAGCGATCTCGACCCGCTTTCTCGTGCTTCTGACGATACCAAAACCGGCCTTGCCCTGGCCCGTGATCAGACTTCGCTTGGCGATCTGACGGGGGCCATGGCCACTCTGGAACGCTTGCTGATCAATCATCCCGATTCGGATGAGGCGCAATTGCTGCATGCCAGCCTGCTGTGCCGGCTCGATGATCGCACCGGGGCATCGAGCGAGTTCGCGGGCCTGCGCAAGCGCGATTTCAGGGGGCAGGCGTGGAAGGATGCCAATGCGCCGTGTCAGGACGCTGTCGCCGCTGCCCCGCCCGCCGTGACTGGCAGCGCATCGGGCCCCGCCGCCGCAACCGATGACGATCCCGGCCAGGCGGATAAGGACGCGATACGAAACGACAATCGCCGAAGGAGGCCAGGGCTATGACCGGGCCTGTTTCATCCCGCAGCAAGCTCGCCGGCCTCGCAGCGGCGCTGGCCCTGGCGCTGGGCGGAGTGGCCACGGCGGCGGGCGGGCCGCAGGTGGTCGGCATCGCCGCAGCAGTGCTCAACGATGTCCGCATCAAGCCCGCCGCCGCGCCGCAGCCGCATCGCGCCGCCTTGCGCGAACGGGTGGCGCTGGCCGATCAGGTGCAGACCGGCCAGCGCAGCCAGTTGCAGTTGCTGTTGCTTGATAAATCGGTGTTCACGGTCGGCGCCAATGCCCGGTTGACGATTGACCGCTATGTCTATGATCCCTCCGCAGGCCGTTCGTTTTCGGCGACCGTGGCCAAGGGTGCCTTCCGCTTCATGTCAGGCCAGCCCGACCGGCGCGGGGCAAGCTCGATCCAGACGCCGGTTGCCTCGATCGGCATCCGGGGAACAATTGTCGAAGGCGTGATCGGTAAGGATGCCATCGAGATTGCCAGGCAGGAGCGCGGCATCGCTCGCGGCAGCAAGGGCGATGCGGAGACGGCCTCGCTGATCGTGCTGCGCGGGCCGGGTCCCTTGACCCAGGGCAACACCAGTGTCGGGGCCATATCGGTGACTGCCTCGGGCCAGACCGTGGAGCTCGATCGACCACTGCAGGCGACCTATGTGCCCGCAGCCGGGGCGGCGCCAAGCGCCCCTTTCACGATCTCGCTGGCGGGCCTCGCGCGGATCTCGGCGCTGGTCATTCCTTCGGTCGCAGTGCGGCGGGCGGGGGCGCGGGTGCAGATCCGGATCGGCTTCCCGCTACCTGGCGGGAGCGGACAGGATCGCGGGACGAACGACCGGGGCATGAGCGGGGGCCAGCAGATCCAGCCTAATTCCGGTTACTGATCGCCGACCGGACAGGATTGCAGGCAGTAACCAAATCAGAGGTTGGCGCGAACCTATGGGTATCCGCTGACCGACCGGGTCGGCCATCCAGAGAGACCGACCATGCCTCACCGTTCAAAGATTGCTCAGTTCCTGCTTGCCGCCTGCGGGCTCACTGCGCTGGCCGGTTGCGGATCTTCAGAGGCCAATGTGCCCCGGGCAGCTGCCGCCGCAGCCTCCACGCTTCATCCGGTTGTTGTCGAGCTTTACCAGAGCCAGGGTTGCTCCTCCTGCCCGCCGGCCAATGCAGCGCTTAATTCCATCGCCGATCGCAGCGACGTTCTGGCCCTGTCATTTGCCGTCACCTATTGGGACCGGCTCGGCTGGAAGGATACTTTCGGCTCCCCGCACTTCACTGCGCGGCAGCAGGACTATGCCAGCAACGGGCGAGGCGAGGTCGCTACGCCCGAATTTATCGTGAATGGCACCTATGCGGTGGTCGGCAGCAATCGCGGGGCGCTGGATGCAGCAATCGTCCGCGCAGGTTCTGCAAGCGGCGGCCCGGCAATTACGGCGAACGCGTCAAGCGTCCGGGTCGAGGGGGCCGCGGCTGGCGCCCCGGGGGCAGTCTGGCTGGTCAGATACGATCCGCGTACCCGCGAAGTTCCGATCCGTGCCGGCGAGAACGGTGGCCGCACCTTGCCCCATCGCAATATCGTGCGCGAACTGGTGAAACTCGGCGACTGGAGAGGATCGGCGGGGTCCTTCCAGCTCCCCGCAGCGCATGAAGCGGGCCCCGCGAGTGCTGTTCTTGTCCAGCGCGGCCCTGGCGGTCCGATAGTCTCGGCGCGCAGGCTCTCGTAACCGGCTAGCCGGAAGTGCTGTAGTCCTGGCGGGGACGACAGTCAGTCCGGCGCGGAATCGAATTCCGCGATCTGCGGGGCGAGCATAGCATAGCTGCGGAACAAGCCGCCAGCAGGGTCTGCCATGCGGTCCAGCCATTCGCGATCACCCCATGGCGGTTCGACCATTTGCGAGCCGGGGATCAGCGCGTGGACCTGCTCGGTGGTATAACGCGGATGATGCGGATCGGAGAGGCCGGAGCGGAAGACCAGCACCGGCAGCTTCATCTGCTGGAAGTCCGCTGGCAGCAGCCCCGGCACCGGCGAGCCGCCCTCGGGGAAGAAAGAGCGTCCCCAACGCTGCATGGTATCGCAGAATTTGTCCAAGTCCTGCCCGAGAATGCGGTCGCGGTTGCCGGGATTGCGGGCAACCGGTTCGGCGAGGCCCGGATCTTCGGCGACCGCCGCCATGCCGCCGCTCTTGGCGGCCACATAGAGCCCGCCGCAATAGACCCCGACCAGCCCGGCCAGGCCGATCGCATCGCCGGTGACCCACACCACCGCCAGCTTGCGCACGGCCTCGGGATGACGATGCGTCGCGATCATCGAGACCCGCGATCCGGCCGATCCGCCGATCACCAGCGCGGGCGCCATGTCGAGCTTGCGGAGCAGGCCGACCAATGTGTCAGCGTTGAGCACCGATTCGGTTTCGCCTTCGAAGCAGACATCGGATTCGCCGCAGTTCGGCCGGTCCCAGATCACTGTCCGGTAATCGTACTTGGCCAGCGCCTCAGCCAGATCGCGCACCCCCGGAGTTTCCTTGGGGAAACGCCCGCCCGGGGTGATGATGGCATTCTTGCTGCCATTGCCGATCACTTCGTAGGCGATCCCGATTCCGTTGACGTCGATCATGGGCATGGTCCGGTTCCTCTCTCGCAGCGCTTGTTCGCGCTTGCCTGTTCAGTGCCGTGATCTTCGCTGCCTCCGGCGGAATTGTCAAAGTGTCAGATAAATTGCGGAGTAGCCCGGCAGGGTGGTGGGCGTAGCACCGCCTATCGAGGCCAGAATCGCGGCATGCGCCGGTACTGGTGGCGGTTTCAACGCTTTCGGCGATAAATTGAACAGGCAGCGCAAGTGCTGGCCTGCCGCCACCCGGTCGAACATGAGCAGCGATCCCTTGGCGATCACGTTCTCGATCCAACCGGTGCGCAAGGCCATGTTGCTGCGGCGCAGGGCGAGCAGGCGCTGCGTTTCGTGCAGCAGCGACGTGCGATCGGCCTGCTGGGCTGCGACTGAAAGCGCAAGGTTCTGCTCGCTCAGCGGCAGCCACGGCTGGCCGGTCGTGAACCCGCCCAGCGGCGCAGCGGAGCGCCAGGGCATCGGGGTGCGGGCGCCGTCGCGGCCCAGCGTCATCGGCCAGTTGGCAATGGCCTCGGGGTCCTGCAATTGTTCGAAGGGAATATGGTCCTGCCGCAGGCCCAGTTCCTCGCCCTGATAAACTATGACATTGCCGCGCAGTGCCAGCAGCAGAGCCATTTTGACCCGGGCGAAGCGGTCGGCGTCTTGCGGTTCGCACCAGCGTGAAACCGCGCGCGGTGCATCGTGGTTCTCGAAGGCCCAGCTTGGCCAGCCCGCCCTTTTGCCGTCTCCTTCCCAGTCCGCCAGCACTTCGGCGACTTCGGTGGGGGTGAGGTCAGGAGCATAGAGGAAATCGAAGCCATAGGCGCTGTTGAGCCGCTTCTCGCCCCGGGTATAGGCTGCGATCTCGATCTGTGCATTGTCGCCGCCGACTTCGGCGACGGTGTGGATTGCCCCATATTCATCGCACAGTGCCCGGATGCGTTCGATGAACGGGATGACGCCGGGTTGCGACTGGCTGTGGCGCCTGATCTGGAAGTCGAACGGGCGGCTGCGGGGTTTGCCATCCTGCGGCGCTGGCGGATTGTTGCGCAGGCGCGGATCGTGCATCGAATGGTTGAGCGCATCGAGCCGGAAGCCATCGACCCCGCGCTCCAGCCAGAACTTGGCGACGCCGAGCAGCGCGTCCTGCACCGCGGGTTCATGCACATTGAGCTGCGGCTGCTCCTTGAGGAAAGTGTGCATGTAATACTGCCCGCGCCGCGCATCCCAGGTCCAGGCCGGGCCGCCGAACACCGATTGCCAGTTGTTGGGCGGGGTGCCGTCGCGCTTGGGGTCGGCCCAGCCATACCAGTCGGCGCGGGGGCCCGTGCGGGCGGAGCGGCTCTCGGCGAACCACGGATGCAGGTCAGAGCTGTGCGCATAGACCTGATCGACGATCACTTTCAGCCCCAGCGCATGGGCGCGGGCAATCAGCGCGTCGAAGTCCGCCAGAGTGCCGAATATCGGATCGACTGCGCAGTAATCAGCAATGTCATAGCCGAAATCGCGCATCGGCGAGGTGTAGAACGGCGAAATCCAGATCGCATCGACACCCAGTTCGGCGACATAATCGAGCCGGCTGGTGATCCCCGCCAGATCGCCCACCCCGTCGCCGTTGCTGTCCTGAAAGCTGCGCGGATAGATCTGGTAAATCGCGGCGCCGCGCCACCATGGCAGGCTTGCGGGCTTGGTTGGTGCGGTCATGCCAATATCCGGGACAGAGGGAGGACACCATCAACCTAACATGGCTCCGGACATGTGCGACGATTTTTATGCCGCAATGCACAATAACCTTGTCGGGACCCTATCGCATGACGTAGCTTCGCTTGCGGAGGTATCGTGGAGGATCATGTCGCTGCCGGTGCGGCGGGTTGCCATGCGGCGGCCTTTCGAGCCCGTGCCAATTCTGGAGTTGCAACCGTGCCAACCGCCCCTCTCGATCCGGCCCTTCCCGATCCGATTGCAGCGCCAGTCACGCCGGAATCTATTGCCGCGACCGATGCCCTGATCATTGACATCTTGCGCCACCGTGTCGGCAAGGACGAGCGCGCCGCCAAACCGCATGACTGGTTCACCGCCACCGTGCTCACCATCCGCGACCGGATCATTGATCGCTGGATGGAATCGACCCGCGAGACATACGCCAGTGGCGGCAAGCGGGTCTATTATCTCAGCCTCGAATTCCTGATCGGCCGGCTGCTGCGCGATGCGCTGAGCAACATGGGGCTGACCCGCGAGATCGCCGCATGGGCCGCGCCCCATCTGGCTCCGGACGCGAGCGTAATCGCGGCAGCATCAAGCCTGATGCACGCCGTGCACGATGAATTCACTTACGACAGCAAGGCGACCAAGGCCGACACGCCGCCGCTCGAGGCCTTTCGTGCCAAGCGGGGGGTATGCCAGGATTTCGCCCATGTCATGATCATCGCGCTGCGCCATGCCGGGATCCCTGCCGCCTATGTCAGCGGCTATCTGCGCACCAATCCGCCGCCGGGCAAGGCAAGGCTGGTCGGGGCCGATGCGACGCATGCCTGGGCCAATGTCTGGTGCGGCGCCGGTCTCGGCTGGGTCGGGTTCGATCCGACCAATGCCATGCTGGCCGGCAACGATCATATTTTCACCGCGATGGGCCGCGATTTCAGCGACGTTTCGCCGCTCGACGGGGTGTTCATCGGCGGAGGCGGGCAGCGCATGAAGGTATCGGTGGAAGTCACCCCGCTCGATTCTTGAGGCGGATCGCGGCGAGACAAATTCCCCCTGTCCCCGCTTGCCCGCGTATATTACATTATGGCCAAAGCCCGAATTGCAGGAGGATCACATGGCATCAATCGAAGTGCGCGCACTGGACGACAGTCTTTCGTTCGGCGCCGAGGTGACTGGCGTCACCAGCGCAGTGCTGAAGGACGAAAGCGTTCGCGCCCAGCTTGCCCAGCTGTTCGAGGATCGCGGGGTGATCGTGTTCCGGGGTGTGGAGCCGACCGCTGAGATGCAGGTCGAAATCAGCAAGGTGTTCGGGCCGCTCAAGGAGCATCCGGTGTCATCGGTCGAGCGCGCCGATGCCGAGAAGCTGACCGGCGTCATCGCCATCGGCACCGGGCCGCACATGGGCGTCGTCGAGATTGGCGGCCAGAAATTGCAGACCTGGCAGCCGTGGCATTTCGACCATGCCTATAACAACGAGCTCAACCGCGCCGGGGTGCTGCGCAGCCTGGCGATTGCCAGCGATGGCGGGCTGACAGGCTTTGCCGACGGTGTGCAGATCTACCGCGACATGGACCCCGCCATCCGCGCCAAGGCGGAAGGGATCAGCCCGCTCTACAACCTTGATCTGCGCTATACCGAGCAGCGCTTTGGCCTTCCCGACACCTTCCGCGTGGTGCGCCATCATGAAAGCAAGCTGCATGAAATGACAGCCGGCGATCCCTGCTCGATCCACCCGATTCTGTGGACCCGGCCCGACGGCGAGAAGGTGTTCCACATGACGCCATACGGTTGCCGCGGCATCGAGGGTGATCGCAGCGATGCCGCCTTCGAACTGCTCGCCGAAATCTGGGACGAGGCGATGCGGGTGATCAAGCCCTATCACCACCAGTGGCACACCACTGACATGGTGATCTGGGACAACTGGCGGGTGCTCCACGAAGCCTGCGGCTGCCCCGAAGGTCAGGAGCGTGTGGTCCACCGCACGACGATCAAGGGCGACTATGGTCTGGGCCGGTTCGAGGAGCGCAGCGCGGCGGGGCAGGTGGCTTAGGGCTCGAGGGGGAAGAAAGCAGGGCAATCGCATTTGCCAAAACCCCGCCAGTTCCGTCACCCTGAACTTGTTTCAGGGCCCATCGTGCCGCAAGCTCGGAGCCGGCCGGGAAAGACTCTAACCCCCTCGGTTTACTTGAAACTTCGCACTCCGATGTGTGGAGAAATGGGCCCTGAAACGAGTTCAGGGTGACGATGCATGATAGGTTCGTGTCAAATGCGATTGCCCTGGGGAAACGCAGGATTGCCAATTGACTGATCGCCCATGAGGTAATACGTATTACCTTATGGAAGCCACCCGCCTGACCTCGAAATACCAGGCCACCGTGCCTGCCGATGTGCGCGCCGCGCTTGGGCTGAAGGCGGGCGATACCATTGCCTGGGATGTGGTGGATGGCACGGCCCGTGTGCGCAAGGTCTCTGCGATCGATGTGCTGTTTCTGAAGGGCGTGGAGGCCAATCTGGCCGAAGAATGGTTGAGCGCAGAGGACATGGAAGCCTTCGGTGATCTTTGAACGCTACGACATCGTCGTCGTGCCATTCCCATTCACCGACCGAACCAGCACCATCCGCCGCCCCGCGCTCGTGCTTTCCGCTGCCGATCCATTCGGCAGCGGGACCGGGCAATGCTTGCTGGCCATGGTAACCCGCGCCGCTCGCTCGGCTTGGCCCAATGATGTGCCGCTGACGGATTTGGCGAACACTGGCCTGCGCGTGGCCGGAGTGGTGCGCATGAAGCTGTTTACGCTCGATGCGTCACTGGTTCTGCGGCGGCTGGGTGCATTGGGTGACGCGGACAAAGCTTTGGTCAGTGCTGCCTTGAAGACGCATCTGGGGATGGATTAGGGCTTCACCCCGCCTTGCGGCGCTCGCCCTTTACCCAGCGCACGGTGCCCGAACTCGCCCGCATCACCACGCTCTCGGTTGTCACAGTGCCGTTCTTGAGCCGCTTCACGCCATCGAGCAGCGAGCCATCCGTCACACCTGTCGCGGCGAAGATGCAGTCTCCCTTGGCCAGTTCTTCAAGAACATAGATCTTGTTGAGATCTTCGATGCCCCATTTGCGCGCGCGGGCGCGTTCGTCGTCGTTGCGGAACAGCAGGCGGCCGTTGAACTGGCCGCCGACGCAGCGCAGCGCGGCTGCTGCCAGCACGCCTTCGGGCGCGCCGCCGCTGCCCATGTACATGTCGATCGTGGTATCCTCGTTGGTCACCGCGATCACGCCCGCGACATCGCCATCGGGGATCAGCTGGACGCCGCAGCCGAGCGCGCGCAGTTCGGCGATCAGATCGGTGTGGCGTGGGCGATCCAGCACGCAAACCATGATGTCGCCCGGCTCCACGCCCTTGGCCTTGGCGACGGCCATGACGTTTTCAGTCGGGCTCTTGTCGAGGCTGATGATGCCCTGGGGATAGCCGGGGCCGACCGCCAGCTTGTCCATATAGACATCAGGCGCATTGAGCAGATTGCCTGCCTCGGCGCAGGCGAGCACAGCCAGCGCATTGGGGCCGGCCTTGGCAGTGATCGTCGTGCCTTCCAGGGGATCGAGCGCGATGTCGATCTTGGGCCCGGTGCCTTGCGCTCCGCCGACCTTTTCGCCGATGAACAGCATCGGAGCCTCGTCGCGCTCGCCTTCGCCGATCACTACGGTGCCGTCGATGGCCAGCTCGTCAAAGGCCTGGCGCATGGCCTCGACAGCGGCATGATCGGCCGCCTTCTCGTCGCCGCGACCGATCAGCCTGGCGGCAGCTATGGCGGCGGCTTCGGTGACGCGCACCATTTCTAGCACGAGGACACGGTCAAGGACGGCGCTGGCAGGAGTTTTTGGGCTGGCAGGGGTGGCGGTCATGTTCAGTCCGGATTAAGGCCCAAGGGCAAGGATGCGCCAAGCGATTAGACACGGGAGCCGCAATTGTCGAGACACGGTGCGGGCTTGTTGTTCGTAGTGGCAATATTGTTGTCGATCCTTTCGGTGATCCCGTCGGCGATCGCGCAGGAATCCGAAGATCCCGGCATCAATACGATGATCACTACAGCGCGGCAGACCTTCGGACCGCCGCCACCCAGACGGCGGCGCTGTGTTCAGGGCAATTCAGACGAGATCACGGTGTGCGCGCCCGATCACGGCGCGGACCAGCGCGTGCCATCCAGCACCGAATCGGACCCCACTTCGCGGTCCGCGCTGCGCGATGGCCGCCCTCATGCGCCGCAGCTCGACGGAGGTTATTGCGCGACATGCAAGCATTTCGGCAATGTGCCGCCGCCGGTCTACTATTTCGACATCAAGGCCCTGCCCGAAGCGCCCGAAGGATCGGACGCGGACAAGATCGCCAAGGGTGAAGCTGCTGAGCCGTGAGGGCTTATTCGCCCAAAATCTGCATCACCAGCGGCGCGGCGGTCAGGCTGGCCGAACCTTCAAGCAAGCGCAGCGCTTCGGTTACCGCCGATTCGGGGCCTTCGTGGGTGACGATAGCCAGCAGCACCTCACCCTCGGCCTCGGCGCGGCCCTTCTGGATCAGGCTTTCGATCGAAACCCCGGCATCGCGCATCGCAGCGGCGATCTCGGCAAGCACGCCGGGGCGGTCGGCGACAGTGAATCTTATATAGGTGCGACCGAGGCGATGGCCTGAGCTGGCCGGCGCGAGTGCCTCGAGTTCTGAAACCGGCACCGAGAACGGCGCGCCAATATCGCCGCGCGCAATGTCGATCAGATCGGCAACCACGGCGCTGGCAGTCGGCCCGTCACCCGCGCCTGCACCCTGGAACAGCAAGCGGCCTGAATAATTGCCTTCCGCGACCACCGCATTGGTCGCGCCATCGACATGGGCGAGCGGGTGATCGAAAGGCACCAGATGCGGCTGGACCCGCTGGAACAGGCGCGGCGTTTCGCCGCTCCGGTCTTCCTCGGCCATGCCGATCAGGCGAATGACATAGCCAAGGGCATCGGCCTGGGCGATATCGGCGGCGCGGATCCGGGTGATTCCGGCAGTTTCAACCGAAGCGAAATCGATGCGCGTACCATAGGCGATGGCGGCAAGGATCGACAGCTTGTGCGCGGCATCAGTGCCTTCGACGTCAAAGGCGGGATCGGCCTCGGCAAAGCCCTTGGCCTGCGCCTCGGCGAGCACATCGGCGAAGGAGCGGCCGGTGTCTTCCATGGTCGAGAGGATATAGTTGCAGGTGCCGTTGAGGATGCCATAGACCCGCTCGATCTCGTTGGCCGCCGCGCCTTCGCGCAGGCCCTTGATCACCGGGATGCCGCCAGCGACCGCTGCTTCGAATTTGAGCGCGACTTTCGCCGCTTCAGCCATTTCGGCGAGCTTCAACCCGTGGTGCGCGATCATCGCCTTGTTGGCAGTGACCAGCGCCTTGCCCGCCTCGATTGTGGTGCGGGCGCAGGCCAGTGCCGGGCCGTCCGAACCGCCGACCAGTTCGACCACCACGTCGACATCCTCGCGCTCGCCCAGGATGATCATGTCATCTTCCCAGACATAGCGCGTCATGTCGACGCCGCGATCCTTGCCGCGATCGCGCGCGCTGACTGCGGTGATCTGGATCGGCCGCCCGGCGCGCCGCGCGATCAGCGCCGCATTGGCTTCGATCAGGCGGATAACGCCTGCGCCAACAGTGCCAAGCCCAGCCAGGGCGATGCGTAGGGGGGCGGTTTTGGAAGATTCGGCCATGATGCTCACTTTCGGCTGCGCGGCCTAGCCGGGCAGCGTGTGAAAGGCCAGACCCTTCGCTTGGGCCTTTACCGGCGCAGCCTCGGACATGGTCCCAGCTCTCCCATCACCAGCCGGTAGTCGGTGTCGGCCTGCGCCTTCTCCCCGGGACTTTCCGAAAGATTGGTCCCGCGCGGCAATGCGGGCGGCAGGAAGCAGGCGAGCCGGTACCAGCGCAAGGTCTCGCGCGGCGGGGCCGTGCCGCCTTCGGCTGCTTCCGAGAAGGACACCCCCCAGGCCGGCGCAGCGCCGGGGCGGCGAGTCACCTGGATGGCGGCGGCGCCGCTGTCTCGCGCGGCGAGGAATATCTGGGTCTCGCTCTGGCCGGCCAGTTCGCCCGCAACGTTGATCGCCTCACGCACGCCGGTGATGCGCGGCGGCGAATCGCCAGCGAGCAGTTCCGCAAGAATTGGCCGCAACTTTGTCTCGATGGCCGGATCCCACAGCAATTGGGCGTCGGGCCTGACCAGTCGCAGCTCGCTGGCTCGATTATCCGGAGCCTTGGTCCCTGGAGCATTGGCCGGCACCATGCTGGCGAACAGCAGGACCTGTTTCTTGGTCAGCACAGGCGGCTTGCCGCGCGCGTCGAGCGGCAGGTCGCCAAGGTAGCGAAGTGATTCGCCGACAATGCTATTGCCGATGAGCAATGAGGCGGTTTTTGCCTCGAAATAGAATCGCGCCCAGCCCGGCTTCACCCCGATTGCCCGTTCTGGTTCGACGCGGACCTGCTTGCGGACCTGCGCCCGCAGCACCAACGGAGCCGAATCGGCGAGATCGGCAAGGTCAGCATAGGTCGCCGTCGGCGCGGGCGGAGTGATGGCCGAGGGCTGGGCAGCATGCGAGGCAGACCCGGAGCAAGTGCCTGCGGCGACGAGCAAAACCGGGAGAGCGACGCTTTGCAACAGCTTATGCATAGGGTTCATTCTCCCCGAAAATGGCGGAATTCTTGGGCCTTCGAATTGCGCATCTGCAACAAAGCATATCGCATTGCCTCTGCCATTACACGTTAACCTGCCTGAATCGCAGGTTAACTTTTGCCAGTGCCGATTCGGCGTTGCGCGGTTCCGGCTTCGACGCTAAAGCTCTCCATGAAATCAGGGGTTGGCCGGTAAAACGGGTACGCCTAATTGCCTATTGTCTGGCCGACGGGGAAGCTCAAAAGAGCGAACCGAACGATACCGGCGCGGTAGGTGTTAATATTTTCGCGGGTTGCGGCAGTGCCGTTATCCGTGGTGAAACGGGGCCTGCCCCGATGTTTGGAAACGGAGTGGTGGGTCTGAATGTCTTACGCTGACCAATCGATGAGTGGTAACAGGATTACCGCGCTTATCATCGTTGCCTTGATTCATATTGTGGTGATCTATGCCCTGGTCACAGGCTTGGCCTATGAAGGGTACAAGAAGGTTCTGCAGCGCGTGACTGCGGTTGATATCAAGGAAGAGATCAAGAAAGAACCGCCGCCGCCGCCCAAGAAGATTGATATCAAGCCGCCGCCGCTTGTCGTGCCGCCGCCGAAAATGAACATCAACGTGGCTCCCGTGGTCCAGGAAACGGTCAGGGAGGCACCGCCGCCTCCGCCGCCGATCGTCCTAGCTCCGCCGCCGCCAGCCGCGCCGCCGCCGCGCGTCGCCGCCAAACGCGCTGTTCCCAAGGGCAATCCTGGCAACTGGGCGACAACCAATGATTATCCATCGCGGGCACTGCGCGAAGAGCGTGAAGGTACATCTGGTTTCCGGGTGACCATTGGCACCGACGGCAGGGTCACTGATTGCCAGATCACCAGTTCCAGCGGCCATGCCGATCTCGATGCGGCAGCCTGTGAGAATATTCGTCGGCGTGCCCGGTTCACTCCGGCCTCGGACAGCGATGGCCAGCCAATCACCGATTCCTATTCTAACCGCGTCCGCTGGGTCATTCCCAAGGATTAATCGTAAATCTCTAGGCCCAGGGCGCAACACTGCGTCTGCCGCCATCTTAACAACTGATACTTCTGAAGAGGACCAAACGCATGCATATCGTCAATTTCCTTCAGGCAGCCGCCCCGGCAGCGCCGCAGAACAAGTTCGGCTTTGCCGAAGCCCTGCAACAAGGCGGCTTCATCGCCTATGCCACTGTCATCATCCTGGGCGTGATGTCGTTCGGCTCGTTCTACATCCTGTTCACCAAGTGGGTAGAACAGTCCAAGGTCATGCGTCAGGGCAAGGATCTGCGCGCCAACTTCTGGCGGGCACCCAGCCTCAAGGAAGGCGCGGCCAAGCTCGACAAGAACAGTGCCTGGCGCCAGCTCGTCGAAGATGGCCTCGCCGCCGAAGACCAGCACGCCAAGATGACTGACGCAATGGAAGGACACGACTGGCTGCATGGATCGCTTGCCCGTTCGGAAGCCACGATCAACGCCCGCCTCGCCGGCGGTCTGCCCTTTCTGGCAACGGTCGGCGCGACTTCGCCGTTCATCGGTCTGTTCGGTACGGTTATCGGCATCTATCGCGCACTGATCAACATCGGCATCGCAGGGTCAGCTTCGATCGACAAGGTCGCAGGGCCAGTCGGTGAAGCGCTGATCATGACCGCGCTCGGTCTGCTCGTCGCTGTGCCTGCGGTGCTTGCCTACAACTATCTCCAGGCGCGCAACAAGCGGATTGCCGAGACGCTTTCGGGCTTCTCGACCGACATCCTCGCGAACATCAATTCGAAGGGTGCGGTCAAGCCTGCGACGGGACCGGCTCCTGCCGCCAAGCCTGCCGCTGCGGCGCCGTCGAAGGCCTGATTGGCGTTAGCCAGCGCGTTGCCGGTTCGCAGTGGACCGGCGAGGCGTTAAGACGGGAAACAGGCGGCGGCTTCCGGCATGCGGGACCGCCGCCCAGTCCCGGCACAATTGCAAAGATAGGATGTTACTATGGCGGTTGCAGTAGGCGGCGGGGACGAGACCCCAATGTCCGACATCAACACCACGCCGCTCGTCGACGTGATGCTGGTGCTGCTGATCATCTTCCTCATCGCGGTTCCGATCGCGATCCAGTCGATCGAAAAGCTCAAGATTCCCATCATGGCTTCGCTGGAATCGAAGGATAAGGTGGAAAATCTGCTGCTGACGGTGAGCACCACCGATCAGGGCGGGCACAGCCCGGGTGAGCCTGGCTTCGAGGGTGCGTCGCGCTATGGCGAATGCCGGATATACTTCAACAACATCACGCCGGTGAACTCCGAAGAACTGCGCGATCAGGCGTTCAAGCGGCTCGATGCCATCGTCAAGCGCGAGGGCGGCATCGACGCGATCAAGAACAACCCGGAAAAGATCCCGCAGGTGCATATCCGCGGTGACGTCAATGCGCCGTGGCGTTGCATTGCCGGCGCAATCTATAACGTTCAGATTTCCGGCTATCCGACGGTCGGCTTCATCTCGAACCCGGTCGATCCGAACGGGTAAGTAACGCCCCTGCGCACCGCAATGCCCAGTGGCTGCACAGGACACAGCGATTTTAGTCTCAGGAGTATATTCCCATGTCAATGTCAGGCGGCAAGGACGATGGTTCGCCGATGATGGAAATGAACACGACGCCGTTGATCGACGTCATGCTCGTTCTGCTTATCATGTTCATCATCACCATCCCGGTTGCAACCCACTCGCTCGATATCGATCTGCCGCCGCCTGCGCCGCCGAACTCGACGCCGCCGGTCAACCCGGTGCGCAACAAGCTGGTGATTACTGCAGATGGCACGCTGGCCTGGAACACCGGCGTGATTGACGGTAGCCAACTGGTGTCGTTGCTCGATCAGACTCGGGTCATGGTCCCAGAGCCCGAACTGCAATTCCAGCCCGAATCCGAAGCCGGCTACGAGCTTTCGTCCAAGGTGATCAACATCATCAAGCAGTCGAAGGTCACCAAGTTTGGCTTCGTTGGCAACGAGGCTTACTCAGAATTCAACAAGTCCCCCAACGCCGGAAAAGCCCAGTAAAGCGGGCACCGAGTAACGATGGCAGCGTAAATCGAATTGGAAAGGGGCGGAGCGATCCGCCCCTTTTTTGTTGCTCGCCATTCCGGTCAGGGCAATTGGATTTGAACTGCCCGATCAAAATTCGTCATCCTGAACTTGTTTCAGGACCCATCTCTCGGCCAATTCCGCCAGTGCCGGAAACACTCTAGATTGCATCTCGCCGGAAAACGCGGAGCGTACGGCACAATGGATCCTGAAACAGGTTCAGGATGACGAATATGGTTGGGTGTGCTCATCGGCCAAGGCCCGGCTGTTCCGGGACGATCACCCTGCCCGCATCGCCGCCGCCGCAAGACTCTCCGCCTCGACCAACAGCTCGTCGTCAGCCATACCCGCAGGCAGGCTCTCACGCCCGATCATCGACAGCAGCGGCACCGCCAGCGGGCTCACCCGATCGAGCAGCACATGATCGATCTCGCGCGCCGCCCGCTCCAGCACATCAGCCACCCGGGCGACATCGGTCAGCCGCGTGCGCGCATCGGCCCAGGCTGCCTCGATCAGCAGATGATCGGGCTCATGCCGCACCAGCACATCGAAAATGAGGTCAGTCGAGAAAGTGACCTGGCGACCCGACTTGCGTTTGCCCGGATGCTGCCGCTCAACCAGCCCCGAAATCACTGCCACCTCGCGAAAGGCCCGGCGTAGCAGATATGATTGCTGCACCCAGTCGATGAATTCGTGGGTCAATATATCGGGCGAAAGCAGCAAGGCCGGATCGCTGACCCTCTTCAGGCCCCACACCGCCAGCGCATAGTCATTGGCAACGAAGCCCAGTGGGGAAAGCCCCTGGTCCTCCATCCGCCGCGTGATCAGCATGCCCAGCGACTGGTTCGCGTTCCAGCCCTCGAAAGTGTAAAAAGCGGTATATTCGAGGCTTGCATGGGGGAAGCTTTCGACCAACAGGCGTCCCGGCCCCGGCATGTGGCTGCGCCAGTCCTGCATCTCCAGCCACTCGCGCACGTCGTCGGGAAACCGGCCCCATCCAGCCCGGTTCTGCAACATGGCGCGCACCCGCTCGCCCAGATGCGTGGTCAGCGGCATGCGTGCGCCCATGTAACTTGGAATCTGGGCAGATCGCTTCGCCGCGCGCACCACCAGCTCCAGATCGCGAATTGCCTCGACTTCCAGATCCATGCCGGCAAAGCGGAAGGTATCCCCTGGCTTGAGCCCGGCCCCGAACTGCTCCTCGACCCGGCCCAGTGAACGCCCGTTCCGGAAACGCACATCGAGCATTTCGGAATCGACAATGATCCCGGCATTCATCCGGTGGCGATGCGACTGCTCGGGATGAGTCAGCCGCCAGGTGCCATCCTTGTCTCGCACGATCCGCCGGAACCGGTCATAGGCGCGCAGCGAATAGCCGCCGGTCGCCACGAAATCGAGCACCCGTGCCAGAGTCGGCGCATCGAGCCAGGCGTAGGCCAGCGACGTCCGCAATTCCGCCAGCAGGTCAGCCTCATCAAACGGACCCGCGCAGGCCAGGCCCATGACATGCTGCGCCAGCACATCGAGCGCGCCGGGGCGAAAGTCCTCGCCATCGCGCTGGCCTTCGTTGACAGCATCCTGCGCCGCCATCGCCTCGAGAAATTCGAAGCGGTTGCCCGGCACCAGCAGCGCGCGGCTGGGAGTGTCGAGCTGATGCCCCGCGCGCCCGATCCGCTGGAGCAGCCGCGAGCTCCCCTTGGGCGCGCCCATCTGCACCACCAGATCGATATCGACCCAGTCGACCCCCAGATTGAGGCTGGCGGTACAGACCAGCGCCCGCAATTCGCCCCGCGCCATTGCCCCCTCCACCTTGCGCCGCGCCTCTTTTGACAGCGAGCCGTGGTGAATGCCGATCGGCAGCTTGTCCTCATTGGCATCCCACAGCAGCGAGAACAGATATTCGGCCAGAAAGCGCGTGTTGGCGAAAACCAGCGTGGTGCGGTTCTCGCGGATCGCTTGATAGAGCTGCGGGATCGCCCATGTCGCCGCGTGCCCGCTCCACGGCACTGTTCGCGCTTCCGGCAGCATGATCGCCACCTCGGGCGCGGCCCCGGCCTCGCCTTCGACCAGTGCGACGCTATCGATATCCCGCACATCATGATAGATTTGGGGCGCGAGCCAGCCACGAAACGCTTCCGGGTCAGCTACAGTGGCTGACAGCGCAGCGCGCCGCATTTGTGGCGCCAATGTCTGAAGCCGGGAGAGGGCCAGCGCCAGCAGATCGCCGCGCTTGCCGGTGGCAAAGGCATGCACCTCGTCGATCACCACGCGCTGCAGCGTCGAGAACAGCTGCGCAGTCTCGGGATAGGTCAACAGCAGCGACAAGGATTCGGGCGTCGTCAGCAGCACATGCGGCGGCCGCGCGCGCTGACGGGCCTTGCGGTCGCTCGGCGTATCGCCGCTGCGGGTTTCGACCCGGATCGGGAGCCCGATCTCGTCAATCGGCGCCATGAGACCCCGCTGCACGTCGTGCGCCAGCGCTTTGAGTGGCGAGACATAGAGCGTGTGCAGGCCATCTGGCGGCGGATCGCCACCCAGCCGCGACGGGGCGAAGGCGGCCAGCGTCGGCAGGAACCCAGCCAGCGTCTTGCCCGCCCCGGTATCGGCCACCAACAGCGCGTGGTGCCCAGCAAGGTCGGCGGCGAGCATCTCCAGCTGATGCCGCCGCACCCGCCAGCCGCGCGCGGTGAACCAGGCAGTGATTTCGGGCGGAAGTGGGGCAGAGACAGGCATGGCACGCATACTGTGGCGCAGCTGCATGCCGCAGCCAAGCGCGCATCCCCCCTTGCGTGCGGCAGAGCTCTGGCCGAAGGCAGCGGGATGGGCTTGACCAGTGCCATAGACCTGCAAGAACTGAGCGGACTGGCCCTCGCGCTGGCCCTTGGCCTGCTCGTCGGACTCCAGCGCGGCTGGGCCCAGCGGCAGGATGAACCGGGAAGCCGATTCGCCGGTTTCCGCACTTTCGGCCTGCTTGGCCTGACCGGCGGCGTTGCCGGAACGCTGTCGGACGGCTCAGGCCCGATTGCCACGATCATGCTCGCCGCTGCCGCAGCGCTCATCATCATCGGCTATTACCGAACATCGACGAGGGGCGATTCGCTCAGCGGCACCGCCAGCGTCGTTGGCCTGCTGACGCTGGCCTGCGGCCTGCTTGCGGCCACGGGACGCCCGCAGATAGCAACTGCGATTGCGGTGTCGATGGCCCTGCTGCTGGCGATGCGCAGCCAGCTTCACCGGTTCGTCGGGCGGCTCAATGAGGCCGAGGTCGCGGCGACGGCCCGCTTTGCCTTGATCGCCGTGGTGATCCTGCCGCTGTTGCCCGATCAGGCCTATGGGCCATTTCAGGCCTGGAACCCGCGCAGCCTGTGGCTTGTGGTGGCCATGGTTTCGGGCTTCTCGTTCCTCGGCTACATCGCCGCAAAGCTGCTCGGGCCCACGCGCGGCACGATTGCCACGGCGGCAGCCGGTTCGATGGTCTCCTCAACCGCCGTCACTGCCGCGCTGGCTCACCGCTTGAAGGATCCGGCCGAACCCGATGCGATACTCCACGCAGCCATCGCCGCAGCATCTGCCACGATGTTCCTGCGGATCATTGTGCTCACGGCCTGGCTCGCCCCATTCGCCCTCTCCACTTTCGCGCCGCTGGCCTTGCCGGGGCTGGTCGTCAGCCTGATTGGCACAGTGTGGTTTATCCGCCACGCCCGGCGCGCTTATCCAGGCGCGGCAGCGTCGCTCGTGGTCAAGAACCCGTTCGATCTCAGCCCGGCGCTGCTGTTGATGGTGCTGGTCATGGCCATGACCCTGATCGCGCGCTGGGTGCTGGCGCGCTATGGCAATTCCGGCGTGGCCGTGGTGCTGGCGCTGTCAGGCTCGGTCGATGTCGACAGCGCCATCATCACCATGGGCAACCTGCCGCCGGGAACCCTGACTGCGCGCACAGCCGGGCTGGTGCTGGTCCCGCCGGTCGTGCTCAACACCCTGTTCAAGGCCGGAGCGGCGATGAGCATAGCAGGATGGCGGCGCGCATGGCCGGCTGCGCTGGTGCTGGGGGTGAGTGCTGCGGCGGTGCTTGGGGCGGTGGCTGTGGTTCTGACTTAATGCCCCGCCGGCTCACCCCGCTCCAAACCTGACGCAGCCAGCTGCCCGTCGATCTGTTCCATCAACCGGTCGAGCCCGGCCTGGTCCTTGCTCTCAGCCCGCGCCACCAGCACGTCCTGGGTGTTCGAGGCGCGCAGCAGCCACCAGCCGTCTGCGGTTGAAACCCGCACGCCGTCGGTGCTGTTGACGTCCGCCCCTGCCGCGGCCAGCCGTTCCTTGATTTCGACGATCACCGCGAACTTGCGAGCTTCATCGACCTGGAAGCGCATTTCCGGCGTGTTGACCAGCGCTGGCATCTCGCCGCGCAGCTGGGTCACCGATTTGCCCAGCCGGGCCGAGGCAGCGATCAGGCGGATGGCGGCATAGAGCGCGTCGTCATAGCCATAGTATTCGTGCTTGAAGAACACGTGACCGCTCATTTCGCCGGCCAGCGGCGCGCCAGTTTCTTTCATTTTGGATTTAATCAGGCTGTGTCCGGTATTCCACATAAGTGGTTTCCCTCCCAGCGCCGCCACTTTCTCGAAAAGTGCGCCTGAAGCCTTCACATCGGCGATAACTGTCGATCCGGGGACCATCCGCAGCAGGTCTTCGGCATAGATCATCAACAATTGGTCGCCCCAGATCCCCCGGCCCTCGCCGTCAATCGCGCCGATCCGGTCGCCGTCGCCATCGAATGCCACTCCAAAATCGAGCTTCTTCTCCGCGACCAGCGCTTTGAGGTCTGCCAGATTCTTCTCCTCGGTCGGATCCGGATGGTGGTTCGGAAATGTGCCGTCGACCTCAGTGAAGAGAAGATGATGCTCACCAGGAATCTTGGAAGTCAGCAATTCGAGCGCGGGGCCCGCCGCGCCATTGCCCGAGTCCCAGCCGATCCGCAGCGCGGACAGCGCATCGTGGCTGATCCCGGCCAGCCCCTCGATCACGCGGTCGATATAAGCTGCGAGGACCTCGCGGCGCTCGGACTTGCCCTCTCCCTCGAGCCAGTCACCCGCTTCAGCCATCCGACCAAGGCGGAGAATATCCGCGCCAAAAAACGGCGCGCCCTGGAATACCAGCTTGAAGCCATTGTAGTTTACGGGATTGTGGCTGCCGGTTATCTGAATGCCGCCATCTATTTCTGGGGCTGATGCTTCGGCGTAATAGAGCATCGGCGTCGGCCCCATGCCGACCCGAACGACATCGACGCCGCTGGCATTGAGCCCTTCGACCAGCGCTTCCTCCAGCATCACCGAGCTGACCCGGCCATCATAGCCGACCGCGACCGTGCTGCGGACCGCGTCGCCGCGCGCGCGGCGCAGCAGAGTGGCAAAACCCCGGCCAATCGCGCGGGCGTCATCAGCCCCCAGCGTTTCGCCGATGATGCCGCGGATATCGTATTCGCGCAAAGTGGTGGGGTGGAATGTGTGAGTCATGTTTACTCCGGAATATTTGCTGTCAGGCCTCTGAGCAGCAAATCGCGCGCGGCATTGGCCTCGTAGACCTGATCGTTGGTGCCGCCGCGATCGGGATGGACTACCGCGATATAGCGCTTGTGCGCCTCAAGTATCTGGGTCCGGCTGGCGTCACGGCGCACCCCCAGCAGGGCGCGCGCCCGCTCCAGTTCCGGTGTGGCATGCGGCATGCCGAGCAGCTCCCACGGCCAGCGCCGGAAGAACAGCTTGCAGGCGAGCGACACCAGCAAGACCAGCCATAGCAGCTTCAGCATGGCTTCATGCGCTTTCGGCCAGCGCCAGTTCGCTCTGCGGCATGGCCACCAGCGGCAGATTGAGCCCCGCGAGCAATGCGCGCAGTTCCTGCCGGGCGACGAGGTGGCTGGTGCCGAGCTCGCCCAGATGGCCCTTGTCGAGCAGAGTCAGCCCCGAGGGAAACAGCTCGCGATAGATCACGCGCTCCGAAAGGCCATTGGCGATGCGGAAGCCGACCCGCTTGGAAAGTTCGCCCAGTGCGCTTTGAAGCCGCTTCTGGTTGCGCGCCTCGATGTGCTGGGTGCGGTTGCGCACCACTACCCAGTCCATCTCGCGCTTCTGGTCCTTGATCGTGGCCATGGCCCGCTTCTTGCGCGCTTCCCAGATCAACTCGGCATAGAACGACAGGCGGCGGATCTTGAAGGTTTCGGCATCGACCTGGCCGATCAGGTCAAAATCGACGAAACTGTCATTGAGCGGGGTCACCAGCGTATCGGCCGAGGTCGCGGCGTGGCGGGCGAAAGGATCGTCGCGGCCGGGCGTGTCAAACAGCAGGAAATCGGCATCCTTGCCCAGTTCTGCCGCCAGTTCCTCAAGCCCATCGATAGAATCGCCCTCAAACACGGCAAAGCGCGGGCCGGGCAGGGTCACGCCGCGGCGCCGCTCGGTCTCGGCGCGGTTTTCCAGATAGCGGTATAGTGTGCGCTGGCGCGGATCGAGATCGATCGCTGCGACTCTGGCGCCGCGATAGGCCAGCGCCACGCCGATGTGGACAGCCGTCGTCGATTTGCCAGTGCCGCCTTTTTCATTGGCGAAAACAATGCGGTGCGCAGACACGGGGGCAATTCGCTTTCTCAAAACAGTGGAATGGCTGGCCGTCCGGCGCTAGGCAGGCGGCGTGCGGAGATCATAGGCGAAAGCAGGGGCATCATGCAAATCATCGAGCAGCTTGTTCCACTGCGCATGGCAGTCGAGCGCTTGCGGCAGGATGGCCCGCTGGCCCTTGTGCCGACCATGGGCGCGCTGCATGAAGGACACCTGACTCTGGTGCGCGAGGCGCGGGCGCATGCGGCGCATGTCGCTGTCTCGATTTTCGTCAATCCCCGCCAGTTCGGCGCAGGCGAAGACCTCGCCTCCTACCCCCGCCCGCGCGAGCAGGATCTGGCCTTGCTGCGCGCGGAAGGTGTTTCGCTGGTCTGGGCACCCGACGTGGCGACCATGTATCCGCCGGGTTATGCCACCAATGTCTCGGTCAGCGGGATCAGCGAGCCGCTTTGCGGCGCAGCGCGGCCGGGGCACTTCGATGGCGTCGCCACTGTGGTGTGCAAACTGTTCAATCAGGTCCAGCCCGATTTGGCTTTGTTCGGCGAGAAGGACTGGCAGCAATTGGCTGTGATCCGCCGCATGGTCCACGACCTCGATCTGACGCGGCCCTATGCAGACGACATCTACGGCGTGCCCACCGTGCGCGAGACGGATGGGCTGGCCCTGTCATCGCGCAATGCTTACTTGTCGGCAGAGGAGCGCGAAGTTGCCGCCGCGCTGCCCCGCGCAATGCAGGCGGCAATTGCGCGGCTGCAGGCGGGGGAGGCGGCTGCGGCCTGCCTCGCGGACTTGCAACGGGCGCTGCTGGCGGTGGGGTTTGCTTCGGTGGATTACGCCGAACTGTGTGATGCAGACACGCTGGCTCCGCTGGAGGGGACAGGCGATGGGCCCGCCCGGCTGCTGGTCGCTGCGCGGATTGGGAAGGCGCGGCTGATTGACAATATGGGGGTGTGACGGGGAATTCCCGCGACAAAGCGAACTTGTCGAATTTCGCCAATTGCGTTGTATCAGGGTCAAGCTAAAAGTGACGGCATAATTGCAACGTCGCTGCCATGCTGGAAGAGCCGGGCAGGGGCCAGTAAACCACGGAGATTGCGATGCGTAAGATGTTCATTGGCATCACTGCCATAGCCGCCCTCGCAGGCAGCCTACCCGCGCTTGCCGCCGATCGCGGTTCATCGGGCCATCAGGCGCAGACGCGCGGGACGCGGGAAATTCCGCATTGCACCCGTAATCTTGGCACCATCGCAATCGTTGAGCCCGATAACCAGTGGTGGCGCGAATAGGCCACCTCGAACAATCACGATTTTCGGTTGAGTTTGGGCGTTTGACCGGGTCGTCAAGCTACCGGGTCGAGGTTCTGGGGTGTTTGAGGCCTTTTGGTGCTGGACCGTCAGGGATTTTCGGGGGGGCGCTGGGCTTATCGCCCCGT
>CANJCQ010000019.1 GCA_947473355.1 Sphingomonadaceae bacterium | reverse complement strand
CAAACAGCGCGAAAGGATCAAACGGCAGACCATCGAATATCGGCGCTTGCAACACCGCAAGATCGCTGCTTAACATCAACCCCCTGACGATGCCCGCACTCCGCTAATCTAAGCCGCGAAGTGTGCCAAATGTTGTGACGACGGACAGTTGAAAATATCGACGACCGATGAGATTATATGGAATGGTGTGGTCGATTGCCTATCGAACTCCTCGTTATACAAGGAATTCATAAAGCAGTCTGTGCTCGGTGTTCCAAGCGGCGCTGAGGTTGATCCGAAGGTGCTGAAGGGTCGGTTGAAGAAGATCGACAAGGACCTTGAACGTCTAAGGGAGAGCTCAATCAAGGCTCAAATCCTGTCATCGATAGATGATGCCGTGATGAGTACGGCTACGTTCAATCAGCAACTCAGTCAGGTTATCCTTGAAAAGGATGCTGAACGGCAGGGTATATTGAAGGAGTTGAAAAGCCTTAGCAGTCAGAAAAAGTGGGTGGACTGGCTTGGGGACTTTAAGAGTCACATTGATAAGCTGACTTCTAACGATATGTCACAGAAGGATAAAAAGCGGTTTCTGTCTGGTGTTATTGACGAGATTGTTGTCACAACGGTGGACACACAAACACACCAACTGGATGTACATTTTAGGCTGCCCTTTGTGGGCAGTGAGCTAAGTTACCGAGATAAAGGTAAAAAGACGTTGGGATATGATTTTGTGAATGGTGGACGGATTTTATCAATTCCTTTATCATCTCTAAAAAAAACTCAATAAAAGATAATGATATCAAATGCTTAATATATCATTCTCATTCAAGTCGGTTACAGTTGAATAAATTGGCGAATAAAATCGCAAAATTGCAGGATTAAGCCTCGGCAATTTACGTGCTGATAACCTGCGCTGACCTATGACCGGCGGGTGAAACGCGTAAAGAATACAACCTCCCTGCTGCCAAAGCGGCTGCCGTGGCTGGCTGTGCTGGGCCTGTCCGACCCCAAGGACGGTGACTGGGGGGAGCTGCGCGGGCTGCAATATGCCAGCCTGGCCAAGGCCTCGATTGCCCGAATTGCCGCGCACGGTGTCTCTGCCGCAGTGGCGCTGTTCCTGCTTTTCGGCAAAGTCGGCACGATCTGGCTGATCGCCTGGATCGCGGCCCTGGTTGCTACTCTGGTGCAGGCGACGCGGTGTGACCGCAGCCTGGCGGATGCCGATCATCGCAGCGTCAGCCGCGCAGAAATCAATCGTCATACGATCAGTTCAATTGGCTGCGCACTTGTCTGGGTCGTACCCCTGGGTTTGGCGGGCGGCTTCCTTGATACTGCAGGCAGGTTGGAGATGTGGTCTGTCATCGCCATGCTGCTTGCCTCCTCGATCATCGCCATGCCCTCGGTGCCGCTGGGCAATTTTCTGTCCTCCGCGATTCTGGGCGGTGCGGCGGCCACAGGATTCCTGCTCTATGGTCCTGAGGAAATGGCGCTGGTCAGTGCCGCCTATTGCGGCACTTTGATGATCGGCACATTGATAAGTGCCCGCAACTACATGGTGACCAGGATCGCGGAAGCCGGTGTTGCCGAAACCAACGAAGTCGTCTCGTTGCTGCTGCGCGAATTCGAGGAGGAAGGGGAGGCCGACTGGCTGTGGCAGATCGATACCGCGCGCCGGGTCCGCGCCGTCTCGCCGCGCTTCGCTTTCGCGCTGAGCCGCGACATTACCGAAATCGACGGCAAGCCATTCATTCAGTTGATCGCAGGCGAGGCCTGGGACACCGGACAGTTCCCTTCCAGCCTGCATGATCTGGCAGAACGGTTGAAGCGGCGCGAAAGCTTCTCGAACATGCTGGTGCGGGTCTCGATCAATGGCAACCTGCGCTGGTGGGAGCTCTCGGGAACACCCAGACTCGACGATAGCGGCAACTTCGATGGCTTCCGGGGAGTAGGCTCCGATGTCACCGAGCAACGCGAGAGCAGCGACAAGATCGCCTATCTGGCGCGCTATGATACGCTGACCGGCCTGCCAAACCGGATGATGCTGACCGAGGCAATGGGCGATGCCATGCGCTATGCCGAGCAATGGCGCACGCGCTGTGCCTTCCTGATGATCGACCTCGACCGCTTCAAGGCAGTCAACGATACGCTCGGCCATCTGATCGGTGACAAGTTGCTGGCGCGGGTATCTGAACGGCTGCGCGAACAGATCACCGAGAACGAATTGTGCGGGCGGCTGGGAGGCGACGAATTCGCCATCGTCATCCGTGATGCCTCTGATCTCGGCCGGGTTGAACAGGTCGCCCAGCGAGTCATCGACCGTCTGTCGCAGCCCTACGAAGTCGATCATCACACGCTCTATGTTGGCGCCAGCGTCGGTTCGGCGATCGGGCCGCGCGATGGCTCGACGGTCGAAACCCTGATGCGCAATGCCGATCTCGCGCTCTATCGCTCGAAGGACGAGGGCGGCGGGGTTCATTTCAACTATGAGCCTTCGCTGCATGCCCATGCCGAAGAGCGCCGCAAGCTTGAGTTTTCCTTGCGCCGCGCGCTCGAACGCAGTGAATTCGTGCTGCACTATCAGCCGGTGGTGAATGCTCAGAGCGAAGGCCTGGTCAGCTTCGAGGCGCTGATCCGCTGGCAGAGCGAAGAGCACGGCTTTGTCAGCCCTGCCAAATTTATTCCGCTCGCCGAGGACACCCGGCTGATCGTGCCGATCGGCGAATGGGTGCTGCGCGAAGCCTGCCGCCAGGCAGCGCTGTGGCCGTCGCATCTCAAGGTCGCGGTCAATGTTTCGGGTGAACAACTGCTCGACGGCAATTTCATCGCCAGCGTGGTCGGCGCTTTATCGCAGAGCGGCCTGCAGGCTAACCGGCTTGAGCTTGAAGTGACCGAAAGCATTTTCGTGCGTGACGCCGCGCATGCGCGCAGCGCGCTCGAGCAGGTCATGGCGCTGGGCTGCAGTGTTGCGCTTGACGATTTCGGCACCGGCTATTCCTCGCTCGGCTATATCCGCAACCTGCGGTTCTCGACGATCAAGGTCGATCGCAGCTTCGTGCAGGGTGCCGCCGTGGGCAATCCGGAAAGCCTCGCGATCATCCGCGCTGTTGTCGCGATGGCCGATAGCCTCGAAATGTCGACCACCGCCGAGGGGGTGGAGAACGAAGCGGAACTCGCGATTGTCCGCCAGCTTGGCTGCAAGAAGATCCAGGGCTATTTCTTCGGCCGCCCGATGACAGTCGAAGATTGCGACAAGCTGCTGGCGCGCGGCGCCAACCTGCAGAGAATCAATAACAGCGCAGCCTGAATTTCAGGCCTTGACGAGCGACTTGATTGCGCTCGCGAACAGTGCGCGCCCGTCGCTGCCGCCGTGCGCCGCTTCGATCGCGCGTTCGGGATGCGGCATCATGCCCAGCACATTGCCGCTCTCGCTCAGCACCCCGGCGATGTTCCGGGCCGAGCCATTTAGCGCCTCGGCATAGCGGAAAGCCACCCGGCCTTCGCCTTCGAGCCGGTCAAGCGTGGCATCGTCGGCGAAATAGTTGCCGTCGTGGTGGGCCACCGGCAGTGCAATCCGCTGGCCCTTTTCGTAGCCCGCAGTGAACAGAGACTGGCTGTTTTCAACCACCAGCGCCACATCGCGGCAGACAAAGCGGATCCCGGCATTGCGCATCAGCGCGCCGGGCAGCAGGCCAGCTTCGGTCAGCACCTGAAAGCCATTGCAAACCCCCAGCACCGGCACGCCGCTCGCCGCTGCCGCAATCACTGCGCGCATCACCGGCGAACGCGCCGCCATGGCGCCGCTGCGCAGATAGTCGCCATAGGAAAAGCCGCCGGGCAGGGCGATGAAATCGAGCCTTTCGGGCAGCTCGGCATCGCCATGCCAGACACGAAGCGGGGCGGAACCCGAAACCTTTTCCAGCGCGTCCGCCATGTCGCGGTCGCAGTTGGAACCGGGAAAGGTGATGACAGCGGCGCGGAAGGACATCAGGCGGCTACTTTCTCGATCCGATAATTCTCGATCACCATGTTGGCGAGCAGCTGCTTGCACATATCGTCCAGCGCAGCATCAGTGACATCGTCTGCCACGTCCAGCTCGATCAGCCGTCCGGCGCGGACATCCCTGACCCCGGCAAAGCCGAGGCCCTCAAGCGAATGCTGGATCGCGCGGCCTTGCGGGTCGAGCACGCCGGGCTTGAGGCTGACGGAAACGCGGACCTTCATTTTGGAGCCTTTCAGAGCGGGCGGGGGACTCATTTGCAGCCTATGCCGGGGGAGGGGCGAAGGAGCAAGCGTGTGCGCCCAATTCTGCACGGGTTCTGCCTTCTTCTTGTCCCCCTCCCGCATGCGGGAGGGGTTAGGGGTGGGCCCTATCCGGCAAGAGCAACGCTAGACCCGACTGACCCACCCCCGACCCCTCCCGCATGCGGGAGGGGAGAAGATTACTTTACCCAGTCCAGCCCGATATCGTCATAGAATTCGCGCGTCTCGGCCCAGCCTTCCTCGACTTTGACGTGCAGGAACAGATGTACCTTGACCCCCAGGATCTCGGCCAGCTCCTTGCGCGCAGCCTCGCCGATGGCTTTCAGCTTGGCGCCGCCTTTGCCGAGCACGATGCCCTTCTGGCTGTCGCGGGCAATGACGATCTGCTGGTGGACTTCGACCGAGCCGTCCTTGCGCTGCGTATAGCTTTCGGGCCGCACTGCGCTGTCATAGGGCAATTCATCGTGCAGCTGTTTGTAAAGCTGTTCGCGAGTGATCTCGCAGGCGAGCAGGCGCTCACTGGCGTCGGAAACCTGATCCTCGGGATAGTGCCATGTGCCCTCAGGCATCAGCGCAGCGAGCCGCGCCTTGAGTTCGGCCACGCCGTCGCCGGTCAGGGCCGAAACGAAGAACACCTCGTCGAATTCCGCAGCCTTGGTCAGCTCCTCGGCGGCCACCAGCAGCGGCTCCTTGGGCGTCTCGTCGACCTTGTTGAGCACCAGGATCTTGCGCTCGGGGCGACTGCTGAGCGATTCCAGGATCGGCTCCAGATAGTCGCGGCGTTTCTTGCGCGAATCCACCACCAGCAGGATCGCGTCGGCAGTGTTGGCGCCTTCCCATGCAGCGGCGACCATGGCGCGGTCGAGGCGGCGCTTGGGGGCGAAAATGCCGGGGGTGTCGGCAAGGATGATCTGGGTTTCATCCGCAAGCGCAATCCCCATCAACCGCGCCCGCGTGGTCTGCGCCTTGGCCGAAACGATGGCGACTTTCTGCCCGACCAGTGCATTGACCAGCGTTGATTTGCCCGCATTGGGCGCGCCGAGGACAGCGACGAGGCCGCAGTGTTGGGTCATGTGGGCTGCATCATGTGTGTGTCTCGATAAATGCCGCTGCGGCGGCGGTTTCGGCGTCCTGCTTGCTCGAACCATGCCCCTGCGCCTCGCCCAGGCCAGGCACGCTCACTTCGACAGTAAAGCGCGCGGCGTGGTCGGGGCCGGAGCGATCAAGCAGGCGGTATTGCGGTACCTTGCGCTTGTTCGTGGCCGCCCATTCCTGAAGTTCGCTTTTGGGATGCTTGGCGCTGCCGGCATGGCCGGTCACTGCCTCGGCCCACAATCGGCGGACCATGGCGCGCGCCGGATCATAGCCTTGCGTCACGAAACAGGCGCCGATCAGCGATTCGATGACATCGCCCAGCACATTGTCGCTGTCGCGCGCGCCATCGTCGCTGGCCTGCTTGCCGAGCCGGATATGCACGCCAAGGCCAAGCTTGCGGGCGATCCCGGCGCACATTGTGCGGCTGACCAGCGCATTCAATCGCTGCGAAAGCTTGCCTTCGTCGCCGGTGCCAAGCTGATGCAGCCATTCGGCAATAGCGAGGCCCAGCACCCGGTCGCCGAGAAATTCGAGCCGCTCGTAATTGCGCGCGGCGCCGGTGCTGCCATGGGTCAGTGCTTCAAGCCACAGCGCCTCATCCTCTGGCGCGCTGCCGACAAGGTCTGCAAGATAGGTGCGGGAATCTGCTTCGAGCATGCCTCTAGAAGGTCGTCCCGATCCGGTTCCAGCGCGCGGCGCTGAACCAGGTCCAGGGCTTGATCCATTCAGCCGATCCGTCGGTCGAAAACATCATGATCGTAGCCCGACCGACCAGATTATCTTGCGGCACCACGCCAATGCCCTGGCCGGGGATCGCCGGAAAGCGGCTGTCCATCGAATTGTCGCGGTTGTCGCCCATCATGAACAGATGGCCTTCGGGCACGACGAAAGGCGGCGTGTCATCCTGCGGGGTCTGGGAAAGATCGAGCACGAAATAGCTCCGCCCATTGGGCAGCGTCTCGCGGAAGCGCGGATAGTGGCAGACCGCTTCGCCAGCCGCATTTTTCGCTTCAAATTCCGGCAGGAAGCAATTGGTATTGGGCGAAACAGCTACCTCGAAATCGGCGACCTTCACTTTGGGAATAGGCTTGCCGTTGAGATAAAGCTGGCCGCCGGTCATCTGGATCTGATCGCCCGGCACGCCGATTACCCGCTTGATATAGTCGGTCTGATTGTCGGGCGGGGCCTTGAAAATGGCAATGTCACCGGGCTGGGGCTGCTTCGCCAGGATCCGGCTGGGCAACAGCGGCGCGCTGAACGGCAGTGAATAGGAAGAATAGCCATAAGGCCACTTGGCCGCGAGCAGATAGTCGCCATTGACCAGATTTGGCTGCATCGATTCGCTGGGAATGTTGAACGGCGAGAAAATGAAGCTGCGGAACACCGCGACGATCAGCACCAGCTTGATCAGGAAGACGAAGAAATTCTCTTCCTTCTTCTGGGGCTTGGCCGAAGCAGCAGGCGTTTCGGGAGTGTCAGCGGGTTGGATTTCGGTCATTGCCCTGTCCATGTTGGCAGCGGCGGGGTTCGTCAAGCATTGTCGCTTGGCCTGCCGGGTGTGCGCAGGCATAATGATGCGGTGCAGCAAATGGAAGATGACTCATGAACAGTGCAGTTGAATCGGCATGGGCTAGGCTTGAGGCCTTGCCCCGGCCCCGGCTGGAAGAGCTGTTCGCCGCTGATCCGGCGCGGCTTGCCAGCCTTTCGGCGCGGCTGGAGCTGCCCGATGGTTCGGGCGTGCTGTTCGACTGGTCGAAGACTCACCTCGATGCGGCGCATCTCTCCGACTTTCAGGCACTGGCCGAGGCGGCTGGTTTCGCCGCGCGGCGCGCGGCGTTGTTTGCGGGCGAGGTGGTCAATCTGACCGAGCACCGGGCCGCCGAACACACCGCCCAGCGCGGCCTTGGCCGCGAGTCCAGCGTTGAGGAGGCTGCCGCGCTGCACGCCCGCATGGCCTCGCTGGTCGCCGCGATCCACGATGGCGCTTTGAGCGAAGTCCGCCACCTTATCCACATCGGCATCGGCGGTTCGGCGCTGGGCCCGGCGCTGGCGATCGACGCGCTGGCGCGCGATCTGGCGCTGGTTGACGTCCATGTAGTCTCCAACATTGATGGCTGCGCGCTCGAAGCCGCCTTCGCCAAATGCGATCCGGCGAAAACCCTGATCGCTATCGCCTCCAAGACCTTCACCACCACCGAAACCATGACCAACGCCGCTTCGGCGCTCGCCTGGCTGACCGAGAATGGGGTCGATGACGTCTATGGCCGGGTCGTGGCGCTGACCGCTTACCCCGAAAAGGCGGTCGAATGGGGCGTCGACGAGACCCGGGTGCTGCCCTTCCAGGAGTCAGTCGGCGGGCGCTATTCGCTCTGGTCGTCAATCGGCTTTCCGGTGGCACTGGCGCTCGGTTGGGAAGGCTTTGCGGAATTCCTCGAAGGTGCCGCCGCGATGGACCGGCATTTTCTGGATTGCGATGTGTCCGAAAACCTGCCGCTGCGCGCTGCCTTCGCCGATCAGCTCTATGCCCACCTGCGTAGCTGCCAGACCCGCGCTGTCTTCGCCTATGACGAGCGGCTGCGGTTGCTGCCGAGCTATCTCCAGCAGCTCGAAATGGAATCGAACGGCAAATCGGTGACCGCCGATGGCCAGCCGGTCTCTGGCCCCACTGCGGCAATCACCTGGGGCGGGGTGGGCACTGATGCGCAGCATGCAGTGTTCCAGCTGCTGCATCAGGGCACTCACCTGATCCCGGTCGATTTCATCGCCGCGATCGCGCCCGGCGATGCACTCGATCCGGCGCATCATGCCAACCTGCTCGCCAATTGCTTCGCCCAAGGCGCGGCGCTGATGGCGGGCAAGGCGAGCGCTGATCCGGCGCGCGCCTATCCCGGCGACCGCCCTTCGGCGACGGTGCTGCTCGACGAGCTGACCCCGGCCAGTCTCGGCGCCTTGGTGGCCTTCCACGAGCATCGCACATTCGCCAACGCAGTGTTGCTGGGGATCAATCCCTTCGACCAGTTCGGCGTCGAGCTCGGCAAGGAAATCGCCAAGCAGATCGAGGTGGGCGGCACGCGGTTTGACGCAAGCACAGAAGCGCTGCTCAAGGCAGCGGGGATCGGGGGTTAGGCCGTGGACAAAGACATCGAGACGACAACCGGCCTCCATGGTGGCCAATGCCACTGCGGTGGCGTCAAATTCAGCGTCAAGCTGGCTGAAGGCTTCGACAAGCCGGTCCGCTGCAATTGCACGATGTGCCGGATGAAGGGCGCGGTGATGGTTTTTGCCGAGGTCGGCAGTATCGCCGTGACCGAAGGCGAGGACTTGCTCTCGACCTACCAGTTTCACACAAATGTCGCCAAGCACCACTTCTGCTCGCGCTGCGGCATCCACCTGTTCCACCAGCGGCGCTTCGATCCAAACCTTTATGGGGTGAATGTCGCGGTGCTGGATGGGGTCAGCCCGTTCGATTTCGACGAAGTGGTAGTGCTTGACGGGGCCAACCATCCCAAGGATTCCGGTGGCGGCGAATTGAAGGTGGTGGCGAAAGTTCGGGTGGATTGGTTGTAAAAAATTCGTCACCCTGAACTTGTTTCAGGGTCCATTTCTCGGCCAATCCCGCCAGCGCAGGAATAGCGCAAACCTCCCGCTCAGCACCGCTCCGGCAATTGCAGAGCGGGCGGCACAATGGACCCTGAAACAAGTTCAGGGTGACGGGTAGGATAGGTTGGTTCATATGCTCCATCCGCAACAGGAGCCCCCAATGCCAGACTACGAATACGACCTCTTCGTCATCGGCGCTGGCTCGGGCGGCGTGCGCGCCAGCCGGATTGCCGCTTCGCACGGCGCGCGGGTTGCCGTCGCCGAAGAGTTCCGCATCGGCGGGACCTGCGTGATCCGCGGCTGCGTGCCCAAGAAGCTGCTGGTCTATGGCTCGGACTTTGCCCACGCGCTGGACGATGCCGCGCAGTTCGGCTGGACACTGGGCGAGATGAGCTTCGACTGGGGCACCCTGCGAGATTTTGTTGCGCGCGATGTCGACCGGCTGGAAAAGGCCTACACCACGACGCTCGACAACAACAAGGTCGATCACTTTCACGAGCGCGCCGTGGTCACCGGGCCGAACCAGGTCCGGCTGGCCTCGGGCCGCGAGATCACTGCGAAATACATTCTTGTCGCCACCGGTGCATGGCCGGTCATGCCGGACTTTGCCGGCAACGAACATTGCATCACCTCGAACGAAGTGTTCGATCTTCCCATTTTGCCGCGCCGCGTGGTGATCCAGGGCGCAGGCTATATTGCGCTCGAATTTGCCGGCATCTTCAATGCGCTCGGCTGCCAGGTCACCGTGGTCAACCGCAGCGACCAGATCCTGCGCGGCTATGAACAGGCCCTGCGTGACCGTCTGCTTCAGATCACCATGGCGCGCGGCATCGATTACCGCTTCAACAGCCCGCTTGAACGGGTCGAGAAGCTGGATGACGGGAGCTTCGCGGTCACCACCAAGGGCCATGATGCCATGGGCGCCGATGTGGTGCTGGTCGCCACTGGCCGCCGCCCCAATACCATAGGCCTCGGACTGGACAGCGCCGGCATCGTGCTTGGCGCAACTGGCGAAGTGCCGGTGGACGATTATAACGCCACAAGCTGCCCCAGCATCTATGCTGTCGGCGATGTCACCGACCGAGTGCAGCTTACCCCAGTGGCGATCCGCGAAGGGCATGCCTTTGCCGATACTGTATTCGGCGGAACCCCGCGCACCATCGACTATGGCAATATTCCCAGCGCCGTCTTCTCGCAGCCGCCGCTGGCCGGTGTCGGCATGACCGAGGAGCAGGCGCGCGGCGCGTTCCTCCAGATCAAGGTGTTCACCTCCGATTTCCGGCCGATGAAGAACATGTTCTCGGCGAAGGCCGAACGCGGGCTTTACAAGCTGGTGGTCGATGCCGCCTCTGACAAGGTGCTTGGCGTCCACATGATCGGCCCGGAAGCGCCGGAAATTCTTCAGGCGGCGGCGATTGCGGTCAAGGCCGGGCTGACCAAGGCGGATTTCGATGACACCATGGCGCTGCATCCCTCCATGGCGGAAGAACTGGTGCTGATGCGCTGATCAGGCGGCGACAGGCGTCGCGCTGGAGCCGCGCCCCGTCCCGGCCAGCCGTTCCAGCCAGCCGCGCACCGTGTCGCGCTTGTGCTCGGTAAAGTGGGCAATCAGCGCGCAGATCGCGACAATCATGGCGAGATAGGCGGCAACGCCCAGACCGCCAGCCATCGGCTCAATGCCCCAATGGTCGAGCAGGGTAATCAGCGGCCAGTGCAGCAGGTAGAGCGTGAACGACATGCCAGCGAAATAGCGGATCGGCCGCTGCAGCGCGATCAGCAGCCGCCCTTCCGCGCCGATCAGCCGGCGCAGCGCGACAAAGAAGACCGCCACAGACGCAGCAACGAACCAGTCGCTGAAGGCGAATTCGGAATAGTGGAGATTCCACGGCGCCACGGCGTTCAGTGATGCCGAAAGCTTTTGCGCATAGGGAACCGCCAGCGGAACACCGATCAGGCCCAGCAAGGCGAAAAGCCAGGCAGCCGGGCGCGACATGCGGCGCCACATATTGGTCTTGGCGACCCAGACACCGGCCAGCCAGGCAGGCAGCAGCAGCAGGACATTGGGGCCCGCCAGCAGGGCCAGCAAGGCAACACAGACCAGCCGGGTCCGTCCGCGCAGATAGAATGCCGCGCCGAACAGCACGTAGAACCACACTTCGTAGCACAGCGACCAGAAGGGCGGATTGCCCGGCAGGCCGGTGCCGAAGCTCTCGCTCAGAAACAGCCCGGAAAACAGCGCATTGCGCAGCACGAGCCAGGGCGCGAGGCCATGCAGCTGGCCCGCGGTCACATACCATTCAACTGCCACCGAAAACAGCACCGCAGGAAGCGCTACGGGCAGAATCCGCGCGGCGCGGGCAATGGCATAGCTGGTCAGGCTGGCGCCGGCCTTGCCCGCCGTGGTCGCGATGACCAGCCCGGACAGGACAAAGAAAATCAGCACTGCATTGTGCTGGAGCACGAACCAGTAGGGGAAATAGCCGTTGTAGACGGTGATCTGCATGGTGTGGCCAAACAGCACCGCGAAGGCGGCGAGTGCGCGCACGGCGTCGAGCGCGATCGACATGGGCCGGGTTATGAAGGGCGCTTTGTCCATGTTTACAGGGTGTAGAAATTGTTGGTTACTAAATCATTAGCTTTTTCGCCCCCGTGGTCACGCCCTGGTCACGCCCTGGTCACTGGGGAGCCACAGGGCAGAGAGCCGTTTAACCGCACGATTAAACCCTATTGACGCTGCCACCCCCGCGCGCCTAGGCGTTCGCACCTGCAACAGGGAATCCAGCGCCTATGTCAGCCAATATCGCCGAAATGGAACGCCGCCGCGCCGAAGCTCAGCTTGGCGGCGGGCAGAAGCGGATCGATACCCAGCATGCCAAGGGCAAGCTGACCGCGCGCGAGCGGTTGGAAGTGCTGCTCGATGAAGACAGCTTCGAAGAGGTCGATGCTTACGTCGAGCACAATTGCATCGATTTCGGGATGGCCGAACAGAAGATTTCGGGCGACGGTGTGGTAACTGGCAGCGGCACGATCAACGGACGGCTGGTCTATGTTTACAGCCAGGATTTCACTGTTTTCGGCGGCGCCGTATCCGAGCGCCACGCCATGAAGATCTGCAAGGTGATGGATGCCGCCATGAAAGTGGGAGCTCCCATCATCGGCATGAACGATTCGGGCGGCGCGCGGATTCAGGAAGGCGTGGCGTCGCTGGGTGGTTATGCCGAGATTTTCCAGCGCAATGTGCTGGCCTCGGGCGTGGTGCCGCAGCTCAGCCTGATCATGGGGCCTTGCGCGGGCGGGGCGGTCTATTCGCCCGCCATGACCGACTTCATCTTCATGGTGAAGGATTCGTCCTATATGTTTGTGACTGGCCCGGACGTGGTCAAGACCGTGACCAATGAGATCGTGACACAGGAAGAGCTTGGCGGCGCGATCACGCATACCACCAAGACCTCGGTCGCCGATCTGGCGCTGGAAAACGATATCGAGGCGCTGCTGGTCGCGCGCGATTTCTTTGATTATCTGCCGCTGTCCAACCGCGAGGAAGTACCCGAGCGGCCTTCCGCCGACCCATGGGACCGCAGCGAGGACAGCCTCGACACGCTGATCCCGGCCAACGCCAACCAGCCCTATGATATGCACGAAGTCATCCGTAAGGTGGTCGACGAGGCGGAATTCTTCGAAATCCAGCCGGCCCATGCGCCCAATATCCTGGTCGGCTTCGCGCGGATCGAAGGCAAGACCATTGGCGTCGTCGCCAACCAGCCAATGGCGCTGGCTGGCGTGCTCGATATCAACTCATCAAAGAAAGCCGCGCGGTTCGTGCGGTTCTGCGATGCCTTCAACGTGCCGATCATCACTTTCGTCGATGTCCCCGGCTTCCTTCCCGGCACCAGCCAGGAGCACAACGGCATCATCAAGCACGGCGCCAAGCTGCTGTTCGCCTATGCCGAAGCCACTGTCCCCAAGATCACCGTGATCACACGCAAGGCCTATGGCGGGGCATACGATGTGATGGCCTCGAAGCACCTGCGCGGCGATTTGAACTATGCCTGGCCGACCGCCGAAATCGCGGTGATGGGGGCGAAAGGCGCAGTCGAGATTATCTTCCGCGGACTGAGCGCCGAGGACAGCGCCGAGAAGGTTTCAGAATATGAGGACCGGTTTGCCAATCCGTTCGTGGCGGCAAGCAAGGGGTTCATCGACGAAGTGATCTATCCGCATTCGACCCGGCGCCGCATCGCGCTGGGCCTGCGCAAGCTCAAGGGCAAGAGCTTGGAAAACCCCTGGAAGAAGCACGACAATATTCCGCTCTAACTGGAAGCAGCAGAGATCATGACCAACCACCCCGACATCTACATCGTCAGCGCCGTGCGCACGGCCATCGGCTCGTTCGGCGGCTCGCTGAAACCCTTCCGCCCCGCCGATCTTGGCGCGCAGGTTATCAGCGAGGCGCTCAAGCGCGCTCATGTGGCTCCCGCCGACGTCGAGCATGTGATCATGGGCCAGGTCATGCAGACCGGCCCCAAGGACCAGTTCATGGCCCGCGTCGCCATGCTCAAGGCCGATATTCCGGTTTCGACCCCGGCGCTGACGCTCAACCGGCTGTGCGGTTCGGGCGTGCAGTCGATCATTTCCTGCGTTCAGCTGATGAAGCTGGGCGAGGCGGGGATCACGGTTGCGGGCGGCGCGGAATCGATGTCCAACGTGCCCTATCACGATCTCGAAGCGCGCTGGGGCAAGCGGCTGGGCAATTCGGTGCTGCTCGATGCGCTGGTCGAAGGGCTGCATGATCCGATCTATGAGATCCACATGGCGATTACTGCCGAAAACGTCGCGACGCGCCATCAGGTGACCCGCAAGCAGCAGGATGAACTGGCCGTCGACGGCCATCTGCGCGCTGCCCGCGCCATTGCCGAGGGCCGCTTCAAGGAGCAGATCCTCCCGATCGAAATCAAGACCCGCAAGGGTACCGTCACCTTCGACACTGACGAGCATGTCCGCGCCGATACCACCTTTGAATCGGTATCCGCGCTGAAGCCGATGTTCAAGGAAGATGGTTCGGTCACTGCTGCTAACAGCTCCGGCATCAACGACGGCGCCGCCGCCGTGGTGTTGGCGACCGGCGAGGAAGTGACCAAGCGCGGCCTCGTTCCGATGGCCCGTATCGTTTCCTGGGGTTATGCCGGGGTCGAGCCCGAATATATGGGCGAGGGGCCGATCAAGGCCGTGCCGATTGCGCTCAAGCGCGCCGGGCTCAAGCTCGAAGACATGGACGTGATCGAGGCCAACGAGGCTTTCGCCGCCCAGGCACTGGCCGTCGCCAAGGAACTGGGCTTCGATCGCGACAAGCTCAACCCCAATGGCTCAGGGATCTCGCTCGGCCACCCCGTCGGCGCGACGGGCACGATCCTGACGGTCAAGGCGATCTATGAGCTCAAGCGCATCGGCGGGCGCTATGCCCTGATGACCATGTGCATCGGCGGCGGGCAGGGCATCGCGCTGATTATCGAGAATGTCGATGCGGTTGTCGAATATGCGGAGGCGGCAGAATGAAATTGGGCCGCCTCAACCACATCGGCGTCGCCACGCCCGATCTTGACGCTTCGATTGCCTTTTACCGCGATGTCATGGGCGCGACAGACATCTCCGAGCCCTTCGTGCTGGAATCGCAGCAGGTCAGCGTCTGCTTCGTCAATACCCCAGGTGAAGGCGGCACAGCGGGCACCCAGATCGAACTGCTCCAGCCGACCGCGGCAGACTCAGCCGTCGGCAAGTGGCTCGAGAAGAACCCTTTGGGCGGCCAGCACCACATCTGTTACGAAGTGCCCGATATTCACGTGGCCAAGGCCTGGTTCGAAGGCCTCGGCAAGCGCGTTCTCGGCGAGCCCCGCATTGGTGCCCACGGCACGCTGATTTTCTTCGTCCACCCAAAGGACATGGGCGGGCAACTGACCGAGATCATGGAAACGCCAAAAGGCGCGCACTAGTTTCAAGCCCCTCTCCCCTTGCGGGAGAGGGAGGGGCCCGCCACACAGTGGTGGGAGGGAGAGGGGGCCGCCCCCTCTCCAACTTCGGCGAGGCAACAAGTTGCCAAGCCTTCGTATCCCCCCCCGCGAGGGGGGAGGAGCAAGAGGTAGAGAATTATGGCAAAAATCGAAGACTGGCAGGCCGCCGCCGCGAAAGAGGTCAAGGGCAAGAACCTGACCTGGAACACGCCCGAAGGTTTCGCCATCAAGCCCTTGTACACGGCGGAAGATGCTGGTGATCCGGGCCTCCCCGGCTTCGCTCCCTTCACCCGCGGCGTGCGCGCTTCGATGTATGCCGGGCGCCCCTGGACGATCCGCCAATATGCCGGTTTCTCGACCGCCGAGGAATCGAACGCCTTCTATCGCCGCAACCTTGCAGCGGGCCAGAAGGGGCTTTCCGTCGCCTTTGATCTCGCCACCCATCGCGGCTATGACTCGGATCACCCGCGCGTGGTCGGCGATGTCGGCAAGGCGGGCGTCGCGATCGACTCAGTCGAGGACATGAAGATCCTGTTCGACGGCATCCCGCTCGACAAGATGTCGGTTTCGATGACGATGAACGGCGCGGTGATCCCGATCCTCGCTTTCTTCATTGTCGCTGGCGAAGAGCAGGGCGTGGCGCTGGCGCAGCTTGATGGCACCATCCAGAACGACATCCTCAAGGAGTTCATGGTCCGCAACACCTATATCTATCCGCCCGAGCCGAGCATGCGGATTGTCTCGGACATCATCGCATATACCAGCGCCAACATGCCGAAATTCAACTCGATTTCGATATCGGGCTATCACATGCACGAGGCCGGAGCGACGGCAGTGCAGGAGCTCGCCTTCACCATCGCTGACGGCAAGGAATATGCCAAGCGCGCTGTGGAATCAGGGCTGGACATCGACAGCTTCGCCGGGCGCCTCAGCTTCTTTTTCGGCATCGGCATGAACTTCTTCATGGAAGTCGCCAAGCTGCGTGCCGCACGCACCCTGTGGTACCGCGTCATGGACGGCCTCGGCGCGCAGGACGAACGCTCCAAGATGCTGCGCACCCATTGCCAGACCTCGGGCGTCTCACTTCAGGAGCAGGATCCCTACAACAACGTCATCCGCACCACGATCGAGGCCATGGCCGCCACGCTGGGCGGAACCCAGTCGCTGCACACAAATGCGCTGGACGAGGCCATCGCGCTCCCCACCCATTTCTCCGCGCGCATCGCCCGCAACACCCAGATCGTGCTGGCCGAGGAAAGCGGGATCACCAAGGTGGTCGATCCGCTCGGCGGCTCCTACTATGTCGAGGCGTTGACCCAGATGCTGGTCGACGATGCCTGGAAGCTGATCGAGGAAGTCGATGTGCTTGGCGGCATGACCAAGGCCGTCGCCACTGGCATGCCCAAACGCCGCATCGAGGAAGCCGCCGCTGCGCGCCAGGCGCGGGTCGACAAAGGCGAGGATGTCATCGTCGGGGTCAATAAATACAAGCTGGCGCAAGAAGAGCATCTCGACACACTGAGCATCGATAACCACGCCGTGCGCGAAGGACAGATCGCGCGGCTCAAGACCATGCGTGACAGCCGCGATGGCGCAGTCTGCCGCGCCGCGCTGACCGCGCTCACTGAAGGTGCCAAGGTCGGCGGCAACCTGCTCGCGCTCGCTGTCGACGCCGCCCGCGCTCGCGCCTCGCTGGGCGAGATTTCGGACGCGATGGAAGAGGCTTTTGGCCGATATTCGACCCAGCCGGTGCCGGTGACGGGCATCTACGGCAAGGCTTATGCCGAGGACGCGCGCTATGCCCAGGTAATCGATGGCGTTGCCGCCGTCGCCCGCCGCCTAGGCCGCAATCCGCGTCTGCTCGTCGCCAAGATGGGCCAGGACGGGCATGATCGCGGGGCGAACGTTATCGCTTCGGCCTTCACTGATATGGGCTTCGATGTCACTTCCGGGCCGCTGTTCCAGACGCCTGAGGAAGCCTGCAAGCTGGCGCTCGAAAACGATGTCGATGCCATCGGCGCCTCCAGCCTCGCGGCGGGCCACAAGACCTTGATCCCCGATCTGATCCGCCAGCTGCGCGATGCGGGCCGCCCCGACATCAAGGTCGTCGCCGGCGGCGTCATCCCGCCGCAGGACTATGACTATTTGCGCGAGGCCGGTGTGCAGGGCATCTATGGCCCGGGCAGCAATGTGGTCGAATGCGCGGCGGACATGCTGCGGCTACTGGGACACAACATGCCGCCGGTTGGCAGCGAGCTGGAAGCTGCCGAGTGATCGCAGCACTGCTCTTGATGGCCGCCGCACCGGCCCATCAGCAAGACTGCGGCGATCTGCCGCAGCAGCCGATGAACATGTGCCTTCTCGAAGAGTTCCAGCGCATCGATGCCGAGCTCAACCGGCAGTGGAAAATCACCGCCGACGCGATGAAGGCCAACGATCGCGGGATCGACCGGAGCTACGACAAGGACCCCGGCTATTTCGACACGCTGCTTGCGGGCCAGCGCGGCTGGCTGGCCTGGCGCAGCCAGCAATGCCTGCTCGAAAGTTTCGAAATGCGCGGCGGCTCCGGCGCGCCGATGGTGCACAGCCTGTGCATGGCGCGGCTGACGCGCGAGCGGATCGGGCAGCTTAAGGAATTGGTGGAAACGGACAACTGATGACAGGCGATTGCCTTCTTGATAATTTTCTACTATGGTGCACATATATGGTAGAAAGGCAGAAATATGGGCGTGCAGATGAACATAAAAAACGCGGAAGCGTTTGCCATCGCCACGGAGCTGGCTCAGAAAGAGGGCGTAAGCCTCACCCAGGCCGTTCTTGATGCTCTGCGCGCGCGCAAGCGGGAGTTGACAAAGGCGGAGAAGCTGGAGCGAGTCATGGCTTTGTGCCGAGACACCGCAGCTCGATTAAGTCCGGAAACTCTTGCTATCGATCACGGCGAACTACTTTATGACGATTTGGGCCTGCCAAAATGATCGTGGATACGTCGGCAATTGTCGCGATGCTTTGGAGTGAACCGGAGGCTGAGGCTTTTGCTTCGAGCGTGATCGATGCCGGAGGTGCAATACTCTCTTCGGCCAATTACCTTGAGGCGGGAATTGTCATCGACGGGGAACGTGATCCGATAACAAGCGCGCGCCTCGACGCTCTGATGCAGGAATTGGAAATCGAAGTTGCCCCAGTAACTGCCGAACAAGCCCGCATTGCACGCCAGGCCTATCGCGATTTCGGCAAAGGCAGCGGCCATCCCGCACAGCTGAATTTCGGCGATTGCTTTGCTTATGCGCTGACGATGGAGAGGGGCGAGGCGTTGCTCTACAAGGGCGACGATTTTGCCCATGCAGGTTTGGCGAAGGTTGCATGATCTGGTCTGGCAACCGTCATGCTGAACTTGTTTCAGCATCCATTTCTCCCCATGCGCCGTCCGTGCTTGGGGTGCGATGGACCCTGAAACATGTTCAGGGTGACGAGAAGCTGGAGGCGATGCAGTGACTGACGATACAGTCAATGTCGCTGAAGTTCTCTTCGAAAGTGGGGTCGTGCAATATCGATACGCTCGGTATTTGTCGGATGATGGTGTGGGTTGGATCAGGCACGGACCATTCTTTTCCTACCATCCCAATGGTAATTTAGCCTCAGAGGGCACTTACGTTCATGGAAGTGAACACGGCTTTTGGAAAGACTTCCACGATGATGGCTCACCGGCTGCTGAAGGAAATTATTTCAACGGCGAGGAAGTAGGCGATTGGCGCTACTTCGATAGAGTATGACGAGAAAGACGATCAAATAATGTTCAAGAAAATCCTCATCGCCAATCGCGGCGAAATTGCCTGCCGGGTTATCAAGACGGCGCGCCACATGGGTATCAAGACGGTTGCGGTCTATTCCGACGCCGATGCCCGCGCGCCGTTCGTCAAGATGGCTGACGAGGCCGTGCATATCGGCCCGTCACCGGCTTCCGAAAGCTACCTGATCGCCGACAAGATCATTGCTGCAGCCAAGCAGACCGGCGCGGAAGCCGTCCATCCGGGCTATGGCTTCCTTTCCGAGCGCACTTCTTTCGCAGAAGCGCTGGCCGCGGAAGGCATTGAATTCATCGGCCCGCCGGTGAACGCCATTGCTGCCATGGGTGACAAGATCGAGAGCAAGAAGCTGGCCCTGAAAGCAGGCGTCAATGTCGTCCCCGGCTTCGTCGGCGAGATCGAGGATACCGAGCATGCGGTGCGCATTGCGGCGGAGATCGGCTATCCGGTGATGATGAAGGCCTCGGCCGGCGGCGGCGGCAAGGGGATGCGGCTGGCCTATGACGAGAAGGACGTGCGCGAGGGCTTTGAGGCGACCAAGCGCGAGGGGCTGAATTCGTTCGGCGATGACCGCGTGTTCATCGAGAAATTCATCCTCAACCCGCGCCACATCGAAATCCAGATCCTCGGCGACAAGCACGGCAACATTTTATACCTCAACGAGCGCGAATGCAGCATCCAGCGCCGCCACCAGAAGGTGGTCGAAGAAGCGCCTTCGCCGTTCGTCACGCCCAAGATGCGCAAGGCGATGGGCGAGCAGTGCGTCGCGCTGTCCAAGGCCGTGGGTTATTACAGCGCCGGAACGGTCGAACTGATCGTGTCAGGCGCGGACCCGAGCGGCGAGAGCTTCTACTTCCTCGAGATGAATACCCGGCTCCAGGTCGAGCATCCGGTGACCGAAGCGATCACCGGGGTTGACCTCGTCGAGCAAATGATTCGCGTGGCTTATGGCGAAAAGCTTAAGCTTACCCAGAAGGATATCGGCATCGATGGCTGGGCCATCGAGAACCGCGTCTATGCCGAAGATCCCTATCGCGGCTTCCTGCCCTCGACCGGACGCCTCACGCGTTATCGCCCGCCCGTTCCCGGCTGGGAAGACGATGGGGCGGAGAATGGCCGCCGCGGTGTCGATGGCATCCGCGTTGACGACGGCGTCTATGAGGGCGGCGAAGTCTCGATGTTCTATGATCCGATGATCGCCAAGCTGGTGACCTGGGGCAAGACCCGCGACGAGGCTGCGGACAAGCAGATTGCCGCGCTCGACAGCTTCGAGATCGAAGGGCTCGGCCACAACATCGATTTCGTTTCCGCCATCATGCAGCACCCGCGCTTCCGCTCGGGCGAGCTCACCACCGGCTTCATCGCCGAGGAATATCCCGAAGGCTTCCACGGTGCGGCGACGTCCGATGCGCTGCTGGGTGATCTCGCCGCGATTGCCGGCTTCATCGCCACTGCGCGGGCTGATCGCGCCCGCCAGGTCGATGGCCAGCTCGCTGAAGACCTGCCGCCGCCGACCGAGTGGAGCATCACGATTGGCGGCAAGACATTCGCTGTGGACTTCGCCGAGGACGAAATTTCCGTCGATGGCGTGCCGGTCGATCTCGCCATGGAATATACCCCGGGCGACCGGCTGGTCATCGCTGAAATCGGTGACGCCTCGCTGCCGGTCAAGGTCGAACCCACCCGCACCGGCCTGAAAATGACTACGCGCGGCGCGATCCATCAGGTCCGGATCCTGCCCGCCCGCATCGCCCCTCTGACCAGCCACATGATCGAAAAGGTCCCGCCAGATCTCTCGCGCTTCCTGATCTGCCCAATGCCCGGCCTGCTGGTCTCGCTCAATGTCGCGGTCGGCGACAAGGTCGAAGCCGGGCAGCCCTTGGCGGTGGTCGAGGCGATGAAGATGGAAAACATCCTGCGCGCCGAAAAGACCGCGACGGTGAAACTCATCAACGCCAAGGCAGGCGAAAGCCTTGCAGTCGATGCGGTGATCCTGGAACTCGAATGAGCCTAGCGCAGCTGCTGGCCTCCGCCGAGCCGCTGGCCGACGGCTTCCGGCTTGCGATTCCCGAAGACTGGCACCAGGGGCGCACGGCCTATGGCGGGCTGACAGCGGCGCTGGCGCTGCATGCGGCGCGGCTGGCGGGCGGTGCGGACTTGCCGCCCTTGCGCTCGGCACAAGTCAGCTTTGTCGGGCCGGTCTATGGCACGGTGGAGGCGCGGGCGCGGGTGTTGCGGCGTGGGCGCAATGCGGTGTGGGTCGCAGCGGAACTGCTGCGGGCCAATGAACAGGGAGGTGAAGTCGGCACTGCGGCGACATTTGTGTTCATGGCTCCGGTCGAAAACCAGCTTCAGCTCAAATACAGCCGGGCTGTTCCCAACCTGATTCCGCTCGATGATGCGCCGGATCGCGACCCGCCTCCCGGCCCGGCGCGCCTGCTTCAGCATATGGATGTGCGCTTTGCCTTGCCGCGCGGACTGGAAGCGCGGCCCGAGATCTGCTGGTGGCTGCGCGCCAAGGAGCGCGAAGGGCTGGACCTGGCCATGCAACTGCTGCTCTGCGCCGATGCGCCGCCGCCGGGGGTCTTTGCTGTGCTGCCAAGGCCGATGCCGCCGATCAGCTCGATGACCTGGCTGCTCAATCTGCTGACCCCGACAATCGAAACCCGCGATGGCTGGTGGCTGATGCGGGTCACTGGCGACACGTCGGGTCAGGGCCTTTCCAGCGATCGCACCGAGATATGGAATACAGACGGCGAGGCCGTCGCTTTGGGCATGCAATCGGTAGCGATTTTCGGTTAGCTTGCGTCAGCTTCCGTCGGCATCAGACATAGCGCGGCCAGCGGCGTCTGCTGCTTCGAATTTGGGGAAAATTACTCACTGGCCGGGGCAAATGGCGGGATCGGCAGGGCCCTTGGGGAGCTCACTTTGCTTAGCCTGTCAGTTCCGCATCGAGGAACCGGGCCACATCCGCCAGATCGACGTCCCTGGCCAAAAATGCCTCGCCGATTCCCTTCATCAGCACAAAGGGGAGGGTGCCTGCGTCCATCTTCTTGTCATGCAGCATATGGCCGGTCAGCGCAGTGCCATCGCAATTTAGCCCCAGGCCGGAGACATCGCCTGGCAGACCAGCCTCGGCGATATGCCGCGCGACATGGTCTGCGCTGGCCTTGGGCATCAAGCCGACCCTTGCGGAATAGCGCGCCGCTAGCACCATGCCCATGGCCACCGCCTCGCCGTGCAGCAAGCGGTCCGAAAAACCGGTCTGGGCTTCAAGTGCATGGCCAAAGGTGTGGCCGAGATTTAGCAGGGCGCGCTGGCCGGTAGTTTCAAATTCATCTTCGGCAGCAATCCGCGCCTTGGCAGCGACCGAATGGGCGACGGCATATTCGCGCAAGGCCGCGTCCCCGGCCAGCATCGCGGCGCCGTTGCTGTCGCACCAGGCGAAGAAATCCGCATCCCCCAGCAGGCCATATTTGACCACTTCGGCATAGCCCGCCCGCAGTTCACGGCTTGGCAGGGTGTCGAGAACGGCAAGATCGGCGAGCACCAGCGCCGGCTGGTGAAACGCGCCGACCAGGTTCTTGCCCGCAGCAGTATTGATCGCGGTCTTGCCGCCGACACTTGAATCAACCTGCGCCAGCAGGCTGGTCGGCAACTGGATAAATTGGCAGCCGCGCTTGAGCACTGCGGCGGCAAAGCCGGTGAGATCGCCGATCACCCCGCCGCCCAGCGCCAGAATGTGATCGCCGCGTTCGACTTCCCCCGCCAGCAACCAGTCGACAGTTGCCGCCAGTTCGGTCCAGCTCTTGCTCGCCTCGCCGGGCGGGAGAATCCGCCAGACCGGCTCATGCCCGCCCTCGCGCAAGGCATGCTCGACAACCGGGCCCCATGCGGCGTGGACATTGGCGTCAGTGACAACTGGCACCCGCCGCTTGCGCAGCCGCTCGGCGCATTGCCCCGCAAGGTCGGCCAGCAGGCCTGCGCCGATGCGTACCTCATAAGGGCGTCCGGCAATGGCGACGGGAACTACAGCCACGCGGCGATTCCTTTCAGCACCGTGTCGATGGTCCGGGTGTGCGGGCCATCATTGCTCATCACATGGATTTGCGCCTGCGCATAGTCGGGGCGGCGCTCTTCGCGCAGCCGGGTCAGCGTCTCGCGGCGGTCGCCGCCTTGCAGGAGCGGGCGATTGTTCTTGCGCGCGGTGCGCTCGACCAGCGTATCGATATCGCTGTCGAGCCACACGGAAATCGTCCTTTCCAGAATCAGCGCGCGTGTTTCGGCATTGCAGAAAGCGCCGCCGCCGGTGGCGATCACGATATGATTACCGCCGTTCTCAATCAGCCGGGCGATCACCCGCCGCTCGCCGTCGCGGAAATGCGGCTCGCCGAACTGGGCGAAAATTTCGGGGATGGTCATGCGCGCGGCGGTCTCGATCTCTTCGTCGGCATCGACGAAAGTGCTGCCCAGCGCTGCTGCCAGCCGCTTGCCGACGCTGGTCTTGCCCACGCCCATCATGCCTACCAGCACAATCGGGCGATCGATCCGGCGCGACAGGGCCTCGATTTCGCGGGTTGTGAGCGGCTCGGTGCGGTTGTCCATTGCAGCGCAGCCTATAGTTGCGTTAAGCGACCACACAAGCATTTGGGCATGCTGACCGGCATGTTTTCGGAAAGGTTGCGAGTGACGCTGGCTATGCGCAGGAACTGGTTGCTCGGGGGCCTTGTGGCAGCAGTGCTGTTGCTGCTGGCCTATGCCTGGATCGATGGCGGCGAGCGGAGGTTGCGCACCATTTCCGAGCCTGTTGCAATTCCGGAGTCGCGCGGATGAGGCGCGCCTTACTGCTTGTCGGCGCCTCGCTGGCTCTGACCTCGGCTTGGGCGCTGGCGCAGAACGGGCCCGAATCGCTGCTTCCACCGGGTTTTGACCGGCCTGTGCCCAAGGCCGCGACGCCCCGCGCGCCAACGCCGACCCCTGCGCCAGCGGCTGCTCCTGCGCCCCGCGCGGCAGGGCAAGGCACGACAGTTGCCGCGCCGGTTGTCCAGGGCCTGCCTTCGGACGGGGGCGGCGCAGGCGCCCCGGTTAGCAGTGCGCCGGTCGCGTCAGGCGCGTCTTCGATCAAGTTGCCGCCGCTTGATGTGCTGGCCAAGATGTCATCGGAAGAGCTGACCGACCTGCTCGGCCTCAGACCGAAGTTCGATATTCCGGCAGGGGCACGCCGCTCGATGGGCCAGATCGGCATAGTCGCCGAAAGCGAAGGCGGCCTGCCGGCAGGGTCACTTGGCCACCAGAATGCCTCGCTGGTGCGCGCTGCGCTGGCCGGCAACAAGGGCCGCATGGTGTCGCGTTGGGGCCATATCTTGCTGCGCCGCGCTCTCGCCTCGCGGCTTGATGCGCCCGCAGACATGAACCCGGCCGATTTTGCCGCGCTGCGCGCCGCGCTGTTGCTGCGCATGGGCGAGGGCGAGGCGGCGCGGGGGCTGGTGCAGGATATCGATTCGGGCAACTATACGCCCGACCTCACGCAAGCCGCGCTCGATGCCTATGTTTTCACCGCCGATTTCACCGGCATCTGCCCCGCCGTGACGATCCAGGGCGGTGCCCGCAAGGATCCCGAGTGGCAGGCGATCAGCGCAATTTGTGCGGCTTTCAAGGGCGATGGCAATGCCGGTCTGGCGCAGCTCGATCGCCAGCTCGGCGCCAATGCCATGCCGAAGATCGATCTGCTGCTGGCGCAGAAATATGCTGGCGCGGCCGGCAAGGCGCACCGTGCGGTCAAGATAGAGTGGGATGACGTCAAGGACCTGACACCCTGGCGCTACGCACTGACCATCGCTGTCGGCCTCCAGCCACCGGCAAACCTGATGGGCTCTGCCGGCCCGCAGATTTCCTATATGGCCGCCACTGCACCGATGCTGGGGCTTGAAGCGCGGGCCAATGCGGCTGATCGCGCTGCTGGCGCAGGGGTGCTGTCCAGCGGAGCGATGGTCGATCTGTGGTCGCAGATCTATGCGCAGGAAGATGTTTCCAGCGAATGGTCAGTGCGCGCCGATCAATTGCGCAATGCCTATGTCGGCGGCGATGCCAATGCCAAAATGCAGGCAATCCGCGCGCTGTGGGATGGCGCGCCTGATGCCGGACAACGCTATTCGCGCCAGGTGCTCACTGCCTATGCGGCTGCGCGGATGCCTGCGGATGGCGCGCTGCGCAGCGATGCGGGCGATCTTATTGCCTCGATGCTGGCGGCTGGCCTCGATCAGAATGCCATGCGCTGGGCGCCGCTGGCCGATACCGGGACCGTGGAATGGGGCCTGCTGGCGCTCGCCGCGCCTACCCGCTCGGCTCCGGTCGAGCTTGCTGCGCTGGAGAAGTTCTACTCGGGCGACAACAGCGACGAGAGCCGCAAGTCGGGGTTCTTGCTGGCAGGTCTGGCCGGTCTCGGGCGGACTTCCCCCGAAACAGCCGCCGACTTCGCCAAGAAGCTGAACCTCGATATGGCCCGCCAGACCAAATGGACCGCGATGATCTCGAAATCGGCTGAAGTCCGCAATGCCGAACTGGTGGCCCTGCTGGCAGGTCTTGGCATGCAGGGTTCCAACTGGTCGAAAATGACCCCGCTCTATCTCTACCACATCGTCGCCGCGCTGCATCAGGTCGGGCTCGATGGCGAGGCACGGATGATCGCGGCCGAGGCCGTGGCGCGGGCCTAGGCAATTTCGGGCGAGATAGATTCCTTCCTGACCATGCTCGCCGCCGAACGCGGGGCAGCGGCAAACACGCTTGCGGCCTATCGCCGTGACCTGGAAGGTGCGGAATCGGCAATCGGCGATCTGCTGCAGGCCGATCAGGCGGCGCTGGCCTCGCTGGGGCAGATCTGGGCCGATCTCGCGCCTGCCAGCCTTGCGCGCAAGTGCTCGGCGCTGCGGCAGTTTTACGGCTTTCTGGTAGACGAAAAACTGCGCAGCGACGATCCGTCCTCGGCCCTGCCGCGCCCGCGTGCCCGGCGACCGCTACCGCGGCTGCTGTCGCACGCGGAAATCGAACTGCTGTTCGCCCGGTCCGAAGCAGAAGCGGCGGGCGACAAGCCAGAGGCAGTGCGCCTTCTGGCCCTGCTCGAGCTGCTCTATGGCTCGGGCCTGCGCGCCAGCGAGCTGGTTTCGCTGACCCGCGATATGGTGCCGCGCGATGCGCCTTTCCTGACGATCACCGGCAAGGGCGGCCAGCAGCGGCTGACTCCGGTCAGCACTCGCGCGCGCCAGGCGCTCTCGCGCTGGCTGGCGCTTCGTCCGGATCCGGGCAAGCATCTGTTCCCCTCGCGCAGCGCCGCCGGGCATCTGACCCGCGTGCGCCTGTTCCAGATGCTGCGCGATCTTGCCGCGCGGGCCGGGCTCGATCCCGAAAAGCTCAGTCCGCATGTGCTGCGGCATGCCTTTGCGACCCACCTGCTCGAAGGCGGCGCTGATCTTCGCGTGCTGCAAACCCTGCTTGGCCACGCCGATATCGTCACGACGCAGATTTACACCCATGTCGACAGTGCCCGGCTGGTGGCGCTGGTCAATGCCCGGCACCCGCTGGGCAGGGGGCTTCCAAATCCGCCCTTGTCGTCCTAGTCTGCAAAAAACCGGTGCGGGAACATTGGGAGTCGCATTTATGAATCGTTCAAGAAGCAGCCGCAGCCTCGCCATTTCGGCCATCGCCACTTGCCTGGTCCTGGCGCCGCAGGGCATGGCTTCCGCGCAAACTGCTCAGCCAGCGCAGGTCCAGTCAATCAGCCCGCAGGATAAGGCCGAAGGCGCCAAGGCGCACCCGCAGCTGGTTGCCGAATTCGGCGGCGCGGTGATTAGTCCGCAGGCGACCTATGCTGAAGGTGTCGGCAAGAATATCGCGGTGCAATCGGGCCTGTCCAACGCACGCGGCGATTTCACGGTCACTCTGCTCAATTCGCCGGTCAACAACGCCTTCGCCGTGCCTGGCGGCTATGTCTATGTCACACGCCAGCTCGTCGCGTTGATGAACAACGAGGCGGAGTTGGCCGGTGTGCTCGGGCACGAAGTTGGCCATGTCGCTGCGCAGCATTCGCGCAAGCGCCAGAGCGCGGCGACGCGCAATTCGATCATCGGGGTGCTGGGCACTGTGCTGTCGGGCGTATTGCTCGGCAATGGCACTGCCGGACAGCTTGGCCAGAAGATATTTTCGCAAGGATCGCAGCTGCTTACGCTCAGCTATTCGCGCAGTCAGGAAACCGAGGCGGATAATCTCGGCATCGCCTATCTGGGCCGCGCCCGTTACGATCCGCGCGCTATGTCCACCGTTCTGCTGAGCCTCGCCCAGCAGAACGCGCTCGAAGCGCGGCTGATGGGGACGAACAATCAGGTCCCGGCCTGGGCTTCGACTCACCCCGACCCGGCCAGCCGGGTGCGCGCCGCGCTGACGCGTGCCGGGGCAGGGGCCAGCGGCGTCACCAACCGCGACGGCTTCCTGCGGGCGATCGACGGCATCATGTATGGCGATGATCCGCATCAGGGCACGGTCGAGGGCCGCAAATTCGTCCATCCCGATCTCAAGATCGCCTTCGAGGCGCCGAACGGTTTTTACATGATCAACGGCACCCGTTCGGTTTCAATCGGCGGGCAGACGGGCAAGGGCGAGTTCTCGACCGGGCCCTACAGCGGCGACATGGACAGCTATATCAATGCCGTGTTCGGGGCGCTCACCGATCAAGGGCAGCCCAAGGTCACTCCTTCGGCAATCCAGCGCACCACCGTCAACGGCATTCCCGCCGCCTATGGCAATGCCCAGGTTCAGGCCAGCAGTGGAACGTTGGATGTCGTGGTATTCGCCTATGAATTTTCCAAGACCCAGGCTTTCCACTTCGTCACCATTTCGGCAGCGGGCAGCGCCAACCAGTTCAATTCGATGTTCGCCTCGCTACACCGTGCTTCCGCCAGCGAGGCGGCGGCGGTGCGTCCGCGCAAGCTGGTGGTAGTGACGGCCAAGGCGGGGGATACCCTGCAATCGCTGGCCGCGCGCATGGCCTATAGCGATGCAGCAATGGAACGCTTCCTGGTGCTCAACGCGCTCGATGCGAACAGCCGGATCGTAGCTGGCCAGAAGGTGAAGATCATCACCTATTGACCGCGAATTTGGGCAGGGCTGAATGGACCAAGGGCGGCAAGTTGCCTTGCCGCCCTGGCTCTTTGAGAATCAGCCCGCCAGATCAGGCCGAGGCTGCCGCCATCGTCGATGATGTGGTGTTGAAGGTGTCCTTCAGCGAGCCACCGAGGCCCTGCATTGCGGCAATCGCGGCAACCGCGATCAGCGCCGCGATCAGGCCATATTCGATTGCGGTTGCGCCATCGGTGTCGCGCAGCAGCTTGTTACGGAGCAGCAGGTGTTTGATAGTTTTCATGTGAATTCCCATGCTGGTGATTGACGGGTCAACCTGGCCTGTCGGGACTTCTATGCTACTCGGGGAATTAACGGAATTTACGCAAGGCGTCGTTACCTGATATTATCCATAAGAAGTCGCTATTCATGATCCATGGCGATTTTGTCGAGCCAAAGGTCTGTGTGAAGCAGGCAAACAAAAAGGGCGGCAGGTTTCCCTGCCGCCCTGATTGTTAGGTTGTTACCCTGCCGGATTAGGCAGAAGCAGCAGCCATCGTCGACGAAGTGGCGTTGAATGTCGCCTTGAGCGAGCCACCGAGGCCCTGCATGGCGGCAATCGCGGCAACCGCGATCAGAGCAGCGATCAGGCCATATTCAATGGCGGTGGCGCCTTCGACGTCGCGACGAAGCAGCTTGTTGATGAACTTCATGATTAGTCTCCTGGTTGGCAGTCATTTTTACCCGGTCCGATTGGCGGATACCTGCCGGACATCCACACATGTAAAGTGGAGGCATTGACAAAAGTTTAACGTCAGCCGCTAGAACTGCTGGCTGCATCGGTCATCCCTTGCGAAACCGTGGCCCACACCGCGCCGATGCCGCTTGATAATCCATAGAGGGCCAAAATAATGCCCATGGAAATGCCGGACAGAATAAGGCCATATTCAATCGCCGAAGCGGCGGTATTGTCCCGCATCAGGCGGATTATCATGGATCGCAGGATCATGGCGGTTTCCGGACTTAGCTACAACGTATTTCAATTTTCTCTATCTATCGCTAATATTTCATTAAGACAGGTGAACAATTTGGAAAAAAATTCGACACTGATTCCGGTCGTAGCTGTCGCCATGATCGATGCGGAGCGGCGCGTGCTGCTGCAGCAGCGCCGTCGGGGCGGGGAGCATGGTGGCCTCTGGGAGTTTCCCGGCGGCAAGATAAAGCCCGGCGAATCGCCGGAAATGGCGCTTGTCCGGGAAATTGACGAGGAATTGGCCATCGCGATCGATCCTGCCGCCCTCGTGCCTCTGGCCTTCGCCAGCGACCCGGCGCAGCCACCGCGTCCTCGCGAGCCATATGTCATTCTGCTTTACACCTGCCGGGCCTGGTTAGGCGATCCGCAGTGCCTCGCGGGCGAATCGATTGCATGGTTTTCAGCTGCGGCCCTGGCAGACATGGCCCGCCAGGCAGACACGATGCCGCCGCTTGACGTTCCACTGGCGCAGGCGTTGCTGCGCGTGATTTAGCCGCTTGCCAATCCCGGGACCCGCTACTATGGCCGCTCATCTCGCGCCCGTAGCTCAGCTGGATAGAGCATCAGACTACGAATCTGAGGGTCGGACGTTCGAATCGTTCCGGGCGCACCATTTTTTCAATAACTTAGAGAAATGGCCGAGCTACCTAGGTGATCCTAGGTAGCTCTCTAGGTAGCTTTTGTGGCTCACGGCTCCCATTTCAGAGCCCTCCAGGCTTTCCTGTGTGACTAGGGGATATGTTGGTTCCGCAAGTCTGCCGATCGCAGGCAAGCGCCTCGATTCGGACGCCCGACGATTCGGACGCTCGATATTGCATTCAACTGGTGAGGAGCGCGCGCAGGTGGATTGGGAACGCTTGGATGTGCGGTTGAAGTTAGGTTGAGGCTTCGCCGATCCAATCGAGGCTAAGGCGGTCCAGGCCCGCTAAGATTCCTTCAGCCGTCACGCGATGTCCCAATAGGTCAGGGTCGACGTCGTCACTATCAAGCACCCATAAATCGCCAGCATCGGTCAAGATGTTGAGTCCGCGTCCACCGTGATTGAGTACACCGCTCACACGCTTGCGTTTGCCGATGCCATTCCCGATTAACGAATTCACCTTGCCCCCCAGAATTCAAGCACGCTCCGAACGTAGCCGGGCGTCTCACCATTGAGTGGAATCCCGCCAGCACGTTCGACCGCTCGAGGTCCGGCATTGTATGCTGCGACGGCAAGATGCACTACCCCGAACTTGTCGAGCATTTGTTTCAAATATTGCGCTGCGCCCATGAGATTCGTTCGCGGGTCAAACCTGTTGAATACGCCAAGTTCTCGGGCGGTGCTCGGCATCAGCTGACCAAGTCCAGCCGCTCCTGCGCTGCTCACGGCAAGTGGATTGTAGCGAGATTCGGTCCAGATCAGCGCATCGAGCAGGCCTCTCGGCAGGCCGTATTGTGCTTCGGCGGCGTATACGTTAGGCAAGTAGGCCGCGCGCCGGAAACTTGGTGCAGCGCTTTGCCGAAGTTTTGCTGTTAGTTGGGGCATGGCTCTTGAAGTGCCCGAGACCGTTTCGGTCGATCCAGATTCCGATTGCGGCGCTCCTGCCGCACGCCACACCCCATGTGTGACCAACCGGAAGCCAGCTTCCGAGCTTTCGATCCGGTAGCCCGAGGCGGGACTGGACGATGCTGCTGAGAATGAGCCATCATCTTGTGCCGCAGCAGGCCAGGATGTTGCCAGTCCAGCGACCGCGCATAGGGATGCGATCATATTTTGGGTCATTTGCGATTCCTCTTCTTGCCGAATCGCAATGAAACATATAGAGAACATACGTTGTAGGAAAACGCATTGTCAGTGGCGCAGAGCGGAGGCTGCGCGGGTGGAGGCATGTCACCGATGGAGATGCCCCATGTCCCAATGCCGCAGGCGCTCGGCGCTTGAAGACCGCGCCCGCAAAATCGTCGAGGCGCTAGGAGGCACCTGGTCGCGCTCGCGCGGCATGTGCTGCTGTCCCGCTCATGCCGACCGCACGCCGTCGCTCAGCATTACACTCGGCAAGCGTGCGATCCTGGTTCATTGCTTTGCTGGTTGCACCAACGAGGCAGTGATGCAGGGCCTCGCCAAGGTCGGGGTCCGGATTTCCGACCTGTTCGACGGGAAGGGCGAGGCGATCACACCGACGCCACGCGAAGAGATCGCCGATCGCAATGCGCTCCGGCTGTGGCGCGACGCAGCGATCCTCGCCGACAGCCCAGCTGCGCGCTACCTTGCGGGCCGCGCCATCACCACTTCCTCGCCAGACCTGCGCTTTCTTCGCCGCACGCCGCTGGGACCCAAAGGTGCAGTCCGATTCCTCCCTGCGATGGTCGCGGCGGTCCGCAACGATGTCGGCGTGCTGGCGCTGCACCGGACTTTCCTTGATCCGGCGGGCCAGGGCCTTGCGCGGTTCGACCAGCCAAAGCGTGCGCTCGGTAGCCTCGGTTCGGGGGCAGTGCGTTTGGCATTTCCGCGTGGCGGCCGTCTCGGCCTTGCCGAAGGGATCGAGACTGCGCTGTCGGGGATGCAGCTGTTCGGCATCCCTTGTTGGGCAACGCTTGGCAACGAGCGTTTCGGCCTGGTCACAATCCCGGAATCGGTGCGCGATTTGCACCTGTTTGTCGATAACGATGCCGGCGGCCTGCTTGCCGAAGCGCGCGCCCGCGAAGCCTATGCCTGCGAGGGTCGCCGGATTGCCACCCGACGACCCGAGCGAACCGATGACGATTGGAACGACGTGCTGCTGCACCGGGTCCGCGGGGCGGCTTGATCGTCGCTGAGAGGAAAGGGGGCTTGGGGCCTTGTGAGGCCCCGGACGGATTCCCCCGAACCGACATGGCCTCGTCAGGAGGTTCCCGATGTCCCACGCTTCACCCGCATTCGCCTTTCCCGCTCCCGCCGAGCCGCTTGTGCTCAGCGCGGCCCGCGAGCTCGCTGTTCGGCTAGGCGCCTGCCAGATCGTGACGCGCAGCGTCCTCAATGCGGTCATGGGCGAACACTTCGGCGGAAGCGATGCCGCGGGCCGTTGGTCGGTGCGCGATGCCCATGCCGCGCTTGAATTCGCCCAGGTGCTGTTTCTGACTCAGGCTACCACACTGACCTGCACTATGCCGTCAGATCAGGCGGATCGCGCCTTTACGCGCCTCGAAGCGCAGGTGCCCAGCCAGACCACGCGCAGCGACGAACAGATCGAGTGGCAGCAGTTCGCCACCCCACCGCGGATCGCCTGGATCGCCGCCCGCGCCTGCGCGATTTCAGCTGGTGAACTCGTACTTGAACCATCGGCAGGAACCGGCATGCTCGCAATTTGGGCCGCGAAGGCGGGAGCGCGGCTTGCGCTCAATGAGATTTCGCCGCTGCGCCGTGAGTGCCTCGGAGCCATGTTCCTGGGTGCGCTGGTGACCGGCCATGATGGCGAATTGATCGACGAATTGCTCGAGACCAATGTCGCTCCGAGCTTGGTGCTGATGAACCCGCCCTATTCGCACGGCATCGAGCGCGGGCACGACGGACGCACCGGGGCACGGCACCTGCGCTCGGCCTGGAAGCGGCTGCTACCCGGCGGCCGCCTGGTTGCGGTGATGCCAGAATGGTTCGACCTGCCGCGCTTCCTCTGTGGCATCGCCGGTCCAGTGGCGCTGCGCCTCAACGCGGCGATCGAGCGCGGCTTCGTCAAGCAGGGCACTTCGATCTCCACCCGTTTGCTCGTGCTCGACAAGATCGATGCCGGTGCCAGCCCGACCATTGCGAAGCCCGTGACTTTCGAGGAGCTCTGCTGGCTGGTCAATGCACTGCCTTTGCGGAAAAGCGGGTCGCAGGAACCGGCCCGTGTCGTGCGCGGGCCAGCCTTGCCGCTCCGCCTGGTTGCTGGTGCCAGGAAGCCGGTTCCGCTGGTATCCAAGCCGATTGTCGCCGCGCCATCGGTCATCCCGCTTGCCTACGAGCCGCTCCCGGCCGCCGCCCCGATCGCCGAGCAGGTCGGGCATTATCTGCCCTACCGGCCCAGCCGCATTGTAATTCCGGGCGCGGTTGAACATCCGACCCCGCTCGTCGAATCCGTCGCCATGGGCTCGATAACCGCGCCGGTTCCAGAGGCCATTCCTCAGCTCCCGTCGAACCTGGTTGCCAAGGGCGTGCTTTCGGCCGCCCAGGCCGAGACCTTGATCTACGCCGCAAGCGCCCATTCTCGCGACCTTCCCGGGCGGTATGAACCCGAAGACAAGGGCTGTGCCTTGAAGGCGAGCGGAGAGGGCCAAGCCTATCGCATGGGCTACTTCCTTGGCGATGGTACTGGGACCGGGAAGGGGCGCCAGGTCGCCTCGGTCATTCTCGACCGCTGGGTGCGCGGCGAGCGCCGTCACATCTGGATATCGAAGAACGAGGCGCTGCTCGAGGATGCTCGTCGCGACTGGTCCGCGCTCGGCGGCCTTCCGATCGATGTCCAGCCGCTCGGGCAATGGAAACTGGGCGTGGCGGTCGGCATGCGCGAGGGGATCCTCTTCGTCACCTATCCGACCCTGCGATCCGGGCGCAGCGATGCGACCCGGCTTGACCAGCTCCTCGATTGGGCCGGTGACGACTTCGATGGCGCGATCGTCTTCGATGAAGCTCACGCCATGGCCAATGCCGCAGGCGGCGAAGGATCGCGCGGCAAGGTCAAGGGTTCGGAGCAGGGGGTCGCCGGAGTGCGGCTCCAGAACCTGCTGCCGCGCGCCCGCGTGCTCTATGCCTCGGCTACCGGTGCCTCAGACGTCAATAACCTCGCCTATGCGACCCGGCTTGGTCTGTGGGGGCCGGAAACCGCCTTCGCCAACCGCGAGGCTTTCGTCGCCGACATCCGCGACGGCGGCATTGCCGCGATGGAACTGGTCGCCCGTGATTTGAAGTCGCTCGGGCTCTATGCCGCGCGCGCCTTGTCGTTCGCGGGAGTTGAATACGAAATCCTTGAGCACTGCCTGACCTCCGATCAGATCGCGGTTTATGACGCCTATGCTGAGGCATGGGCGATCATCCATGCCAACCTGCGCGAGGCGCTCGAAGCGACCCGGATCGTCGATCAGGACAGCGGCGACACCCTGAACTCGGGGGCCAAGGCCGCGGCCTTGTCGATCTTCGAGGGCACCAAGCAGCGCTTCTTTGCGCAAGTGCTGCTTTCGATGAAGTTGCCGAGCCTGCTTCCCGCGATCGAGACTGCCTTGGCCGAGGGCAGTGCGGTGGTTGTGCAACTCGTCTCGACCGGCGAGGCCATGCTGGGCCGTCGCCTTGCCGATCTGCCCGATGCCGAACGTGAGGCGTTGGAAATTGACCTCAGTCCGCAAAGTTACGTGATCGACTACCTCACCAAGAGCTTCCCGGTGCGGCTGATGGCCGTGTTTACCGACGAGAACGGCAACGCGCGCTCCGAGGCGATGAGTGACGACACTGGTGCGCCGGTGCTGTGCCGATCGGCGCTCGCCGCCCGCGACCGGATGATCGAACAGCTCTGCGCGCTGCCGCCGATCGCGACCGCGCTCGATGCGATCATCGAGCGATTCGGTGTCGACCAGGTCGCCGAAGTGACTGGCCGCACGCGCCGCCTGATCGTCGGGCGCGACGGGAGCCAGAAGCTGCAATCGCGCAAGGCCAGCGCCAATGTCACCGAAACCCATGCGTTCATGGATGGGATTAAGCCGGTTCTGGTCTTCTCCGATGCCGGCGGGACCGGCCGCAGCTACCACGCCGACCTTGCCGCGAAGAACCAGGCCCGCCGGGTTCACTTTCTGCTCGAGCCGGGTTGGCGCGCCGATGCTGCGATCCAGGGGCTCGGGCGGACCAATCGCACCAACCAGGCATCCGCGCCGCTGTTCCGACCGGTGACCACCGATGTACGCGGCGAGCGCCGGTTCATCTCGACCATCGCCCGGCGGCTCGACAGCCTCGGCGCACTGACACGCGGCCAGCGCCAGACGGGCGGACAAAATTTGTTCGACCCCGCCGACAACCTTGAAAGCACTTACGCCAAGGAGGCGCTCCACCGCTGGTTTGGCCTACTGTTCACCGGCAAGCTCGACGCCGTGAGCCTTGCGCGGTTCGAGGAACTGACGGGACTCAGGATCGAAGGATCCGACGGATCGATGGTCGACGATCTTCCGACGATCCAGCGCTGGCTCAATCGGCTCCTCGCGCTGCCGATCGCCCTGCAGAACGGCATCTTTGACGAGTTCCTCGGTCTCGTTGAAGCGCGGATCGATGCTGCCCGGCAAGCGGGCACGCTCGACCTCGGGGTCGAGACCATTGCGGTCGAGCACTTCGAAGTCTTGTCCGACACGCTGCTGCGCACCGATGCTCTCTCGGGCGCGACGACGCATCTCCTCGAAATCGAGATCGCCCGCGCACTGAAGCCGCTGTCGCTCGCGCGCCTGGAGGAACTGCATGGCCTGACGGGCGAGCGCCAGCGCATGATGCGCAACAGCCGCTCGGGCCGGATCGGGCTGCTGGTCCCGGCGCGCAGCCTGCTCGCCGACGACGGCACGCGGGTCTCGCGCTTCGAACTGGTTCGACCCTTGAAGCGCGGGCATTTGACCGCAGAGCAGCTTGAAGAGAGCAGCTGGGAGCCGGTCGCTGCGGCCGAGTTTCGCCGGCTATGGAGCCAAGAAGTCGATCAGGCTGCTGCGAGCCACAAGCGCGAGCGGCTGCACCTTGCGACCGGGCTGCTGCTGCCGGTCTGGGACAAGCTGCCATCCGACTACGTCCGGGTGAGCCGGATCTCGGCGCATGACGGTCGGTCAATGCTGGGGCGCGAAGTCCCGCTCCACTGCGTGCCGGAACTCTGCCAAGCGCTTGGACTGGAAAGCGAACAGGCCTTCTCGGCCGAGCAGATCGCCAACGCCGTGATTGCGTCAGGCCGTCCGATGCAGGTCAAAGCCCGCGAGCCGCTCACGCTCAAGCGCAGTCTGGTCAATGGGGCGCAGCGGCTTGAGCTCTCCGGTTGGTCGGCGGCGCGGCTCGACTGGTACAAGGCGCAAGGCTGCTTCACCGAAATCATCCGCTACCAGACGCGGCTTTTCGTACCGACAGACGGCGGCGCAGCCGTGCTCGCACGGGTCAGCGCCTGAACCAAGCAGTTGTTCAGTTCGTAGCGAGCGGGTCGCTCGGCTTGAACTCGCCGCACCAGTCGTCACCGAACGTCATTGCCTAGCCTTCGTAGCTCGGCGGAAACCGCCGACACTGCCCGAGATTGTGTCCGTCCTCGTCGGGAACAGGCGTCCAATAGCGGCAGCGCACGCAGCTGGAAATTGTCGGGGTCATCGCTGCCTCTTTGGCGCTCCGGACCGCTGCCGGTCAACCGCTCATGAGAACGTCAGAGGGGAGGGGGCTTTCACCGGACTGAGCCATTTGGGCGTCGATGGTCGATGCACCAGGCTCGCATTCAGGAGTAACTGCCATGATCAAGACCATTCCGCTGAGCAAGCTCGTCCCCTCTCCGCGCAATGTCCGCCGCCATTCCGACCCGGCGGCCGATGCCGAACTCAAGGCCAGCATTGCCGCCCGCGGGCTGTTGCAGAACCTCATCGTCCGGCCCGGCGTCAGGGGCAAGTTCGAGGTCGAAGCCGGTGAGCGTCGCCGCAAGGCGATGCTCAGTCTCGCCGAAGACAAGATCCTGCCCAAGGGCCATGAGGTGACTTGCCTGGTGCTCGAAGACAGCGCCGAAGGCGCCATCGAAACCAGCCTTGCCGAGAACTTCCACCGTCTCGCGATGAACCCGGCCGACGAGGCCCAGGCCTTCGCGTCGCTGATCAATGCGGGAGCTTCAGTCGAGGATGTCGCGCGCCGGTTCGGGCTGACGGTCCGCTTCGTCGAAGGCCGGTTGCGGCTTGCAGGACTTGCGCCAGTCGTGTTCGAGGCGCTGGCTGCGGGCGAGATCACGCTCGATCTGGCCAAGGCCTACGGCGCCACTTCGGATCAGGCGATCCAGGCACGAGTCTTCGAGCAGGTCTCGACCGGCTACTATGCGCCGAACCCGGACTCGATCCGCCGCATGGTGCTCTCGGGCACGGTCCGGGGCAGCGATCCGCGTGCCCGGCTCATTGGTCGTGACGCCTACCTTGCCGCTGGCGGCCGGATCGAGCGTGAGCTGTTCGACGACGAAGACAGCGAAGCCTGGGCCGATGTCGCGCTGCTCGAAGAGCTCGCTGCCGCCAAGATGGCAGAACACGCCCAGGTCCTTGCTGCCGAGCAAGGTCTTGCCTGGGTCAAGCCGACGCTTGATCCCTATGCCAGCCACGACCTCGTTGAGGGACTGGTCCGGCTCCCCGCCGAGCCCGCGCCGCTGACCGAAGCGGAACTTGTGCGGCTCGATGCACTCGATGCGTCCTACGACGAGAATGCCGCCGTGCTCGAGGACGAGGACAGCGCCGAGGACGCGATTGCCGCAGCCGAGGCCGCGATCGAAGCGATCGAACGCGAATGCCAGGACATTCGCGCCCGCCAGCCGGTACTTGCGCCCGAACTCAAGGCCGAGGCGGGCATGATTCTGGTGCTGTCACGCGACGGGACCCCGGTGCTCCAGCCGGTGTTCTATGGCGAACGCCAGGTCGATGCGGCGGCCTATGACGATGGAATCGAGGTGGTCGCGGGCGAAGGCGGCGAAAGCCCGCGCCGTTCGGCCTTGTCGAAGCGTCTGGTCGACGAACTCGCGATGCAGCGCCGCGACGTCCTCGCGCTTCACGTCATGTCCGATCCTGGCCTCGCGCTTGACCTTATGGTCTTCACGCTCGCCGATGCCGATACGCTCGACTACCGCGCGCGGGTCGCAACCACTTTGCGGGGCGGCGTGCCTGCCGGGCCGATCACCGGGTTCGAGGCCAAGGACGCGGCGGCGAGTGCCTCGCTCGCCGAGTTCCGGTCGGGTCTCGATGAGCACTGGCGCGCCGGTGGAAGCGTATCGGAGCGGTTCGAGCAGTTTCGCGGGCTTTCCGACGAAGCCCGTGCCGGCTGGCTCGGGCACGTCGTCGGCAGGACGTTCGAGGCGAGCCTCAACATGGCGGGTGAGCGCCGGATTGAGTTCCATGATCACCTCGGCAGCCTGATCGGGATCGACATGGCGGCGTGGTGGCGCCCGACCGCGGCGAACTACTTCGACCGCGTCTCGAAGGCGGTGATCCTCGACGCGCTATCCGCTGTCGGCGGTCCAGATCTCGCGAGCCGCTTTGCCTCGGTCAAGAAGGGCGATCTTGCGATGAGCGCAGAGCGGGTATTCGCCGGAACCTACATCACCGAGGTCGAGGTGCGCGACCGCGCGCTCGCCTGGGTGCCGGAGGTCATGCGCTTCGCTGGTGCTGCGCCGATCGATGCCGAGCAAGTCGAGCCGCAGCTCACCGAGCCCGGCGAGGACAGCGTCATTGCCGCCGGAGGCGCTAACGACGATGGTCATCCCCCCCGCGAGCTGGCTGCCTGACCCCCCTCCTGACAGGCAGACAACTCGCAGCCTTGAAGCGGTCCCTTGGCTTTACCCAAGGGGCCGCTTCTTTTTTTGAAACGGGACTTGTGCCTGCCAACTTGTCCTGCACCTTGACGATTCTGACGATATTGAGCCGCCCAGGACGGTCAAGGACGCCGCAATCCAAGCGGAACGCGCGCGTGGTGTCCTTGATTCTCTTCGCCCCGTCATGCCTTTCAAGCTACGGGAAATCCGCTTAGTCTCCTTGAAGCCCTTAGCTTCCCCATTGTGTGCCCCGGGGCATGAGCACTGGCACTGCTTCGTGGGCAAAGGGCGGCGTTTGGCCCAATCCAACAAAAAGTTGTAAATATGGCCATTATCGCTATATTGGCCATCTGACCATTCAGGAGCAAACCCATGCCTGCCGCTGCCCAGATCGAGCGCAAGAGCGTTCCGCTCACCAAATTCCATAACGCCACCGGCGAGTACCTCGACATGGCCCTGCGCAGCCCGATCGTTCTCACCAGCCACGGACGCAAGCGGCAGATCGTCGCTGACAGCGCCTACTTCGAAAGGCTCGAGGAACTCGCACGCGGCAACATCATCGAGGCCATGGACATTCAGGTCGTCTCGAGTGCCGACATGCCCCACGATTTACGTCAGCGCATCCTCGCAAACCAGCCCAGCGAGGAGGAAATCGCGAATGACAAGTGGAACGATTGACCAGATCAAGATCGGGCACGTCCTCCGCTATGTCTACCTGTTCAAGTCCGAAGCAGCCGCAGGCCACGACGAAGGGGTCAAGGAGCGCCCGGTCGTGGTTCTCCACGTCGAACATGACGGACAGCGCGTCTACGTCTTGCCGGTCACGACCAAAGGCGACGGCAAAGCCGGCGCTATCCCGCTTCCTGCAGAAGTCGCCTCGGCTTGCGGCCTCGCTCCGCATTCATCGGTGCTTGTTACCGAATACAACCATTTCAGATGGCTCGGCTTTGACATACGGCCCGTCGGGGAAGGCTATATAGCCGGCCGCCTTCCACCGGGCTTCACCGCCAAGATACGCACCCTTGCTGCGAGCGCCAAAGGGATTGATCGGGACTGAGACCCAGCATGAGGACAAGTATCATGCCCAAGCAAGGCAAGTCTGAAACCTCCACGCCGGAATCGTGCAGGCCACCAATCGCGCAAGGCGATCTTGAGCACTACAAGGAAGCGGCAATCGCGCTGGTCCAGCGCTGCGTCCGCAACACGCAGCTGGAGGACCTTCACGCGGGAATTTTTCCGGCAAGCCAATCCGGTGATTACGACGATGTGAAGGTCATCTCGCCCTATGGCGAGATACCCTGGAACGGGCTGTCACGGATAAGCGATGAGGAAATGAAGGCGCTGATGATCGAGATCGTCAACAAGGTTTTCACCTTCCTCGTCCACTGCGATTACCTTGGTGACTGTCCCTCGCGAGCCAAATGGGACGAGCCTGCCTTCGACGCCGCCCTTTTGGCGCTTGCCCAGCGCCGCAAGCGATCTGCAAATCCATAGTAGCGCTGGCTGACCGACTATCAGCTCACCGCGAAGACCCACTTAGATATGAGGTCGAATGCTTGAGCGAGTGTGCTTTCACCGCTTGGGGCTGCCTGAACGCTTCCAATGTTGCGGCTATTCATGTGGAGAAGTCGTTTCGCGCCTTGGTTTGCGCCGCTAAACGCCCCTACCGAGCGCGCTCCATTCAACGAAGGGATCACTTTACATGAACAATGCTGACCTGGCCGAGAAGATTGCCGAACTGGGTGGCCTGACCAAGGCCGATGCCCGCAAGGTCGTCGACGGCGTATTTGCCGCGATTGCCGATGCTGCCGCGAGCGGTGACGAAATTGCGCTCAGTGGATTTGGCAAGTTCAAGGTCAAAGCCAGCGCCGAGCGCGAGGGCCGCAATCCCTCGACCGGAGCGACGATCAAGATCGCTGCCTCGAAGAAGCTGACCTTTGCGCCCGCCAAGGCGGTGAAGGATCGCCTCAACGGCTGATCCGCTTCGGACCTGCGGCACCGTTTTCCGGTGCCACAGGCCGTCCGGCGCCGGTGATTTAATTCAGGTGCCGACCTAACAGAGGGGAGGGGGCCTGATCCTGAGCGGACCTGACCAGCGATAGTGCTGGAGGGTCGGATCAGGAGACCCCTCATGGCCTATCGCAAGAGTTTGCACGGCGGATTGTCACCCGCCACCCGCATCACCCAGGAGATCATCGCCCGGCTTGAGGCTGGCACCAAGCCGTGGATACAGCCCTGGCGCGGTGTGCCGGTCTCGCGGCCCTTGCGGGCCTGCGGGATCCCGTACCGCGGAATGAATGTATTCTGGCTGTGGATGGTCGCCGACATGTGCGGCTACGCCTCGCCCTACTGGATGACCTACAACCAGGCCAAGAGCCTGGGGGCGCAGGTCAAAAAGGGCGAGAAGTCGACGATTGCGATCTTCTACAAGAGCTACACCAAAGAGGTCGAAGCACCCGGCACCGGCGAAAAGTCAGACGAAGCCCGCCGCGTGCTCAAAGCCTATCCTGTGTTCAACGCCGACCAGGTCGATGGCCTCGCCGAGCGATACCATCCCGCCGCCTCGCTCGATCTGGTCGAGCCTGAAGGCCGCGAAACCGAGCTCGACGCCTTCTTCGCTGCGATCCCTTTCATGCTTCGGCATCAGGGTGGCGAGGCCTATTACGAACCGGCTGCCGACCGGATTACGATGCCGCCCGCGCATCTGTTTGCGGGCTTCGACCATTACTACGCGACGCTCGCGCACGAGCTGTCGCACTGGACGGGCCATCCCAGCCGATTGGCGCGCGATCTCAAGAACCGTTTCGGGACGGCATCATACGCCGCCGAGGAACTGATCGCCGAGCTGTCGAGCGCGATGCTTGGCGCCGAGCTTGGTCTGCCGATCACCCACCTTGACAGCCACGCAAGCTATATCGAGCATTGGCTCAAACTCCTCCGGCAAGACGATCGGGCGATCCTCACTGCCGCAGCCAAAGCCGAGGAAGCCTCGAGCCTGCTCTTGAAGCTCGGCGGCAGGGTGATCGCCGACGACGGCGTTGGCGAGCCCGCCGACGCTGCGCTCGCAGCCTGAGGGAGGACGTCATGGGCCGATCGGTCAGCTATCCCAGCGGCGCAATCGTCGCATTCACCGTTCTCGAGGTCGAGGACGATGACGACTGGGAATTCGAATATGAGTGGCTGCGCGAGGACCTCAGGAACCGCGCAGCGGCGGCCTTTCCATCGCTCGTCCCGCACGATGGCTGGCGCGGCCGCGAGGACCGGATCCTCTTGCGCAATGCTTACGCCGACTTCGGAGTCTCGGTCCATGGCGGCCTGGTCGCGGTCTGGATCGCCGAACGCGATGACGGCGTCTATTGGGACGCCGAATGGCGAACTGCCCGAAGCCCCAGGGCGCAGCGCTGGCTAGGCCAGATCGCGCCGCGCTTCGACGCATTGTTCGGCGACTACGACTGCCTCGGGCACATGTCGAACGGGGAGGGTGTCTACCGCCGGCGAGCCGCCTGAAACCGCAGCTCTCCCCCGCGTGAGTGTCGTGGCCGATTCCCTGACATATGTGCTGCCGCGATACATGGCTTGCGTCCTGAGCGAGAGAGGCCCTGGGCCAGCCGGCGGTCCCCGCAACCCGGCTTTGGCAGGCCCGTGTTGGCTTGGCTTTGGCCAAGCCTGCCCGCGCCAGCCTGCCAAAGCGGGTTCCCCTGATCGGTGCGGGGCTCCGCCTTCACGCTGGCCGTGACGGGCTCTCGCTGGCGCAGCCATGTGTCGCAGCGTCAGCCTCACACCTGTCAGGAGGATACGTCCATGCATACATCTTTCGCCGACCAGCTTACCGGTCTCGATCTCGCCGGATTCTCGATCGGTCCCGCCCCGGTATCGAGCAGCGACTTTCCCGTCCGCGACGCGGTCGAACAGACACTCGAAGCGGTCTGGTCCGATCTCTTCGCGCTCGTCTCCGGCACCGCGCTCGAGACCGATGCCGAGGATCTGGGCTGGGCTTTCGTCAATCTGTTTCACCGCTCCGCGACACGCAAATCCACCGCGCTCGACCGCGCCACCGACGAGGTCCGGGCGCTCGTTGCGACGGCCGATGGCTCCGAGATCCATACGCATGAGCTCGAAACCCAGGTCGAGCGGGCGCAATGCGCCGAAGGTGCAATGCTGGCGCTCGAGGAGATGCGCGAGGTTGCGGCAAGCCTTTATCTCAACGAGTTCGGTTCGTCATGGAAGCCGGTGTCCAGCTCGCGCTTCAACCACGGTGCTATGCTCACCTCCGCGCTGGTCGAGGGGCGCGATTTCCTGCGGGCCCGGACCGAGGCCAAGCGCCGCGCTGCGATGCCCGAAGGTACACCGGTCGTATTCGCTGGCGGGCGCACCCGTCACGCCACCGAAGCCGACGCGCTGACCTTCGCCAACAATGTCTGGAGGGCGCTCGACAAGGTTCGCGATCGCGTCGCAGACATGGTGCTGATCCACGGCGGCGACACCAAGGGCGTCGACCGCCTGGCATCGTCGTGGGCCGAACGGCGCAACATCCCGCAAGTGACCTTCTCACTCGACATGCGGCTTGGCGCCCGTGCGGGCTTCAAGCGCAACGAGCGGATGCTCTCGCTAGATCCGCGCTACGTCGTCGCCTTTCCGGGCAATGGCGTCCTCGAACGCCTGGTCATCGAGGCCAAGACGCGCCGGATCACGGTCGTTGATCGCCGCGGTCCGCTCGGCACCAGCCCCAAGGCGCAGTCGCCGTCTACCGACTGACGACCGATCGGCCTTCGCGCCAGCGCCCCAAGCGGCGCTGGCGGTGCCGGGACAGAGGAGAGGCGCGCGCCTGTTGTTATGGACCGGGCGGAATGGCCGTCTGACGTCCGGCACAGGAGGAATTTCCAATGGTTGATATGACTCAGGCAATGGCCGAATTTCACGAGCGGCAGGCGGAACTCGTCCTGCAGGCCCAGGCCGAGACCGAGCATCTCAAACGAGCCGTAATTGGCCCGCTTGGCGCAGCCGGTATCACCAGGGTCGAGCTACGTTTCGATGGCTGCGGAGATAGCGGCGCAGTTCAGGAATGCGAATGCTTCGACGCCGATATGAACACCGTTCCATGCCCCGAGGTGGCGGTCGCTCCGTTCGAATACCAGGTCGCGCGCGAACCGACTGGCGACGCACCCTTGCTGCTCCCGGCCGCACTTGATGCCCTCACTTATCTCGCGCTCGAACGGTTCCATCCGGGCTGGGAAATCAACGACGGGTCGTGCGGCCTGCTCGTGATCGAGGTGCCCGAAGCCAGCTTCGTGCTCAAGTGCAGCCTGCGCTACACTGGCTACGACGAACATTTCACCGGTCTATAGAGGAGGACGTCATGGCACACTGCTATTTTCACGCGCTCTCCTCGGTTCGCAAATGGGGCGGCAAGCCCGAGGACTATCTCCCGCTGCACCAGTGGTTCGATCAGTCCAAAGCCATTCTCGCAGACCCCCGGCACCGCGCCTTGCGCCATCATGCCGAGGGCGTCTTCATGCTCGAAACTCTCTTCGGGGCGACAATCGTCAACTCGGGCGACCGGATCGTTCCGGTGCGTCTGATCGGTGAACAGCACGTGCGCGAGGACTTGGGCTCGATCCCTTCCTTTGCCGACTGGGCGCGCCTCATCGCCCCGCAGACCTGGATGCTGCGCGGGCACCGTTTGGACGAAACGCCCGACGGAAATGAGGCGGACGCAGGTGCTGGTGGGATCGTTTCGCGTGCAGGTTTGCGCGGCGGCGAAAACCGGCCGGTGCGGATTGCGATCTGACACTCGAGCGCCGGGGCGGGGTGGGGATACTGGCGAAACAGACAGGACACTTGGGACCAGGGTCAGGACCTCCAGACCAATCATCCTGGACAACCCGTCTGTCATGCGAACCGTCCCTTGAATCAGCCCCCGGACGATACGCAACCCGGATCAGGTCCGGCCGTGTTGCCGGGCTTTGCCCGGCTGCCCGCACCACCCGAACCAGTTCCGGGTTCCCCTGCGGTGCGCATCGCCGTGGGCCGCTCCTTCACTTGGTTCGCAGCCGGGATGGTCCCGGATGCTCGATCAGGAGAAGACCCATGACCAATCTCGTAGTTCTCGTCGGCCGCATCGCCCGCGATCCCGAAACCCGCACCACCCAAGGCGGCACCGCTATCACTTCGATCTCGGTGGCGACCGACCGGCCCGCCCGCAAGGAGGGCAAGACCTACAAGGACGAAAACGGCTACACCGCCAAGGACAGCGAATTCCACCGCATCACCTGCTTCAACGGACTCGGCGAGAACGTCGCCAAGTACTGCACCAAGGGCCAACTGGTGACCGTCGAAGGGCGCATCCACTACACCCAGTGGGAAGATCAGAGCGGCACCAAGCGCTACGGCTGCGAGATCATCGCCGACAAGGTCGATTTCCTCACCAAGGGCCGCCAAGGTGGCAATGACACCGGCAACGAGGGTGCCCCCGACATCGAAGAGGACTGAACCTCAGCCCTACCGCAAGAGGCCTCGGCGGCGCGAGCCACCGGGGCCTTTTGTTTTGCTTGAGGCAGGCCGGCGGCGCGGGGCATCGAACCCCTTGCCGCCGCTTTAGAAAGCTTTGGGCGTGGAGGAGAGGCGCTTGAGGCTTTCGTCAATCCCGAGCGCCATCGACTGGCGGACCAACTGCTTGAACTGCATCGGCTCGAGAGTCTCGGCGCCGCATTCAAGCAGGACTCTGCCGAGTTCGGTCGCCGCACTTTCGCGCAGCTTTGTCTCTTCGGCCGCGAGATTCTCGCGCTGGCGTTGTACTCTCAACAGCGCATCGCGTGCGCTCGCTTTGGACCTGGCCATAGTGGTTCCTTTCCTTGGGCCTCGGTCCCCTCCATCTCGATTCTTGCCATTCACAATGCGTGTAGGAAAGTGCTTTGTGGAGCTGGCGGTGCGCGTTTCCCTAGCGTGGGGAGAGGTCTCTCTCGCGAGATGTCCAATGGTGATGGCGGCTTTGGGGCCGCGTCAAGGACGACGGGGCCCCACCATTTTTATCGCGGCTGCGCCACGAGAAAAATCGTTGCCCCCACCGCCGCTGCGCGGCCGCGCTTCGCGCGGTCCCTGACCCGTCCCGTCGCCCCCATCCTCACAGATCCTGATGCGAAGCATCGAACATCAGGGGATTTGACATGAACGCTACAGCTACCCATTCCATGAACGAATTTCGCGCCGACCAGACGGCCTATGTTGCCGCCCTCGATCAGGCACATGCACGCGCCTTTCACAGCTACTTCAACCAGTACATCCTGACCGACGATGAGGCCGGCTATATCGCGGTCGACGAAGGGGATTACGGGGCCTTGCCGCGCGGTCTGATGGACCGGGTGGTTGACACGGTGCCGGGAAAACTGAACGACGAATTCTGAGCACGCTAAGAAGGGGGAGGCCCGCATCCGGGCTTCCCCTTTTTCTTTGCTCGGCACACCCCGAGCAGTTCGTGTTTGGCATTCATCGCGAGCGCAACTTCTACGCCTCGATTGCCTCATTGGGACAGTCCATCTAATGGAGCCGATCAGAGGTTTCGAGCAGCTTGAGGGCAGCGGCAGAAATAGCCTCGGACCTGGTCGGAAATGCTTCGGCAGAACTCACCGAAACGCCGTCCGGATAAGTGATGGTCGCCTGATAACCGTTACCCTTGGGGGTGGCGGACAGCTCTACGCTCGACATCGGCTCAGCTCCTGATCCCCGTCATCTTAGCTTCACGACCAAAGCAGGAAACCCGTGCCAGAGGCAGTTTTGCGGCCGCGCAATGCCGCGTAATTCCGCTTAGGCCGACAGCAAGCGGTCCTTCCGGCCTGGCACACAATTCTCTCTTTTCTGGTTCTGAAACATGCACTGGATCGGTCTTGCGGAAGTTGGGGAAAGGGAGGACACCCTACGCGACATGTCGCTGGTGAATTTGATCAAAAGATCAACGAGATAAGCTCAGAATTGGCCTCATGTCACTTCCAAATCACATTGATTTACATATGCTTTTCGATTTGCTTTGATTTGTTCGGTGACAGAAATGCAAGGGTTTTGCGCGGCTATTATGTTCTTGACATGTTCTTTAATCTGATTTAGGTCAGTCCTCGTTTTCGCAGTGCGGCCAGGCTCCTCAAGTCGAAGGAGTCGGTCAATGACACGACCAGTTTCTCTACAAGTCTACGTTCCCGCTGAACTTGCCGTGCGGGTTCGAACTGCTGCCGCCGCCAACGGAATGGCGGTCAGCGAATGGCTGCGCATGGTCGTCTTTCGCGCCTGTGAAGACGACGACACTGCGCCCGGAAACCGGGCCATTCTGGGCAAGCTTAATCGCCAGTCGCTCTTCGCAATGGTGGGGATCGATGCGCTGCTGGCAGGCCATCCCGATCACGCGCTGCGCGCCCGCACGCACAAGGCCTTTGCCCGCAAATGCCGGGAAGCCGGTCTCGCTGCCAACCCGGTCGAGGGAGGCAGCCATGAAGCGTAATCTCGCCGATTTCACGCGTGGCAGCCAGCTTCTGGGTCATTTCGGCTTCATGTTTGCAGCGGGACTCAAAGGCCCGATCATCGTCGCACTCGCGGTCATTTCCGGCATGTCCTGGTGGACATTGTCCTCGGGCATGACCGACCACGAGAGCTACCTCGTCTGGATGCGGGTCTATGCCGCCGCCTATGGCTTCATGGAGTTCGATCCGCACAAGCTCGTGGCGCTCGAAACGGGCTTTGGCGGTACCGTCCAGTTTCCCATTTCACTGGTTGAAGTCTTCCCGCCGGTTGTGCGGGCCTGGGCGCATATGCTCGACCTTTTGCGCTCGGCAATGCTGCGATCGCTGCTTGCACTGGTGCCCGCTTTCGCCTTTTTCCTATGGTTCGCCGCGCACTTCGGTAAACGTGCCAAAGAGCGCAAACACGAGCGCGGGGCGACCCTCACCACGCTGCCCGAACTTGTCGCCGAGATAAGCCAGCACAACCGCCAGGAGCGCGCCGCCGAACTCTCGGCTGCACTCGGTTGGCGTTGGCGCCTGTGCATGCCCCGCGAGCTCGCCAAGGCCTTCCCTTATCGCCCGGCGCATATCGCAAGCGTGACCTATCCCTGGCGGCTCGAGCAGAGCCACGCGATGCTGATCGGTACCACCGGCATGGGCAAGACCGTGGCGATGTCTGAGATGATCGCCGAGGCGCGGCGCAAGGGCCAGCGGGCGGTGGTCTTCGATCTCACCGGCAGCTTTATCGAGCAGTTCTATGACAGCCGGTACGATGTAATCCTAAATCCCCTCGACGCCCGCTGTCCGCAGTGGAGCGTGTTTGGCGAGTGCCATGACGAAGCTGAGTTCTCCGCCGTTGCCGAGGCACTGGTGCCCCATGATGGGGGAGGCTCCGAGCAATTCTGGGTGCTTGCCGCACGGCTGCTCTTCGTCGAAATGTGCCTCAAGCTTCAGGCCCAGGGACATGCGACGAACGAGGCACTGGCAAGCCAGCTGATGACGGCCGATCTTGCCAAGGTGCATGCCATGATGCGCCACACTGTTGCCGATCCGATCACCGCTCCTGAGGCTGCGCGCATGGCGGAATCGATCCGTGCGGTGTTCAATGCCAATGCCAAGGCGCTGAAGCTCTTGCCCAAAAAAGGCCCCCGTTTCTCGGTGCGCGACTGGGTCGAGGACGAAGACAGGCCAGGCTCGATGGTGTTCATTTCTGCCCGCTACATCGACATGAGCGTGTGTTCGCAGTTGCTAACTGTCTGGCTCGACACGGCGATGAACACCCTCATGGCTTTGGAGCGCACCCGCGACCTCAGGATCTGGTTCTTCATCGACGAGATGGGCGCGCTGCACCGGCTGCCTGCGCTCGAAAAGGGTCTCCAGACCGCGCGCAACTTCGGCGGCGCGATTGTCATTGGCATCCACGCCTATGCCAAGCTCAAGGAAGTCTATGGCGAGAACATGGCGATGACACTGTCGGCGCTCGCGCGGACCAAGCTGATCTTCGGCGTTGCCGATCCAGATTCGGCGACATGGTGCTCAAGCCTGATCGGTAACGAAGAGGTCCGCGACGTCGACGAAGGCTTCACCTACGGTTATAACAACGCCCGCGATGCGGTCAGTCTGACGGGGCGCAAACATGTCCAGCCCCTGCGGCTGCCCGACCAGCTGATGAATATGAAACGGCTCACGGCCTACCTCAAGTTCCCCGATGGATTCCCCGCTGCACCGGTCAAATTGACGCCGGTCGCGCGCGCCAGGCGGGCCGATCCCTTCATTCGCCGCGCACCAGACCAGACTGCTGCTGAAGATACTGCGGAACCGGCCAATCCGCCCAAACCCGGGCTAACCAAGAGGCCGGACTCGGCCGCAGAAAACCCTGCCGCCAACGATGATGGTGCCGGTAAGCGTCTGGTGCTGCGGCAAGGCGAATTGCCGCTCGGTTCGGGGCAGGGCGAGGCGAGCGATACACGCGAAATTGCGCCGCGCCCGGCGGACGATGCCTTGCTCCATGATCAGGGGCACGTGGAGGCCATTCGCGGCAGCCAGGACACGATCGCATCGTCCGGTGTGCGCGGATCAGATGGCGAAGCGGCCAACTCGCCCGATCGGGCTGCCACTCTGCCCATGGACAAGGTGCTCCGCGCCGGGGCGAGTGATGCTGCACAGCCGGAGAAACCGGAAGAGAAGCACGGCCAGTCGCCGGTTGCCCCCAAACCCGGTCTGAAGGCATCGGCCATAGAAAAGGTCAAGGCAGTGCCAGCGGCAGGCGAGGCGCGCAAATTGATGCTTGAGGACGGTATGCCGGAACGCGAGGCGCCCGACATCGGCGATCTCGACATGGATATGTGAACCAGGCGCGCGGCGTCGCAGCGGAGTGCGTGAGATATGCTTGCCGTAGCAAATGTCCGCACTGCTGGCGGCGCCGCCAACTACTTTGCCGCCGACAATTACTACACCCGCGCCGATGCCGATCGCTCGGGCGAGTGGTTCGGCAAAGGCGCCGAGCGCCTCGGCCTGACGTGTCAGGTCGAGGCGCGCCAGTTCGAAGCCGTACTCAAGGGATTTCTGCCCGATGGCAGCCGCGTCGGGACCGACAATCGCGGCCACCGCGCGGGGACCGATCTCACTTTTTCGATGCCCAAGAGCTGGTCGCTCATTGCGTTGGTCGGCGGTGATAAACGGATCATCGATGCCTATGCCGGGGCGGTCAGGGAAACGCTTGCCTGGGCCGAAAAGAACCTCGCCGAGACGAGACTGGAGGTCAAAGGCAAGGAGAAGGTCGTCCCGACGGGCAATCTCGTCGCTGGCCTGTTCCTCCACGATACCAACCGCAATCAGGAACCCAATGCGCATATCCATGCGGTTGTTGCCAACGTTACGGAAGCACCCGACGGCAAGTGGCGTGCGCTCAGGAACGACAAGCTCTGGGAGCACAATACCCTGCTCAATGCCATGACCATGGCCCGCTTCCGCATATCGGTCGAAAAGCTCGGCTATGAAGTAGGTGAACTCGGCAAGCATGGCAATTTCGAGGCGGCCGGGGTTCCGAAGTCAGTGCGTGACGCCTTCTCTTCGCGCCGCGCCGAGGTCCTCGCTGCCGTCGCTACTATGGAGCATAAGGGGCCGAAAGCGGTCGATTTGGCAACCCGTAAGACCCGCGCCGAAAAGGCGCCGATCGAAGATCGCGAGGCGCTCGGCCTTCAGTGGCGCGAGGCAGCTGAAAAGATCGGGTTCGATCCCGCTACGCTGATCGCACGCGCCAATGGCCGCGCGGCGGCAGACATTGGCCATCTCGGTGGATTGCCGCACCAGGCGAGCCGCCTCATCGAGCGGGGCAGGGAGCTCGCAGAAGCACTGGCCGAGAGGTTGGGATTGCGCGCAGGCGACCCGCTGGTCCCACGCGATTTTTCCAGAAAGTCACCCCATGAGGTCGCTGCGATCCACGCCGTCGCATCGGCTGTGCGGCACCTGGCCGAGCGCGAGGCGGCCTTTGCTCGCACTGATATCTACAAGGCAGCGCTCGCCTTCGGCTTGCCGGTTGCCATGCCCGAGATCGAGCGGCGTCTTGGTCAGCTTGAACGACTGGGCCATTTGGTGCCGGGCAAGGGCGCGGACCGTGGTCTCGTCACAACTGCCCAGGCGATCGCTTCCGAACAGCGCATTGTTGCCGCCATCGAAGCCGGGCGCGGCGCAGCCCTGCCGATCATCGAGCTAGGCGAGGCCGGGGCGCGGCTGCAGGGGCTTGCGCAGTTCAAATACGGCATGACCCTCAACGGGGGCCAGGAAGCTGCAGGCCGGTTGCTGCTCGGCTCGCACAACCGGATTGTCGCCATCCAGGGTGTCGCGGGAGCGGGCAAGAGTACCATGCTCAAACCGGTGGCCGATGTGCTGCGCGAGGAGGGCAGGCCGGTGCTTGGTCTCGCAGTGCAGAACACCCTGGTGCAAATGCTTGAGCGCGAAACAGGGATCGCTTCGATGACCGTTGCGCGATTTTTGAAGCGCCACGGGCCGCTGCTCGAAAGTAGTGATCCGGTCCGGCTTGGCGAGGCGCGCGCCGCGCTGCAGGGCTCGGTCGTGCTGCTCGACGAGGCCTCGATGGTCGGAAACTCCGACAAGGAAAAGCTGGTCCGTCTCGCCAACCTTCTCGAACTGGGCCGCTTTGCCAGCATCGGCGACAGGAAGCAGCTTGGCGCGGTCGACGCGGGCAAGCCATTTGATGTCATGCAGCATGCGGGCGTCGAGACTGCCACCATGAATGTCAACGTCCGCGCCCGCGACAAGTCGCTGCGTCTGGCACAAACAGCTGCACAGGGCGGCGAGATCGAGGCTGCCTTGCGGTATCTGGGTAACAACGTGGTCGAGGTCGCGGAAGGCGCGGCCATCGAGGCGGCCGCAGCCTGGTTGGCGCTGGCCCCCGCCGATCGCGAGCGCACCGCGATCTACGCCTCGGGCCGGAGCTTGCGCAGCGAAGTCAACGAAGCGGTCCAGACCGGCCTCAAAGCAAATGGCGAGATCGGACTTCCTTCGCACCGCATCGAAGCCTTTGTGCGTGTCAACACCACGCGCGAGGAACTGCGCTATGCGGGCAGCTACACGCCGGACATGGTCGTCGAAGTCGATCGCGACATGCGCGCGCAGCGATTGCTGAAGGGCCGCTACAAGGTGGCCGGGACGGATGTGCGGCGCGGCGTGGTGACGCTGGAGAACGAGAAGGGGAAGGCCTTTGAATTCCGGCCCGACAAGCTCCGCCCGCAGGGCGAACATGACCCGCTACGCCTTTATGAGATGAAGCCGCTCGAGCTGCACGCTGGCGACCGGATCCGCTGGACCGATACCGATCACAAGCGCGGACTGTTCAATGCCGACCAGGCCCGTGTCACCGAAATCGGCAAGACCTCGGTCAAGCTCACGACATCGACCGGCATCGAGCATGAGCTGGCGAAAGACGATCCTATGCTGCAGCGGCTCGACCTTGCCTATGCTCTCAATGCCCATATGGCGCAGGGGCTGACCTCGGATCGCGGTATTGCGGTCATGGACAGCCGCGAACGCAATCTCTCGAACCAGCAGACCTTCCTTGTTACCATCACACGGCTGCGCGATGGCCTAACATTGTTCGTCAACAATGCTTCACGCCTCGAGGCGGCGGTCGAGCGCAACACTGGCATGAAGCGTTCGGCACTCGAGACGGTGGGCCTGCTGCGCGATGCTGCAGCGGCGGGACAGGCCAAGGGGAGGGCGCCCGCACCTGAACGCGAGCCGCCCGAGCGCGACCGCTCGCTCGTCAAACCTTTCGAGATCGGGATATGATCTTGCTGGTGCGAGGGGCAAGCGCGGTGGGCAGACTACTGCAATTTTCGTCCGAACCACAGTACCCGGCCGACGATATTAACGGCGCGGCGTTCGAGGCCCTGCCAGCTCGGGTAGGAGGGATTATCGCTCACCACTGAAATCCGTTTGCCTTGCGGCTCAATCGCGATCCGTTTGACGTTAAGCGCATCGTCCATGCGCAGCACATAGATGCCGTCGCGCAGCCGTGACTGGCCATCAGCGAGATCGACCATCACTTCGTCGCCGTCATGAAGCGATGGCTCCATTGAATCGCCGTGAACAGCGATGATTGACAGACTCGAGGCCTTGCTCGGCGTGAGCTTCCGTAGCCAGGTTTCGTCAAAGCCAAACTGCGATGTTCGGGCTTCCATCTCGGCAAGCGCACCATGCCCGGCCGATGCCTCGACATCGAGTACCGGCACATGGACCAGCTCGACAACCGGCGCTGAGCGCCGGGGAGGGGCGCCAAGCACGGCTTCGTCCACACCGAAAAACCGGGCGAGGATCATGCGGTCACCCTCGTCGAGATACTTCGGGCTGCCCTTGCGAATATACTGCTGAATATAGGAGACATTGCGGCCAAGCAGCCGCGATATGCCGGAATAGTTGCATCCCCGTCGCCCAAGGATCAGTTCGTCGAGTGCCTTGCGTGCCGCGTCCATCGCATGCCGTCCTTCGTCATCGCCAAGGAATACATCCTAGACTCTAGGAAGCTTTCCTAGTAAGAACATATAAAGAACGCAAGCAAAAAGCGAGATGGACCGCAATGGAACTCTTGGACCAGATTGAGACCTACCTGGCGCAAACCCGGATCCCGCCGAGCAAGTTTGGCAGGATGGCCCTTGGCGACCCCCGATTCGTCGATGACCTGCGTGCGGGACGACGGCCGAGGCGAAAGACGCTGGATCGAGTGACAGCTTATCTATCGGGTCAATAAGCGTGCTGGATTGGCATCCCAATCGAGGATGACGGCGCCTTGCCTCTGCAAGGCGCCGTCATCATGGTCAGCCGTTCAACTTGTCCTTAATCGCCTTGGCGGGCGCAAAGGTTAGCTTCTTGGCGGCGGCGATCTTGATCGTTGCACCTGTTGAAGGGTTGCGACCTTCGCGAGCGGGCGTGTGTTTAACTTTGAACTTGCCGAAACCGTTCAGTGAGATTTCGTCACCCTTGGCTGCCGCGCCCGCGATCGCGGCGAAGACGGCATCGACAAACTTCTTTGCATCGGACTTGGTTAGGCCATTTGCATCGGCAAGCGCATCGGCGAGATCGTTGGAAGTCATGGCAGTCAGGTTCCTTGAATGGAAATGGGAGCGCTGGGTAGCAGCGAAGTGCTTGGGACGTCCATCAACTCCGGTTCAGTTTCCCCGACCCGAGTTAGTCTTTTTGATGAATATTCTCCCACAGCATGCTGCAGGCGGCGATGAACGAGTTGATCAGTAAAGCTTGGTTGCTGCGCCCACAATCATAGCGCTCGCCATACTGCTGCGGCACATTGGCGAACTTGCATTGCGTTGACTGTGATGAGGGACACTTGCGACTGTCCGGAATCGGAGATGCAATTGCGGTAAGCGGACATTGGGCTGGTTCTCACCTCTAGGCTGATTCGTGCCTTCGATCTCGGTCATTGGCGGTGAACCATTTCATCCCCAATCACTGCCGCAGAGCTCAACCAGGCATCAGAATTACGAGCGCCAATGTCTGATCCTCGCGCAGGTCAACGATGAACTAGAACTGGCGGCGGGCGGCGGTCATGCTGCCGCCCGCCCGTCTGCCTGGAGTTGAAAATATCGCGCCGCGGGGGCGCCCCCGGGCGGGGGCGGGCCCCCCGCGGGGCGAAATGATAAAGAAAAT
>CANJCQ010000018.1 GCA_947473355.1 Sphingomonadaceae bacterium | reverse complement strand
GAATCTTGGGCCCGCCACCGAAACCGAGCCTGCCAGCAATCAGACAGGCTATCATTGACCGCCTCATCAAACCGCCGGACAAACCATGCCCTCACTGCGGGCTTCGGCCTACCGACCCTCCAAACAAAAATCTGCCAAAGTAGTGCTAACGCCAATTATCTCTCGGGGGTATTCATCATGCAAAAGGCAACATTCCATCTGCTTGCGTCGATCGCGCTGATCACGGCCGCCGCACCTGTCCCGGCCTTTGCCGACGACGTCAATTTCGGCGACGACTCGGGTCGCTACTCCAAGGACGGTGAATGCGACGATATGCGCTTCGACGGCGCGGGGATGACCGACACCCTGCTGATCGACAGCGACATCCTGCACGATGCCAGCGATTGCCGCGCCGCTTTCAATGCTGGCCGTTTGAAACTGCGGCCGTAACCGCACATCACATTTGCAATTGGGGGCAACCAAAATGCGTAAAGTTATCAGCCATATTCTGGCCGCCGCAACGGTTCTGACCATGTGGACGCCAGCGCCAGTTCTGGCGCAAGGTATCAACTTTGGCGACGACAATGGCCGCTATTCACGCGACGGCGAATGCGATGACAAGCGCTTTTCCGGCTCTGGCATGACCGACACTCCGCTGCTTGACTCCGACATTGGCCATGATGCCACCGATTGCCGCACTGCCTTTAATCAAGGGCGGCTGCGCTATATCGGCGGAAGTGGTGGCGGTAGCGCCAGCCGGATCCAATGGGGTGATGACAACGGCCGCTTTTCGCGTGACGGCGAATGCGACGACAAGCGCTTCGCCGGACCTGGCATGACTGACACTCCGCTGCTTGATTCAGACATCAAGCACGATGCCACCGATTGCCGTTCTGCCTATAATGCCGGGCGGCTGAGGATTCGTCAGTAAGCCAGAGCCTACCTGAAGTTATCGGCGTAAGCCTGTAACTTCAGGCGCTTTGCCGGCGTTTCCTGCACGCGGGCAGCGATGCCATATCGCTCTGCATAGGCCTGCGCCTCGGCGCTACTGGCGAAATTCAGCACGACCTGTACTTGCGTATCACCCGAACCCGCCCAGCCCATCAGCGGATCGGCGCGGCGCGCTTCTGCGGGCGCGAACTCGAGGATCCACTGGTCGGTGAGCGCCTTGCCAGATTGCATGGCATTCTTAGGGCGTTGAAATATGCGTGCTGTCATGGGCGAAGCGTTTCTCCCCAATCGCGCGCAGAATCAAGCCCTGCGTGCCAGGGAAATGCTGGTTCTCTTCGAGTATCTTCCTCCTCCCCCTTGATGGGGGAGGGATACGAAGGCTTGGCAACTTGTTGCCTAGCTGGAGTTGGGTGGGGGTGCGCCCGCCGGCAGGCGCAGCGTTTTCGGCCCGCACACCCCCATCCAACTGCGCCTAACCCCTTGCAGGGGTAAGGCTTCGTATCCTTCCCCCATCAAGGGGGAAGAAGGAAGAATGCGCCGCAATGCGAAACGAAATATCCTAATTTCGCCGCTGCGCCTCAAACGCATTCTTCGTCTTCAGGCTCGGCGCCTCGGTCCAGGGTTGCTCGGGCCAGCGGTGCTTGGGATAGCGCCCCTTCATGTCACGCACCACATCGCGCCATGATCCGCGCCAGAAGCCCGGAAGATCGCGGGTTACCTGGATGGGCTTTCCGCCCGGCGAAGTCAGCTTGAGCAGCAAGGGCTGTGGCGGGGTTCCGAACATGGGATGCTGGTCCAGCCCGAACAGCGCCTGCACCCGCAATTCCACGGACGGCCCACCCTCGTCGGCGTAGTCGATCATATGTTCGCTGCCGGCCGGGCTGGTGAAATGCGGCGGGGCAAGCTGATCGAGGCGCTGCTTCTCATCATAGCTCAGCCGATTTCGCAGCGCTTGTTGCAGCGCCTGACCGTCCAGCGAATCAAGCCGCCGCTTCAGCAAGGGCGCGAGCCATTGCTCGAGGTCGGCAAGCAGCGCTCGTTCCTCCAGCGATGCGATCCCGGCGTACTTGGCCCGCTTGAGCAAGGCCAGGTTGCCCGGCGATAGCGGCAGCAGCGGCAGACCTGCCTCGCGCACCTTGTCGACCAGAAAGGCAGCAATCGCCGCTGGATCAGGCGCGGGATCGGGGCCGCGCGTAACCAGTATCCCGCCCAGCCGCTGTTCGATCAGAGCCTCCACCCGGCGCTCGTCGGCGATCCAGCGCAAGGCCGGGCGCTTGTCGATGCGGTGGGCCAGCCAGCGCAGCACTTCGGCCTCGCTGAGCGCCATGGCCCCGGTGATCCGCGCGCCCTTGGCCTGCCCCTGCGCCTCGCCCACAGCAAGCCAATCGGCGCGGGCGAGCGGCGAGGCCGGATCGAGCACAAAGCCCCTGCCCCCAGCCGCCAGCCAGGTCTCGCCAGTCGCATCGCGGCGCTTGGCCACGTTGTCGGGGAAGGCTTCGGCGAGCAGGACGGCTGGGGGCGGTGCTGGGCCCGCGCTGCCATCCACCAGCTCTTTCGCCCGCCTCGCCCACCCAGCCGCCAGCTTGCGCGAAGCCTCCGCCCGGCCCGAACGATCGCCCCGCCAGCGATCCCGCCGCTGCGCCAGATCCTCGCCCCGCCCGCCAAGCCCGCGTTCCTGCAACAGCAGCGCGAGCTGGGCTGCCTCCTGCGCCGCGCCATGCTGTGCGGCATAGAGCAGCATATGCGCGAGAGGCGGGTCCATCGGCAGCGCGGCCATGGCGCGGCCATGCGCAGTGATCCGCCCCGCCTCATCGAGCGCCGAGAGTGCCGTCAGCTTGGCTCGCGCCGCGCCCAACGCTGCGGCGGGCGGCGGATCGATCCATGCCATGGCGGCCGGATCACCAGCCCCCCATTGCGCAAGGCTGAGCAGCAAGGGCGCAAGATCGCTGGTCAGCATCTCGGGCGGATCGAACTGGGGCCGCCCGGCATGCGCCGCCTCTTCCCACAGGCGATAGGCCGTGCCCGGTCCCTGCCGTGCCGCGCGGCCCGCGCGCTGGGTGGCAGCAGCCTGACTCGCGCGGTGGGTGACCAACCGGGTCACCCCTGCTGCCTTGTCGAACTCGGCCCGCCGCGAGAGGCCCGCATCGACCACCACCGACACCCCGTCGAGCGTCAGCGAGGTTTCGGCGATGGCGGTGGCCAGCACGATCCGCCGCCGCCCTTCCGGATCACGCTTGATCGCGGCGCGCTGGGCAGCAGGCTCGCACTGGCCGTGGAGCGGAAGGATCAGGGCCCCGGGCAGTTTTTCGGTCAACCGTTCGCGGGTTCGTTCGATCTCACCGACCCCGGGCAGGAAAGCGAGCACATCGCCCACCTCCTCGCGCCATGCCGTGAGCAGCGCCGTGGCCATCTGATCCTCCAGCCGCAGCTCGGGCCGTGCCCCCAGCCAGCGGATCGCCAGTGGATGGATCTTGCCTTCGCTTTCGATCACCGGCGCAAGCTGTCCGACTTTGGCGAGCAGCGATGCAAACCGCGCCCCGTCGATGGTCGCCGACATCACCAAGAGCCGCAGGTCCTCGCGCAGCACCGAGGCGCTTTCGATGGCGAGCGCGAGGCCAAAGTCGCTGTCGAGATGCCGCTCGTGTGCCTCGTCGAACAGCACCGCGCTGACTCCGGCAAGCTCGGGATCGCTCAGGATCGTGGCGACAAAGATCGCCTCGGTCATCACCAGCACCCGGGTCGCCCCCGAACGCTTGCTGTCGAGCCGGGTGAGATAGCCGATGGTCTGCCCGGCCTGTTCGCCCATGGCTTCTGCCATACGTTCGGCTGCTGCCCGCGCGGCGACTCGGCGGGGCGAAAGCAGGATCACCATGCCCTTGCACCAGTCCTCACGCAGCAGCGCTGGGGCGACGGCAGTGGTCTTGCCCGCCCCCGGCGGCGCAATCAGCACAGCGCTGGTCCGTGTCCGCAAGGCAGCCAGCAAGGCAGGCATGACTGCGGCAATCGGCAGTTCGGCGGAAGTTTCAGGCGCGGCGTTCACTCATCGGGCTTGAGTGCCATGCCGGGAAAGTTCAAGATCATTCTGTTGTTCCGCTGCGCACCCCAGTTGTGTTACCTATGCCTGGATCAATTGCTCAGGGAGAACGGGGATGGTTTCCACAAGCAGATTTGGCGTCCTACTGGGCGCTGCCTTGGCCGCGATGCTGGTCGCCGGATGCGACAAGCTGATCGGCGGCAACAAGCAGGACCCGGCGCAGAAACAGGCGCTGACCGGCCCGATCGTTTCCGGTGGCAGAAGCACGGATCCGGCAGCGGCGGCCACTTCGGCGCCGGTCGCGGCAGCAGGCGGGGTTGATTTCGGCGACGATGCCAGCAAATTCTCAAAGGACGGGGAGTGCGACTACAAGCGCTTCAGCGGCCCTGGCATGACTGACACCCCGCTGCTCGATTCAGACATCAAGCACGACGCCACCGATTGCCGGGCCGCTTTCAGCCAGGGGCGGTTGCAGCTTGGTGGGGGTTAATTTTCGCGTTTAAAAGACTTTCCGCTTCGGCTTGCCCCAACCCGCTTCTTCCCCCTTGATGGGGGAAGGATACGGAGCCTTTCGGAGCGGAGCGAAGTTAGGCGTAATTGGATGGGGGTGTTGGTGCCCCACACGCAGCGGCTGCCGGAGAGCTCACCCCCATCCAACTGCGGCTAGGCAACAAGTTGCCAAACCTGCGTATCCTTCCCCCATCAAGGGGGAAGAAGGTGGTGCCTTTGACTGAAACAGATAGCCCCTAATACCTTCTCGAAACCGCGAACTCCGCCGCTTCGGCCATAGCTGACCGCGCCTCGCCCGCCGGGAAACCGGCAATCGCATCGATTGCGCGGCTGGCATAGAGGCGGGCGCGTTCGCGGGTGGCGCTGACCGCGTCGTGGCGGTTGATCAGGGTGACCGCATGAGCAAGGTCGAGGTCCTCGATGCGGAAGCCGGCAATCGCGTCCTGCCAGAACTGGCGCTCTTCGGCATTGCCGCGCGCATAGGCGAGGATCACCGGCAGGGTCATCTTGCCGTCGCGGAAATCGTCGCCCTTGCCCTTGCCCATTTCGGCGGCCTCGGAATCATAATCGATGGCATCGTCGACCAGCTGGAAGGCTATGCCGAGATTGCGGCCATAGTCTTCCAGCGCGCGCTCTTCCGCCTCGCTGCGCTCGGCCACCACCGCAGAAATGCGGCAGGCGGCCGAAAAGAGCGCGGCCGTCTTGGCGCCGATGATCGAGAGGTAACGGTCTTCGCTGGTCTCGATATGGCGCTGCGCGGTCAGCTGATCGACTTCGCCCTCCGCGATGACGGCAGAGGCGTGGCTCAGGATCTTCAGCACCTTGAGGCTGCCATCCTCGACCATCAGTTCGAAAGCGCGGCTGAACAGGAAATCGCCGACCAGCACCGTCGCCGGATTGCCATAAACGATGTTGGCCGTCTCCTTGCCACGGCGCAGATCGGAGCCATCGACGACATCGTCGTGGAGCAGGGTCGCGGTGTGGATGAATTCGACGGCTGCGGCGAGCTTGTGGTGGCGCTCGCCATGATAATCGCACAGCGCCGCCCCGGCGATGGTCAGCATCGGGCGAAGCCGCTTGCCGCCGCCGGAAATGAGATGGCCTGCCAAAGCCGGGATCAGCGGAATCTCGCTCTGCATGCGATCAAGGATCACTGCATTGACATTGTTCATGCCGGGCGCAGTCAGCGCCAGCATTGGGGACAGCGAGGGTTCGGACGCGCGGGGGCGCAGGGGGATGACGTCAGCGCTCATTTCGTGCGCATCGCGCGGCGCGGCGCGGAAGGCAAGTGCAAAGCGGGCAATGGCATTGCAACAATGGTCAATCGTCTTTCTGCATGCTAGCGGAGCCAGCATGAGCGAGACCGAACCTGCCCCCGATCCCGTGCCCGATGAGACTTTGGCCGGCTACCGCGCCAGCATCGACAATATCGACGCCGCGCTGATTCACATGCTGGCCGAACGCTTCCGGATCACCAAGGCCGTGGGCGCCTACAAGGCTGAGCGACAGCTGCCTGCGTCAGACCCCAGCCGCGAGGAAATGCAGATCGCCCGGCTGCGCGCGCTGGCAGAAGATGCCCATCTCGATCCCGATTTCGGCGAGAAGTTCTTGCGCTTCATCATCAATGAGGTGATCCGGCATCACGAGCAGGCAGCGGGCGCGAAATAGCGGCGAGGCTGCGCGTCAGATTAGCCGCAGCAAACAGCGATCGCGCTTCATCGCGCGCCAGCGGAACAGTCCAGCGCCGGTTTGTCTGCCACGCCGCCAGCATGGCGGGGACACGGGTGTCCTTGCGGTCCATCGCCTGTTCGACTGCCAGCAGGCCAAGATCGGCGCGCAGAAGGGCCTGCCGGTCGCTGGCCAGACGCGGCGCGGCATAGCGTTCATGGATCAGCCCCAGCATGGACCGCGCCGACGACAGCAACAGCCGCGCCGCTGCTGCATTTCCACTGCGCCAGGCATGGGATGAAGCCGCCACAGCCCGTGATGCATCTTGCGTCAGATTTGCCAGCCGCAAAGGCTCGCGGCCCTGAAGATCGCACCCCGGACGGCCAATCGCGCGGACATAGACGCCCAGCCCTCGCAGGATCAGTGCTGGCGGCTCGGCACCGTCGAATTCCTGGGTGATCAGCCCGTGGATGAATGTTTCGAGAGCCGGATCGCCGCGCGCCCGCGCAACCTTGCCCGGAACAGCAAGATCGGGGATCGGCCGGGGATCGAACTGACCATTGCCCCGGTGCGAGCTCATCAACGAGGAAGTGACGTCAGCAGTGCCGGGATCGCCTGACAGCCCGGGAAAGCGGAAAGCCGGATTGCGGCGGCCATTGCTGTGGCAACTGGCGCAGGAGAGGCCCGAGCGCGCCGCCTGCCCGCCGAGCAGCAAGGGAGCGCGGAAGGCGGCCCGGCCGATCTCGAACAATTGCCGCTCCGCCGCATCACGCGGGACAGCAGCGCATTCGGCGGGCTGGCTCGATAGCGCAGTGTACCGCTGCGGCGGATCAAGCCATTGCGCTGCGCGGATCGGATAGGGGGCGCTTGGCGCGGCAGCGGTTAGCGCCGCTCCGAGACCCAGCCTCAGGACTGCGAGCCGTGGCCCGATGCGATCCAATGCCTCAACTCCTCGGCTTCATAACAGCCGAAGCTGCACATCGCGTCGAGCGCCGCCAGCTTGCGCCGCGCGCCTGCCAGATCGCCCCGCTCGACCATCAGTTCGCCATAATACTCGGTCGCCCCGCGATGGAGCGGGGCAATCGCCAGCGCCTGACGATAGTAGGTCTCGGCGAGGTCATAGTTATTGAGCTTGCGGTTGGCGAAGCCGAGATAGGTGAGAATATCGGGATGGGCACCAAAGCTGCGCTGCGCCCGGTTCAGCGAGGCTATTGCGTCCGCATAGCGATGCTGATTGATCAGCCCGACGGCCTCCAAATAGGCGCTGTCGCCCTCGGCAGCTGAAGCAAAGACGAGGCTTGCGGCGGAATCGATGCTGGCTTGCGGGGTTCCGGCCATGGCATTGGTTATCGCCGTGATCGCATCCTGCAAGGCGGCGGCATCCGGGCAGGTCGTCCCGCACTGCGCCGCCTTGGCCTTGAGCACATCGAGCTCGATCTGCGCCTTGTCTGGTTTGGCGCTTGCCGCATAGGCGAGGCCCAGCTGCTTGTGCGCCGCGATCATGGTGCCGTCGGCCTTCACTGCCTTCTCGAAATAGCGCACCGCGCCCTTGGCGTCGTTCAGCCCGATCCGCGCCATTCCAGCGAGATAATTGGCATTGGCGTCGCGTGGATTGACGGTCAGCACATGATCGAAGCGGCGCTTGGCCTCGGCATAGTTCTGTGCCTGCATCCCCGCCGTGCCCGCGTTGAATTCCACCACCGGATCATATTGCGGCGCGCTCGCGCTCGGCATCGATCCGCCGCCATCCCCGCCGCCGCCTGCGGCCAGCAGCGGTGCGGCCAGGCCAAGCAGGCTTGCGGCAACAACCATCGGGACAAAACGAAGCTTTGCTGATTCGCGCTTCGGCCTTCTCCTGAAACGGGTAAATTATTCCATTAACGGTTCACCTGAGCAATTTATTCCCGCGCAAATGGCCAGCTACAAAGCCAGAATTTGGGCAAACTGCCGTACAGCAATGATTTTCGTTGCGGAAAATTTTTCCAGACCGAGCAAGTCGGCCTTGTCGCCAGTGACCAAAAAGTTGGCATTGCCCTGTTGCGCCATGGCGAGAAGGAAGTTGTCATTGGGATCGTGGCAAATATCGACGTCTGGAAGTGCGCCGATCAACGATGCAGAGGCCCGCAATTCCCGAACCAAACGGCCAGCACGCGGCGCAGAGATTAAAGCCGATATCTTCGGATAGCATGACACCCTTTTCAGTTCAACGATCTGCTCCTCGCTGGTCAACAGAGTGAAGCGTTGCTCGGTCCAGGCATCAACAAGCCTTGCAGGCAGAGACCGGGAATCAAGCAAAGCGCTGATCAGGATGTTGGTATCAAGGATCGCGATCATAGGCCGCCGGATTGGCGCGAACTGCGGCAAGAGCCTCGTCGACAAGCTCCTGAATTGCGTTTGGCATCATATCCTTGAAACCCTCGCGCACATCGGCAATTGCATCGCGCAACATCTGCAAGCGCACGGCTTCCTTGATGTATTTCGAGAGATCCCCCTTTTTCATGCCTCGTTCGGCAAGACGCGTGCGCAGGTCTATATCCAAAGACTTGTCGACAACCACAGTCCAGCGAACCGACTCGTCACCCATGATAGCCTCCGCTTGTGTGGATAAGCGTATATCAGCTTATCCACACAAGGGCAATCAACCACCCGCCCGCGGCAGCCGCAGCTTGACCAGCAGCCCGCCAAGATCCTCGCTCTCATCGAGCTCCACCGTCCCGCCATAGATCTCGGCCACATCGCGCACGATGGCGAGCCCCAGACCAGTGCCCGGCTTGCCGGTATCCAGCCGCGCCCCGCGATCGAAGATGCGGGTGCGTTCTTCTTCGGGGATGCCCATGCCGTCGTCCTCGATCCAGATCTCGCACCAGCCGGGGGGGGAGCCGTGATCAACCGTAACGAACACAGATCCGCCGCCATATTTTGCGGCATTTTCAATCAGATTGCCGAGAATTTCATCGAGATCCTGCCGCTCGATCGCGACATTGACCTCGCGATTGCCGTCAAGATCGAACCGGGTCTTCTCATAAAGCCGGGTCACTGCTCGCAGCACTGCCTCGACGCTCTCCCACACGGAGGCCCGTGACAGACCGACCGCGCGCCGCCCCACGGCGCGCGCGCGGGCGAGGTGATGATCGACCTGACGGCGCATCACTGCCGCCTCGCGGATCACAGTGTCGGCAAGATCGGGCGCCTTGGCCGTCGCCGCATTCATCACCACAGTGAGCGGAGTTTTCAGCGCATGGGCGAGATTGCCCGCGTGAGTCCGCGCTTCCTCGGCCTGCCGCTCGGTATGTTCGAGCAGCGCGTTAAGCTCCTGCACGAGGGGCTGCACCTCGAGCGGCAGAGGCTCGGTGACGCGGCCCGCGCCGATGGTGCGCATGGTCTTGATCGCCCGGCGCACCCGGCGCAGCGGCCCAAGCCCATACCAAGTCTGCAGAGCCGCCATGACAAACAGCCCGAGGCCCAGAATGATAAAACTGTAAGCCAGGATCGAACGGGTCCGGCTGATCTGGGTGTCGAGAGTCTGGCGGCTGCCCGCGACAGCAAATTGCCACTTGGTTTCGCTGCCCGGCAGGATGATCGAGCGCTCCATGATGCGCAGCGGCTCCTTGGGGCGCTGGTAGCTGTCAAAGGAATGTGGCTTGCTGTCGAAATGGCCCTCGCGCACTTCGAGATTGCCATCCCACAGGCTGCGCGAGGCAAAGTCTTCGTGCCCCTTGCCGCGGATCAGCCAGTAAAGCCCGCTGTTGGGCTCGAGGAAGCGCTGGTCGCCGAGCGGGCGGTTGAAGAAAACTTCGCCGTCCGGGCCGATCTCGGCCGAGCCGACCATGCCAGTGAGCATGTAGCCGAGCTGGTCATCGAACTGGCGGGTGATCAGGCCTGTCAGGGTGCGATCGAGCGTGAAGCCACCGGCCAACAGCAGGATCGTGATCCAGCCGGCAGCGATGAGCATGATCCGCGAAGACAGCGAGCCGGTATGCGCGGGTGATGGGTCGGGGACTGTGGTTTGCTCGCCGGCTGGAGCCATGACTCAGCCCCTTGCGCCAACTCCGTCTATCCTGAGCCTGTCGAAGGACTGCACTTCTTGGCTACCTCGCAAGAAAAAACAGCCCTTCGACAAGCTCAGGGCGGACGGAATGAGGGATTTAACCCCGGCTGCCAGCGGCCGGATCGTCGAGGCTGTAGCCGAGGCCACGGATGGTGGTGATGACATCGGCGCCCAGCTTCTTGCGAATGCGCGTGACAAAGACCTCGATCGTATTGGAATCGCGGTCAAAATCCTGATCGTAAATGTGTTCGATCAGCTCGGTGCGGCTGACTACCTTGCCCTTGTGATGGAGCAGATAGGACAGCAGCTTGTATTCCTGCGCGGTCAGTTTGACCGGCTCGCCATCGAGCGTCACGCGGCCCGAACGGGTGTCCAGCCGCACTTGCCCCGCAATCAGCTCGCTCGAAGTATTGCCAGATGCGCGGCGGATCAGCGCGCGCAGGCGGGCGATCAGCTCTTCGGTCTGGAACGGCTTGGCGAGATAATCATCCGCCCCGGCATCGAGCCCGGCGACCTTGTCGGACCATGAATCGCGCGCGGTCAGCACCAGCACCGGGAACTTGCGTCCCTCGCGCCGCCACATGCCGAGCACGGTCAGCCCGTCAATCTCGGGCAAGCCGAGATCGAGGATGACCGCGTCATACTCCTCGGTCGAGCCCATGAAATGGCCGTCTTCGCCATCGACTGACAGATCGACCGCGTAGCCGTTCTGCTCGAGTGTGCTTTTGAGTTGTTTGCCGAGGGTAGGTTCATCCTCGACGATCAGGACGCGCATCGCTTGAATTTCCCTTTGCCGTAGCGATTCACATGGGGCGAAAGCAGGTTAGCGTCAACACTCAGCGCCTCTGATCAAGGATCGCACCCGAGCGCGCATCCACATCGACGAAGACCACGCGGCCGTCGCGGATGAATTTGAGGCGATAGGCCATGGCCGCGGGATCATATTCAGGCCCGAGATATTCCATGCCGGGCATGGTCGGAAGCACCCGCTCCTCGATCTCGCGCAAACTGCGAACATTGCCGGCGCGCATATCCTTGCGCACCTGGTTCTGTTCGCCATTGCTCTGGGCAAGGCTCGTAAGTGATGGGATCGCGAGCAGCACGGGCAGGCACAACAGGGCAACAAATTCTTTCATCATGCCGTGATGCCTAAGGTCAGCGCCTTGAACAAGGGGTGAATGTCGTATGCGCCGCTTGTCAACCAAGCACGCCGACGTCTAGGGGCAGCCGCCATGGCCGCCGCACCGATCCTCTCCTGGGAAGACCTTGGCCTGATCCAGGGATCGGGCTGGCTGTTCCGCAACCTTGACCTCCACATCGCCCCGCGCGACCGGCTGGCGCTGATCGGCCGCAACGGCGCCGGCAAGACCACGTTGCTGCGGCTGATCGCGGGCCAGATCGAGGCCGACAAGGGCAACCGTTCGATCCAGCCGGGCACCCGGGTCATCGTGCTGGAGCAGGATCCGTTCTTCACTGGCTATGCCACGCTACTCGATTTCGCGCTGCATGAGCCGGACGCGCCGCCGCGCCATGAAGTCGAAGCCATCGCCGACCAGCTTGGCATAGACCTCTCGCGCGATGCCACCAGCGCTTCGGGCGGCGAACGGCGGCGGGCGGCTCTGTGCCGCGCGCTGGCTTCCGAACCCGACCTGTTGCTGCTCGACGAGCCGACCAACCACCTCGACCTTGCCGCGATCGACTGGCTGGAAGACTGGCTGTCACGCTACAAGGGCGCTTTCGTTGCGATCAGCCACGACCGCACCTTCCTGACCCGGCTGACCAAGGCAACGCTGTGGCTTGATCGGGGCTCGCTGCGCCGCAAGGAAGTGGGCTTCGGCGGCTATGAGGCCTGGGAAGATCAGGTCTATGCCGAACAGGCGCGCGCGGGCGAAAAGCTTGACGCCAAGCTCAAGCTTGAGGCGCACTGGCTGGAACGCGGTGTCACCGCCAGGCGCAAGCGCAACCAGGGTCGGCTGGAGAAGCTCTGGGAGATGCGCGCCCAGCGCGCTGCGATGCTCAACCCCACCGGGACGGCAAAACTCAAACTCGCCAGCGATGACAGCAAGACCAAGGCAGTGATTGTTGCGGATCGGGTCACCAAACGTTTTGATGAACGCACCATCATCAAGGACTTCACCCTGCGCATCACCCGCGGTGACCGGATCGGCGTGGTCGGCGCGAATGGCTCCGGCAAGACCACGCTGCTCAAGCTGCTCACTGGCGAGCTCGAACCCGATGAAGGCACCGTAACCCTCGCCAAAACGCTGGAAGGCGTGATGATCGACCAGCAGCGCAGTCTGATGACGCCCGACAAGAAAGTGCGCGATATTCTGGCCGAAGGCGGCGACTGGGTCGATGTGCGCGGGGTGCGCAAACACATCCAGGGATACCTGAAGGACTTCCTGTTCGATCCCGGCCTTGTCGATGCCCGCGTCGGCACCCTGTCCGGCGGCGAACGCTCGCGGCTGCTGCTGGCCCGCGAATTCGCGCGATTGTCGAACCTGCTGGTGCTCGATGAGCCAACCAACGATCTCGACCTTGAAACGCTCGACCTGCTGCAGGAAGTCATCGCCGACTATGACGGCACTGTGCTGATCGTCAGCCACGACCGCGATTTTCTGGATCGCACGGTGACGGTGACGCTGGGGCTGGATGGGTCTGGCCGGGTGGATATTGTCGCGGGCGGTTATGCGGACTGGGAGAAGCAGCGGCAGCAGCGGCTTGTCTCCAAGGCTCCCGTTCGTGTCGAGCGAAGTCGAGACACCCCTGCACCACCTCCGCCTGCTACGGCCAAGGCAAAGCTCACCTACAAGGACCAGCGCGACTACGACCTCCTCCCCGCGCGCATCGAGGAAATCGCAGCCGCCATCGCCCGCGACGAGGCGACACTGCATGATGCCACGCTCTACACCCGCGACCCGGCGAAGTTTGCCGCACTGACCAAGTCGATCGAGGCGGCGCGGGCAGAGAAGGACGCAGCGGAGGAGCGCTGGCTGGAACTGGCCGAAGTGGTCGAAGGCTAGTTTGGGCGATAGGGCGGCGGATCGGGTACATAGCCTTCGCGGTCACGATTGCCGGGAAATGGCCGTGGCTGACGCGCTTCCTCCGAATTGGCCGGGATAACCCCGGCTGCGATCAGATTTGCAACACTGTCATATTCGACAACACGCATACTTTCCGGTCTCGTGCTCGCCTTTTCGAAAGGCGCAGTTCCGATGACATCGCGTTCGATCTCGCCATGTGCGGTGCCCAGCTTTTCGGAGCGCGGCGCCATGTTCTGGTTCGATTCGCTCGGGGCCGTCGCATCGCGCGCGCCCGAACCTGATCCGGCCGCACCCGCCATTGGTGCCGGAGGCGGTGGTGGTGGCGGCGGTGCCCGGCGGAATCGCCGCTCATCCCTCAGCACTTTTGGCGGCGGCGGCGGCCTGCGTTCGCGAAACACGGCCATGCCGATCACGCCGACGTCGCCTGCCCGTCCGGTTCGCGCCGCATAGCTCTGCGGCAATGGCGCGAAACGGAACGCAGCGATTTCGGTCTCGCTCTTGCGCCATCCGTTGATGTCTGCACTCTCATGCGGAGAGAGGATATAGCCGCGCTGATTGAAATCGGCGGTCTCGCCTGTCAGGATATTGACCCCGTCGACCGACAGCACCACCAGCACACGTTCACCGGTGACATTCTCGACGCGCAGGCTGTAGCGGTTGCCGGTCTGCGCCGAAACGAAATAGCGGCGCTGGTGGTAATAAACCCGCTTCACCTGCCCGGTCTCGCGATCGACCACGCTGAGATGGATAATGCGCGGACCATAGGCCTCTTGCGCGCTAACTGCCCCTGAAATGCCCAAGCTGGCCATGATCGCCAGCAACATCGCCCGACATATTTTCCCGAAATGCAGCATGGCCGCAGCCTCCTCCCGATTGACGCTACCAGCTGTAAACCGCGCAAGATGAACCGCAGCCGACCGTCGCTACAGAAAGCGATCCCTCATCGCATCCGCGAAACAAACGGGATATTCTCCTGGATATAGGCCGTCACAGCCCACACCTCATCCCGCGTGAGCAGTTGTTTGTATGGCGGCATTGAAGTGCCCAGCGCCGTTCCGCCCTCGGCAATCGTCCAGTACATGAATTCGTCCCACTGCTTCTCGGGCACATCAGACAGCCAGACCAGATTGCCCGGTGGCGGCGAGAGACTTTTGCCGGCAAGGCCATTCCCGGCACCGCCATCGCCGTGGCACATCGCGCAGTATTGCCTGTAAATCGCCTGCCCGCGATCCAGCACTTCCTTGCGGCGCTGCAGCGGATTGGTCATGCCCTGATAGGGCGCGGGCACGCCCCAGGCCGCGATCATATAGTGTCGCGGCATCGGGTACCGGCTGGGCTGCGCTTGCCACTTGCCTTCGACGACGATCGTCTCCGCATCCGCGGCCGGGGCCGAAGGTTGAGGCTGCTGCGCGCCGGTCAGCAGCAACAAGGCGAACACTGCGGCCAATTTGCTTGTTTCATCACGGCCTCCTTGCAACGCCTCTAGCACGCGGCCCGGCCTTGCGGATTGACCAGCATCAAGCCCCCTCACCCCAGCCGATAAAATTCCGCCACCCGGTCCAGCGCCAGGCTCAGCACCAGCTTGCCGCTGCGCACCGGCCAAGCCATCGCCTTCTCCGCATCCGGCAAAGTCTCTCCTGCGCAGACCACCCGCCAAAGCACATCGGCCAGTCCCGGCCCCGCCGCGCTCACTGCCCCGTCGAAGCGCGCCTTCGCTGCAATCTGGCGCTCCCCGGCTGAGAGGCCGCGATCCCCGGTCGAACTGATCCGCACCACATCCCAGCGCATGGTGATACCTGGTGACAGCTGGGCGCGTTCCCAGTCGGCGCGGAGGCGCTCGCCGGCGGCGAACTGGCGGTCGGACAGGTGCCCGCGCGAATGTAGCCAGCTCAAGGGCGATTCGGCGAGATTGACGGTGACGCTGCGGCCGCCGCGCTGGGCGGAGCGGCGCGTGGGGCCTTCGCTGGTGAGTTCACGTTCGACAAGCTGGCGGTGCATGGCAGATCCCTTCCTCTGGTGCGCGAATCACCACTTGCCAAATCGAACCTTGTGTAGGAAAGAGAAAAACCGATATGGTTATGAAAGGTTCTGACATGATCAACCGCATTCGCGATATCCGCAAGCAGAAGGGCATGACGCTGGCCGATGTGGCCGAGCGCTGCACGCCGGCGACCACCGCCCAGACCATCGGCCGACTCGAGACCGGCATGCGCAACCTCTCGCTGGTGTGGATGAACAAGATCGCCGCCGCGCTGGGGGTCGAGCCCGAATTGTTGCTGCGCGGTGAAGACAGCGCCCAGCCGCAACTGATCGCCCGGCTGCTCGAAAATGGCGCCGATGCCCTGTCCGTCCCGCGCGATGCTGTGCTGCCGACTGCGCTTGGCGGTGACGGCGCGCTGGTCGCCATGACCATCGAACACAGCGCCGGCGAATACCGCGCCGGGGATCAACTATGGCTGCGCCAGAGCGAGCCCGAGAACTTCGCCCGCCTGCTCAACCGCGACGTGCTCGCACCGCGCCCCGGCGGGCGCTTTGCCTTCGGGCGGATGATCGACCGCGACGGCGCGCGCGTGGCAATCCTGCCGCCCGGCGCTGGCAGCAAGCAGGTCGTTGTCGAAAACCCGCCCTGGCTGGCCGCAGCGGAGATGCTGGTGCGGACGCTCTGAGCGCGGGACCCATGCGCATCCTGTCGATAAGCACGCTCTATCCGAGCAATGCGCAGCCCAATTTCGGGGTCTTTGTCGAGCGGCAGATGCAGGCCGTGGCGCAGCGCGGTGATGCGGAGCTGCTGCTGATCAACCCGATCGGCCTGCCGCCCTGGCCGCTGTCGCAGCATCCGCGCTACCGGGCACTGACCCGCCTGCCCGCAGAGGAATTGCGCGGCGGGGTCAAGGTCCTGCGCCCGCGCTTTCGGCTGCTGCCCGGCATTGGCGGACGGTTCAACCCCGGCGCAATCGTGCGCGCGGTCCTGCCGCTTGCCCGCAAATTGCATGCGGAAGCGCCCTTCGATCTGGTCGATGCCCAATTCTTTTACCCGGACGGGCCTGCTGCGGCACGAATTGCCGCTGCGCTGGAGCTGCCCTTGTCGATCAAGGCGCGGGGCGCGGATATCCATCACTGGGGGACACAGAAAGGCACAGCGGCCCAGGTCCTCGCCGCCGGGCGACAGGCCGCAGGCATGCTCGCCGTGGCGCAGGGCATCGCCGACGACATGGCCGCGCTCGGTCTGCCGCGTGAGCGGATAACGCTCCACCGCACCGGGCTTGATCGCAGCCGTTTCCGCCCGCTGGACCGCGCGGCTGCCCGCGCCAAATTCGGCTTTGCTGCGGACGTTCCGCTGCTCGCCTGCGTCGGCGCGCTGATCCCGCGCAAGGGCCAGGCCTATGTGATTGACGCCATGGCGCTGCTGCCCCGGGCTGAGCTGGCGCTGGCAGGTGCCGGCCCGGATGAGGCGATGCTGCGCACCAGGGCAGCACAATTGGGCGTGGCAGAGCGGGTACATTTCCTCGGGCCTGTGCCCCATGCCGAGCTGCCTGAACTGCTGTCTGCGGCAGATGTCTTTGTCATGCCCTCATCGAGCGAAGGCCTTGCCAATGCCTGGATCGAAGCGCTGGCCTGCGGCGTGCCGGTGGTCACCACGCCGATCCCCGGCGCGCTCGAACTGATCACTGATCCCGCATGGGGCCGCTTTGCGGCGCGCGACGGGCGGGAGATTGCCGAGGCAGTAGTGGCCCTGCTGCAATCGCCCCCGGCGCAGGCCGAAGTCGTCCGCGCGACCGAGGGCTATAGCTGGGAAGAAAACGCCGCCCAGCTTGTCGCCCATTGGGCGCGGCTGACCGGAAAATCATAGAGCGCGATTGCAGCCCCCGAGCCATGTCCGCCTGGACTGGGCATGCCCCGGATTCGCAAATCGCACGGCCTGGCAAATGCGTGGTGCATCGGCCGCCCAGTCCCCTTGCCTTTGCCGCCAATCGCGGCCAAAGCGACCCCCTGCACAGACCGGGCGATTCCATGAACCTGACTCACCCTTTCCTCGACATTGCCCCTTGGGATGTTGACAGCGACAAGCTGCGCGAGGAATGCGGCATTTTTGGCGTGATCGGCGCGAAAGATGCCGCAGCCATGACCGCATTGGGCCTGCATGCCCTGCAACACCGCGGCCAGGAAGCGGTCGGTATCGTCAGCTTTGATGGCCAGGAATTCTATGCGCAGCGCGGCATCGGCCATGTGGCGCAAGTGTTTACCGGGAATGAAAGCTTCGCCGGACTGCCGGGCTCGATGGCTTCGGGCCATGTCCGCTATTCGACGACCGGCGGGCAAGGCCTGCGCAATGTTCAGCCGCTGTTCGCCGATCTTGCTGCAGGCGGCTTTTCAATTGCGCATAATGGCAATATTTCAAATGCCATGACCCTGAAACGTGAACTGATTTCCAAGGGTTCGATCTTCCAGTCGACATCCGACACCGAAGTCATCGTCCATCTCATCGCGACCAGCCGTTATCCGACGTTGCTCAAACGGTTTGTCGATGCGCTGCAACTGGTCGAAGGCGCCTATTCGCTGATCTGCATGACCCCCAAACGCATGGTGGCCTGCCGCGATCCGTTAGGTATCCGGCCGCTGGTGATGGGCCGGATCGGTGATGCCATCATCTTCGCCAGCGAAACTGTCGCACTTGACGTGGTTGGCGCCGATTTCGTCCGCGAAGTCGAGCCGGGCGAACTTATCGAAGTGTCGCCTGACGGCAAGATCACCAGCCACCGGCCGTTTGGCCAGGTCAGCCCCCGGCCCTGCATCTTCGAACACGTTTATTTCAGCCGCCCTGATTCGATCAGTGGCGGCAAATCGGTTTATGAGGTGCGCAAGCAGATCGGCGTGGAACTGGCCAAGGAATCCCCGGTCGATGCCGATCTGGTCATCCCCGTGCCCGACAGCGGCGTGCCGGCCGCGATCGGCTATGCGCAGCAATCGGGGATCCCCTTCGAGCTCGGCATTATCCGTTCGCACTATGTCGGGCGCACCTTCATCCAGCCCGAGGACGGCGCGCGCCATGCCGACGTCAAACGCAAACACAATGCCAACCGCGCACTGGTCGCCGGCAAGCGCATCATCCTGATCGACGATTCGATCGTGCGCGGCACGACCTCGATGAAAATCGTCCAGATGATGCGCGATGCCGGCGCTGCCGAAGTCCACATGCGCGTCGCCAGCCCGCCAACCGAGCACAGCTGCTTTTACGGTGTCGATACACCCGAACGTTCGAAATTGCTGGCGGCGCGGATGAATATCCAGGGCATGGCTGACTACATTCATGCCGACAGCCTGGCCTTCGTTTCGATCGACGGGCTCTATCGCGCGGTCGGCGAGAGCAGCCGCAATAATGGCGCCCCACAATTCTGCGATGCCTGCTTCAGCGGCGAATATCCCACCCGGCTGACCGACAATGCCGACCGCGAAGCCCCCGCCCAGCTGACCCTGCCGGTCGATAAAGTCGCATGAAGCCCTGCGCATGAAGAAATTTGACGGCCAACTGGCGCTCGTCACCGGGGCGAGCCGTGGGATCGGCGCGGCGACTGCCGAGGCGCTGGCCGCAGCTGGCGCGCACGTGGTGCTGACCGGGCGCGACACCAGAGCGCTCGAAGCCGTCGAAGAGCGCATTCATGCAGCGGGCGGCCAGGCCACCATTGCCCCGCTCGATCTCACCGAGCCCGACGGGATTGCCCGGCTTGCTGCCGCCATATCGCAGCGCTGGCAGGCGCTCGACATGCTGGTGATCAATGCTGCGGTGTTGCCCCAGCTTTCCTCGGTTGCCGATATCGACGCGAAGGCATTCGGCACTGCCATAACCGTCAATGTGCTGGCGACGCAGGCCCTGCTCGCGGCCTTTGATCCGATGTTGCGCGCCAGCACCGACGCGCGGATCATCGGATTGACTACCGGTGTCGCCAGAGCGCCGCGAGCCTATTGGGGCGCCTATGCCGCCAGCAAGGCCGCCTTCGAAGTCCTGCTCGAATGCTATGCGCAGGAGACCATGAACGTGGCAAGAATCCGGGTGGCGATTGTCAGCCCCGGCGCCACCCGCACCGCAATGCGCGCCCGCGCCTATCCCGGCGAAGATCCGGTCTCTGTCAAGCCGCCGGAAGTAGTCGCTGATCGATTGGTTTCCTTGCTTGGTGGACAGTTTGCCAGCGGCTGGCGCGAATCTGTTAACCACGCAGGGTAATAACCTGTCAGGTATTTCGGTCCATTTTTTACCAAGTAAGCCCGCTTGTTTGGACCTGGATTACCGGAGCCTGTCATGACGACAATGTTTGAGTCCTTTGACAAATATACCACTGCCGCGCAGGAAGATCGCTGCGCGCCTCGCACCTCTCTCGTCATCCCGGCATCTCTGCGCTTGTCTGGCTCGAAGAGTTTCGAGACCGTGGTCAAGGACCTCTCGCTCGGCGGCTTTTCGGCCATGTCGATCAATCGCATTCACATCGGCACAGTCTGCTGGCTGATGATTCCGGGGCTCGAATCGCAGCAATCCGAGGTGATCTGGTGGTCCAACGGCCTCGTCGGTTGCGCGTTCAGCAAGCTGCTCAGCCCGATCATCCATGACAACCTGCTGGCGCGCTACCGCGGCGACGGGGTCTATCGCGCGGTCTGCTGATTATTCGGGCTTGCCCCCAGGCTTTTCCAAAGTCACCTGCGCGACATCGATCCCGCCCCCGCGAAATCCGCCTTCGCAATACATCAGATAGAAGCGCCACAGCCGCACGAAGCGCGCGTCGAACCCGGCTGGAAGGCGTCCTTCGCTGACGGCATGATCGAAATTCTCGCGCCATAGCCTCAGGGTTTCCGCGTAGTCGGCGGCAAAGCTCTGCTGATCCTGCCAGACAAGGCCGCGCGCCGCCGCAAGCTGGCGGAATGTGCTCTCGCGCACCAGCATGCCGCCGGGAAAAATGTAGCTCTGGATGAAATCGACATTGTCGGCATAGGCATCGAACAGTTCTTCGCTGATCGCGATATATTGCACCGCTGCCCGCCCGCCGGGCCCCAGGCAGCGATCGATGCAATCGAAGAAGTCAGGCCAATATTCGCGGCCCACTGCCTCGACCATTTCGACGCTGGCCACGGCATCGAACTGGCCAGTGACATCGCGATAGTCCTGCTTGCGAAATTCAATCGCATGCCCCGCATGCAACGCGCGCGCCCAGTCCAGTTGCGCGTCGGACAGGCTGATGGCTGTGACCTGTGCCCCCTTGTCGGCCAGATGGCGCGCCAGCGAGCCCCAGCCGCAGCCGATCTCCAGCACATTCCTGGCCCCTGGCAGGCGGGCGGTAATGGTCTCCAGCTTGCGCTGCTGCCCCAAGGCCAGATCGCGGTCTGATCCCTCGAAGCGCGCAGACGAATAGATCATCGCCGGATCAAGCCATGCGGCATAGAAATCGTTGCCGAGATCATAATGCGCATGAATGTTGCGGCTGGCGCCTACCCTGGTGTTGCGGTGCAGCCAGTGGATGAACCGCGCCACCAGTCGCCACGGCCCATGCGCCCGCGCCCGGTTGCCCAGCGCCGGGGCATTGTCGACGAACAGGGCAAACAGCGTGACCGGATCAGGGCTCGACCATTCGCCGGCCTCCGAGCCCTGATAACAGCCAACCGAACCGCTGGTGACCAGCCGCAGCACTGCGCGAATGCTGGTGAGCGTGGCCACGGCGGCAAAACCGGGCGCCCGGCCGCCCATGAGGCGAGTGCGCCCATCGGGAAGGGTGAGCTCGAGCGAGCCGCGCACCAGGCCGGCATCGATGCGGTCCAGAATACTGTCAAACCGGCCAGCCCAGATACGCGCCAGCCATTGCGGGCCAAAGCTTATGCGGCCGCCGCCCGCAACAAGCTCCGCTCCCCTGATCGGTGCCTGTGCATTCATGCCGGGATTATGGACGCTTTGCAGGATGCGGGCAACCGGCCAGGAAATTCTTGAAGTTCTCATTCACAGCAATACGCGCCATTGATGGCCTTTGGATCACGTCCGGACGCAAAGAAAATCAGCCGGCTCTGTGTAACCAATGCCGCAAGAATGCGGTAGAATGCAATTCAAGAACAGCCCCAGCCAAGCCTCTACCTGGCAAGGCAATCAGAGATCGGGGCCACCTGCTTCAACCGTCCAGGTCTGCCCCTTGGCCAGCAGCTTGCCCAGATCGGCCACTTTGCCCTCAACCAGCTTCGCATCCTGTCCGAGCAGCTCGTGCTCGAAAGTCGGACGCGGGTCGTCGTAAAGCACTCCGAGCGCCATCGGGAAGGGTCCGAAGGGCATTTCGATCAGCATATGCGCGAGTGCGCGGTTGGTCTGATCGTGGACGATCACGCCCGCCGCCTGCCAGTCGCCATCGACAACATCGACGACGTCGAGGTGCAGGTGATCGGTGTTAACCCGCAACCCCTTGGTGCCCTTATCGAACAGCATCGGCTCGTCGTGCTGGAGCCAGAGCTGCTGCGCTTCGGCGCCCTTGGGGGCGGCGAAATCGTCGAACACGTCCTTGTTGTAGACGATGCAGTTCTGGAAAATCTCGATGAAAGCCGCGCCCTTGTGAGCATGGGCTGCTTTCAGCACTTGCGGAAGGTTCTTCGACACATCGAAGCCGCGCGCCACGAAACGCGCGCCAGCGCCCAGCGCAAATGCGGCAGGACGGGCGGGACGATCAACCGAGCCACCGGGAGTCGAGGGGCTGGTGGTGCCAAGGCGGCTGGTCGGCGAATACTGGCCTTTGGTGAGGCCATAGATCTCATTGTTGAACAGCAGGATCTGGCAATCGAGGTTGCGGCGCAGAATGTGCATCGTGTGATTGCCGCCGATCGACATGCCGTCGCCATCACCGGTGACGATCCACACGTCGAGCTCGGGATTGGCGAGCTTGATGCCGGTCGCGAAGGCAGGGGCGCGGCCGTGGATAGTGTGAAAGCCGTAACTTTCGACATAATAGGGGAAACGGCTCGAACAGCCGATGCCCGAGACAAACACCGTCATGGCCGGATCGGCGCCAAGTTCGGGCAGAGTGCGCTGCACTGCCTTGAGGATCGCATAGTCGCCGCAGCCGGGGCACCAGCGCACTTCCTGGTCGGTTTCCCAATCCTTGAGCGTGGTCTCAACCTTGATGGGGGTCATGTCGTTCATGCGAGCTCTCCCTCGATGGCCGCTTCAAGCTCGGCAATGGTAAACGGCTGACCGCTGGTCTTGGTCAGCGGCTTGGCATCGACCAGATACTGATCGCGCAGCACGGTCTTGAACTGGCCGGTATTCATCTCGGGCACGAGGATCTTATCGTAACCCTTCAGAAGATCGCCCAAATTCGAAGGCAGTGGCCAGATGTGGCGGACGTGGATGTGGCTGACGTCCTGGCCCTTGGCGCGTGCGCGGCGCACGGCTTGCAGGATCGGACCATAGGTTGAACCCCAGCCGACAACTGCCAGCCTGCCCGATGATGTGCCAAGCGACACTTCCTGCGCCGGAATGCTCTTTGCCACGCCATCGATCTTGGCCTTGCGGGCATCGGTCTGGATCTGGTGGACATCGGAGCCATAGTCGATCGCGCCGGTATCGATGCCCTTCTCGATGCCGCCAATGCGGTGCATCAGGCCGGGGGTGCCGGGCTTGATCCACGGGCGAACGCCCTTGGCATCGCGCTTGTAGGGCAGCACGACATCGCCGTTCTTTTCTTCAAGAAAGCTCACTGGAAACGGTGCGAAATTCTTGGGATCGGGGACTTTCCATGGCTCGGCGGCATTGGCGATATAGCCATCCGTCAGCAGGATCACCGGCGTCATGAATTGCACCGCGATGCGCACGGCCTCGATCGCACAGTCAAAGGCATCGCCTGGCGAACGGCAGGAAACTACCGGAATAGGCGCATCGCCGTTGCGGCCATAGACCGCCTGATAGAGGTCGCTCTGTTCGGTCTTGGTCGGAAGGCCCGTCGAAGGCCCGCCGCGCTGCGAATTGACGATCACAAGCGGCAGTTCGGTCATCACCGCGAGACCCATTGCCTCGCCCTTGAGCGCAATGCCCGGGCCCGACGACGAAGTAACGCCCAGTTGTCCGGCATAAGATGCGCCAATCGCCGCGCAGATCGCCGCGATCTCGTCTTCCGCCTGGAAGGTGGTGACCCCGAATTCCTTCATCTTGACCAGATTATGCAAGATCGCCGAAGCAGGCGTGATCGGATAGCCGCCGAAGAACATTTTCAGCCCAGCAAGCTGCGCGCCCGCGACCAGCCCATAGGAGACCGATTCGGCGCCGGTCACCGTGCGATAGAGTCCCGGCGGCGAAGCCACGGGCTCCATGTGAACCTGCTTGATCGGGCCGGAAAGCTCGGCAGTTTCGCCATAGGCGTGGCCCGCATTGAGCGCGGCAATATTGGCGTCGGCGAGCAGCGGGTTCTTCTTGAACTTGTCCTTGAGCCAATCGATCAGCGGCTGACGGTCACGCTCGAACATCCACAGCGCCAGGCCCAGCGTCCACATGTTCTTGCAGCGCAAGGCATCCTTGTTGCTGAGGCCGAAGGGCTTGACCGATTCCATGGTCAGCGCAGAAATATCGAAGGCCAGCACATCCCACTTTGCCAGACTGCCATCGTCAATCGGGCTGACTTCGTATTTGGCCTTTTCAAGGTTGCGCTTGGTGAATTCGCCGGTGTCGGCGATGATCAGACCGCCGGGCTTGAGCGCCTGAACATTGGTCTTGAGCGCAGCCGGGTTCATCGCCACCAACACGTCGGGCGCATCGCCCGCAGTGGTAATGTCGGTCGAGCCGAAATTGATCTGGAAGGCGGAAACGCCAAACAGAGTGCCCTGCGGCGCGCGGATTTCCGCCGGGAAGTCCGGGAAAGTCGCGAGGTCATTGCCGGCCAGCGCGGTCGACAGGGTAAACTGACCGCCGGTCAATTGCATGCCGTCGCCGGAATCGCCAGCAAAGCGGACTACGACTGCTTCGGGAACGGCACTATCGCGGGGGCTCACCGCAGAATTGCTTTCAGCCAGAACTGTCGCCATTGTTGTCCTCTGTCAGCGGCAAATTTAAACCGCGTGGTGGCCCCCTATAATGCTTTCACTGTCGTGCAATTCAGAAAAACTGTCAGGGGCCAAACTGCAACATTGGGCAAAACGCCCGCTCGCCGTGCTAGTCAAGCCGCAATCGGCCAACTATGGGCGTGGAGGGCCATTTGTGCCCAAATAGATTGCCACTCGCTGAACTTTTTCCAGATGTTTGTTCCGCATCGTCATTTGCTGAAAAGCACTTCCCACTTTTCAGCACGATGCTCTAACCGGGATTTGCCGCCAAAGTGACTGATTTTTCCGCCCTGCCCTATCGTCCCTGCGTCGGAGTGATGTTGGTCAATGCACAAGGACTGGCCTTTGTCGGCCAACGCATCGACATGAGGGAGAACTCCGGCGAAAGCGAAGGCGATTTCTGGCAGATGCCGCAGGGCGGAATTGATGACGGCGAGGATCTACCCGCAGCGGCATTACGCGAACTGCAGGAGGAGACCGGCATCGGCTCAGAACATGTAACTCTGCTCGCCCAGACGCGTGAGGAACTGTTTTACGACCTGCCCGATGCCCTGCTCGGCAAATTGTGGAGGGGGCGCTTTCGCGGCCAGCGCCAGTTCTGGTTTCTCGCGCGGTTTCTCGGAGCGGACAGCGATGTCCGGCTCGATGCGCACGAACCGGCAGAATTCAGCGAATGGAAATGGGTCGCGCCGGATAGTCTGCCCGGCCTGATCGTGCCGTTCAAACAGAGGATTTACCGCGCCGTTCTCGAGGAATTCCGCGCGCTGATCTGACTCAGTTCTGTGTCACCACCGGCTCGGGGGTGATCTGCTGGGCAGTCACCACTTTGGGCGTGGGGCCCTTGGCAATTGCCGCCGCAAGGTTGCGCGTCGCGTTGCAATTGCCGCCGCACAGCCCCTGCAGGCGGGTCAGATTGCGCCGTGCTTTCTCGACCGCGCCCTTTTCGACGAGAGCCGCGCCCTCGCCCGAAATCGCATCGACATTTGAGGGATCGGCCACCAGTGCCAAACGGTAATAGTGCAGCGCCTTGCCCTGCATGCCCTGCCGCCGCGTCGCTGACGCCAGCTCAAGCAGAATCGGGACGCTGCCCGGCTGGATGCTCAGCGCCGACTCGTAAGCATCGACCGCATAGTCGAGCCTGCCAGCTTCAAGGTTCAACTGACCCTGGGTCAAAAGAGCCGCTGCGCGCGGATCGAGCGGCTGGGACGGCGCTGTCACGCCAACGCTGGACCAGACCCCAGTGAGCAGCGAAAGCGCGAGAGCAGCAGGATAATAACGCATCAAAAACTCCGTCAGGGCAATCCGCGATGGGCGCTCAGGGTCATCCATTTGCCGCGAGGCTATCATATGCGCAACAGCCGTGCGACGAAAAATCCATCGGTGCCATCATGGCACGGCGTCAGGCGAAGACCTGAACCCCGCGGGCGACCGGCCGAAAGGTCCAATTGGTCCGATTGCCAGGTGCGATCATTGGATCTGAGAAAGCCACTGGCCTGATCAACCCCCTCCTGATCAATCAGCGAGCACACGACATAGACCAGACGCCCGCCCGGCCGCACCAGCGTGGCAGCAAGTTCGATCAAACGCGCTTGCAGGGCGATATTGCGCGACAGCTGGTCTTGTGAGAGCCGCCAGCGCGATTCGGGGTTGCGGCGCCAGGTGCCGGTGCCCGAACAGGGCGCATCGACCAGCACGCAATCGGCCTTTTGCTGCCAGCCGGAGAGCGCAGCAGCCTCCCGCCCCGGATCGAGCAGCAAAGTCTCCGCAATGGTCACGCCCGCCCGCTCGGCGCGCGGTGACAGCCGCGACAGGCGACTGCGATCGACATCGCAGGCGATCAGCCGCCCCCGGTTCTCCATCGCTGCCGCCAAGGCCAGGGTCTTGCCGCCTGCCCCGGCGCACAGATCAATGATGGTCTCGCCGGGCTGCGCAGCAGCCGCATTGCAGGCCAGCTGCGAGCCCAGATCCTGCACTTCGACCAGCCCGTCGCGATATGCCTGCCATTGCTCGACCTGTGTGCCTTGCGGCAACCGCAGGCCATTGCGGACCATGGTCGCTTCGCCGGCAACCGGCAATTCCAGCGTGGTTGGCTCCGCCTTGAGCGTGTTGATGCGAATATCGAGCGGGGCGCGGCCGAGCAGCGCTGTTGCTTCATCTCCATCGATTCCCGAAGCGCGAAGCGAGAGTTCGAGCCAAGCGGGCGCAATTCCGGGTGCTGCGACCGGCTCGCCCTGATCAATAGGCAAGGGCGCGTGGGGTGATCCGTCGAACAGCGCAGTGAGCGCGGCATCGCCTTGTGCCAGGCTCAGCATGGCCGACCTGCCGCTGGGCGGCACTTCACCGCAGCGCCGGATCGCGCCATAGGCCAGCTCGCGCACCGCGCGGCGGTCGCTGGAGCCGGCGAAGCGCCGGGTGCGAAACCAGTCGGCGATGATCTTGTCGGCAGCCGGGCCATTGTCACGCGACGAGGCAATGACGAGGTCGAGGATATCGATCGCAGCCTGGACGCGGGCCGCCGGAGTCAATTGCCGGCATCCAGGATAAGACTGGTCACCGGGTGGGGTAATTCGGCGCTTCGCGGGTGATCGTCACATCGTGGACGTGGCTCTCGCGCAGGCCGGCATTGGTGATGCGCACGAATTGCGCCTTGGTCCGCAGGTCATCGATTGTCGCCGAGCCGGTATAGCCCATTGCCGCCTTGATGCCGCCGACGAGCTGATGAATGACATCGCGCGCCGGGCCCTTGTAGGGTACTTGGCCTTCAATTCCTTCGGGAACAAGCTTGAGCGAGTCCTTGATATCTTGCTGGAAATAGCGATCCGCGCTGCCCCGCGCCATGGCACCCACCGAGCCCATACCGCGATAAGACTTGTAGGCCCGGCCCTGATAGAGAAAAGTCTCGCCGGGAGCCTCTTCGGTACCTGCCAGCATCGAGCCGATCATGATCACCGATGCACCTGCCGCCAGCGCCTTGGCAGCATCGCCCGAAGTGCGCAGGCCGCCATCGGCGATCACCGGCACGCCTGATTTCTGTGCTTCCTCGGCTGCATCCATCACTGCAGTGAGCTGGGGCACGCCGACGCCCGCGACAATTCGCGTGGTGCAGATCGAGCCCGGGCCGATGCCGACCTTGATCGCATCGGCGCCCGCATCAATCAGCGCCCGCGCCGCTTCAGCAGTGGCGACATTGCCGGCGATCACCTGCGCCGAATTGGACAGCTTCTTGACGCGTTCCACTGCGCGCGAAACATCACGGTTGTGGCCATGCGCGGTGTCAATGACGATGACATCGCATTCCGCCGCGATCAGCGCCTCGCTGCGCTCGAAACCCTTGTCGCCGACCGTAGTGGCGGCGGCAACGCGCAAGCGGCCTGCGGCATCCTTGGTCGCTTCAGGATAGGTGACGGCCTTTTCGATATCCTTGACCGTGATCAGCCCGATGCAGCGGAAGGCATCGTCAACCACCAGCAGCTTTTCGATGCGGCGCTGGTGCAGCAGGCGGCGCGCCTCTTCCTCGCCGACACCGAGATTGACCGTCGCGAGATTCTCATGCGTCATCAACTCGCGCACCGGTTGGGCCGGATTGGCGGCAAAGCGAACGTCGCGGTTGGTCAGGATGCCGACCAGTTTGCCCGACGCCTCGACCACCGGAATACCGCTGATCCGGTTCGCCGCCATCAAGGCCTGCGCCTCGCCAAGCGTCGCATCAGGCGCAATCGTGATCGGATTGACCACCATGCCGCTCTCGAACCGTTTGACTGCGCGCACTGCGGCGCACTGTTCTTCCAGCGTCAGATTGCGATGCAGCACACCGATGCCGCCAAGCTGCGCCATGACGATGGCCATGTCGGCCTCGGTCACAGTGTCCATCGCCGAGGAAATCACCGGGATATGCAGCGCGATGTTCCGGGTCAGCATGGTGCTGGTATTGGCCATGCTGGGCAGAATGTCAGATTCGGCCGGGCGCAGCAGGACATCGTCGAAAGTTAAGCCGAGAGGAATGTCCATTTTTGCCACTGCCTGCCTGTTTCGGGGTGCTCCCCGGAAGATGATCTGCTTGAATTTGGGCGGCCCATGTAACCGTGCCTGCCGATGGGCACAAGGTGGGAGAGGTTTAGGGAGTGGCGTGGAATGTATTCGGGTTTTGCGCGCCGATGCCAGTCGCCTGGCGCGAACGCGCTTGCACAAGTGCATGTACAGCGCTATACCCCCGCATCGACAGGATGCACAATGACCCAAGCCGCCCGCCGCCGCCAACCCCCGATTACCATCCGTTCGGCACGAGCGGTCGCGTTGCTGCGCCGGCTTGCGACTGGTGGCCGCAGCCAGGTTGACATTATCGAGGAGGCGCTTGAGCGCATGGCATCGCAGCGCAAGACGCTCTCCGAAGCACTGACGCCAGTTCCGCCACAGGCTTTCGACTGGGAGCCTGCCCGCTCCAATATCACTTCGCACGTACCTGATTTCGACGACTAATGTATCTGCTGGACACCAACATCATTTCGGAAAGCCGAAAGCTTGGCACGACCAGAGTCGATCCGCACGCAGCGCGCTGGTTCAGCCAGGTTGATGTCGAGACCACATTTGTATCGGCGATGACCATATTCGAACTGGAGCGCGGCGTCCGGCAAATGGAACGCCGCGACGCGGTGCAAGGGTCCATTTTGCGCCTTTGGCTCGATGACCAGATCTTGACGACCTACGAAAGCCGAACTCTGCCGCTCTCGCGCGCTGTCGCCCTGATATGCGCCAGCCTCCATATCCCCGATCCCAAGTCCGAGCGCGACGCTTGGATCGCCGCGAGTGCGATCGAAGCTGGCTTGACTTTGGTAAGCCGCAATGTGGCCGATTTCGCCAATATGGGCGTTGAGCTTATCAATCCGTTTGAACAAGAAATTGATTGATGGCCTTCAGACCCGGACCCAATGATACGTGATGTCTGGCATTTTCTCTTCGTTTCGCTCGCCGTCGGTCATCTCCGCAATGAGAAACCCATGCCACTCATAAAACGTTCGCGCGATTACGTTTGATTGAAATGTATAAAGTCTCAATTCTGTTTGCATCGATTGCGTCAACCGAACAAGCAATGAGCCAATGCCAAGTCGATGCATTGCGGGTTCTACATAGAGGTGATCAATCCAACCCGGGCGAAGTGCAATGAACCCACGTAATGCCTCACCTTCAAATGCACCCCAAAGTTTGTCTTTCCGCATAACATCATCCCGATAGAATGCGCGAAATTCTGCGGCTGAATGAAGCGAGGTGTCATAGCCGGGGATGAGCGCACCCGCCGCGCGGTGAATCTCCGCAGCTGCATCGGCGTGTTTGATGGATAGCTCTTCAATGGTCAGCATCAAGAGTAACTATGCCAACACCAGGGCAACGGCAATCCGCCCTCACCGCACCGCCATACTAACCTTCCGCACATCCCCAAACCAGCGCGCCAGCGCCAGATGAAACGCTACGTCTTCCGCCGCGCCGCCAAGTTCAATCGGACGTTTCAGATTGTCGGCGGGGCGGTGATAGGGTCCTTCGAAGAAGGCCTCCAGCCGGGGAAGATCGGAATAGGCGCTTGAGACCATGACGGTCGGCACATCGTGTTGAAGCAGGGCCCAGCCATCCTGCCGCCGCACATAGGCATTGGCGGCGTCGCCCGGGACCAGCCTGCGCTTCTCGCGGCGGGCGACTTCGGCAATCTGCGCGTCGAGCCGGGTCATGCCCGCGCCGACAATCGCCATGGGCGAGCCGAACGGGGCCAGCGCGGTGGTATCTATATTGAAGGCGGCGACGATCTGGCCCAGCGGCAAGGGCGGATTATCGGCGAAGGCGTGGGCGCCGAGCAGGCCAAGCTCCTCGGCGGTGGTGGCGAGGAAATAGATGTCGCGGTCCGGCCGGGGCCCGCGCACCAGCCGCCTCGCCAGCTCAGTCAGCGCGGCAACCCCGCTGGCATTATCGACCGCGCCGTGGCAGATCACATCCTCGGCCGGCGGCTCGCCGCACACGCCGAAATGATCCCAGTGCGCCACGAACAGCACCGCGCCGCTGCCTGGGCGTCGGCCTGGCAATTTGCCGATCAGGTTGAAGGTTTTGATCGCCGTGCCGCTGGTGGTGGCTTCGAGCGTGGCCGACAGTTCGAGCGGACGGGTTGAAAAGTCCGGCTTGGCCGACAGCAATTCGAGCGAGGCTACGCTCTGCCCAGTGCCCTGCAGCCATTGATCGAGACCGGCGCGGGTGATGAAGGCTTCCAGATCCCCCCCCAGCGTGTCGCTGGCCAGCGCGTAGCCGGGGCGCAGGCGGCGGCTTTGAATCGAGGCGAGAGTGCGCTCGCCGTCGAGAACGGTCATCACCCCCGCTGCCCCCGCCGCCAGCAGCGCGTTTTGCCGCTCACTGTTTTCAATCCCGCCATCGAGCAGCAGCGCCACTTTCCCTGCCAGATCACTGCGCGGCGGCAGCATGCTGTTGAGCTTGCCAACAAACAGCAGCGGCGCATTCCTGACCAGACTTCGCTGGCCTGACGTGAGCACCTGCACGGCATCGGGTGCGATCGCCTGAGGAATCCCGCGCCTGAAAAAACGGGCGGAAGACAGTGCCGGTCGCCGCTCGATCAGGTTGACCGGGGCAAACCATTCGTTGCCGGGATCGTTGGTGCCCGAAGTAAGGCCGATTTCGAACCACTTCTTGCCGAGATAGGCGAGCGTCTTGGCCTCGCCATCAGTGCCCGGCTCGCGGCCCTGATACTCGTCGCTGGCCAGCACTGAGATATGCGCCATCATTTGCGCTTCAAGCTGCGTATCGCGGCGCGGCGCGGCATCGGCGGCAGCGGCCAGCAGAAATGCAGCCGCCAGCCCCGGCCAGGCCAGCCACTTTCCGTATCCCTGCGCGCCCCTTGTCATGGCTCCAAGTTACACCAAGCACGGGTGTCGGCAAGATGAATGAAACCAGCCAGTTCGGCTTGTTTGGCGCTTGAGACTTCACAAAGGCCGAAACTTTCTCGACTCCATCGACTTGTCGGCTAAATTGCGCGCGCGAACATTCCACCGCCCGGAATCGAATCCTGCGGAACCTCTGGGAGACTTACAAACATGCGTCTCGACGATTTCGATCCCAACGCCGTCGATGTGGAGGATCAACGCAGCGGTGGTGGCGGCGGGTTTCGACTGCCGACCGGCGGCAGAGGCGGCAAGCTTGGCTGCGGCACGGTTGTCATCGCGCTGATCCTGGCGCTGGTCTTCGGCGTCGATCCGGCGCAGATGCTGGGCGGCCTTGAACAAGTGCAACAGACGGGTGCAAGCCAGACGCAAAGCCAGCCCCGCGGCGGGACCACGGCGAGCGAGATCTGCACGGTCGACGCCCTGAGCAAGGAAAGCTGCGACACGCTGCCATCGCTCAACAAGACCTGGCAGCCGGTGTTCCAGCAATCGAACGTCGCCTTCCAGCGGCCTAAACTGGTGTTCTATTCGCAGGCCGGCAGCTCCGGCTGCGGCGCTGCACAGAGCGCAATGGGGCCGTTCTATTGCCCGGAAGACCAGGGTATCTATCTCGACACCGGCTTCTACCGGCAGATGGAACAGGAACTGGGCGCCAGAGGGCAGTTCGCGCGCGACTATGTGATTGCCCATGAATATGGCCATCACATCCAGAAGCTGACCGGTGTTTCCGACCAGGTGCGCAGCCTGCAAGGGCAAAATCCGGGCAGCGCCAATCAGCTTTCGGTGCGGCTCGAATTGCAGGCCGATTGCTATGCCGGGGTCTGGGCATCCAAGAACAAGGACCGGCTCGAAGCTGGCGACATGGAAAGCGGGCTTAACGCCGCGCACCAGATCGGTGACGATGCGCTGATGCGCGCCGCCGGTCGCCGCCCGGTTGAAGCAAGCTTCACCCACGGCTCCAGCGCCCAGCGGATTGAATGGCTGCGCAAGGGTATGGAAAGCGGCAATGAGGACGCTTGCGATACTTTTGCCGATCTCAAACGCTGACCAGCCCGGCACCGCCCGCACATTTTCCGAAAGGTTTTATCGCCATGCAAATCATTTCGGCGCTTATTGGTTCGAACGGCGCGAAATAAGCCATGCGCCTGTCCGACTGCCACAACATCGACGATTTCCGCCGCCTCGCCAAGCAGCGCCTGCCCTGGCCGGTGTTCGACTATATCGACGGCGGCGCTGATGACGAACTGACCAAGGCGCGCAACACCCAGGCCTATGCCGAGTGCGACCTCGTTCCCGATGTTCTGGCCGGCGTCGATCAGATCGACACTTCAGTGACGATTATGGGCCGCAAGAGCGCTCTCCCGCTGATCCTGTCGCCCACCGCGCTGCAGCGCGTGTTCCACTGGCAGGGCGAGCGCGCGGTGGCCCGGGCGGCGGAGAAATTCGGCCTGTGGTTCGGTATATCCAGCCTCGCCACGGTCAGCATCGAGGAAGTCGCGGCGATGGTCTCGACGCCGAAGATGTTCCAGCTCTATGTCCACAAGGACAAGGGGCTCAACCGAAGCATGATCGAGCGCTGCCAGGCGGCCAAGTTCGATGCCATCGCGCTGACGGTCGATACCATTGTCGGGGGCAAGCGCGAACGCTGCGCCCGCAGCGGCTTCTCATCGCCGCCGCGCTTCACGCCCTCGTCGCTGCTGAGCTATGCCGCGCGTCCGGCCTGGGCGATGAACTATGTCTTCCGCGAGAAATTCGCCCTGCCCAATCTGGATACCCATGTTCGCGCCGGGACCCAGGAAGCGGTGTCGATCCAGCAATATTTCGGCACCATGCTTGATCAGTCGATGACCTGGCAGACCGCCGAGCAGATCCGCAATGACTGGGGCGGGACTTTCTGCCTCAAGGGCGTGATGAGCGCTGGCGATGCGCGGCGCGCGGTCGAGATCGGGGCCGATGCGATCATGATTTCCAACCACGGCGGCCGCCAGCTCGATGGTAGCCGCGCCCCGTTCGACCAGCTGCGCGAAATTGTCGATGCAGTCGGCGGCGAGATCGAGATCATCTGCGATGGCGGCGTTCGGCGCGGCAGTCATGTGCTGAAAGCGCTCGCCTCCGGCGCCAACTGCGCCTCGGGCGGGCGGCTCTATCTCTATGCCCTCGCGGCTGCCGGACAGGCCGGGGTTGAGCGCGCGATCGAGCTGCTGAAGGACGAGATCGAGCGCGGCATGAAGCTGACGGGCGTGACCCGGATCGATCAGTTGAACCGGGACCGCCTGCGCTGGCGATGAGTGCCAAGCTGATCTACCTTGCCCGCCGCGCCAACACTGTCGCCCGCGAAGACTGGCCGCGCACTTGGCGCAGCCATGCGGTCTTTGCCAGCCAGTTTCCGGCGCTCGAGGCCCGGATCGACTGGATGCGTTATTGCAACCGCATCGACAGCAATCTGCCCGGAGTCTCCAATCAGCATGACGGGGTCGCCATTGCCGCCAGTCCTTCGCTCGCCGGGCTCAACGGCGCGGGCTTTGGCCTCGCCGAACGCGCGCTGATCGATGCCGACGAATTGCGCGTCTTCGATATGCTGACGCCCAATTTCACCTATTATTGCGAAGAGCTGCCGATCCTTGACGGCGCGCTGGGCGAAGTGGCCGTGTTCACATTCCTCGCGCGCCAGCCGGACCTGAGCCTTGCCGACTGGCACGCGCGGTGGAACGGCGAACACGCCGATCTGGCCCGGGCCGCCTTCGCGGCGCTTGGCGGCCCGATCCGCTATGTCCACAACCGCCCGCTGCACGATCCGCTGCCCCTGTTCCCTTTCGATGGCATCGCCGAGGCCTGGTTCGCCACCAGCGACGAAGCAGTTGCGGCTCTCGGAACCGGCGCCCTCGCCACCTTGCACCGCGACCTTGCCCGGTTCTGCGATTTGCGCCAGAGCGTGACCATGTTGACCGGCGTCTGTCATCGCTGGCCCAAAAATTGATATCTGGAGGATGCCCATGACCGAATTGCGTTTTGGCGGCCGCGTTGCCGTGATCACCGGAGCCGGGCGCGGCCTTGGCCGCTCCTATGCGCTGCTGCTGGCATCGCGCGGGGCCAAGGTGGTGGTCAACGATATCGGTGTCACCCGCTATGGCGCCGATCCCGATGCCGGCCCGGCACAGGATGTGGTGAACGAGATCAAGGCGGCCGGCGGCGAGGCCGTTGCCAACACCGATTCGGTTTCGACCGCAGAGGGCGGCAAGGCGATTATCCAGACAGCCATCGACAGCTTCGGGCGGGTCGACATTCTCATCGCCAATGCCGGGTTCAACCGGCCCAAGCCGATCAAGGAACTCAGCCTCGAAGATTTCGAAGCCATCCTGGGCGTTCACCTGATGGGCGGCTATCACGTTGCGCGCGCCGCCTTCCCGCTGATGTGCGAGCAGAAATATGGCCGCATCGTGCTGACCTCGTCGATTGCCGGGGCCTATAGCGAGAAAGGCCTTGCCGGCTATGCCGTCAGCAAGGCCGGGCTGGTCGGGCTCTCGAACGTGCTGGCGCACGAAGGCGCTGCCGAGGGCGTGCACTCCAATGCCATCCTGCCCTCGGCTGAGACGCGCCTGTCCGAAGGCCGCGACACTTCGATGTTCCCGGATATGCGCGCTGAGCTGGTCGCGCCGATGGTTGCCTGGCTGTGCCACGAGAACTGCACGGTCAACGGCGAAATGCTCGTCGCGCTGGCTGGCCGCATTGCCCGGGCCTATATTTCCGAGACGGTCGGCGTCTATCAGCCCGAATGGACGATCGATCAGGTCGCCGAGCGCTGGGGCGAGATCGGCGACACCACGGATGCCGTGACCTTCCCGCCGGTGCCCAGCGGCTTCAACGATCACCTCGGCTACAGTTTTGCCATGGCGCGGGCGGGCGGCGCGAAGTAGGTTCCCACAAATTGCTGGAGAGGAGCACCTGCCATGAGCGATGACAAAGTTGCGATGACCGAAGTCGAACGCGCCACGCTGGCCTTCGTAGCAGACCACCGCGCGACCTATCTCAGCTCTGGCGGCCGCAAAGGCCATGCGCTCGATTACCGCCACCTCGGCGGTCATCGCTTCACCACCTGCCTGCTGATCGAAACCCTTGGCCGCAAGAGCGGCGAGCTGCGGATCACCCCGCTGATCTATGGCGACATGGGCGGCGAAGTGGTGATTGTCGCCTCCAAGGGCGGCGCCGATGTTCATCCCGGCTGGTACTGGAATGTGCTGGAGATGGCAGAAGTCACTATCCAGATTGGCGGCCAGGCCTTCCGCACGACCTGGCGCGAGCCGCAAGGGGCCGAGCGCGAGGCGGTATGGCAATTCATGGCGGAGCTTTATCCGCCCTATCGCGACTATCAGGCCGCGACCGACCGCCAGATCCCGATCGTCATGTTCCTGCCGGGCGAGGAAGTGGACGCTTTCACATCCTGAGTTTTTTCGCCGAATTTTCACCGTCCGGGCTTAAACTCTCCTGAAACCTGACGTTAACCATGGGCATGACCGCTCATGACCCCAATTTTGCCCGCGAACAGCGCGGCATTCTCCGCTGGCTCGGCTTCGGTGCCAGCCCCCTTGCCGATGGCAGACCGCAAGAGCCATCGGCCGATGAACAGGCCGATATGGACCCGCGCGAGCGGCGGCGGCGGCAGTTGCTGAGCGATGTCGGCAGCTTCCTGCTGACGCACCGGCTGGAAGTAAGCCCTTATACCCTGGCCATCGCCCACGACATCATCACTGGCGCCGACCAGCGCCTCGCCCGCCAGATCGAAGCGCGCGTCGCGGCGCGCGAGCCGGTCTCGCTCGAATGGCTTGATGAAGTCGGCCGGGGGTCAGCCCAGGGCGAAGGCTCGGCCATGCTCAACACGCTGATGGCCAAACTGGAAACCAGCCTCACCGATTTTGCCGATACCACATTGACCGCCCGGACCGCCGCCAGCGAATACAACACCGCTCTTGAAGCCCATGTCGGCGAGCTCGAACAGGTCAGCAAGGCAGGGATCGTCATCACTGAACTCGCCACCATCGCCAAGGTCATGCTCGAACGCACCCGCGAAATCGAGCAAGAGATGAGCCGCAGCGAAATGCAGACCCGCTCGCTGCAATCGAGCCTCGACGAAGCGCGCCGCAAAGCCGAAATGGACCACCTCACCGGCCTGCCCAACCGCCGTGCCTTCGAATCAACGCTGGAAAAAGAACTGGTCGCAGCCAAGTCCTGTGGCGAGCCGCTCTGCGTTGCCTTCGTCGATATCGACCACTTCAAGATGGTCAACGATACCCACGGCCACGAAGCTGGCGATCGTGTGCTCAAGGCCGTGGCGCAGACCCTTGCCAAGATATCGGGCGACAAATGCCATGTCGCTCGCCACGGCGGCGAGGAATTCGTCGCGCTGATCCGCGGCAAGAGCCTCGAGCAGACCTGGCAAGTGCTCGATGATGCGCGCGAGGCCATGGCCGAACGCCGCCTGGTCAACCGCGCCAACGACATGCCGTTCGGCAAGATCACCTTCTCGGGCGGGGTCGCCGATATCTTTGCCTATCCCAAGCCCGGCGACGCGCTGAAGGCGGCTGACGATGCGCTCTATATCGCCAAGGCACAGGGCCGCAATTGCATCGTCTATGCCGAGCAGAAGGGTGCCAAGGCCACGGATTGAGGCAATTGCGCGGGTGCGATTGCCTTGGGCTGATTGCAATGGGCAGCGCGGCAGACTAACCCCACCCGGACAAAAGTCCGGGAGACATCAGCCATGCCATTTTCGCTCTATCATGCCTCAGTCGGGGCCTATCTGCAGATTCTGCCTTCAGTTGCCGGACTGGTGACCAAGACCGAGGCGCACTGCGCCGAAAAGGGCCTGTCCGCCGAAGCCATCACAGGCGCGCGGCTGGCTGATGACATGTGGCCTTTCGCCAAGCAGGTCTCCGAAAGCGTGCATCATTCGGCCAAGGCCATCACCGGCCTGCGCGCTGGCGTATTCGGCCCGGAAATGGACCCCGCCCCGCTCGATTTCGCCTCGCTGCATGCTATGGTGACCGATGCCCGGGCCTTGCTCGAAGCAGTCGATCCGGCCGAGATCGACGGCATGGTGGGCCAGGACATGCGCTTTGAATTCGGCACGCGCGGCATGGATTTTACCGCCGAGGATTTCATCCTCACTTTCTCGCTGCCCAACTTCTATTTCCACTCGTCCGCTGCCTATTCGATCCTGCGCAATCAGGGGCTGGCCGTTGGCAAGATGGACTATCTCGGCAAATTGCGGCTCAAGGCGTGAGGCGCGCGTAAATGTTCGGCGCCATCGCTCGGCTGGCTGCAGTGGCTCTCGCACCATTCGCCCTCGCAGCCACGGCGCAAGCTGAGACGGCACCGGCCCCTGCCCCGGCCATTCCCGCTGGCTTCGATTTCAGCAAAATGTTGAGGACCATACCTCTCGTCGATATTCCCGGCCAGATCCCGCTGCGCCCTGCTCAGACCAAGGCCCTGCCCGAACAGTGGGAGATGATGACTCTCGGCGGCATGTCCAACCGCAACATCCGCAATGTTGTCAACCCGACCCTGACCCCGGTGCTGCCCGATCCCGCCAAGGCGACCGGCGTGGCGGTGATCATCGCGCCAGGCGGCGGGTTTCGCGGTCTGGCAATAGACCACGAGGGTTTCGAGGTCGCGCGCTGGCTGGCCGATCGCGGCATTGCCGTTTTCGTGCTCAAATACCGCGTCATCGCCACACCACGCGATGCCGGCACCTATCTGCAAAGCGTCATGCAATCGATGGCAGGCCGCACTCCTGAAGAGATATTCCGCGACCCCACGCCGGAAGCGCTGGAAGATGCGCTCGCCGCGATCAGGCTGGTGCGCCAGCGCTCCGCCGAATGGCATGTCGCGCCGGGCAAGCTGGGCTTTGTCGGTTTTTCGGCGGGCGCAGTCGCCACGCTGGGCGTCGGCCTCGCCGCCGATCCCGCTACGCGCCCCGATTTCATCGCGCCGATCTATCCGCCGATGGCAGCCCGCCCGATCCCAGCCGATGCCCCGCCGATGTTTCTGGCCATCGCGCTCGACGATCCGCTGTTCGGTCAGGGCAAGCCGCTCGGCCTGATCCAGTCGTGGCGCGATGCCAAACGGCCGCTGGAAGTGCATCTCTATGAGAAAGGCGGCCACGGCTTCGGCATGTCCGGCCGCTTCGCCGGGGCCGCGCTGTGGATCGACGAGTTCTACGCCTGGCTGAAAGAGCGCGGTATCCAGCCTAAGTAGGCGGGCGGTTCAACATGAACACCACATAGCCCCGGAACTGGTGATCCTGCGCCAGCACCGGCGGCTCCTGCCACTCGCCGTTCTCGACCAGACCAATCTTGTGCGGCACATGGAGCTTTGCCAGTGCGGCCATGTAGTTCTGGTAGCCGGGAATGGTGCGGCGGCCCTGGTAGGTCTGGATCACGACCTCATCGACCACCCCGCCGAGCGAGGCCAGCGCAGCGGGATCGCCATGCGCAGACCAGTCTAGCAGCCCGGTGACAGACAGGCGATATTGCGGCGGCAGGCGGCGGCGCAGATCGCCAAGGAATACCGCATAGCCATCAAGGCCTTTGGTGGCCGCATCGAAATCGATCTGCAAACCGGCAACGTGGTTGCCCGCCGTCTGCCAGCGCGCCAGATCGACCAGCAGCTGGCGATAGACGCCCTCGCTCCAGTCGAGCCGTTCAGCCCGCACGGTCAGCCAGACTTCGGCCTTGGGCACATGCGGCACGGCGCGCAGGGGTACCATGCGGCTGGCATCGCTGCTCCGCACTTCGCCTGCCAGCAAGTAAACCACATTTGGACCGCCCGGCAGGTCAGGCGGACGCATGCCGGGCCACAGGAAGAAGGCGTCATAGTGGCGCGGATCGACTGTGGCCGTAGGTTCTGCCCGGCAGCAGGCCAAGGCCAGCGCACAGGCCGCAACGACGAGGCGGCGGCGACTTACCAGAAGTAGCGCAGCTTTTTGGCCCATCCGCTGGCCGGATAGTCACGCTTGAGCTGCGTGAACCAGCCGCGCCGCACCGACTTGGCAACGTCCGCCCCGCCGCAGCCATTCGAAGCGCTCGGGCCATAGCAATTGACTGCGCGGTAAAGCGCATAGGCCTTGTCTGCCGCCGGCGCGCGCGGATCGGCGATGATCGCAGCATAGATCGGCCCGCGCGATGTCGCCGTTCCCGGAAACAGATGCGCCGCACCGCCAAGTTCGTCCGCCTTGGGAATCGATCCATCAAAGCTGTAGGGATCGAAACCGTTGAGGCGCCAGAAATCGCCGAGGCACAGCCGCGCCGAGGTGTCCTGCGGATTGCGTGCCAGCTTGCGCGCCGTCTCGAAAATCGCCGGGCAGGCATAGCCATCCGACCAGGTGCCCTTGGTAAAGCTAGGCAGGCTTTGCCCGGCATTCGATGCCTGCTCCGCAGCATCATCTTCCACTTTGGGCACCGACAGGCGGCTGTCGGCGACAAAGCCCGCATAGTCGCCATGGCTCAACTGCTTGGCGAACAAGGTGTAGAGCGCCACATTGCGTTCGGCGGCAGGGCGCGTCGCATCGAGAGCCTGCGCCCGCAAGATATCCGGCCCGGCGGAATTGCTCAGCAGGATGATGCGGATCTGGCTGTCTGCAATCGGTGAGACTTTGCCGAAGAGGTCCGCCAGCTTGCCATGCCGCTCATAATTCATCGCCAGACCCAGCTCCACTGTCGGACGCTGCCACAGGCCATTGCTGCCGCCGAGCATCTCCAGCCAGAAGCCCGCCTCGTTGCGGTCGCCCAACTCGGCCAAGGCCTGCCCGCGCAGCATCTGGCTGCTGAAAGCGAGCGGCGTGTAATAGTCCTGCCGGGCCGAATCCGGGATCAGCGCCAGCACCCGCCGATAGTCCTTGGCGATATAGAAGGCGTGGTTCGCCTGCAGGAAGGCCCACAATGTCGGCTGCCCGGCAAAAATGGCCTGCTGCTCATTGAGCTTGGCCAGCGCGAAGCTGGGCGGGGTGCTTTTGCTGTCATCCTGGCTGTCGTCCGAATATTCGTAGCGCATCGCCGCAAGGTCCTGCACTGCCAGCAATAGCGCCCCTGCCGCAACAGCATCGCCCTCCGCTCCGTTCGGATAGAGCAGCTTATTGTCGATCTCCTCGATCAGCCTTGCCGAGCGCGCATCCTTGCCGCCGAGATCGCGCATCAGGCGTTCATATTCGAGCGACAGCGCGGCCCAATCGCCCGCCAGCCACAGCGCGCGGCGGTGCAGGCCCTGCGCGGAAGCGGCATAGCAACCCTGCGGAAAGGCCTTCAGGTAAGCGGCCAGTGCGGCCTGGGCACGACCAACCGCAGTCTGATCGACTGCCTTGGCGCCCTGAAAGCTGCCATACTCGTCAATGCTCCTGGCCATCGCCGCGTTCAGCTCGACCCGCGCCTGCATATAGGCGGCAGTCTCGGCCACCCACGGATCACCCGCACGGGCGAGGCTGGCAAAGCCGGAGCGGGCCGTGTCCCACTGCTCGCCATAGAAAGCTCCGGAGGACTGCAGATAGGCGAGGAAGGCCTTGCCGGGGGCGCTGGTGATCCCCGCCGGCCATTCGGGCAAGGGCGGCGGCGCGTCTGGAGCGGCCTCGCCGGGCTGGTGATAGCGTTGCGCCTCGGCCAGCGCCTCGGCGCCGATCTCGCAGATCTTGACCAGCCGCGTGCGCGCTGAGGTCAGCTTGTCGCGCTCGGCGCCCGGCAGGCCGGCATTGGCCGCCATCGCTGCCGCAAAGCCAGTGCCGCCCGCGCTCAGGGTATCGCAGCGCGAGCCGACATAGGACCCGGACTCCGCCCCGTCAGCAGCAGGTTTCGAGGGATAGAACCCTTCCTGCAGCATCGACCAGTCAAAGAAGGTGTGGCCATAGTCAGAGGCCGTCCAGCTGTCTTTGGGATAGGCCATGCCGGGCGTCCCAGCCCCGGTCCCGGCGAAATCGCGCATCAGGAACAGCATGTTGACGCGCGTATCGTTCGATGGCGAGATGATCGCCCGGCTGGCGCAATCGCGCGTGGGATAGGAGAGCTTCCACGATGAATAACAGCTGCTGTCGCCGCTCGCGAAGGCCGCGCCGGACATGGCCCAGAGGCCCATTGCAGCAGTCGTCAAAAGGAACTTGCGCACCATCATATCCTCCCTGCAGTTGGCGCGGAGTGTTCCACATTGGCCCCAGTCCCGACAAGCAAAATCCCGACAAGCAAAAAGGGGGCCGCCGCAGCAGCCCCCTTCCTGTGTCTTGACCGGGTAGTTGGATCAGTCGTCGTTCTTGAGGAACGCCGGCATATGATCCGGATTGCCGCCTTCGCCGCCTTCGCGACGCGGTCCACGGTCACCACCTTCGCGGCGAGGGCCGCGATCACGGTCACCGCCGCCATCACGGCGCGGGCCCCGATCGCCTCTGGGACCGCGATCACCGCCGCCGCCGGGGCGACGATCACCACGATCACCACCGGGGCGATCGCCGCGCGGTTCGCGCGCCGGGCGGGTATCTTCGATCTGGGCACCGGTTTCCTGATCCACCAGCCGCATCGACAGGCGAACCTTGCCGCGCGGATCGATCTCGAGAACCTTGACCTTGACCGGCATGCCTTCGGAAACCACGTCGCCGGGCTTCTCAACCCGCTCGTTCTTCATTTCGGACACGTGGACGAGACCGTCCTTGCCGCCCATGAAGTTCACGAATGCGCCGAAATCGACGATCGTAACGACTTTGCCGTCATAGATCTTGCCGACTTCTGCTTCCTCGACAATGCCGAGGATCCAGGCGCGGGCCGCTTCGATCTGGGCCGGATCGGAGCTCGAGAGCTTGATCAGGCCTTCGTCGTCGATATCCACCTTGGCGCCGGTTTCGGCGACGATTTCGCGGATAACCTTGCCGCCGGTGCCGATGACTTCGCGGATCTTCGACTTGTCGATCTGCATGGTTTCGATGCGTGGAGCATAGCCAGACAGCTCGGTGCGGGCAGAGCCCAGCGCCTTGGTCATTTCGCCCAGGATATGCGCGCGGCCTTCCTTGGCCTGATGCAGCGCGGCTTCGAAGATTTCCCGGGTGATGCCGGCAACCTTGATGTCCATCTGCATCGTGGTGATGCCTTCGGAAGTGCCGGCCACCTTGAAGTCCATGTCACCAAGGTGATCTTCATCACCAAGGATGTCGGACAGCACGGTGAAATCCTTGCCTTCCAGGATCAGGCCCATCGCGATGCCCGAAACCGGACGCGTGATCGGCACGCCTGCATCCATCATCGACAGCGCGCCGCCGCAGACGGTCGCCATCGAGGAGGAGCCGTTGGACTCGGTAATGTCCGAGACCACGCGGATCGTGTAGGGGAACTCCTCCTTGGTCGGCAGCACCGCGCGCAGCGCGCGCCATGCCAGCTTGCCGTGGCCGGTATCGCGGCGCGAGGGAGCGCCGAAACGGCCGACTTCGCCGACCGAATAGGGCGGGAAGTTATAGTGCAGCATGAAGTTCGAATAGGTCAGCCCTTCGAGGCCATCGATCATCTGCTCGCTCTCGCGGGTACCCAGCGTGGTCGTGCAGATCGACTGGGTTTCGCCGCGCGTGAACAGCGCCGAACCGTGGGTGCGCGGCAGGAAGCCGACCATGGCCTCGATCGGACGGACCTGACGGTTATTACGGCCATCGATGCGCGGCTCGCCCTTGATGATCGCGCCGCGAACGATGTCGCCTTCGACCTTCTTGACCGACTTCATCGCAGCCATCTGAGTCTGGCCATCTTCGCCGGCGAAGGCCTCCTTGGCCTTGGCACGGGCAGCGTTGAGCGCGTTGGAACGCTCAGACTTGTCGGTCAGCTTGTAGGCAGCCGCAATGTCCTTGCCGATCAGCTTCTTAAGCTGGTCCTTGATCGCCGAGTTATCGGATACCGCAACGTCCCAAGGCTCCTTTGCGGCCTTTTCGGCGAGATCGATGATAAGGTTCACAACCTTCTTGATCTCGTCGTGCGCGAAAATCACTGCGCCGAGCATGATTTCCTCGGAAAGCTCCTTGGCTTCCGATTCGACCATCATCACCGCATTGCCGGTTGCTGCAACAACCAGGTCGAGCGCGCCGTTGGCGGCTTCTTCCTGCTTGGGGTTGAGCGTATATTCGCCATCGACATAGCCGACGCGCGCGGCGGCGATCGGGCCCATGAAAGGCAGGCCCGAGATGGTCAGCGCGGCAGAAGCGGCGATCATCGCGAGAATATCGGGCTCGATTTCGCCATCAAAGCTCAGAACCTGGGCAATGACGTTGATCTCGTTGTAGAAGCCTTCGGGGAACAGCGGACGCACCGGACGGTCGATCAGGCGGGAAACCAGCGTTTCCTTTTCGGTCGCGCCGCGCTCGCGTTTGAAGAAGCCGCCCGGGATGCGCCCGGCAGCGAAGAACTTTTCCTGATAGTGGACAGTGAGCGGGAAGAAATCCTGCCCTTCCTTGACGCTCTTGGCGGCAGTAACCGCGCAAAGAACGACTGTTTCGCCATAAGTGGCAAGGACCGCGCCGTCAGCCTGACGGGCAATGCGGCCGGTTTCCAGCGTGAGGGTCTTTCCGCCCCACTCCATGGATACGGTTTTGACGTCGAACATGTGTATTTTCCTTCAGCCCGCGGGCCCAATTGCTCACGCGGGATTTACTGCCGGGGAGTTCCGTCCCGGTCCGGTGCGGGGCCATGTTTTGCCCCAATGGTTGGGAATGCCGAACTGCATTTCCCTAACCCCATTTCGTCATCCCCGCGAAAGCGGGGACCCAACTCCCGATCCATCCTGTGGCGCAAGGCCCGAGATGGATCCCCGCCGTAGTCTGCCCAGAGCGGCTGCTGCAAGCAGCAAGCCGAAGGGCGGGGATGACGCAATACGTAAACGGCCCGCCAAGGCGGGCCGAACGATTACGTCACTTGCGAAGACCAAGCTTGGCGATCAGCGCATTGTAACGCGCCACATCGCGGCTCTTGAGATAGTCCAGCAGCGAGCGCCGCTTGTTGACCATCATCAGCAGGCCTCTGCGTGAATGGTTGTCCTTGGCATGGGTCTTGAAGTGACCCTGCAGGGTGTTGATGCGGCTGGTCAGAATGGCAACCTGGACCTCGGGCGAACCCGTATCGCCCTTGCCGCGGCCGTTGTCGGCGATGATTTCCTGCTTCAGGGCAGCTGTAACTGACATTGAATTTACTCCGCGACATCGGGAAAATTGAAACCCCGCACGACCCGGGCGTCACCGCCCGAAAGCTCAACGAGTGCGAGGGGTGTGTCACCCGTTCGCGCCCAATACAGCCCGTCGTTGTGGGGCAGCCCGGTCAGAACCCGGCCCTGTCGGACCGCACTTGCCTGTTCCGGGCCAAGGGTGAGAGCCGGGATGTCGTCCAGCCCCGCCTCCAGCGGCAAGAGTATGTTCTCAAGCGCGGCGCCCTTACCCACTTCGTTCAATTTGTCCAGTGAAATCGCCTGAGCCAGGCCGAACGGCCCAGCGCGCAGGCGGCGCAGCATGGTGACATGGCCGACTGTGCCGAGCGCGCGGGCAATGTCGCGGGCGAGGGAGCGGATGTAGGTGCCTTTGGAGACGTGGGCGATGAGAGTGGCCGAATTTTCGTCGGCAACTTCAAGTACAAGCGAATGGATCGTCACCGCCCGCGATTTCAGCTCAACCACTTCCCCCGCCCGCGCCAGATCATAGGCACGCTGACCATCGACCATCAGCGCCGAATAGGCCGGAGGCACTTGCTCGATCGTCCCGGTGAACTGCGGCAAAACTGCCTCAAGCTGCGCCAGCGTGGGCCGGACGTCGCTTGTCGCAATCACCTTGCCCTCGAGGTCCAGCGTGTCCGTCTCCGCGCTAAACTGCACCGTAAACGCATATTCCTTGGACGCATCGAGCATCCGCCCGGCCAGCTTGGTCGCCTCGCCCAGCGCAATCGGCAGCACGCCGCTGGCCAGCGGATCAAGCGTGCCACCGTGGCCCACCTTGACCTTGCCGTAGCCGCCCTCGCACAAGTTGCGCTTTACCGCGCCGACGGCCTGAGTCGAACCCAGCCCGATCGGCTTGTCGAGAATGATCCAGCCGTGGCAGCCCCGCCCGCTCACTGACCGGCGATGGCCGCCGCCAGCGCCACATATTGCCCGGTCAGCCATTCAACCGGCGGAAAAACCACGCGGCCGACCAGATCAAAACCCGGAATGAGCTGAGGCAGCACGAAAAGCAGGACAATGAACAGCATCAATCCATAGGGTCTGAGCCTGCCATAAGACTGTGCGAGGCCTTTGGGCAGCAATCCCTCGACGATATGTGAGCCATCGAACGGCGGAATTGGCAGCAGGTTGAACAGCGCGAGGAAAACGTTGATCTGCAGGAAATTGATCAGGTTGGCAGCGAGGAACTTGTCCACGCCATCCGGCAACTGGATCCCGCCCAGCGCGCGGGAAAGCAGCCCCAGCAGAACCGCGCCAATGCCCGCGAGCACCAGATTGGTCGCAGGCCCTGCCGCCGCCACCAGCATCATGCCCACACGCGGATTGCGCAGCCGCCACATGTTGACCGGTACCGGCTTGGCCCAGCCGAATATCGGGGCATGCAGCAGCGCCAGAATGCCCGGCAGCACCACGGTGCCGATCGGATCGACATGGCGCAGCGGATTGAGGCTTAGCCGGTTCATCTCCTCGGCCGTCGGATCGCCCAATGCCCGCGCCATCATTCCGTGCGCAACCTCGTGAAAGACAATCGCGAAAACCAGCGGAATGATAAGGGTCAGCGCCTGAAACAGAGTCTCGTTCATCCGCTAAGCGCCTCGCTGAAATGTTTGCGGCACAGGCTCACATAGCGATCATTGCCGCCGATTTCGGTCTGCGCCCCTGCCTTGACCGCAGCGCCCATGGCATCGACACGCAGGTTCATCGTCGCCTTGCGGCCGCAATGGCACACGGCCTTGAGTTCGATCAGCGCATCGGCAATGCCCAGCAACGCCGCCGAGCCGGGGAACAGTTCGCCCTGGAAATCGGTGCGCAGGCCATAGCACAGCACCGGAATATTGGCCTCGTCGGCCAGCCGGGCGAGCTGCCAGACTTGCTCTCCGCTCAGAAACTGCGCCTCGTCGATCAGCACGCAGGCGAGTGGCTGGACGGCATGGGCGGCGCTGACGCTGGCCCACAGGTCAGTCGCGCCATCGAACCGGTGCGCATCCGCGCCAAGGCCGATGCGGCTTTCGATGGCCCGTTCATCCCCGCGATTATCAAGTGCCGAGGTCCAAAGCATGGTCGCCATGCCGCGCTCGCGGTAGTTGAAATCGGCCTGCAGCAGCGTGGTCGATTTGCCGGCATTCATGCTGGCATAGTAGAAATAGAGCTTGGCCATGATTCAGGCTCTGATTGTCATGATGGGCAAACCAACCGTATGCCCGGCTTGTCGCTCCAGCTTGCGATCAAATGTCGCAAACCCAGTGCTGCCGGATAAGGCTGAAACCAAATGCACCATGTCCGCAAAATCCGCACCGGCTTCGTAACGCGCCACTGCCCAGTTGAAGGAATCGTCCGACGGCAACGAAATTCCATCGATTTCCTGCAGCAATCTGAACGCCGCCGCCACTTTGCCCCGAGACAGATTCGCGCTACGTTGGAGAACCCAGCACAATTCGACCAACACCGACCAACTAACACAACAGGCGTTATCACGCACCAGATGTTCGGCCAGTAGCTGCTGATCAGGATCGTCGCCGAGCAAGAGCCGCGCCAGAACACTTGTATCCAGCGCAATCACTTGCTGTTGCGTTCCTCGAATTCGCGATCAACCTCCGCCGACCAGCTGAGCCGTTCGATCGGCAAGGGCGGACCATCCCATTTGATCAATTCCCGAAGGCGCGCAGTTGCCTCTTCGACGGCCATCTTCTTGCACTTTGGCGGCCTACGCAGAAACACCCCTTCGGCAGACTCGATCACATCAAGCACCGTGCCCTCGACCATACCCAGTCGGTCGCGGACATCCTTGGGGATGACGACCTGGCCCTTGCCGGAAACTTTGGTCTGAGCGTTCATAGCGGTAAGATACGTCTTACCTGAATACAGGTCAAGCTACAGCCTCGGCCAGCAAGATTTCCGCCAGCCCCTGCGGGCGGCTGTTCATCGCCTGATGGCCGGCGTCGAGATAGGAAGTCCTATTCGCGTGAAGCCTTTCGGCAAAGCGCGCCTGCCATTCCGGGGTCAACGCCTTGTCCTTCAGGCAGTGGACATAAGTCACTGGCATCGTTGCAAGGTGATCCGTCTGCCAATCTCCATAGCTATAGCAACAGGCAGGCCACATATCTTTGCCCAGCTTGCCCATGAAGGCCGCCGAAGCCGCATCGTCCATGTCGTTGCAGAACATCATGGCGAGACGATCTTCCATGCTGGCGCTCAGCGGATCGACCGGCCAGCCGACCTGATCGGAGTTCTGGCCGTGCAGGCCAAGACCCATCTGGTCGAGCGTGGTCTTGCCGGGCAGCGGCATCGAGCAAGTGACGAAGACCAGCTTGCGGAACAGCGCGGGCGCGAACTCGGCCATCTGCGGCATGGTCATCCCTGCCTGGCTATGGCCGACCAATACGACATCGCTGAGGCCCGCCGCTTCCACATCGGCATTGAGCTCGCGCGAAATATCGGCGAAAACAATGTCGGAAGTATCGCGGGCGCGCTTCACCCCGCAGCCCGGCGCATCAAGCGCGAGATAGCGGTGCGCGCTTCCAGACTGCACCTTCATCGTAGCAATCGTCTCGTCCCACACCCAGCTGCCCTGCCCGCCGCCGTGGAGAAATGCGAAATCAGTCATCGCTCAAATCCCCCAGATCGCGCGCTACTTTGGGGTTCGCCAGCAAGGCCTCGACCTTGGCGGCGACATCGAAGCTTTCATCGCCGGTGAATTTCAGCTTCGGCGCATATTTGAGCTTGAGCCTTCCGGCCACCTCGCGCTGAAAATAGGCAGTGTTGGTGCGCAATGCCTTCAGCACCACGTCTTCATCCGCGCCCAGCAGCGGCTTCACGAAGACCATGGCATGGCGCAGATCGGGCGACATCCGCACCTCGGTGACCGAAACGGAATGCGCCGCAAGCACGTCATCATGCACCTCGCCGCGCATCAGCAGCTCGGAAAGGATATGCCGCACTTGTTCGCCGACCTTGAGCAGGCGGACTGAGCGGGTTTCGGGAGTGGCGGGGGGCCTGGCCATTATGCTGTGCTTTCATCCATCTTGGCCAGAATCCGCTTCATCGAGCGCAAATTGCGCGCCGTTCCCCGGGCGCCCAGCCGCCGCTCGATGAACTTGCCGACCAGTTTGCTTTCACCCACCCCGGCGCAATAGTCGATATGGAGTGCCCGGTCACCTGCGGCAAGGCGTTCGGGGCCGCTACGGTCGGATTGGAGACTGGCGAAGCCGTCCGGATCGACCTCGCTATCGAGAAACAGCGTGTGAACGAAGTTCTCCTGCCCGTCCGCCGCCCAGGGATTTTCCGCAATCGCCTTGGCTAGCGCATCGCGCGAGCGGACCAGCGCGACGCTGTCGAACCCGAAGCGGTGGCGCATCATGTAGGCGAGCTTGTCTTCCAGACCTTCGTCGGGCCGCTCCTCATGATCGAACAGCACATTGCCGCTGGCAACGACGGTTTCGACATTGGAGAAGCCCTCCGCCTCGAAAGCCGCGCGCAGGTCGGCCATGGTCAGCCGGTTGCCACCGACGTTTATCGAACCGAAGAGGGCGAGGTAGCGGGGCATCACAACTCAGAACTATTGTTCCAGAGCTCTTCATATGCCTCGCATTTTAAACGACCAACGTCGCCATGGATTTCAGCAATTACGGCTGGCGACCTCTTCGCTAAATCTTTGAATGATTGGCTAACAGTCCAGACACGCTGACGGTCAACGAATATGGCCCGATCATGAAGCGCACGTTGGGCAGTCTTCCTAGCTTTGAGTGGACGGCGATCACCATATTGATCTTGCCACGCTCTCAAAGCAGCAGTGAACGAACCCTTCATCGTGGCCGGATCAACCAAAATTCGCACGTCCAAAGATTCATTACACAATTCAGCATAACGAGAGATAATTGCTTCATCAGCATAGGGTTCAACCACAAGTATAGTCGAATCGGCCTCGGAGAAAATATTTAATATGACTTGAAAGGCATCAAAATCCGATCCAACAGCAATAAATCCTCCCGACTCTCCAAGCGGAGAATTAGATTCTATGTATTCTAACATTTGAAAAAATGCGCATTTAATTTCAAATTCTGACTTTATTTTGGTAGGCATAAAACTATTTATAAGACGCGATCTATTGTCTGACAATATGTTATCAACATCTTTTCTTACCACCGAACTTGCCAATTCTATAGAACGAGCAATCCATTGAATTATTTCGGTAGATATTTGGTCATCATCTACAACAAGTTTCGGTACAGTTTCAGCCAGCCTTCTAGATTTTTCACGATAACTTGACCATTTGGAAGCATCAGAATTGCTCATCTTTCAATCTTTCAAAGCGTCCGTTCCCTCATCTCGACCTCAAAGGTCTCCAGCACGTCGCCCGGCTTGATGTCGTTGGTATCCTTGAGGACAACACCGCATTCCAGACCGGCGCGCACTTCCGCAACATCGTCCTTGAAACGCCGCAGCGAAGCGACGGTGGTCTTGGAGATGATGACATCGTCGCGGGTGATACGGGCGTGGATGTCCTTCTTGATGTAGCCGTCGGTGACCAGCAGACCTGCCGCCTTGTCGTGCTTGCCGGCGGGGAAGATTTCCTTGATTTCGGCGCGGCCGACAACGGTTTCGATGCGCTCCGGACCCCAGATGCCGGCCATTTCCTTGGCGACATCTTCGGTCAGCTGATAGATCACGTCGAAATACTTCATCCGCACCTTGTGGCGCTCGACCATCTCGCGCGCCTTGGCGTTGGGACGGACGTTGAAGCCGATGACTGGTGCACCCGAGGAGAACGCCAGATTGACGTCGCTCTCGGTGATCGCGCCGACGCCAGAGCTGAGCACCCGCACCTTGATCTCGTCGTTGGAAATGCGGTTGAGTGCATTGACGATGGCTTCGGCGCTGCCCTGCACATCGGCCTTGATAACCACCGGATATTCCAGCAGCGTCTTCTTGTCCGCCAACGCCGAGAACATGTTCTCGAGGCTGACCGGGGCCGTGGTGGTACGCTTGGCGGTCGCCTGTTCGTGGCGGAAGGCCGCGACTTCGCGGGCGCGGGCTTCGCTATCGACCACGGACAGCATATCGCCCGCCATCGGAACACCGCCCAGACCCAGCACTTCGATCGGAAGCGATGGCCCGGCCTCCTTGATCTGGCGGCCCTTGTCGTCGTGCATCGCGCGGACGCGGCCCGACTGAGTGCCGACGACGAAAATATCGCCAACTTTCAGCGTACCGCGATTGATTAGCACGGTGGCCAGCGGCCCCTTGCCCTTGTCGAGCTTGGCCTCGATCACCGTGGCATCAGCTTCGCGCTTGGGGTTGGCCTTGAGTTCGAGCAGTTCGGCCTGGAGCTGGATTTTCTCGATGAGATCGTCCAGCCCGGCGCCGGTCTTGGCCGAAACCTCGACATCCTGCACATCGCCCGACATCGCCTCGACGACGATTTCGTGCTCGAGCAGGCGCTCGCGGATTTTCTGCGCGTTGAATTCGGGCTTGTCGCTCTTGGTAATCGCTACGATCATCGGCACGCCTGCCGCCTTGGTGTGATTGATCGCCTCGATGGTCTGCGGCATCAGGCCATCGTCGCCGGCCACCACCAGGATGACGATGTCGGTGACGTTCGCTCCGCGCATGCGCATCTCGGTGAAGGCCTCATGGCCCGGGGTATCGAGGAAGGTGATCAGATCGCCGCCCTTCGTCTTGATCTGGTAGGCGCCGATATGCTGGGTGATGCCGCCGGCCTCGCCCTTGACCACATCGGTGCCGCGAAGCGCGTCGAGCAGGCTGGTCTTTCCGTGATCGACGTGGCCCATGATCGTGACGACCGGCGGGCGGGTGACCAGGCTCTCTTCGGCGTCGACATCGGCTTCGTAGTCGATATCGACATCGCTTTCCGAAACGCGCTGGATGTTGTGGCCGAAATCGGTGACCAGCAATTCGGCAGTATCCTGGTCGATCACTTCGTTGATGGTGACCGGCATGCCCATCTTGAACAATGCCTTGACCAGGTCCGCGCCCTTTTCGGCCATGCGGTTGGCAAGTTCCTGCACAGTGATGGCTTCAGGCACGATAACATCGCGCACCTGCTTTTCGCGCGCCTGCTGCTGGCCACCGAAATGGGCGCGCTTTTCCTTCTCGCGGGCACGCTTGAGCGCGGCGAGGCTGCGCGCGCGGGCGCCTTCATCTTCGTTGAGCGCCTTGGAGACAGTCAGCTTGCCCGACTGGCGGCGGCTTTCGCCGACCTTGTCGCGCGGATGGATGATCTTCTTGGGCGCTGGCTCAGGCCGCTTGACCTGCGGGACGGGCGTGAAGCGGCGCGGCGCAGTCGCAGTCGTCGGCGGCTCTTCCCCGTCACCGGTCGTTTCGGCTGTTTCGTCCGTACCGGCCGTTTCAGGCGCCTCAGTAGCTTCCGGCACAGCGAGCTCAGCCGGAACCGGCTCGGCGGATTTGGCCTCAGGCTCGGGCTGCGGCGCTTCGACCACCGGGTTCAGCTTCTGCTCTTCTGCCAGCCGTTCGCGTTCGGCCTGCAATGCCCGCTCTTCCAGCTGGCGCTTGTTCGCTGCTTCAAGCGCGTTGAGGCGAGCTTCTTCAGCCTCGCGCAGCAGGCGGGCCTGCGTTTCCTGACGCGATTCGTTGGACGGCACATTGACGGGCTTCGGGATCGGCTTGGGCGCTTCGACCACCACTGCCACTGGTTCAGGCGCAGGGGGCGGAGCGACCGGCGCGGCTTCGCCGGGCTTGCCGATCAGCTTGCGGCGCTTGACCTCGACCACCACCTTGTTGGTGCGGCCATGGCTGAAGGTCTGCTTGACCTCGCCAGCCTGCATCGAGGTCTTGAGACCCAAAGGCTTGCGGCCGAGTGTCGGCTTTTCTGTCGTATCGCTCATGTTCAGTCTACGCCCTTCGGTATTATTGTGTCGTCACGACATCCGGCACGGCTGCATCAGCCGCCGGATTGTCCCGTTCGATTTCGTTCGTTTCGCGCTCCGGTTCACCCGGATCGCCCGGCTCACCTGCTTCGCCATGCCCCTGAAAATGCGTCAAACGCCGGAGCAAGGTCTCAATCCTTTGCGCTGCCGCAGCATTGGTCAGCGCCAGATGAACCACATTATCGCGGCCCAATGCCACAGACAGCGCCGCACGGTCCAGCGGCAAGCGCATTCCGGCCTTGCCGCTGCCCTCGGCTTGCTCGCCGACCCGCCATGCCTGATCGAGCTTGCGCGCGCCGTCTTCGCTGGCATCAGCCGCATGGCCCAGCCAGGCAACCTTGCCGCCACGCGCCTTCTCGGCGATCCGTTCGGAGCCGAGCAGCAGGAAGCCAGTGCGCATTTCAAGTCCAAGCCGGTCCGTCAGCACGCGCAGCAGCGCCGCTTCCATCCTGGCGCCGAGGTCATCCGGAATGGTCAGAGCCGCGCCCTTGAATGCCCGCGCCAGCGCGCCCTTGAGCTTGCCCTTCGACAGTGCAGTCTCAAGTTCTGCCCGGCTAACACCGATCCACGCACCTCGCCCAGGCGCCCTCGCCTGCACATCGGGCAGCACCCAGCACTTTCCATCCGGGCCATCAGGCGAGATGGCAAGCCTGATCAGCTCATCCCGCGCGCCATTTCGCCCGGTGAGGATGCAGCGTCGCTCCGGCTGGTCTGATCCAGCCGGATGCGCTTCGAGGCTGTCGGAAACTAGCGGTTCATTGTGAGGAATCCGCATCGGCGGCCTCCTCTAGTTCAGGTTCTTCGTCAAACCAATGCGCGCGCGCGGCCATGATGATCTCGTTGCCCTGATCTTCGGTCAGGCCATATTCGCCGAGCACGCCGCCCTTGTCTTCCTCACGCTTGTCACGGCGCTGCGGCGGAGCAGAGCCCTCGCGGCGGCGCTGTTCGACGCGCTTCTTGGCGATCAGTTCGTCAGTCGCCAGATCAGCGAGATCGTCGAGCGTCTTGATCCCGGCCTTGCCCAGGGTCACCAGCATGGCTTCGTTCAGATGCGGCATTTCGGCCAGCGCATCATCAACGCCTAGCGCCCGGCGCGCCTCGCGGTTGGCCTCTTCGCGGCGTTCGAGCGCTTCGACAGCGCGGCTTTGCAGCTCTGCACCCAGTTCCTCGTCGAAGCCTTCGATATTGGCGATTTCCGACAGCTCGATATAGGCCACTTCCTCAAGCTCGGTGAAGCCTTCGGCCACCAGCAGCTGCGACAGCGTCTCATCGACGTCGAGCTCTTCCTCGAACATCTTCGAACGCTCGGAAAATTCACGCTGGCGCTTTTCCGATGACTCGGCATCGGTGAGGATGTCGATCTGGCTGCCGGTCAACTGGCTGGCGAGCCGCACGTTCTGGCCGCGCCGGCCGATGGCCAGGCTCAGCTGATCGTCAGGCACCACCACTTCGATGCGGCTTTCTTCCTCATCGATAACGACGCGGCTGACAGTTGCCGGCTGGAGCGCATTGACCACGAAAGTCGCGGTGTCTTCGCTCCACGGGATGATGTCGATCTTCTCGCCCTGCAGCTCCTGCACCACAGCCTGAACCCGGCTGCCCTTCATGCCGACACAGGCACCGACCGGATCGATGCTGCTGTCGCGGCTGATCACGCCGATCTTGGCGCGGCTGCCGGGATCGCGGGCAGCGGCTTTGATCTCGATGATATTGTCGTAAATCTCGGGCACTTCCTGCGCGAACAGCAGCTTCATGAATTCAGGATGCGCACGGCTGAGGAATATCTGCGGTCCCCGGTTCTGCCGCTCGACCTTCATGATATAGGCGCGCACGCGTTCGCCGACCCGGGCGGCTTCGCGCGGGATCTGCTGGTCGCGGCGGATCACGCCCTCGGCGCGGCCGAGATTGACGATGACATGGCCGAATTCAACCGACTTGATCACCCCGGTGATCAGTTCGCCGCCGCGGTCCTTGAATTCCTCATACTGGCGCTCGCGCTCGGCATCGCGGACCTTCTGGAAGATGACCTGCTTGGCGGACTGCGCATCGATCCGGCCGAGCTCGACCGCGGGCAGCGGATCGACGATGAAATCGCCGATCTTGGCGCCCGGCTGAAGCTTTTCGGCAGCCTTCAGATCGACCTGCTTGAAATAGTCCTCGACCTCCTCGACCACTTCGACGACGCGCCACAGGCGCAGATCGCCGGTGCGCGGATCGAGCTTGGCGCGAATGTCGTTCTCCGCGCCATAGCGGCTGCGTGCAGACTTCTGGATCGCTTCTTCCATCGCTTCGATGACGATCGACTTGTCGATCATCTTCTCGGTCGCCACCGAGGTGGCGATTGCGAGCAGTTCGGCGCGGTTGGCGGAAATCGGACTGGCCATATTCAGTCTTCCTGTTCTTCGAGAATTTCATCCGGCTCATCAGCTGAACCGAACACTTCTTCATCTACGCCGCTGATGTCGAGCGGGCGCGTGGCGGCAATCAGCCGGTCGGTCAAGACCAGCTTGGCGGAAATCACGTCGGCAAGGGCAAATTGCACCGTGCCGCTCTTCTTGTCTGCGAGGGTAACCGTGCCGTCATCAATGCCGACGAGATCGCCCTGCAAGGTCTTGCGGTTGCCCTCTACCGGATTGGCCAGCTGGACCCGTGCTTCGTGCCCCGCCCACTTCGCGTAATCCTTGGGCCGGGTCAGCGGGCGATCGATGCCTGGTGAGCTGACTTCGAGGCGATAGGCGCCTTCGATCAGTTCGATGCCCTGATCTTCAAGCTGGTCGATCCGGTCGGAAATGCGGCGCGACAGAGCGGCGCAATCGTCAATCACCAGCTGGCCGGTATCAGGGCGTTCGGCCATGATCTGCAGCGCGCGCTCATCATAGCCGGCTTCACTGATCCCGCCGCCTGCTTCGCTGCGGCCGAAAATCTTGACGCGCACGAGATCGAAACCGAGGGCCTGGGCCTCCGGTTCAACCATTTCAACGATGCGCGCGATATCCGCCATGCAAACTCCATAAGCCGACAATGCGACAACGGAGTTTCGCGCCGGCCCCTTTCGGCGCCAGCCCGGACGTTGCTAACAATATCGGGGATGAGCGGTAGGTAGGCGCAATTTCGCAGAAATGCAAGGCAGTAATCAGGGCTGCAAAAATGCAAAAGTCGGTGACAGCAAAGCCGTCACCGCCACCCCCCGAACTCAATCATGGCCGGTCTGCATTAGAGAATGAAAATCAGTCCTGGCCCGATGTGGCCTTGCTCAACCCGGTCTCGGCCTTGTTCATACCGCCCACGGCCTGATCCTTGATCGCGGTCGGCGTGAGATCGCCGACCCCGGCGTATTTGGCAGCGCTGTCAGCGGCCTTGAGCACCTTGTCGGTCATCGAAACCTTTGAGCCGCTGCTGGTGCTGCCTGGAACATGTGCCGGTGCGTTGACTGCCCACGGGCTCGACACCTTCGGTTCTTCCTTCTTGCCGCCAAACAGGAAATAGCCGACGCCAATGAATGCAAGCAGGATAGCTCCGTTGCGAGCGATAAAACCAGCGAACTTGAACATTCAGGCCTCCCGAGACAAATGCCACGCCTAGGTATCAACCCCTAGGGTCAGGACTCATTGATCACAACCAGAAGATGACGGTAGCGGCGATTGCGATGGCGGACATGAAGGTGTGGGCGCAGCGATCATATCGGGTGTGAATGCGCCGCCAGTCCTTGATTTTGGCGAACAGGTTTTCGATCAAGTG
>CANJCQ010000017.1 GCA_947473355.1 Sphingomonadaceae bacterium | reverse complement strand
GCGCGCGGGCGCATCGAGCAGGGCTTCGGAAAACTGAAGCGCTTCAAGCGGGTCGCTCTGCGATGCGAAAAGACTGCTGAAAACTTCCGGTCAATCGTAAGCTTCGCAGCAGGACTATGCTTGATCAAATTCGTCCACACGGCCTAGGGCATCCGCGAATGTCAAAATCTTTAAAATCCACTAGAAACAATATAATGCTAGTGGTCCTTGAAGATTCTGACATTTGCCCCTGTCCTATCCTAAAGCGGATGCAAATATCAGAATCGGACCACTAGAGTCGGATGACTTTGGATTTGGGGAAGGAATAGCACATGGCCCTGGTATGGCACACCGCACGTCGGCCCAGCGGCGAACTGCAGGATACCGATTTCGAACTCCGCGATGTTCCCGATGCGGCGCTTGGCGAAGGCGAAGTGCGGGTGCGTAACACCTGGCTCTCGGTCGATCCCTATGTGCGCGGCTTGCTGGATGACGAAGGCAGCTACATGCCGACAATGCCGCTCGGATCACAGGTCCCCGGCGGCGCCGTGGGCGAGGTGGTGGAAAGCCGCGATGCAGCGCTGCCGGTCGGAACCCGGGTGCTCCACGACTATGGCTGGCGCGACAGCGCCGTCATGCCCGCAGCGCTAGGCCGCGCCACCGGCCCCAATGAAGTGCCGCCGCAGCGATTCCTCGGGCACCTCGGCATGCCGGGTCAGACAGCCTATTTCGGCCTGCTCGAGGTGCTCGAGCCGCGCGCGGGGGAAGTATTGTTTGTTTCGGCTGCGGCTGGGGCAGTGGGAACTGCCGTGGTCCAGATTGCAAAGATCAAAGGGCTGCATGTCATCGCTTCGGCCGGCGGCAGCGACAAGTGTGCGCTGCTGAAGGAACTCGGCGCCGATGTCGTGATTGACCGCAAGGCACCCGGAACAATACGCGAGAAACTGGCTGCTGCGGCGCCTGCGGGCATCGACCTCTATTTTGACAATGTCGGCGGCGATCATCTCGATGCCGCGCTCGAAAGCGCGCGGATCGGCGCCCGATTCTCGCTGTGCGGCATGATCAGCGGCTATGGCAAAGGCGGCGTGCTCGAGCTGCCAGATCCGATGCGGCTGGTGGTCCGCCAGATTCGGATGCGCGGCTTCACTGCGCCCGAGTTCGAAGCCCGGCGCGGCCTGTTCGAGAAGGACATGCTCGAATGGGTGCTGGCCGGACGCATGCGCAGCCCCGAAACCGTCCTCGACGGTCTCGGGGCCATGCCGGAAGGGCTGCGCGCCGTGCTGCGCGGCGGCAATACCGGAAAGCTGCTAATTCGCCTGTGACGCAGGCCTACCCGGCTGAGGCGGGCCCGGCTGGGGCGCGCCCGGCAAGGCATAGGCCATCAGCGAATCGCCGATCGTAGTCCCCAGCAACTGGTGACCGCCCGCCGCGATCAGCACATATTGGCGGCCGGTCTTGTTCGAGACATAAGTCATCGGTGCGGCCTGTCCGCCAGCCGGAAGCCGCGCCCGCCACAATTCCTTGCCGGTCTTCACATCAAAAGCCCGCAGGAAGTCGTCGGTCGCAGCACCAATGAACAGCAGCCCCCCAGCGGTGACCACGGAGCCGGCAATATTCGGCGAGCCTGGCACGGCAATCCCCAGCGGCGCGATGTCATGAGTGGTGCCAAACGGGCGCTGCCAAAGGATTGTGCGGGTGGCGAGATCGATCGCGGTGAGTTTGCCCCATGGCGGCGCGTTGCAGGGGACGCCCAGCGGTGAGACCATTGCCTGCGGATTGGCCGCATAAGGCGTGCCGCGCTGGGGCGAGAACATGTTGTTGCCGGATGCGGCCAGCCTCGCCATTTCCGCCTGCGGAACCAGATGCAGGGCCATCGGCAGGTGTGCCGAGTTGACAAACATCGTGCCATGCGCCTGGTCGATCGAGACGCTGCCCCAGTCCATCACGCCGAAATTGCTGGGATACTGAAGGCTGCCGCGCACCGATGGCGGCGTATATTTGCCGGTATAGTCGAGCCTGCGGAAGGCGATCCGGCACAGCAGCTGATCGAGCGGAGTGGTGCCCCACATATCGCTTTCTCGCAGCGTGTAGCGTGATACTGGCGAGGGAAAGCCGGTCGATGCGGGCTGGGTCGGCGCATAACGTTCGGTCGGAACATTGCCGCGCGACACTGGTCTTCCATCTACCTTGGTCAGCGGCACACCGGTGCGCCGATCAAGAATATAGATGTCGCCTTGTTTGGTCGGCTGCGCCAGCGCGGGGACAGAGCCGCCACCAGGCATCGGCATGTCGAACAACACCGGCTGCGAACCCATGTCATAGTCCCACAAGTCGTGATGCACCGCCTGGAAGTTCCAGCGGCGCTTGCCGGTGCGAATATCGAGCGCGACAACCGAGCTGGCATAGCGTTCCATTTCTGCGGTGCGGTGCATGCCGACATAGTCAGGAGTGGCATTGCCCATTGGCAGATAAACGAGGCCAAGTTCGGGATCGGCGCTCATCACCGTCCAGCTGTTGGGTGATCCCCGCGTATAGTGCTCACCCGGGCCCGGCACGCGGTTTTCGTCGACAGCGCCCGAATCCCAGGACCACAACAGCTTGCCGCTGGTCGCATCATAACCGCGAATAACGCCCGAAGGCTCCTTGGTTTCGAGGCCATCGAAAATGAACCCGCCGATAACTGCCACGCCATTGGCAATGGTGGGGGGCGAGGTGACCGAATAGTAGCCGTCGGGCGATACGCCCATACCATCCTTCAGCGCGACGGTTCCCCCGGTCCCGAAGTCCTTGCAAGGCTCTCCGGTCAGCGCGTCGAGCGCGATCAGCCGCGCATCGAGTGTGCCGAGGATGATCCTGCTGCGGCACTGTGCCACGCCCGGGCCAGCGTCAAAATGGGATACACCCCGGCAGGCCAGCAGGGCAGTGCCCTTGGTATTGAGCTTGGGATCATAACGCCAGCGCTGCTGGCCAGTATCGGCATCGGCGGCGATAACGATATTGTGGGACGTGCAGACATAAACCAGATCGCCGACCTTGAGCGGCGTCGCCTCGAAGGTGTGAACCTGCATCTGGCCGGGATAGGCGGAAGGCAGATCTCCGGTCTTCAAGGTCCAGGCCACTTTCAACGCGCCGACATTTTGCGAATTAATCTGATCCGCCGGCGAGAAACGTGTGCCCGCTGGCGTCCGGCCGAAGGCGGTCCATTCATCCCCCGGCAGGGCACCAGCGACGAACGATCCGGGCGCGTCGGCGGTGGCCGGCAAGCGTGTCAGGCTGAACACGAACAGGGCAAAAGCCGCCGCCGCCAGTGCTGTCACGCCCCAGGCGAGGTTGCGACCACCAGGGCGGCGGAACAGGCGCTCGATCACGACCAGTCCGGCGAAGACCGCAGGCCCGACAATGCGCGGAACTAGGGGCCAAAACTCGGTTCCGACTTCGGCTACGGCCCAGATGCAGGTCAGGGCAAAGACAGCAAGATATGTCCAGAACCCTGCATCCGGCCTGCGGCGAAAATAGAACCATGCCGCAAGCACACAGCCGACCCCGGCTGGCAGGTAGTAGGCCGAACCGCCCAGCCACAACAGCCAGGTACCGCCAATTCCGAGCCACATTCCGATCAGGCCCAGCAGGACAGCGAGCAGAACCGATAACCATGAGCGACCACTTGCGTGCCCGGCGCCTTGTTGCGTCTCGTTCATGGCATTCCCCTCCAGTCGCGCCGAATCAGCTAAGCCAGCGCTGTTTGCCAGCCGCATATCCCCGCTCTGCAACAGCGTTATACCGCACCCGAAAGCCAGACTTGACCTCATGGGTCAGCCGCTGCGACGCGGCTTGATCCAGCGCGACTGCCGAAGCCAATGCGACGCCAAATCGGCTGGAAACCGCTAGACAAGCATCTGATTGCTGCTCATTCTCATACGGTATCATCAGGATCAAACAAGGTAAGGCTGGGAGTGGAGCGCGAAGTCATCCTTTCGGGTATTGGCGGGCAGGGCGTGCAGCTTGCTGCCAAGAGTCTCGCCACGGCCGCCATGCGCGAAGGACGGCGGGTGCTGATGTTCGGAACCTATGGCGGCGTCATGCGCGGCGGGGATACCGACGCCACGGTCGTCATCGGCGATACCTCGCTGCTCACGCCGCCAGTGATCGATCATGCCTGGGCCGTGCTCGCCATGCACCACAAAAGCTGGGATGCACTGGCTGCGAAATTGCGGCCCGAGGGCTTCCTGTTGACCGACAGCAATGTGTTTCAGGCCAGTCCCGATCACTCCGGCCCTTCGCTGGCGATCCCGGCCATCGCCATCGCAACCCAGGCCGGAATGCCGCAAGCCGGATCGATGGTCGCACTGGGCGCATTTGCTGCCGCGACCGGGATCGTCGCGCTCGAGACCCTCCTGGCAGTGGCCGAAGATGTCCTGCCGCCCTATCGCCGCCAGTTTGCCGAGGCCAACCGCAAGGCGCTGGCTCTGGGCCATGCATCGGTGTCCGGGCAGCTGAGTAGCGCATGGCCGACCATGGAGGCAGCGCCATGACACGGGAATCGCGCGGCACGCTGGTGATCGATGTGGAGCGCTGCAAGGGCTGTGAGCTGTGCATCGACGCCTGCAAGCCCGGAGTGCTTTCCATGACCACCGAAAGCCGCAACGACATGGGCTATCTCTATCCCGAACTCGAGCCCGGCTGCACCGCCTGCCGCGCCTGTGCGCTGATCTGCCCCGATTTCGTGTTCCAGGTGTGGAAATACGATGAGCCAGTGGCGGCGGGAGAAGCGGCATGAGTCTCGAACTGCTTGAAGGCTCCGAAGCCATTGCCAGGGCGATGATCTCTGCTGGGTGCCGATTCTTTGCCGGCTATCCGATGACGCCCTTCACCGAAGTTCTGGAAGGCATGGCCGAGCATTTGCCCGATGTTGGCGGTGTCTGCGTCAACGCCGAGAGCGAGCTGGAGGCTGTCGGCATGGCCTGGGGTGCCGCAGCAGGCGGAGTTCGCGCAGCAACCGGCTCGGTCGGGCAAGGCCTGTCGCTGATGCAGGAATCGATAGCCGAGCTGTGCTTCGCTCGGGTGCCCATGGTCGTGCTCAACATGGCGCGCGGCCAGGGCGACTATTATCAGGCGACGCGCGGCGGCGGCCACGGCGATTATCGCACCATTGTGCTCGCCCCGGCCGACCTCACCGAAGCCGTCGAACTGGTCCAGCTGGCCTTCCATCTGGCGGACAAATTCCGCAATCCGGTGATGTTCATGGGCGACTATTATCTCGCCCATGTCGTCGAGGCAGTCGATACCGGACCGCGTCTGTTCCCGCCGCTCGGCCCCAAGGACTGGGCGCTCGACGGATCGACCAGCGGCACCGGCAAGGCACGGATTGTCTCGCCGATCATGCCGACCAAGCGCGATGCGGAGGTGTTTATCGAATATGGCGACTATCTCGAAGGTATGAGCGGACGGATGGCAGAATTGGTGGCCGGGGTTGATCCGCTTTACGAACAGGGCGGCTGTGAGGATGCCGAATATGTCGTCGTCGCCTATGGCACGCCGGGGCGGATCGTGCGCTATGTCGTGGAGAAAATGCGGCGCGATGGCGTCAAGGTCGGCTTTTTCCGCCCGGTCACTCTCTATCCCTTCCCGGCCGAGGCATTGGTCGCCGCGACCCGTTCGGCCAGGGCTGTCGGTGTCTACGAACTCAACGCCGGCCAGATGATCGACGATGTGCGGCTGTCGCTCAGCGACCGGCCGATTACCTTCATCGGCGGCATCAGCTTCGATGATTCAGGCTTCGGCATCGCGCCGGAACTCACCCCCGCCAAGGTCGAACAGCGGATCATAAAGGCGATGGCGCAGGCAAGGGCGGAGATGGCGGCAAGCGCGGAGATGGCGGTATGACCGGCGTAATTGACACTTCCGCGCCGCCAAGCCGCCCCGCTCGCCTGGTCGACGATTTCGCCCCGCCGCTGATCCTGCCCGGCGCGCATCAGCTCTGCGCCGGCTGCGGTGAGCCTGCCGCGATCCGCTCGGTGGTCGAGATGATCGACGAACTGGGGCTGACAGCCCGCGCGGTCGGGGTGTTCGGCATCGGCTGCTACACGTCGTTTTCGCCCGGCATGGATGTCGAAGTGCTGCAAGCGCTGCATGGCCGCGCACCGAGTCTGGCGACCGGGCTCAAGCGGGTGCAGCCGCGCAGCATCGTATTTACCGTGCAAGGCGATGGCGACATGGTCAACGAGGGGCTTCAGGAGGTGATCCATACCGCCGCACGCGGCGAACCTGTCACTTGCATCATGCTCAACAACGGCGTCTTCGGCGAGACCGGCGGGCATATGACCGCGACCACCGTGATCGGCCAGCGCACCAAGAATTCGCTCGAGGGCCGCGATCCGAAAAAGCACGGCTACCCGATTCGCATGGCCGAGATGCTAGCGCCGCTCGATGGCGTGGCCTATGTCGCGCGCGGGGCAACCAACAATGCCGGTAACATCTTCCAGCTGCGCAAGATGCTGCGCTCTGCGCTGCAGGCCCAGGCAGATGGCCTCGGCTTCACTTTCGTCGAGATCCTGACCATGTGCCCGACCGGCTGGTTCCTCCAGACCGGCGAGGCGCCCGATTACCTTGAGGACAAGTTGCAGGCCTATCACAAGGTCGGGATTATCAAGGACGTTTCGGTCCCATGAGCCAGCTGCTGATCGGCGATGTGCTCAAAAGCAATGCGGCGCGGCTGCCCAATGCTGTTGCGGCCTGGCTGGACGGCGGAGAACTGACTTACGCCGAACTTGAAGCGCGAACTCAGGCGCTGGTCCCGGCGCTGGCCGCTGCCGGGGTGATGCGCGGCGACCGTGTGGTCTGGCAGGCGGAAGTCTCGCTTGAAGTCATCTCGCTCTATTTCGCCTGTGCGCGGCTCGGCGCAACTTTCGTGCCGCTCAACCCGCGCTACACCAGTGAGGAAGCGGAGCGGATCGTGGCCCATGCCGATCCGCGGCTGGTGCTGGGCGACAAGGCCAGCGGCCACGATACCATTGCAGGCGTACTTTCCCGCAAGGTCCGCGACCCCGGCCGACTCGAACCGCCGCAGGAAGACGACGCCCATGTTATCTTCTACACCAGCGGCACCACCGGCGAGCCCAAGGGCTGCATCCTGTCGCAGCGCACCCAGCGGCTGCGCGCCGGCAATCGCTCGCCCTGGCCGCAGGGCGGCGAACTCTGCATGTTCCCGCAGTTCCACATGGCCGGCTGGACCCGGGTGCTCGAACATTGGGTCGAGGGCAACGAAGTCTCCTACATTCGCCGCGCCGATGCTGACGACCTGCTGGACGCAATCACCCGCCGCCGCCCGCGCTCGACCTATTGCATTCCGGCCGTCTGGCAGCGGATACTTGATGCCGACAAGAACGGCCATGACCTGTCGTCACTCAAGGTTGTCGATACTGGCACCTCGCAGGTTTCGACCGAGCTGCTGGCCGGGCTCGCAGAACTGTTTCCGGGCGCCACCACCTCGATTTCCTATGGCTCGACCGAAGGCCATCTCGTTTGTGTCGCCGGCCCCGATGATGGCGACCGCCGGGCGACAACAGTCGGTCGTCCGACGCCCGGCGTAACGCTCGAAATCGACGAAAGCGGCGAATTGCTGGTCGACAGCCCCTACCTGTTCAGCGGCTATTTTCGCAATGATGCGGCGACTGCCAAGGCCATGGCGGACGGCAGATACCACACCGGCGACCTCGCGGAATGCGACGCCGACGGCCTCTACCGCATCATAGGGCGCGCCGGTGACCTGATCCGCACTGGCGGCGAGGCAGTTGCCCCGGCCGAAGTCGAGGCCGTGCTGGTGCGTTGCCCCGGGGTTGCCGAAATCGCCATCGTCGGCGTGCCCGATCCAGTCTGGGGTGAAGTCGTCACTGCCTTTGTTGTCGCCCAGCCCGGCACGGAGGTCTCGCTCGAGGCCTTGCGCGCCTATGGCGAGAGCCGGCTGGCGCCGCACAAGCAGCCGCGCCGCCTGCAGCAGGTCGACGCTCTGCCGCGCACTGCCGCGACAGGGCAGATCCAGCGGCGTCTGCTGGTGGCCGCGTCATGAGCGCCAAGCCCGGCCTGCTGATGTTCTATCCCTACATGGTGCACATGGCAGGCGAGGCGGCCGAGCGCTTCGAGCTGGTCAAGGCCTGGGAGGAGCCAGATCTCGATGCGGCGATTGCCGCGAAGGGCGCTTCGATCGTCGCCATTTTGACCACCGGGCAGGACCATCCGATTGATGCCGCGCTGATCGGCCGCCTGCCCGCGCTCAAGGTGATCGTAGCGGTTGGCAGCGGTTATGCCGGGGTCGATGTGGCCGCCGCACGGGCTCACGGGGTGACCGTCGCCAATGCCGGCGACACGCACAGCGGCGATGTTGCCGATCATGCGATCGGGCTGGCCTTTGGCCTGATCCAGCAGCTGTTCCCCGGCCACGCCTATGTCCGCGAGGGGACCTGGGCTGAAAAGGGATTTCCGCCGCATCGCCGCGCGCTTTCAGCCGAGCGGTTCGGCATTCTCGGCCTCGGCCTGATCGGCAAAGCGATTGCCGAGCGGCTCGTTCCCTTCGGTTGCGAGATCGGCTGGTGGGGGCCGAACGACAAGCAGGTGCCATGGCGGCGCCACGACAGCCCGCTGGCTCTGGCGCAGTGGTGCACCACACTGATGGTCGCGGCGCGGGGCGACAGCCTTGGGCTTGTGGACCGGGCAGTCATCGATGCAGTCGGACCTGATGGCCACATCATCAACATATCGCGCGGCGGGGTAATCGACGAGGACGCCCTGATCGAAGCCCTGTGCGCTGGGCGTCTCGGCGGCGCAGGCCTCGATGTGTTTCATGACGAGCCGACATCGGCAGACCGCTGGCGTGATGTGCCCAATACCATTCTCTCGGCCCACATGGCGGGCCAGACCGTCGAAGCCATGGCCCGGCTGCGCAGTGCAGCCGCGCGCAACCTCCTGACTGCGCTGGACGGCGGTGCAGTCGTAAACGAGATCATGGCATGACAGACAAATTGTGCGACGGCCCGCTGGGCGATGTAGCAACCAAATTACTCCACGAAGACGACCAGGTGAAGATCTGGGAAATGGCGCTGGCCCCGGGCGAGCAGACCGCGCCGCACAAGCACGAGCACGACTATATCCTCGTCATTATCGAGGGTGATCGCATTGCCGGTGTGCCGCATGTCAATTCGACTGGCGCCTCGGCGCAATATATCGAGGCAGAAGTCGAACCGGGCGCGTGGTACAAGCTCGACAAGGGCGGGATCGAACTGGCCCGCAACATCGGCGACAAATATTACCGCGAACTCGTGATCGAACTCAAGAAGTAGGGCCGAAACCCGGCACAGGAGGCAAAACCATGAATGCGCAGCGTCAATCGAAGACTTACGGCCACCTTGCGGTCCACTATCGCAATCGCAATGAAGGCCATCTAGCCGCGCGCCTGCTGCGCGAGATCGGCTTCACCGAATGTTATTCGATGGAGCAACCCGGCGAAGGCGGGACCTTTTTCCATTTCGTCATCGACGAGCAGGCCGACAAGGGCACCGACCGGATCTTCTATCTGCTGTGCATGCCCGAAGTGCTGAGCGCGCTCTATGCCGAGATCGGCAAGCGGCTGGGCGTGGGCACTGCGGACGAAGCGGCGGAAGTGAAAGCCCTGCGCGCGGCGCAGGCCGAGGATCCCGAGTTCAATTTCCACGCCGCCATCGTGCTGCCCTCGCTCGAGGAGCTGGAGGAGATGGTGCTGCGGGTGCAGAAGCTGGCGGACGAAGACCCGGAACTGAAGGGCCGCGTCAAGGTCACGCTCAACCGCGCCCGGCCCGGCACACCCGAGGTCGATGCGCGGATGGATGCTTCACCGGTCTTCGGCAATGTCACGCGGCATACCTACGGCCCGAACGGAGTGCAGGTGTTCGTTGAAACCGACCTGATTTGCGGCGGACCGCTCGGCGACAACTGGGCTTTCGAGTTCGACTATGTGTTCCCGGGCTACAAGGACAACATCCTCAACGCGCCGTCGGTCGAAGCCGAAGTGGCGATTGCTGCAAAGGAGCACGCTGCCTAGGCAAGTCCCAGACCGGTATAGCCGGTCTCTTCGGCCAGCGCCTGGTGGAACAGCTGAACGCCCATCTCGTTGCGACCGATCAGCGCCGCTTCATGCTGGCCCAGTTTCAGCCCGCGTCCGCATCCGGCCCAGACGGGGGCGTCCTCACGCACTGCCGCACCAGCGCGATTGGTCATGTCTTCCAGCGAAAGCATGCCGTCAGGCGCTTGCTCTGGGCCCATCCAGCCATAGCGGAAGAAGGCGGTATCGGTGCCAGGCCCCGGCTCCATGAAGCCAATGTCGAGGCCCCATGAATCGTTGGCGATCAGTACGCCCGGCGAGATCAGCCAGACCTGCGCGACATCATGCCAGTCGATTGTCAGCTCCTGCGCCAGCCGCGCCCGCAAGTCAGCCACCCCGTCCGGCCCGAACAGCGGCAGACAATAGCGAAGGTGCGGGCCAAAGCGGTCGTAGATGGCGAGGTCAACCGCTGTCGCCGAAGCAAACCTTTCGCCGTCCGAACCCGGATCGACATTGAAGGTGCCGCGGTGGACGAAGGGCACGTGGATCGATTCGACGACGCCTTCCGCGACGCATTTCCAGTTCGCCCCGATCGGCTCGTAAGGCAGCGCATTGCGATAGAGCATGGTCTCCATGCTAAGGCCCGACAGCTGGGCATCGACCGGGCCGAGATGCGCCGCGACGTCAATCGCTGCGCCGGGAGTCAGAATCGCCCAGATCAGGCCATGCCGCTCCTCGCTCGGCAGTTCGACCAGTCCCAGCTTCGTGTAATCGAGCCCGGCATTGCGCTCGGCCAGCGGCATGGCGACGAGCTCGCCTTTCGAATTGTAGGCCCAGCCGTGATAGGGGCAACTGTGCCGCCGCGCATTGCCGCAGCCACTGGCCGGCTCGGCGCCGCGGTGGCGGCAATAATTGAAGAAGACGTGGGCTACGCCCTCCTTGTCCCGGGTGACCAGCAGCGAACGCTCCATGCTAGTGCGGACCACATAGTCATCCGGCTCGGGCACTTCGCTGGAAGCGACCACCGGCCGAGGTTTGGTCATGAACAGTTCGCGCTCGCGCGCCGCAAACGCCTCGCTGCGATAATAGTCGAGCGGCACTGCCATGCAGTGAGAGGCCAGTTCGGGCGTCTGATCCTCGACGATCCGGATTGTGCGTTCGAGAACCGCTCCATCGATCATTGCCATTGTCGACACTCCCAAGACTGGGCCGAACTAGGTCTGATGGGTCCCGGCGTCTTGATCGCGCGGGTCAGGGCCCCGGCCAGCCGTGGCCCGCACAGTCAAGACCCCGCATCTGCCGAGCACTAGCCTTGCCGTCCAGCCCGGCATAACAAGGCAGCAGGACAGGATGACCCAAATGAACAGCGCCAACCAGGCCCAGAGCCCGATCACCGAAAGCGACGAGGAACTGGCTGCATTGGTGAGCGATCTCAGCCCTCTGCTGCTGGCCCTGACCATGGTCCACATGAGCGGCGACATGGGCGCAATCCGCTCCGGCATCCAGACCTTCCCGCCTGCTTTCAACGGCGACACCTGGGGTTCGATTTCCGAAACCGACAAGGCGCAGGTGCGCGCAGAGGCGCTGCAGGTGATCAAGGCCTGGCGCGATGCCGGCTGCCCGGAGCCCTATCGCCCGACAGAGGCCGAACTGCACGAAATGATCAATTTCCTGATCGGGATGGAGATGGAGCCGGAATATGTCGAGCTGATCTGCGAGGACATGTCATACAACAGCACCGACGACCGCGCCTTCCGCTGGAACAAGCCGGTGTCGGACGATGCCAGGGCCGGATGCGGCACGGTTATCATCGGCGCGGGCATGTCAGGCATATTGCTGGGCATGCGGCTGAAGCAGGCGGGCCTGCCTTTTGTTATCGTCGAAAAGCGCGATGGGGTCGGCGGCACATGGTATGCCAATCAGTATCCGGGCCTCCGCGTCGATGTGCCCAGCCACGCCTATTCCTATTCCTTCCTGCAGGACCACCAGTGGCCGCACCTCTATTCGTGGCAGACCGACCTGCTCGCCTATTTCCGCAAATGTTTCGATCACTTCGGCATCAGTGACCATGTCCGCTTCGAGACCGAAGTGACAGGCGCCGACTGGGACGATGAGGCGCTTGAATGGAAAGTGTCAGTGCGCGGGCGAGACGGCAGCACCGAGATCCTGACCTCGCGGGCGCTGGTCAGTGCGCAGGGGTTCTTCAATGCGACCTATACGCCGACTTTCGAAGGAACGGACCGCTTCAAGGGTGCCAAATTCCACAGCGCTGAATGGCGCCATGATGTCGCCCTCGCCGGCAAGCGGATAGCGGTGATCGGCAATGCCGCAACCACCCTGCAGATGGCCCCCCAGCTTGCCGATGCGGCCAGCCAGCTGACGATCTTCCAGCGCTCGCCGAGCTGGACTTTCATCAATCCGGAATATGCGCGAGAAATTCGCAGTAGTGAGCAGTGGGCGATCGGGCATTTGCCTTACTATTCAGGCTGGAACCGCGCTGCGGTGTTCAACTGGTCGCTCGACATGATGGCCATGGTCATGGGCTATGATCCCGATTGGCCGCAGGATGGCAAATCGACCAGCGCGCTTAACGAATTTTCGCGGCAGCGAGCGCTGGCCGACTATCACAAGCATCTGGATGAGCGGCCAGACCTGCTCGAGAAGCTGTTGCCCGACTATCCGCCCTATGTGAAACGCCCGACTATCGGCAGCGGCAACTTCTTCGATGCGGTCAAGCGGCCCAATGTCGAACTGTGCGCGGATTCCATTGTGCGGATGACAGAGCAGGGCATCGTCGATGCGACCGGGCGGCTCCATGAATTTGACGTGATCATTTACGCAACCGGCTTCAAGGTGCAGGAATATCTCTCGCCGATGGTGATCCGCGGGCGCGGCGGGATCGAGATCAACAAGTATTGGCATGATCGTCCCGGTGGCTACCTTGGCATCACCGTGCCGAACTTCCCCAATTTCTTCATGATTTACGGGCCAGGCAACAATCTGGGCTACAATGGCAATCTGGTCTTCAGCTCGGAAACGCAGACCAATTACGTCACCGCCAGCCTGCGCTATATGGTCGAAGAGGATCGCAAGGTGCTCGATGTGCGCCAGGAGGTTTTCGACGACTATATGGAACGCACCGCTGAAAAGCTGAAGGAATTCGTCTGGTCGACCCCCTATGGGACCACCTATTATCGCAATGCCAGCGGCAGGGTGACAACCAACACCCCGTGGACGCTGCTGCAGGCGTGGCAATGGACCCGCGACATCAACCCCGCCGACTACCGCGAAGAGGCGCCGGCCGAGCCTGCGCGCAGCGGCTGATCCTCAGACAGTCGCCACCGGCGTTGCCGGCGAACCCGCGGCGCCGGGCAGGCGCAGCGGCGGGGCAGTGAGCAGGAAGGCATGGCGACCGACGCTGTCCAGATACTCAGCCAGCTCCTTGAGCCAGAAATACTCGCCGAGGTGAACGCCGAGCTTGAACAGGCAGCGATCATGCAGCGGCAGCAGCCCGTTTTCTCCGGCTGACAGATCTGCGCTGAACCCTTCGACCGCCTGGTTGTCAGCAATCAGCGCCGAAATCCCACTGCTGTCGATCCAATCAAGCAGCCGCTCGTCAGAACCCTTGAGCACTGCGCCGCACTGCGCCAGCTTTTCCTCGTCCGGCTGCTTGTTCATCGCCATCACCGCGTCGCAATAGCCGGTGTAGATCAGCAGCATATCGCCTGTCCTGACCTCGACTCCCTGCTCGTCCATCGCCTTCATCAGCATGTCGTAATCGACAACGGTGCGCCCGGCGCCATAGGGCTTGACCAGATTGACCAGCACACCGCGGCCCTGCACACCGGTTTCGGCCATGTTCTCAATGCCCAGCTTGTGGGCATAGGGGCCATGGTCGGCAGTGCCGCAGGCAATGTCTGTCTTGGCGCGAAAGCCGTTGTAATAGACCGGCACTTCCGTGCCGCTGCCATCGACGTCGAATTGGCGGCCCCAGTGGCACAGCGCGTCCCACTGCGTCGAATATTGCAAGGTCAGATCGACACTGTCGTCGCAACAGATGTCCTTGGGTGTGAGCGGGGCGTTGCACATGTCCATTTCGCCGAGCTTGTTCGAATAGAGCCGCGGTGCATGGCGGGCCGCGCCCGGTTCGTCGCCACCGGGAAAGTCGAGCGGCAGGCTGAGCACGAAAGCCTTGCCGTCCTTGACTTCCCGGATAGCCGCCAGCCGGCGCTCGTCGGTGATCAGGTTCATGCGGCCGCGTTGGTCGTCCGCGCCGAAATCGCCCCAGTTCGAGCCTTGCGGACGCCGGGTCCAGCGGTTCTGTGTGGTTGCAGTGGTCATCAGTGAAAACACCTTCCGCCGTCGACGGCCAGCGCCGATCCGGTCACAAATGAAGCCTCGCTCGAAAGCAGGAACAGCACGGCATTGGCAATCTCGATCGGATCAGCCGCGCGCTTCATGGCATATTGCTGGAGGAAAGGCGCTGATGACAGATCATTACGATACTGGTCGAGGAAGACCTTGGTCATCGCCGTATCGGTCGCACCGGGAGCAACCGCGTTAACCCGTATGCCGCGAGTGGCGAATTCGGCCGCCATGGCTTTGGAGAAGGCGATCAGGCCGCCCTTGGTGGCGCAATAGGCGGTGTTGTTAGGCGCGTTGGGCAGGATGCCCTGGCCAGAGGCGATGTTGACCACCGATGCATCCTGGTTCATTTCCATATGCGGCAGCGCCGCCCGGCAAATCAGCATCGGCGCAACAAGGTTGACCGAGGTGAAGATGCCGAGAATCTCTTGTGTCATCTCCTCAAGCGGCCCGGCCTTCGCATAGGCGGCGCAGTTGACGATCCCGTCGAGGCCGCCAAGCTTTGCGGCGACATCATTCACCATCGCATCGATTTGATCGAGCTTGCTGAGATCGAAACCTACCGCGACGGCGCCGATCTGCTTCGCGACTGCCTCGACGCCTTCGACATTATAATCAAGCGCCGCGACCTTCGCACCTTCGCGCACCAGCAGCCCAGCTATCGATTCGCCGATACCCGCTGCCGCGCCTGTCACCAACACATGGCGGCCAGCCATCCGTCCTTTGCCTGCATCTGCCATACTCACATCCTCTCCTGTCCCGTTCAGCTCTTGGCGCCCCCGTTGGCATTCCCTTTGTTGGCCTTGGTCATTTCATCGAGCCCGACCATCACCGGGTAACCCGAAACGATCCAGGCATTGGCGTGGCCCAGCGAATGGGTTTCGAACCCGGTTTGCAGGGCATTATGCTGGCCCTGTGCATCGAGCGCATGGTTGACCGAACGTTTGGCCATCATCAGGGCATGCGGGTGCATTTTGGCAATCTCGTGGGCCAGTGCAAGCGTTGCCTCGCCAAGCTGGTCGCGCGGAACGATGCGGTTGACCATGCCGAGCCGGTGCGCTTCGGTGGCATCGATGAAGCCGCCGGTAAACAGAAGCTCCTTCGCCTTGCGGGCGCCGAATTCCCAGGCATGTCCCTGATATTCAACGCCGCCTATGCCCATGTGGATCACCGGATCGGCGAAGCGGGCGTCATCGGCGGCGATGATCAGATCGCAGGGCCAGCACAGCATCAGCCCGGCGGCAATGCAGGCGCCCTGGACGGCGGCAATCGTCGGCTTGGGCAGATCGCGCCACTTGCGCGAATAGCCGAAGAAATGGCCCAGCTCCCACTGGTACATCGCAAGCAGTCCGTTCTGCTTCACGTCATCAAACATATGGTCCCACGGCGGCCCGTTCTGCGCTTCGGGTGAAAGGTCATGCCCGGCCGAGAAATGCTTGCCGTTCGCCTGGAGCACGATCACCCGCACTTCCTTGTCGGCCACCGCGCGATCGAAGGCCTCATCGAGTTCCTTTAGCAGCCCGGCGTTCTGGGCGTTGCGCTGATCGGGCCGGTTAAGCGTGATCACCGCGACGCGGTCGTCGGTCTCGTATTCAATATAGTCCACGATGGGCCCTTTCAGCTGCCGACGAATTTCTGGATCGAAGTGGCTACAAATATCGGCGCACCGGAAACTTCGGCCCGCGCCGATGCAAAGACCAGGCTGCGGGTGCGGCGCGTCACTGTGCCGCACACCTCAAGCAGTTCGCCCAACTTTGGCGCGCCAATGAATTGCAAGGTCAGGTCGATCGCGACGCAGGCGGGCCCTTCCGGATCCCAGCTGGCCTGCGCGGTGCCGATCTCGGCCATGGTCGCAAGCACCCCGCCATGCGCCAGGTTCCAGGCGTTGACATGGTGCGGCTCGATGCGCAGCGCGCTCCACGCCTCGATGGTGCCGTCCGGGCGCGTCACCTTGCGGGTATAGATCTTGCCGACGTGTTCGACGAAGGCACTGGGCGTCGGCTCGTAGACATAGCCAGGCGGCATTTCGGCTGCGGCGGTGATGACTCGTCTCCCGGTTTTGTTGATGGATATTCAAGTCTGCTTCGGTGGCGGAGTCAAACACTTCCCGCTGTCTCGGGGCCACCTCAGCTTGCCCGTGCCTAGCGCTGCAGCATCCGCACCAGCACACGCGCCTCGGCACGCAGCAGCACATCGGGCATCAGGCTGTCTTCGGGCCAGGTATGAAGCGCGGCGGCGATCCGGTCGATGGCGCTGATGAACACCACCGCTTCGGCATTGGCATCGCGACGGCTGAGCGGCTGATCGGCGAGTGCCGCCTCGACCATCCGGTCGGTCAGCCCTTCGAGAATCGGCAGACCGACCCGCAGCACCAGCTGATAGAATCGGCGGTTGCCGCGATCGGCTTCCATGTTGCGATAGAGCAGCAATGGCCCATGATGCGCCCAGATGTCGCAATAGCCGCGCACGAAAGCCAGCGCGTCGTCCTCCAGCCTTGCGGGATCGCGCAGATAGTCGTGCCCAGCGAACAGGTGCGAGGTTTCCTCGGTTATGGCATCGCACAAAGCCCAGAGGATATCCTCGACGTCGTTGAAATAGACATAAAACGTCGCTGGCGAGGTATTCGCTTCACGGCTGATCGCCACCGCCGAGATGCTGAGCGGCGAAGCGACCGCGAGCAGCTTGCGCGTTGCGTCCATCAGCTGGAGACGAGTTTCCTTGCCCTTCCTGCCGAACGGAGAAGTCTTCTTGCCTGGCCGCTTGGCCGCAGGCTTCCGGGACGGCATGGCAAGGCTGTCAACCGGATCATTCTTGTTCAACGCCATGCTGGTCTTTCGTCCCTGGTGCGCCACCTTACTATGCCCGAACTGGCGCAATCACAATCAGAGGCACAGGCGCGGTCAATCACGTTGGCCTTCGAGCAGTCCCTTGAGGTTTTCGCTGAATATCCTGCGGACGTCATGTTCGGAGAAGTTGTCGAATTCCTGGAGGTAACCGAGCGGTTCTTCCAGCCCCTCGGGGTGGGGATAGTCGCTACCGAACAGGATGCGATTGGCAGGAATGTGGCTCGCCAGCACGTCCATATCGTCCTCATAGGCGGGCGCGACGAAGACTTGGCTGACGAAAGTCTCGCGGGGATGCCGGATGAAGTTTTTTGGCATCTGACCATAGACCCGGTCAAATCGCTCGAGCAGCGGCCCGACCCATTCGGAATTGTTCTCGACACAGATGAAGCGCAGATCCGGAAAGCGATCAAGCGCACCATGACAGATCAGCGCCGACAATGCGTCAGTGATCGGGCGAGCCAGCGGATCGAGCATCACGCTGAAAGCATCGCGCTGGAAAGGCAGGTATTCGGTGCGGCTGCCGCCGGTCCACCAGCGGTAGATCTGATCGTACCCCGAATCGGACGAATGCAGGCAGACGAAGATTTTTGCCTCGGCGCAGCGCGCCCAGAAGGGATCGAAGTCCTTGAAGCCGGGTGATCGGCCGCCGGTCGGGCCCGGTACCGGGCCCGGACGGATGGCGACGCAGCGAGCCCCGGCCTTGAGTGCGATCTCCAGCTGGTCGATCGCTTCATCCAGATCCGCCAGCGAAACCATCGGCACCGCGAACAGGCGTTGCTCACGTGCGAAGCCCCATTCCTCGCCCAGCCAGGTGTTGAACGAACGGAACAGCGCCGCGATCACATCGGGTTTGGTCTCGAACCGGGCCTCGACCGCCGAAGCCAGCGTCGGAAACACCAGCGCGGCATGCAGCCCCTGCTGGTCCATCGACTCAAGACGGCCTTCGCCAGTGCGCCAGCCCATCGGCGGCTTGATCGGCGTGCCGGAGAGATCGCGCATGGTCAGGCCTTCGGAGTTTTCCGAGCGATACCATTTCTCATGGACACCTGGTGCCGCGACCACCTCGAAGGTCGGGTTGGGGATATATTCCGACAGCTGACCGTTGATCACAAGCTTGGTGCGCCCCCGGACTTCGGCAAAATAGAATTCGCGTTGATAGGCCTTGGGCAGATGACGCAGGAATGCTTCCGCCGGCTCATAGAGGTGGTTGTCGGCATCATAAACGTCAAACGAGAGCGCTGGCATCATAACCTCCGGGTCGTCGGGTTGGCCATTTGACCGAAACCGACGTCAGATTATCACATTCAAATATTCGGCCAAAATCATCGCCAAACCCGACTAGAGCAGCAGCGAGCCGGGGATCGAAAATGCACTTTGGCGCTGGCATCCTGCAACAAAGTTGATAGAAGGTCAATTATTGGAGTGGTGGGGGCCTCACGAAAGTCGGCCGCGCCGGAAAAGACCGGGAGGAATGACCTTGAACTCTTCAGATCAGGGCGAAGGCAGCATCGATTTCGAAGCGCTGTCCAGGAAATATGCCGAAGAACGCGCCAAGCGCCTGCGCAGCGATGCGATCGGCCAGTATCAGCCGCTGACCGGCAAGCTGAGTGCCTATGCCCGCGATCCCAATGCCGATCCTGACTTTACCCGCGATCCAGTGCGCCGCGATGCCGAAGTTCTGGTGATCGGCGGCGGCTTTGGCGGGCTGCTGGGAGGCGTTCGCCTGCGCGAGGCCGGGGTCGAGGATATTGCCTTCGTCGACAAGGCAGGTGATTTCGGCGGCACCTGGTATTGGAACCGCTATCCCGGGGTGCGCTGCGACATCGAGAGCTACATCTATGTGCCACTGCTCGAAGAGACCGGGTTCATTCCGACCGAGAAATACGCCAAGGGCGCCGAGATCTTCGAGCATTGCCAGCGGATCGCGCAGCGCTGGGATCTCTACAAAGCCGCGCTGTTCCAGACCGCCGTGCAGGAACTGGTCTGGAACGAAGACCGCCAGCGCTGGATCGTGACCACCGATCGCGGCGACGAGATCGCGGCGCGTTTCGTCATTTCTTGCACCGGCCTTCTGAGCAGCCCGAAGCTGCCCGGCATTCCCGGCATCGAGACTTTTGCCGGCAAGAGCTTTCACACCAGCCGCTGGGACTATGGCTACACCGGCGGCAATGCCGACGGCGCAATGACCGGGCTCGCTGGCAAAAAGGTCGGCGTGATCGGCACCGGATCAACCGGCATCCAGTGCGTGCCTCCGCTCGCCGAATCGGCAGAGCATCTTTATGTATTCCAGCGGACGCCTGCCTCTGTCGATATTCGCGGCAACAGGCCGACAGACCCGGCCTGGACGGCCAGCCTGACGACCGGCTGGCAGCAGCAGCGGAGCTGGAACTTCACTTACTGGACCTCGGGCGTGCGCCAGGGCGAAGACATGATTGCGGACGGCTGGACCAATCTGCTCGCCGAGCCAACCGGCGGCTTCGGCGGCGCAGCCGGCGAAGTCGACCCGGAGGCGATGCAGCGGGCCGAAATGCTCAAGATGGGAAAAGTGCGTCAACGCATCGACTCGATTGTCGACGACCACGCGACCGCAGAATCGCTCAAGCCCTGGTTCAATTACTTCTGCAAACGCCCCGGCTTCAGCGACGACTATCTGCAGACCTATAACCGGCCCAATGTGACGCTGATCGACACCGGCGGCCTCGGAGTCGAGCGGATCACGCCAAAGGGTGTGGTGGTTGGTGGCCGCGAATATGAACTCGATCTTCTGGTCTTCGCCACCGGCTTCGATTTCATGACCGAATATACGCGTGAATCGGGCTTTCACGTCACCGGTCGGGGCGGTGTCTCGCTCGACGAGCACTGGGTAACCGGCGCGCGCACGCTCTATGGCATCATGACGCGCGGCTTCCCCAATTTCTTCATGATGAGCCTGGTCCAGTCCGGCATTGCGATCAACTACATGCCGATCGCCGAGGCCCAAACCGCTTATATTGCCACGATTATTGCGAACAGCCTCTCAGGCAAAATCGGGAGTGTCGAGCCAAGCCAGGAAGCCGAGGAGGCATGGGTCGGCGAAGTGCTCGCCGGAGCCCCGGCGCGGCGCGCCTTTCTAGACTCCTGCACGCCGAGCTATTTCAACTATGAAGGTAAGCCGCCGAAGTCCGTCGAATCGAACCAGCCCTATCCCGGCGGGGCCATCAAATACCTAGGTCTTCTGGACGAGCAGCGCGCTGCGGGCGCAATGGCCAATCTCGAAACGACCAGTCTGAACCAGAAAGCCTCCGGGTGATACTCTCAAACTTGCGAGGCGCGCTGATTGCCCTCCTGAGCCTTGCATTGCTCGCGGCAACCGGCAACGCGGCTGACCCGCGCGGACCGGATGCGCGCTTCCTCGATAGCGCCGCAGGGCGCGACTGGCCGGGTCCGGGCCGGACCTATGGTGAACAACACTTTTCCCCGCTGGCTCAGGTCAATGCCCGCAACATCGCGCAATTGGGCCTCGCCTGGTCGCTCGACCTTGATGTCGGCAACAGCGTGACCCAGCCAATCGCAGTGAACGGCGTGCTCTATTTCGTCACCGGCACCGGCATCCTGCATGCTGTCGATGCTGTGCGCGGGCGCGAGCTATGGCGTTATGACGCGCGGGTCTGGGAGCACGAGACCGACAAGATGCGCAGCGCCTGGGGCACGCGCGGGGTCACCTGGTGGAACGGCGCAGTCTATTTCGGCACCATGGATGGCCGGTTGATTGCCGTCGATGCCGCAAGCGGCATGGAGCTCTGGTCAGTCGAAACCACCCGGCATGGCGATGGCCGCTTCATCACCGGGGCGCCGCGCGTGTTCGATGGCAAAGTGCTGATCGGCCATGGCGGCGCCGACTGGGCGGCGATCCGCGGCTATGTGACCTGCTACGATGCTGCAACCGGCAAACCGCTGTGGCGCTTTTACACCGTGCCGGGCAACCCGGCGGACGGTTTCGAGAGCGATGCCATGAAGATGGCCGCAGCGACCTGGCACGGCGAATGGTGGAAACAGGGCGGCGGCGGCACCGCGTGGAACGCGATGAGCTATGATCCGGAGACCCGCACCGTCTTCATCGGCACCGGCAACGGAGCCCCGTGGAACCACAAGGTGCGCAGCGCCGGCGAGGGTGACAACCTGTTCCTGAGCTCGATCGTCGCGCTCGATGCCGATACCGGCACCTACAAGTGGCACTATCAGACCAACCCCGGCGAGAGCTGGGACTATAACGCTGCCATGGACATGGAACTGGCCGATCTGACGATTGCCGGCCAGCCCCGCAAGGTCTTGATGACGGCGCCGAAGAACGGCTTCTTCTATGTTATCGACCGATTGAGCGGCAAGCTGATCTCGGCGACGCCTTTTGCCCACATAACCTGGGCCAGCGGCATCGACATGAAGACTGGCCGCCCGATCGAAGTGCCCGGCAGCCGCTTTGAGAATGGCCCTTTCGTTATGGCGCCCGGACCCATCGGTGCGCATAGCTGGCTGCCGATGGCGTATAGCCCGCAGACCAGGCTCACTTACATCCCGATGATGGATATGGAATTCATCATGTACGATGCCTTCGCCAAGCCGGAGGAATGGAAGCGTCCGCCGTTTCTCGCCAATAATGGCGCGGTCGGGGTGGACATGGACGAGACCCGACCAAAAGGATCGTCCGCGCTGATCGCGATTGATCCGGTTGGGCAGCGAATCGTCTGGCGCGTGCCCACGCCGACCAGCGTCAGTGGCGGGGTGCTGGCGACGGCGGGCGGGCTGGTCTTCCAGGGAACAGTCGACAGCAAGTTCAGCGCCTATGCGGCAGGAACGGGCAGGCGGCTGTGGTCATTCGATGCCGGCGCACCGGTGATTGCGCCGCCGATCTCTTACAGCGTAAATGGCCGACAATATGTCACTGTGCTCAGCGGCTCGGGAAGCAGTCTGATGCTGGTCGGCGACGCGTTCAAAGCCAATCCGATTGGCTACCGCGAGCAGGCGCGGCGGGTGCTGACTTTCGCGGTCGGGGGCAGGGCACGGCTGCCGCGTTCTGCGCCCTATCGACTTGAGCCGGTCAGCGATCCGGGATATGCAGCCGATGCGCAATCCGAACAGCGCGGTTTCGCCTTTTATGCGCAGACCTGCATCATGTGCCACGGGCGAGATGTTTCAGCACTTGGCGGCGTCGCACCGGATCTGCGCGCATCGCCTGCGATCCTTTCCGGCGAGGCATTCCATACCATTGTCAGACAGGGTGCACTGAAACAGCTTGGCATGCCCCCGTTCCGCGACCTCAGCGATGCGCAGGTCGAAGACATCAGGCAATATGTGCGAATGAAGGCGCGCGAAGCGGGCGCGAGCAGGCCGAAGGGTTAGGCCGCTGGATCCCAGGCAATCCCCAGTTCCTGCACCGCGAGGGTCAGCCCCGCGCGGTAGGTCGCCGGGCGCGCCGGATCGAGGCGGAAGCTGGGAATCCGCCGCAACCATTCCTCCCAGAACACTCTGAGCTCCAGTCGCGCCAGGTGCGAGCCGATGCAGCGATGCGGACCGACATTGAAGGCGATATGCGCCTTGTTCTTGCGCTCCAGATCGAAGTTCCAGGGATCGGGGAAGGTCTTGGGATCAAGATTGCAGGCAGGCAACATCAGCATGACGCGCTCACCCTTGCGGATGTCTGCGCCGCCAAACTGGAAATCGCAGGTCGCCGTGCGCGCGGGCATCGGCACGCCGAACTTGCGCAGCAACTCCTCGACGGCTTCGGGGATCAGCGACGGGTCAGCGCTGAGCCGGGCCTGCAGATCGGGGCGCGTCGCCATGAATTGCATGCCGAAGGCCAGTGCATTGGCGACCGTATCGAGCCCGGCGGCGAACAGGAGCAGGCAATAGGCCTGCACTTCCTCATAGGCGATCGGCCGGTCGCCGATTTCCAGCGTCAGCAGGTGGCTGATCAGGTCGTCCTTCGGCTCTGCCTGCCGCTCGCGGATCAGCCCATCCATCAGGCCTGCGATATTCGCATAGGAGCTAGCGCGGCGATCATCGTCGGATGACAGCATGTCGAGGATCCACTCGCGGAACTCGCGCAGCCGGTCCAGCGGCATGCCCATGATCCGCATGAAGATCTTGATCGGCAGTGGCTCGGCCATGGCCTCGACGAATTCGCAGTGCCCCTCGGCCTCGATCGCGTCGATCAGTTCATTGGTAAACTGACGGATGCCCACTTCCATCGCGGCTATCCGACCGGGGGTAAACTGGCGCATCAGCGGCGCACGAAACAGGCCATGTTCGGGTGGATCGAGAAACAGCGGGATCAGTCGCGGTTCTTCCGGGACCGGCGGGATGGTCATCTCGGTACTGGAAAACAGCTCCGGCTTGCGCGCGGCCTCGAACAGCAGTTCGAAATCATTGATGAACCAGTGGCCGCCATTGTGCGGCGTCCAGAAAATGCCCCGGCCATGCTCTTCACCCAGCCGATAGAGCCCATGGTGCAGGTCGGACTCCTCTCCGGGAAAGGCGCCGCGATAGACGTCATAATCGACAAAGCGATCAGGCGGGACATGAGCCGGGCGATCGCGGCTGAGCGTTGCGGCGGTTGCGGTCATGGGATCAGGCGTTCGCGTCTGCGCTGATCAGGCGCGCGCCCAGAGCATAGTCTCCGGCGATGGTGGTCCGCCGCATTTTGCGTTGTTCGCCGCGCGGCACCCCGCAGGCGCAGTGCAGCATCCGCCAGTTGTCCCACAGCACCATGTCGTCGGCCTGCCACTGGTGGAAATAGGCGAGCTCGGAGCGGATCAGATGATCGATCACTTCGGCCAGCAAGGCATCCCCTTCGACATTCTCCATGCCTTCGATGGCAACGGCATGCCACGGCGAGACATTGATGACTTTTCGGCCGGACTCTTTCTGGGTGTAGACCAGTGGATGAGTCACCGGGTTCTTGACCGAAGGGTGCTCCATGGCGAGCGATATGTTGCGCGAGAGCTGGAGGCATTTTTCAGGCCTCTCGCCAAACCTCGCCTCTGTCGCATCGGCAAGGTAGCGGTGGATAACGCGCAAGCCTTCAATCCGCTGTTTGAGCCGCTCTGGCAGGGCGTCATAGGCCGCAATGCGATCGATAAACCCGGTTTCGCCGCCTCTGCCCGGAAGCACCGCAGCGCGCAGGATGCCGCCGTGGTTGATCTTGACCATATAGGCGAGATCGAAATGCCAGGGCAGATAGGCGCCGCGCTCTTCGCCATTGATTTCGTAAAGGTCGCCATCTTCCTCGACATATTCGATCTCGGCGATGACGTAATGTTCGCGCGGGCGGTCGATGCCGACGAGCAGCGGATGCTCTTCGGGCTCGCCATAGATTTCCGACAGGCCGATCTGGACATCGAGATCGGCAAGGCCTTTGAACACGATCACGCCCTTTTCGATCCACAGATCGTAGAGCCGCTTGCGCACTGCGGGTTCCGTGATCGACGCCGGATCGAGGTCAGTGATGACGCAGCCAAACGTATCGCATCCGGGCAGCGGCTGGACGGTGAAGGCCATTGCGGTCGCTCCTCTTGTGCGGTTATGCGGCAGTTGCGGCCAGCGGCTGCGCTGCTATCTCGCGGGGCGATTGGGCACCGCGCACCAGCTTGCCCGGCCGCTCGGCTGTCGCCGCGCCATTGCGGGTGATCACCTTGCCGTGGGCGATGGTCGCGACATAGCCATCGGCAAGCTGACTGAGGCGATGGCCGCCTGCGGGCAGATCGCTGATAACGGTCGGACGGTGTAGCGCGAGATTGTCATAATCGATGACATTGAGGTGAGCGATATAACCCGGCGCGACCAGTCCGCGATCCTCAAGCCCGATCAGCATGGCGGGTTGGCGGGTCAGCCGGTGGATCATGCTTTCGACGCTGAGGCGGCCATGGTCGCGGTCGCGGGTCCAGTGGGTGAGGCCGAAGGTCGAATAGGAGGCGTCGCAGATCATGCCATAATGCGCGCCGCCATCGCCGAGGCCGAGCACGACATTGTCGCTGGCAAACATCTCTTCCATCCAGTCGAGATTGCAGTCTTCATAGTTGCCGATGCCCAGCAGCAGCATCGCCTGGCCATCGTCCTTGAGCAGTTCGTCGTAAGCGACTTCCTCTGGCGTGCGGCCCTGCGCAGCAGCGAGCCCGGCGATGCTGTTCTCTGGCGAAGGCTCGTAATTTACAATCGCGCCGGTGGTGAACAGGCGGTCGAAGCGGCGGCTGAAGCCGACCAGCGGATTGGTTGGCTCACCCGGGGCGTCCGCCAGCATCGCGGCCCGCACTTCGGGTTTGCGCATTTCGGCAAGGCGCTCGGCGAGCGGCAGGTCCTTGATCGCAAGGTAAGTGCTGGTCATGCAGAACGGATGGGCGCTGACCGAAAGCCCCAGCATCATCCCCACCGGGCGCGGCAGCAATTGCGCCTTGATATCGACCCCGGGTTTGCGGTTGGCTTCGTCAAGCAATTCAATCCCGCGTTGCCAGTCTTTCGACTGCGGATGGGTATAGGTCAGTGGCCGGCCCGCCGCCGCCGCGATGGAAGTGAGCAGCGGCACCTGTTCCTCATAGGTGGTGTAGCCGACATCAGTGACCATCTGGAACACCCCGCGCCCGGCCTTGCCGAGTTCGCTCGCCAGTTCGGTCAGCTCGGTCTCGTCCGAAGCATAGGTCGGGATCAATTCACCCTTCGAGGTGCGGTGCGCGGCTAGCTTGGAGGTGCCGAGGCCAAGCGCGCCTGCCTCAAGCCCTTCGCGCAGCAACTGGCGCATGGCGGTGCGGTCTTCCGCCGTGGCCGGCTCGCGATCAATGCCGCGTTTGCCCATGACCCAGACCCGGATTGGCGAATGCGGCACCAGCACGCCGACATCGATATCGCGGGAGCGTCGTTCGAGTGCGTCCATGAAGTCCGGAAAGGTCTCCCAGTCCCAGGTCAGCCCTTCGGAAGTGACCGCGCCGGGTATATCCTCGACCCCTTCCATCAGCTCGATCAGGGCCAGCCGGTCTTCGGGGCGGCAGGGCGCAAAGCCGATGCCGCAATTACCCATCAGCACCGTAGTGACCCCGTGATCCGACGAAGGGTTAAGCCGGTCGGACCAGATCGACTGGCCGTCATAATGCGTGTGCAGATCGACGAAGCCGGGGGTGACCAGCAGCCCCGCTGCATCGATCTCTTCGCGGCCCCTGCCTTCGACCCGACCGGTCTGGACGATCCAGCCGTCCTTCACCGCAACGTCGCCGGTGAAGCGCGGGGCCCCGCTGCCATCGACGATGGTACCGCCGCGGATGACGAGGTCAAATTCGGCCATGGCCGTTCCTTTCACAATTGGAGATCACGACAGATAGCCCACCGGCTCGCCAAGCCTTGCGTCGCCCTGCTGGTACATCGCATAAATATCGGCCGTGCTGAGCACCGAGCCCGAGCTGACCGGCTTGAGCCCGCCTCCGGCAATCGGCGAAATATCGACATGCGCGGCCTTGGCCCGCAAGGCGCCCACCGTAGCATCGCTGCGAGCGATCCTGGCAAAGGGATCGATATTCAGGAAACGCGCTGCGTTAGCCCAGGTGATCTTCTCGATCTCGTCCTCGGGGAAGCTCTTTATGCTATTCCACAGCAGTTCCGGCGAGCGCGGCCAGGTGCTGTCGGCATGCGGGAAGTCGCACTCCCAGGCGATCTGGTCGATGCCGACCTGGTGCCGCACAGAAAGGCCGAAATCGTCCTCATGGAAGCAGAACAGGAAGTGGCGGGCGAGCAGGTCCGAGGGCTTGAGATCGCCAAGATCGGCCTTGGTCCAATAGCGGTGATTGCGGTATTCGGCATCGGCTCGCTCGCGCAGGAACGGCACCCAGCCGATGCAGCCTTCCGACATCATCACGCGCAATGTCGGAAACTTCAGCAACAGCGGCGAGAACAACAGGTCCGCCACGGCTTCGGCGATGTTGATGTTGAGCAGGGTGATGCCGACGTCGGCCGGAGATTCCATCGACGGAGTCGGTAGCAGGCCACCCGAGGTGCCGATGTGGATCGCCACCGTCATGCCGCGCTCGGTGATTTCGCGAAAGAGCGAGTCCCAGTGGCCCCAATGGACCGAAGGCTGGCCAAATGCAGTCGGATTTGCCGGCAAGGTCACGATCCGCACCCCGGCCTCGTACGCGCGTTTGAGCTCCGCGATGGCCAGATCGAGATCCCACAGCGGCAGCACGGCCATCGGGATCAGCCGCTCCGGATATGGCCCAGCCCAGCCCTCGACATGCCAATCGTTATAGGCGCGGATGAGGGCTAGCATCAGCTCCTTGTCCTTGCCGTGCACCAGCTTTTCGCCGGAAAAGCCGGGGAAGGACGGGAAGTTCAGCGACAGAAGCGTGCCGTTGGCGTTCATGTCGTCGATGCGGGCGTCAACATCCCAGCAGCCCCGGCGCACTTCGCCATAGCGCGATGGTTCGTCGCCCAGTTCCTCGCGCCTGCGCCCGGCAACGGCGGCTGAGCCGACCCCGGCCCAGGCCTTGCCTTCAACGATCCAGCGTTCATCGCCATTGGCATATGTGGCGACTCGCGGGACCATATCCTTGAACCGTGCGGGCAGGCGGCCAATGAACATGTCAGGCGGCTCGATCGCGTGATCGTCGACGCTGAGCAGAACCATGTCGTTCATTGTCATGCCAGTCATCGCTGAACCTGCCTCATTGCGGCGAAAGGCCGAATTGCGCCAATTGCATAGTTCCTTGACCACCTCACGCTGTCTTGACCTGTCGGGACATGGGGCGGGCCCTGGCTCCGGACATCAGGTCGCCATGAGTTCGATAAGGTTGCCATCGGGATCGCGGAAGTAGACTGAATTTGCTGGAATACCGTCAGCCGTTGTTCTGGCCACCGGCCCTTCGATCACTGTCACACCGCGGCTTTCGAGCCGGGCTTTGGCCGCGTCTATGCCGCCATCCCAGCGAAAGCAGATATCGACGCTGCCTGACGTGGGCTGCCGCGCGACCAGATCGACACCGTTGCCCTGCTGGTGAATGTTGAGAATGGCCTTGCCAAATGCCACCCGCTTGACCGCGATGCAGCCGCCGATCTCATAGGCCTCCTCGACTGTGGCGCCCAGCACATGCGCATAGAATGCACAGCTCGCGTCAAGGTCAGCGACGGTGATGGCGACGTGATCGATTCCGCGAATCATCTGGCACTCGGTCCGCTATGGTTCACTGATCGATGACCCGGCCGGGGATGAGCCTGCCGGTTCGACCAGAATGGTTGCCGACCAAGCTTACGTCGACCATCCAATTGTGCCAAGATAATTGTCGACTCGTCAATTTTTGAGTGGAGGAGGCAAGGCGCATGAACGAGGTCATTCTCGAACTGGCGATCAACGGTGAAACCCGCAAGGCGCGCAACAGCCATGCGCCGCGTGTTCCGCAGGAAATCGCCGCCGATGGCATTGCATGTCTGGCGCGCGGCGCTGGCATGATTCACAATCACATCGACGATCCAATGCTTGCAGGCGAAGCTGCGGCCGATGAATATGCACGTGGCTGGGCGGACATTCTGGCCAGCGATCCGGGCGCGATCCTGTGCCCGACGATGGCGTTCGGAACAGACATTGAGGGACGGACCTCGCACTTCGCCTCATGCGCGAGCCGTCACGGTGCACGTATGGCGCCGCTCGATCCGGGTAGCATGAACATGGCGCTGTCGGGCGGCAGCGCGATCTCGGCAAATATGATGAGCTACATCAATACATACGAGTCGATCGCCAGCGTGCTCGAGGTAATGAGCAAGCTGCGCCTCGGCGCGTCGATGGGAATCTACGAGCCGGGCTTTCTGCGCGCGGCGGTCGCCTTTCACCGGGCCGGCAAGCTGCCGCCGGGCAGCTTCGTGAAGCTATACTTCTTCGGCGGGCGCAATTATTTCGACGGCACCCCATGCGTCGGCTTTGGCCTCGATCCCAGCGCCCCTGCGCTCGAAGCCTATCTCGAAATCATCGGCGACAGCGGCCTGCCCTGGGCGGCAGCCGTGGTCGGCGGCTGCGTCTTTTCCTCAGGCATGGCAAAGCTGGCGCTCGAACGTGGCGGCCATATCCGGCTGGGGTTGGAGGACTTTGCCGGAGATCGGGCGCCGTCGAACCTCGAACTGCTGGACGAAGTTGTCGGCCTTGCCCGCTCACTCGGACGCAGCCCGGCCGGGAGCGCGGGAACTGCTCGCATTCTTGGCCTGTGAATCGAATTGGGCGATGGACGATGTCGAGGTCTTGTTGTATTTGACTGTTAGTCAAATTATTTTCGCATGGCCGACATGCGCTTGCCTGACCGGAAAACCCGGCTGCACTGAAACTTTCAGGAGATGAGCCTTGGCTGAGAGCGCGTTCGACCTGGTCATCCGCAACGGCACGATTGTCGATGGCAGCGGTGCCGAGCGCTTTTGCGGCGACATCGCAGTCCGCGACGGCCGCATTGCGGCGGTGGGCAAATTCGCCGGGAATGGTGCGGAAGAGATCGACGCACGGGACCGCGTGGTAACCCCCGGTTTCGTCGATATTCACACCCATTACGACGGCCACGCCACCTGGGCCAATCTGCTCGAACCCTCCTCGCAGCACGGCGTCACCACGGTAGTCACCGGGAACTGCGGAGTAGGCTTTGCGCCCTGCCGCGAGGCTGACCGCGACGCTCTGGTGCGCCTGATGGAAGGCGTCGAGGACATTCCCGAACCCGTCATGGCCAGAGGATTGCCGTGGAACTGGCAGTCATTTCCCGATTATCTCGATGCGCTGGACGGGCGCACATTCGACGTCGATGTCGCAACGCAAGTGCCCCATGCGCCGCTCCGGGTCTTCGTGATGGGCGAGCGGGCCTTGCAGCGCGATCCGGCCACGGCGGAAGATGTCGCTGCCATGCAAGCCCTGGTGCGCGAAGCGATCAGCGCCGGTGCGCTGGGCTTCTCGACCTCTCGCAGCCTCAACCACAAGGCCAGCGACGGCACGATCACCCCCAGCTATGCAGCGGCATCGGACGAGCTTGCCGGGATCGCGCGCGGCCTGGCGCAGCAAGGCAAGGGCGTGCTCCAGTTCATTTCGGATTTCGACGATATCGACAGCGAATTTGCAATTGTCCGCCGCATGGCGCGCGAATCCGGTCGGCCGCTGTCGCTGTCGCTGCTGCAGTTATCCCAGGCACCTGAACGGTGGCGCAAGATTCTGGACCGGGTCGAGCAAGCGCGCGCCGAGGGCGAACCGATCCGTACCCAGATCTGCGGTCGCCCCATCGGCGTGATGATGGGGCTCGATTTCAGCAGCAACCCGTTTCGCAGCTGTGCAGCTTACCGCGAAGTTGCCCATCTCGGCGCGGCCGAGCGGCGGTTGGCGCTGCTTGAACCGGCGCGGCGTCAGAGCATCCTCGCTGAGTTCACCGAAACTCGAAACGCCGGGCCAGTGATCGCCAATCGTGAATTTGCGGCGATGTATGAGTTTGGCGAAGTGCCTGATTACGAACCGTCTCCCAGCGAATCAATTGCTGCGCGGGCCTCAGCGGCAGGTGGCGATCCGTCGGACTTGCTCTACGAAGTGCTCGTCGATCGCAGTGGTGTGATTTACATTCCCGCTGCAAATTACAGCGGCAACAGCATGGCTGCGATCCGCACGATGCTCTCGCATGAGGCGAGCGTACTGGGGCTGGGCGACGGCGGCGCGCATTGCGGGCTGCTCTGCGATGCCAGCCTGACCACCCATATGCTGGCGCGCTGGGCGAAGCGGGATCAGGCAGGGCATGAAGGCAGCGGGATGATGCCGCTCGAGCAAGTCGTCCATGCCTTGACCGCTCGCACCGCCGAAACCGTCGGACTGACCGACCGGGGCCGGATTGCTCCGGGCCTGCGTGCCGATTTCAACGTGATCGACATCGACCGCATCGGCCTCCACCGGCCCGAACCAGTGGCTGACCTGCCGGGCGGCGCCATGCGGATTGGCCAGCGGGCGACAGGCTATGACGCGACAATCGTCGCGGGCCAGATGACCCGGCGCGGCGGAATCCACACCGGCGCCCTGCCCGGCCGCCTCGTGCGCGGATCACACATGCATCTGCACCAAACCTAAGCCCCGCATCTGGCAGGCCCCCCGAATCTGACAGGCAAGGAGAAGCACAATGGCAACTGTTACCCCGCTCCGCAAAGACAAGCCGACCGCCCGCGAACTGCTCCAGGGCATCAAGGTGATCGACGTCGATACCCATGTCAGCGAATGGCATAGTCTGTGGACTGACCGCGCGCCTGCCAAGCTCAAAAACCTGCTGCCCCGCATGGTCGGCGAAGGGGCCGAGCGCCGCTGGGTGATCGGCGAAGACACCTTTCTGTTCGGCGCGAGTGCGAGTTCGGCAGTGATGCGGGACGGGCAGAAATCGCGCGGCCTCGAATTTTTCGACAAGGATGTTGATGACGTCCACCTCGCCGCCTCGGATGTCCACGCGCGGGTCAAGCTGATGGATGAGCAGGGCATCTACGCCCAGATTGCCTATCCCAACATCCTCGGCTTCGGCGGCCAGCGCGGCATGGAAGTCGATGCCTCCCTGCGGCTTGAAGCGATCCGCATTTTCAACGATGCCATGGCAGAGATGCAGGTCGAATCGGGCCAGCGGATCTTCCCGATGGCACTGCTGCCGTGGTGGGACATCGAGGCCTCACTGGCCGAAACCGAGCGGTCGATGAAACTCGGGCTCAAGGGCATCAACATCAATTCTGACCCGCAGGACCATGGCGTGCCCTCGCTCGGCGAGAAGCACTGGGAGCCACTGTGGCAGATGTGCGCGGCCAATGACTTGCCTGTGAACTTTCACATCGGTGCTTCGGACACTTCGACTTCGTGGTATTTCTCGTCAAGCTGGCCAGAGCTGCCGGCCAACAAGAAACTGGCGATGGGCGGACTGATGCTGTTCATCACCAATCTGCGGGTGATGGGCAACATCCTGATCTCGGGCTTTCTCGACCGGCATCCGACCCTGAAAATCGTCTCGGTCGAAAGCGGGGCGGGCTGGATTCCCTATCTGCTCGAGGGGCTCGAATATATGAGCCACGAGGCCGGAATCGAATACCAGACTTCGCCCAGCGAGGTGTTCCGCCGCCAAGTCTATGCCTGCACCTTTTTCGAACGCAAGAATTTCCTCGATACGCTCAAGCAGGTTGGCGCCGACAACATCATGTTCGAGACTGACTTCCCGCACCCGGCCTGCCTCTATCCGCAAGCGATGGAACACATGGCTGACGTTATTGCCGAAATGACCCCTGAAGAGCGCTTCAAGGTATTCAGCGGCAACGCCGCGAAAGTCTATAATATCGACATCGGCTGACCGTCGCCAACGGTCATGCGGCCTGGCGCGTCGGCAACAGGTCCTGCCGCATCTGGCGCGGCGGCATGCCGAACCAGCGGCGGCAGCAGCGCGACAGCACTGCCAGTTCCGAATAGCCAAGCCGGCCCGCGATCTCGCACAGCGACAGGTCGGCCCGCGCAAGGTAGCGGAACGCAAGATCGCGGCGCACTTCGTCGCGGATCGCCTCGAAACTGGTGCCCTTCTTGAACAGGTGGCGGTTAAGCGTGCGTTCCTGAAAGCCAAGCATGCGGGCGATGTTATACCGGTTGCATTCCTCCGAACGCGTCAGCGCGCGAATGATTGCGAGGCGAACCCGGACATCGATTTCCTGCCCTCGCGCCGGAAAGCGTTCGGCAGCAAGCCGGGCTTCGGAGGCGAAGACCGCAGCGTTGCATCCGGCTATCCGGGTCTCAAGATCCGCATCGCTGAATTGCAGCGCATCGTACTCCTGGCCAAATTTGACCACGGTGTTGAAGCGCCGCGCATAAGCGATAGGCGGCCCGATATTGAGGTGCGAAAACCAGATCGCCCGCGACCTTGCAAAGCCCGCCGAGAGCCAGACAATGCTGTTGTGGGTCAGCAGCAGCAGTTGTTCCATCAACTGGGGAAACAGCGAAAGCCCGTCGAGCAATTTGAAATCGACCATGTGCAGTGCGCCCATGGCCTTGCCGCCATGATCGAGCCCTTCGAAATCGGGCAAGACAACGTCCTGTCCGTCCACTTCCATGATCAGGCCCGAATTGAACACGCCAACATGGCGGCTGCAATATTCCAGCGCATCGCGCACTGTCGGTGCAGTGCGGAACAAGCGGTCCAGAGGCTGCATGATTGGTTCCATGGCCTGCCTCTCGGCAAGCCTGAGGCCAAAATCCGGGCAGCCGAGCACCGTGGCGGAATCTTCGAGCAGTTGCCCGGTCGCCCGCAGGGATATCATGGCATTGGGCTGTGCAAGTTCGAGCCTGGTCAGCCCGACTCCGTCAAGCAGGAGATCGGGATTGCCGCCCAGTTCCCTCACCAGATCACCATAGCCGGATAGCAGTTTGGCATGCGTGACATGGTTATGGCTGTTTGCGCCTGCCCCGCGAACCGGCTGGAAATTGATGGAAGCCATATAGTTCATACCAGCATCCCCAGATTGCACGACCGGGTTCCCAACCCGGATCAAGGACTTTGCCAATCCTACGTTGCCGCCATCCTAGCCACTCGTGCGATCAAATCCACTGATAATTGACGATCCATCACCAATTGCGGTGGATCGTGCCAAAACTTACGCGAAAGCGCGCGCCAGTGCCTGATCGCCGCAGGCAATGAAGCGCTGGGTCACGGCTGCATCAGGGACCATCGCATCGAATCCGTGAAACGCACCGGGCGCAACATGCAATTCGGTCGGTACGCCGGCGTGAATCAGGCGCCGGGCATATTCAAGGTCCTCATCGATAAACAGATCGAGCGCAGCGGTGGTGATGCAGGTCGGCGGCAGTCCGGCAAGGTCCAGGGTCCGGGCCGGTGCGGCAAGAGACGGAACCGCTTCGGTACCCGCGGCCATGCCCAGCCAGCTTTCCCAGGCAAACAGGTTCGATGCCCGATCCCAGATCAAGTGGCCGGTAAATGGGTTTTCCGCGGCATGGACTGTCCTGTCGTCGAGCATCGGATAGACCAGCAACTGGAAGCAGATGGCCGGCCCGCCAAGATCGCGCGCCATGACTGCCAGACCCGCCGCCAGCCCGCCGCCCGCACTTTCGCCGCGAATGGCAATCCGCGCCGGATCAAGGCCGAGCCCGGTGGCCTCACCGGCAAGCCAGATCAGCGCGGCATAACAATCATCGAGCCCGCCGGGGAAAGCGGTTTCGGGCGCCAGCCGATATTCCACCGAAACGATCGCACAGCCGATGCTCAGAGCCATCGCCCGGTTGCGCGGATCGCCGAGTTCCGCCGTACCGAACAGAAATCCGCCGCCGTGAATTTGCAGCACCACTGGCGCGCCTTGCGGCAGATCAACCGGCTTATAGAGCACCACGCGCACTTCGGGTCCGCCGTTGTAACCGGGCGCAAAATACTCCTTGGCCGTTACGCGCTGGTCGGCGGCCTCCAGCCCCATCTGGGTCATCGCGGCAATCACGCCGCGGGTTGCAGGCAGCTTGTCGAGCGATACGCCCATATCCGGCGCCAGCTCGAGAATGGGCCGCAGTTCGGGATCGACGAGGTGGAGGATGGACATGTCTGTTCTCGCAACGGTTTCATGGGGTCTGCCGACTATTGCCATGCCAGACCAACTTGGCTTGACGGTGCGCGACAGGGGCGGGGGGTGGCGTGAACCATCAAGACGGCTGGCGAATCGGACCCTAGCTTCGCATTCATGCTTCGGGGCAGGAAAGTTGGAGCCGCTATGACATTCACTATTGAGAGTCTTGCCGATGACCTCAATTTCGGCTGCCTCGTCACTGGCCTGACTCCGCAAGATCTTGCGGTGGAGGAAACACGCCTTCGCCTGCGTGAGCGCTGGGAGATCGACGGGCTGGTAGTGTTTCGCGGCAGCAAGGTGACGCCGGACTATCAGATCGCGCTGAGTGAGTGCTTCGCCGAAACCATCGTCCATCCGGTGCGCGAAATCCGCCATCCCGAGCACGAAAAGCTGATCCGCCTCGTCTCCGATCCCCAAGGCGACGACGAGGACCTGATCGAGGTCGATGGGGTGCCGGGCTGCGGCTGGCTGCCCTGGCACAAGGACATCATTTTTACGCCGAAGATCAACCACGGCGGCATACTGCATGCCACAAAGATCACCAGCCGGGGCGGGGAGACCGGCTATGTTGACCAGATCGATGCCTGGAATCGCCTGCCCGAAGATCTCAAGCAGCAGATCGATGGACTTGAAGTGGTCTATAAGTTCGGCCCGGTGGAAAGCTCGCCGTGGTGCGCGCGCGAGAATGTGGTCTATGTGAAGACCGGCCCCGCCAACCGCTCGATGTATGAACGCGCGGAACGCGATTGGCCGTCGGTCGTCCATCCGCTTGTGTTCACCCAGCCGGCAACAGGCCGCAAGGCGCTCAATCTTTCGCCGCGCTTCGCGCAATATATCCTCGGCATGGACAAGGCCGAAAGCGATGCGCTGTTGACCCGGCTTTCAGACCACCTCTGGGACAGCCCCGCCTATTATCACGCCTGGCAGGCCGACGAGATGGTGCTGTGGGACAACTGGCGGATGCTGCACCGGGTGACGCCCGGGCCCTTCGACGAAATACGCATTGTCGAACGCACCACACTGGGCGGTGACTACGGGCTCGGGCGTGTGCTCGAATGAGTGAGGTCAGGCCTTCAACCTGCCGGATCTGTTCGGCCTATTGCCCGGTGCTCGTCACGCTGGATCAGGGCAAGGTGCTGAAGGTCGAGGGCAATCCCAAGGCCCCGCTCTATGATGGCTACACCTGCCCCAAGGGCCGCGCCCTGCCGGCCTTTCACAACAATCCGGACCGCCTGCTTCACAGCATGAAGCGGCAGCCGGATGGCAGCTATCTGCCGATTGCAACTGATCTCGCGATTGCCGAAATTGCCGAGCGGTTGAAAGAGATCGTCGCGCAGCACGGCCCCCGCTCGGTCGCCGGATTTCTCGGCAATCCCGGCGTCGAGCAGGTCGCAACAGCGCCGGTGATGATGTCACTGCTACGCGCGCTGGGCTCGCCGATGTTCTTTTCGATGGCGACGCTCGACCAGCCCAACACCAAGGTCGCCGATGCGCTGCACGGGGTCTGGGAGGGGGGACGGATGCGGCCCGAAACGCTCGATGTGATGCTGATTGCCGGGGGCAATCCGGTCATTTCAAAGCAGTATTTCGGACAGAACCCGGGTATGCGGCTCAAGGAACTGGTCCGGCGCGGCACCCAGCTGATTGTCATCGACCCGCGCCGCAGCGAGACGGCGCGGCGGGCAGCGTTGCACCTCCAGCCGATCCCGGGCGAGGACGCGGTCATCGCGGCGGGACTGGTCCATCTGGTCATCGCCTCGGGCGGCGTGGACTCGCAATTCGTTGAGCAGAACGCCACCGGCCTTGCGGAACTCACCCGCGCAGTTGAGCGCTTTACACCAGACTATGTGGCGGCCCGCGCCGGTGTGCCAGAAGCAGACCTGCGCAAAGCCGCTGCAATCATCGCCAGAGCCAAACGCGGCAATATCGGCACCGGGACGGGGGTCTCGATGACCGGTCGCGGCACATTGACCACCTACCTCTATAATTGCCTACAGACCCTGCGCGGCTTCTGGGCGCAGGACGGCGACGAGATGCTGTGTTCGCCAGTGCTCCTGCCACCGGCCAGCCCGCGCGCGCAGCCACGAAGCCCCTTCCCCGCCACTGGCTTTGGCGAGAAGATGCGGGTGCGCGGGCTGGAGCAGTCGGTTGCCGGGATGCCTGCCGCTGCGCTGGTCGATGAGATCCTGACGCCGGGCGAGGGCCAGATCCGGGCCCTGTTCATGCATGCCGGGGTGATGCGGACCATGCCCGACGAGGCTCGCACCCACCGGGCCATGCGCTCGCTCGACCTGCTGGTGACGCACGATGTCGAAATGTCGCCGACCGCCCAGACCGCCGACTATGTGATAGCCTCGAAAATCGCTTTCGAGATTCCGGTGCTGTCATTCCTGGTCGAGCTCAACAGCGTGTTCCATCAGGGCTATGGCTATTCCGACCCGTTCGGCTCGGCGCAGCCCGCGCTGGTCGAGCCTCCGGCGGGATCGGATGTGGTCGACGCCTGGCGAGTCTATTACCGGATCGCGCGAGAGCTCGGCATCCAGCTCGATTGCGGCAGTATGTTTTCCTCCGAGCCAAGCCCGATCGACATGGTGAACGAACCCTCCACCGAAGACATCCATGCCTTCATCGCCGCCGGATCGGCCATTCCACTCGAACGCCTGGCGCAATATCCCGATGGCCATGTGTTCGATGAGGCTCGGGTCCATGTGGCCCCGCGCGATACTGCCTGCACCGAGCGGCTCGATCTCGCGAACGCAGACATGATCGCCGAACTGGCCGAACTGGCAGCTGAAAATGCCGCGCTAAGTCGCGGCACCAATTTCGAATATCCGCTGCTGCTGGTCCCCAAGCGGATGCAGAATGCGACCAACGGCATTTATCGCGCTGAAGCCGAGCGGCTGAAAGTTCGAACCAATCCGGCATTCCTTCACCCTTCGGACATGGCCGCCTTCCGGCTGGTGCCTGGTGCAATGGCGCGCCTCAGCTCGCGGCATGGCTCGATCGAAGTTGTGGTCGAGGCAGACCGTGATCTGCGCCCCGGCGTGGTCGCTATCGCACATGGCTTTGGGCGGCATCCAGGTGCAACTCCCGACACCCGCAGCTTCGGCGCCAACGTCAATCGCCTCACCGCGCTCGACGATGATTTCGACCGCTACAGCGGCATCCCGCGCATGGGTGCAATACCGGTCTCCCTGACCCCGGTCTGAGGCCGTTCAGGTGTTCCACACCGGCGTTGGCGGCCGCCGCCGGGCGAGCAGTGTGGCAATTGCCGGGCCGACTTCCTCTGGCTCCCACTTGCGCTGACGATCGATCATCGGACCCATATGCCAGCCCTCCTCCAGCGCAATCATGCCGCCGCCGACTTCAAAAACGCAGCCGTTGACTTCGCCCGACAGCCCCGAGCCTAGCCAGACCACTGCCGGGGCGACGGTCGCGGGATCCATCGGGTCGAAGCCGCTGTTGGGCTTGGCGGTGGCCTCGGGCCAGAATTCAGTGGTCATCCGGGTGCGCGCGGTGGGCGCTATGGCATTGGCGGTGATGCCATATTGCCCAAGCTCGGCGGCCTGGGTGATCGTCAAGGCAGCGATCCCAGCCTTGGCTGCAGCATAAGGCGCCTGCCCCGCCGCGCCGTGCAGCCCAGCCCCGCTCGAAATGTTGACGATCCGCGCACCCAGCGATTGTCCGGCGCGATACTGTTCCAGCCAGTAGTCTGTGGCGCGCCGCGCAACGCAGAAGTGGCCGCGCAAGTGGACGCGCATGGTGCTGTCCCAGTTCTCCGGGCTCTCTTCAATGAAGGGCACCATCTGCAGGATGCCGGCATTGTTGACCACGGCATCGAGCCCGCCGAAGTTCTCGAGTGCCGTCGCAACCAGCCGCCCCGCCCCATCCCAGTCGGCCACATCATCGCCATTGGCGACAGCCTCTCCGCCCGCCGCAATGATTTCATCGACCACCAACTAGGCAACCGAGGTGTCCCGCCCGCTGCCCGCCAGTGTCCCGCCAAGATCGTTGACCACCACACGCGCGCCCTCGGAGGCGAAGGCCAAAGCATATTCGCGCCCCAGACCGCGCCCGGCCCCGGTGACAATGACGACCCGGCCTTCACAAATGCCCATTATCGATCCTCCCGCTGCTGACTGCATATTCCCTATGCCACCCTTGCCGCCCTGATACCTGACGCAACGCGACAACACTTGCGAGTGGCGCGCTGGATCATTGCGGGAAGCCACAGCCACGATCACAATGGAACAGCTCGAACAATGCAACCGGAAACCTCGACCACCCGGCCCACCCCAGAGGCCTCCCTCGCCAGCCCAGCGCTTGCCGATCCGCCCGCACACCTGCCCGCGGCGCATATTGTCGATTTCGATTACCTGAACCCCGATGGCTTCGACGGCGGCGACATCTACGCCGCCCTCAAGCCGCTCCACAACCTGCCCGACATCCTGTGGAGCCCGCGCCATGGTGGGCACTGGATCGTCACCCGCTCGGAAGACGTGCGCTGGGTGCGCGAACGCCACGAGATTTTCTCGCACAGCGAATTCGGCATTCCGCGCGGTGCGATGAATGTGATGATGCCGCCGGTCACGGTCGATCCGCCCTATCACGCCCGCTTTCGCGCGGTGCTCAATCCGGCCTTCACCCCCAAAGCCGTGCGCAGCCTCGAAAATCATGCCCGCGAAGTTGCCGGGCAGTTGATCGATGACCTCGTGCCGCGGGGCGCTTGCGAATTCGTCAGCCAGTTTGCCCGGATCATGCCAGTGATCGTGTTCCTCAAGATCATGGGCCTCGATTCCGGGCGCCGCGATGAATTTGTCAAATGGGCAGTCGGCTACACCAGCGCAAAAGAACAGGACGCCAAGGACAGCAATGCCGATCTGGTCGCCCAGTTCCTCGCCGAACAGCTTGATCTGCGTGAGGCCAATCCCGGCGACGATCTGCTCAGCCGCATCGTCGCCTGGCGCAAGAATCCGCGCTTTGGCCACGAGGGCGAAGTGCTGGGCATGGCGATTGTCTCGTTCATCGGCGGGCTCGACACGCTGTCCAACCTGATGTCGTTCACGATGCGCCATCTGGCGACCCATCCAGAAGCGCGCCGCCAACTGATCGATCAGCCCGCGCTGATACCTGGGGCGGTCGAGGAATTCATCCGCCGGCATGGCCTGACCATGACCGGGCGGCTTATCCGGCAGAACGTTACCCGCAAGGGCGTTGCCATGCGGCAGGACGACATGCTGCTGGTTATAGATCCGCTCGCCGGGATCGACGAGCGCGCCTATCCTGATCCGCTCACGCTTGATTTTGGTCGCGCCAACAAGGTCTACGACAGCTTCGGCAATGCCGAGCACAAGTGCATCGGCGAACACCTCGCCCGGATGCAGCTCGGCCTTTTCATCGAGGAGTGGCTGAAACGCATTCCCGACTTCGCCATCGACCCGGCCAATCCGCCCGTAACCTATTCCGGGGCAGTCATCGGCGTGACCAGGATGGGACTGGTTTGGGATGTCTGACAGCTCCGGATCCGCCCGCCGCAACCTGTGTTTCGGCATCGATGTCGGTGGCACATTCACCGATTGCGTGCTCACCGAGGGCGGCCGGGTGTGGCGCGCCAAGTCACCGACGACGCCCGGCGCGATAGGCGAAGGCGTGATCAATGCCGCGCGGCTGGCCTCCGAGCGGCGCGGCGAGCCGCTGGAGATCACGTTGCCAAAAGTGGCGCGGTTCGGGCTGGGCACCACCGTTGTCACTAATGTGCTCGCCTCGCGCACCGGGCGGCGGGTCGGGCTCATCACGACACGGGGCTTCGAGAAGATGATCCCGCTGGCGCGCGGCGAACGCGCCATCGATGACGAGGGCTGGCTGGTCACCCCGCCATCGCTGCTCGATCCGGCGGCAATCGTCGGCGTGGGAGAGCGGATTGACCGCAATGGCCATATCATTGTGCCGCTCGATCTGGCCGAGGCGGAAGCTGCGATCCGGCTGCTGGTCGATAGCCGCGCGATTGAGGCGCTGGTGGTCTCGTTCCTCTGGGGCTTTCATAACCACAGCCACGAGGAGGCCGTCGCGGAACTCGCCCGGAGGCTGTACCCGGACCTGACTGTGCTTGCCGCCGGATCGCTGCATCCCGCCGCGCGAGAGTATGAGCGCACCACATTTGCCTTGCTCAACGCCTATGTCTCCGGATCGCTCGGCGGGCTGGACGCACTGGCGGACGAACTGACCCGGCTTGGCCTCGAAGTGCCGATGCTGCTGGTCCATTCGGGCGGCGGCTCGATCAGCATGGCCGAGGCGCGGCGGCGCCCACTTGGGCTTGCCGCGTCTGGCCCCACTGCCGGGGTTGCGGCCTGCGTTGCGACAGCGAAAGCGGCCGGCCTCAGCGATGTCGTCACTTGCGATCTTGGCGGCACTTCGTTCGATGTTTCGGTGATCATGGACGGCGAACCGGCGCGGCGCACGCGCGGCAATGTCATGGGGATGTGGACCGCGCTGTCGATGGTCGATGTCGAATCGATCGGCTCGGGCGGCGGTTCGATTGGCTGGATCGACGCGCGCGGACTGCTGCGGGTCGGGCCGCGCTCGGCGGGTTCGCGCCCCGGGCCGGCCTGCTATGGACGCGGCGGCGCTGAGGCGACCCTGACCGACGCGCTGGTCGTGCTCGGATTTATCGACCCCGAACGGTTCCTCGGCGGCACTTTCCAGCTTGATGCGGCGGCAGCACAGGCGGCCTGTGCCCGGCTGGGTGAAGCTCTCGGGATGGACGCTGAAACCACTGCCTGGGGCATCCGGCGGCTGGCGCTGGCCGACATGGTGCGGACAACGCGTGGTCGCACCGGCGCGCTGGGGCTGGACCTGCGCGAACTGGCGATGATCAGCTTTGGCGGCTCAGGCTCGCTGTTCACACCCGAAATCGCGGTAACTGTCGGCGCGCCCAAGGTGCTGGTCCCCGAGCTTGCCTCTGTGTTGTCCGCATTTGGCGCGGCGACCACTGATATCCGCCGCGAACGCATTGCTTCGGTGCTCGCCAGTTTCCCGATCAATGGCAAGCGGATCGAACAGGTGCTTGGCGAACTGCGCGAGTCGCTCCTCGGCGACCTTGCCTCGGACGGTGTCGCCGAGTCAGACCGCTCGGTGATTTTTGAAGCAGACCTGCGCTTTGCCCGGCAGATTTCGGAGATTGCCCGGCCATTGCCAGCTGAGCACTTCGATGCCGCCGCACAGGCGGAATTGCTCGATGGATTCCGCAGCGAATATGCGCGGCGTTATGGTCATGGCGCGCTGGTCCTTGGCGCTCCCATCGAACTGGTGGCGGTCCGCGCCATCGGCATTGGCCGCACCCAGCAGGCGCAGCTGGCAGCTGCAACTGCGGGGACTGTCGCAATCGGAACGCCAGCGCCCGTCGCCCGCACCCGCACGGTCCGCCTCGAACGCGGCGAAGACGGGTGCCGCGATGTTGCCGTCCATGATCGCGACAGCCTGCTCGCCGGGCATGTGCTGACCGGCCCCGCACTGGTCGATGCTCCCGACACGACAATCTGGGTGCCCGCCGGGATGCGCGCGCTGATCGATCCGCAGGGAACACTGGTGATGGAACGCGAGACTGCCGATGCCTCGCTGCCACCTGCCCATGCCATGGAGCCAACGACATGAGGCCAGACCACTTCGATCCAATTGACCTCGAAGTCCTGCGCTCGCGGCTGGAGACCATCGGCGAGCAGGCCTGCCGCGCGGTCGAACAGACTGCCGTCTCACCGGCTGTGACCGAGTCCAAGGACTATTCGGTGACGCTGCTCGATGCCGACGGCAACCTTGTCCACGGCTCGGGCGTGGTGATCTTTCACTATGGCGCCGCGACTCATGCAGTGCGCTCCACCATCGCCCGCTATGGCGACACCATCCGGCCGGGCGATGTGTTCCTCGCCAACGATCCGCACAATGGCGGCGGGCTGCATCCGCAGGACGTAATGGTGCAGCAGCCGATTTTCGTCGGCGAGCGGCGGGTCGGCTGGTCGGTGGTTTCGGCGCACCTGATGGACATGGGCGGCATGGTGGTCGGCTCCTTCGCGCCAGATGCCACCGAGTGCTATCAGGAATCGTTCCGCGTGCCTCCCGTCCGCCTGTTCCGCGAGGGCACTGAAGTGACCGAGGTCTGGGACCTGCTGACCACCAATGTACGCATGGCCGAGCTGGTCGAGATGGACTTGCGCGGGCTGGTGGCCGGTGCGCACCTCGCCACTACGCGGACCAGCGAGGTGGTGACGCAAACCGGCGTCGAGACCTTCCTGGGCAGCCTCGAGGTCATCCGCGATCTGACTGAAACCGAGTTCCGCAAGCGCATTGCGCTGCTCGCCGACGGCACCTACCGGGCGACTTCCTGGACCGAATACGGCGAGAAGTTCTACAAGATTCCCTGCACGCTGACGGTAGCACAGGGCAGCCTGACTTTCGATTTCACCGGGGCCTCGCCGCAGTGCCCGCATTTCTTCAACTCGAAGCCCTATATCATTGCTGCCGAGCTGGTGGTGATGATCGCCGGCCACCTTGCCCCCGATCTGCCCTTCGACGAAGGCATCTTCGCGCCGGTCAAGCTGGTCTGCCCCGAAGGCACCATAGTCAATTGCCAGCCGCCTGCGCCGATCAGCGCAGCGCACATGCATGTCGCGCTCAATGCTGCCGGTGTCGGCATGCAGGCGCTGATGCTGGCGCTGGGCGCTTCTCCCGAAGCGCCGCAGCGCGAATATATCGGCGGTGCATCGTGGGAATCGGCGATCGGACCGCAGCTGTGGTCGTGGCCCATGCCGGGCGGCGGTCAGGATGCCTTGCTGGTGCTCGACGGCCAGTGGGCGGGCGGATCGGCAGGCGCTGCGCGCGATGGCAACGATCATGGCCGCAACACCTTCGGCCCCGCAGTCGAGGCCAGCTACCCCGACATCGAAGTTCTCGAGAGCTGGTTTCCGTTGCTGTTCCTCGAACGCTCGACCCGCTCTGGCACTGGCGGCGCGGGCAGGTTCCGCGCCGGCGCAGGCAATTCCTTCGCTTTCCGCCCGCATGGCACCGATGCCATTCATGGCACCGCTTTCGGCATGCGGCGCTGGCTGCCGTTGCAGGGTATCGCCGGTGGCCAGCCCGGCTCGTGCAACGAATTCCTCATCCACCGCGCCGATGGCAGCACCGAAATGCTCGATGTCTCGTGCAGCGGTGCGCTGGTCGGGGCGGACGACTGGTATGAGATCAAGGTTGCCTCAGGCGGCGGCTATGGCGATCCGCTCGACCGCGATCCCTCGGCGGTCGAGGCCGATCTTGCGGCGGACCGGTTCACTGCGGATGAAGCGCGGACGAATTTTGGCGTGATTGCCGGTGATGCGGAAGCGACTCTCACCTTGCGCGAAAAGTTGCGAAGCGCCCGGCTCGCCAAGGCAGCGCCGCCTGCCAAAGAGCTGTCATCTGCCGAAGCGCTCCCGCCCGGCGCGCCGTTGCCGCTGTTCCCCGGGGTGGTCCAGCATGGCCACATTGCCGTTGCCGAAGCGAGCGGCGCAAGGCTCGCCTGCGCGCCCGATCACTGGACCATGGGCTGTGCCTGCCTCGTCGAACACTTGTGGCCCGACGGACAAGGCCCCGACGTGATCTATCGCAGCTGGCTTGATCCGCTCACCGGGCGGGCGCTGCATGTCGAGGCTGTGGTGGACGGCGATACCGACAGTTTCATCGTCGCGCCGCAGCGCTGGATCGAAGCTCAGCCTGCAGGGGTAGCGTAACCGAAGCCGGGCTCGATCGCATAGACCATTTCCACCATCATATCGGTGAGGCTTTCCGCTTCGCTGCGCCACGAACTGTTGTTGGCCTCAGCCGCCTCAAGACTCGCAAAGCCCTGTTCCCAGATATGCGAATGCATTGGATTGGGATCGACAATCGTCTCGGCATCGAACCAGCGCGCGCCGAACCAGTTATCCTTGAACACCGAGACAGCCATGCCATCCTCGCCCAAATTCGCGGCGGCAAGCGCAGCAAAATCCGCTTCGGCCCCCTCGCGCAATTGCATCGCGATCACCCGCCGCGCTCCGGATGGGAGGAAGAATTCCTCAGGCTCGGCCTGATAGCCGATCAGCCCGACGCCCAGCGCATTGCCGGCAAGAATGCATTCCGGACTGTCGATCATCAGGTAGCGATCGAGCAAGGCCGCGTGGTAAGGGTGTACCATATATCGGCAATAGCTTTCCGGCGAGGCATAGGCCTGCTCCCAGGCGAAGTTGAGCGGCGGTGCGCCGCTGATCCGCCCGATCGCCGAATGCAGCACTTCAGGGATATAGCGAGCGCACTCGCTGGCGGCCCGCGCGAAGCCAGCGGCCGCTTCGGGTGCCCCCTCGAACGAATACATCTCAAAGCGGCGCAGGATCATGCTTCCGCCCCTTCGAGCATGGGATAAAAGAATCGCCGAGTCCCGCCCCGGCGCAGCGGTGCGATTTCGGCCCAGACCGCATGCCAGCGCGGGTCCATGAAGAAATTGCGCCTGACCCGGTTCCAGGCCGCATGGTCTTCCACGTTCCACACCACCTGCACCAGCACATCCTCGCCAAGCTGGTCGGACGTCCTGCGCAGCTCGATCATCGGTGCGCCGGCATCGCGCATCACCGGGGCAAGCTGTTCGCGGATCAGCTGCGCATAGTGCAAGGCATGAGCAGGCGCGACGCTGGCGGTATCAACAATATGGACTGGTGCGAAGTTCATACCGGCTCCCTTTGCCTGCAGCGTTGAAGGCCGCTTGACGAGATAACTGACTATCCGTCAGAATGCAAAGCTGGTATTGCCTGTCGGGCGGCGCCGCACTGTCGCGACTCATCAAGACGGGCGGAGTGGGCACGATAGTGTGCCGCAGAGGAGACACATTCCATGTTGAACTATGCGACTGTCGGATCGAACCAGCTTGATGCGGCCAAGGGCTTCTACGACGAACTTCTGCCGCTGGCCGGCATGGCTCCAATGTTCGATCATCCCTCAGGCGGGCGGCTTTATTCGGCGCCAGACGGCACCCTGTTCGGCGTGCTTGGCCCGCATGATGGCGGAGCGGCCTCTGTCGGCAGTGGCACCATGGTCGGCTTTGCATTCGAGACCCGCGCCCAGGCAGCGGACTTCCACGCCAAGGCCTTGGCTTTGGGCGGCAGCTGCGAAGGGCCGCCGGGCCTGCGCGGGGCCCAAGAAATCGGCGCCTATTTCGCTTATTTTCGCGATCTCGATGGCAACAAGCTGTGCGCCTATCGCTGGGGCCCCGAATAGCGGCGAGGACTGCAAGTCGAGGAGAAATGTCGATGACGTTCACGGTCGAGCCCCTGTCGCCGGATCTGGCATTCGGAAAGACCATCCGGGGCCTCACTTCCGAGCACATTCGCGACCCCGAGGTCTGCAACCAGCTGCGCCGCCACTGGGTGGAAGACGGCATGGTCGTGTTCCGCGACGGCGAGATCAACGAGGACTTCCATCTTGCGCTCAGCCGCATATTCGGGCCGCTGGAAGCCCATCCGATCCCCGAATTGCTCACCGAGGGCAAGCCGGAACTGATCACGCTCTATTCGACTCCGGAAGACACTACAGTGCTGGAAGTCGATGGCGAAGTTGGCGGCGGCTATCTCGGCTGGCACAAAGATCTGGTCTATGTCGAACAGATCAACCACGGCGGCGTGCTGCGTGCGCTCAAGGCCAGCAAGATCGGCGGGCGCACCAGCTTCATCGATCAGATCGACGCCTATGACCGCTTGCCGGAGGACCTGAAGCAGCAGATCGAAGGCCTGCATGTCGTCTATCGGCTCGGCTCGTTCGACGACATGAAATACATGACCCGAAGCAAATTCCGCGTCATTGAAACCGCCGCGTCCGCCCAATCGGTGATCGACAGCGTGGCGAAGAATTTCCCGCCAGTGTCGCATCCGCTGGTTTTCGTCCAGCCCGAGACCGGTCGCAAGGTACTCAACCTGTCGCCGTTCTTCGCAATGTATATTGAGGAACTGGGGCTGGAGGGCGGCCACGAATTGCTGACCCGGCTCGCCCATCATGTGCTCGATTGCCCGGCCTACCAGCACGCCTGGACCACTGACGAGATGATCTTGTGGGATAACTGGCGCATGCTGCACAGCGTCAGCCCGGCACCGGCCAATCAGGAACGGGTGATGCAGCGCACGACGATCAAGGGAGACTACGGCGTGGGCCGCAAGCTGCCCTTCCCGGTAGCCGCCTGATCGATCACAACACGCTTCGCGCGGCGCAGACACTAGCTATCAGGCCCGAACAGACAGGACATTGCCATGCTCGATTTGAAGATCACCGGCGGCACAGTGATCGATGGCACGGGCCGGCCCGGATTCGTTGGCGATGTCGGCGTGCGAGACGGGCGGATCGTCGCGGTCGGCGACATTTCCGAGGATGCGCACGAGACAATCGACGCGAGCGGGCGGATTGTCAGCCCCGGCTTCATCGACGTCCACACGCATTATGACGCGCAGGTGTTCTGGGACCCGGCGCTCAGCCCTTCATGCTTCCACGGGGTAACGACTGTACTGGGCGGGTTCTGCGGCTTCTCCATCGCGCCGATGACCCCCGACGCGCTTGGCTACCTCGCGCCGATGCTGGCGCGGGTCGAAGGCATGCCGCTCGAAACCTTGCAGTTGGCTGTGCCGTGGAACTGGCAATCGTTCGGCGAATATCTCGACCGGATCGAAGGCACGATCGGGCTCAATGCCGGGTTCTTCGCGGGGCATTCCGCGATCCGCCGCGTGGTCATGGGCGAACGGGCTGTGGGCCACAAGGCGACGCCTGAGGAACTCACCGGCATGACCGAACTGCTGGGCAAGTCACTTGCCGAAGGCGCCCTGGGCTTTTCCTCGACGATCTCGGCGACTCACAACGATGGCGACGGCAATGCCGTTCCCTCGCGCTGGGCCGACTATTCGGAGATCATCGCGCTCGCCCGCGTCGTGCGAGATTATCCCGGCACTGGGCTCGAATTCCTGCCAGGCGTCGATTTCGAACCAGGCGTGCCCGAACTGATCACCGAACTTTCGCTCGCCAGCCAGCGCCCGGTAAACTGGAATGCAGTTGCCATCAGCGGCCGTGAGGACGCCGCCGAGAAGGCCGAAAGCCAGCTCGCCATCAGCGACTATGCCCGCTCGCGCGGCGGCGAAGTCATCGCGCTGACCATTCCCTGCACGCCCGAGGTGTACATGACCTTCAAGCAGGGTTTTGTGTTCGACAGCCTGCCGGGCATCTGGCGCGAAATATTCAAGTGGCCGCTGCCTGAGCGGATGGAGCGCTTTCGCGAGCCGGAGCTGCGCCGCCAGATGGCGGCCGATGCCGAGAGCGTTCCCGAAGAAGCGGTTATGCGGTTTGTCTCGCGCCTCGGCAATTACCGGATTGTCTCGGTCACTGCCGAAGCCAACAAACCCTATGAAGGGCGCGTGGTCAGCGAGATCGCCGAGGCAGAAGGTCGCGAATCGATCGACGTCATGCTCGATATTGCCCTGTCCGACGAACTGCTGACGGTATTTGCGCCGCTGCTTGGCGGCCACGACCACGAATCTTTCGTGCTGCGCGGCAAGCTGTGGCTGGATGACCGCACCCTGATCGGTGCTTCCGATGCCGGCGCCCACCTCGACATGATCGACACTTTCGCCTTTTCGACCACGGTGCTGCAGGACGGCGTGCGCAATCACGGCGTGGTCAGCCTAGAACAAGCCATCAATCTGATGACCGAGCGCCCGGCTCGTTATGCCGGCCTGATCGACCGGGGGCTGATCAAGCCGGGCTATCATGCCGATATCGTCGTGTTTGATCGCGATACAGTGGCACGCGGGCCGACCTACAACCGCTTCGACGTGCCGGGAAACCAGTTCCGGGTCTATGCCGATGCCGAAGGGATCGACCATGTCTTCGTCAACGGCGTGCAGATTGTCAGGAACGGCGATCACACCGGGAATATGCCGGGAACCGTGCTGCGGTCCGGCCGCGACACCAGGACTGTCGCGATGGATGCCATGCGCCATGCGTGAATGAATATCGCAATCTATAAACCTGAAGGATTGTCAATTAACCCGGAAAGCTGATATATTGCGGCACATCCGGAATTCAGGTTTGAAAAGTTTGAGCGGGACACCATGCCCCTGAAGGAGAAATGACAATGGCAGGCATCACAATCAGCGATCTGCGCGACGATCTTACTTTTGGCTCGACCGTGTCCGGGCTCAGCTGGTCCAATATCGAAGACGAGGCGATCCGGCAGCAACTGCGCGATCTGTTCAAGGAACGCGGCATGCTCGTCTTCAAGGACATGGAGCCGTCAGCAAAGATGCAGGTGGCGGTGAGCAGGATCTTCGGCCCGCTCAAGGATCACCCGACCAAGGCCACGCCGCGCGACGAAAACGGCGAGGATGTCGTGGGCGTGATCGACATGCATTATGTCCCCAATTCGGCCAATGATGCCTATGCCGGCGGTTTGGTCGAGGTCGATGGCATGGCCCTGACCCGCTTCTCGCCCTGGCACTACGACCACTGCTACAACGACGAGCTCAACTATGCCGGCGTGCTGCGCTCACCGGTCAGCGCGCCTGAGCGCGGGCGCACCGGGTTCATGGACGGGGTTGAGGCCTACCGCCAGTTCTGGCCCGAACTGCGCGAGCGGATCGAAGGCAAGAACATCATCCATACGCTCGACACCCGCCTTTCAAAGATGCGCTTCGGCGTCAATTTCAAGCAGCTGGGCGGCGATCCGCCGATCACCAAGGATCTGCTAAAGGAAGTCGCCATTTTCCCGCGCGCCATGCATCCCGCAGTCTGGACTATGCCGAATGGCAAAAAGGCAATGCACATCAGCCCGTGGATGGCGGTCGGCATCGAGCACATGGAAGATGCCGAAGGCGACGCGCTGTTCGATGCAGTCTGTCACGAGGTCAACCGTCTCGGCAAAGGCACCAGCGCCTATTGGCACGACTGGTCGCCCACCGACATGCTGATCTGGGATAACACCCGCATGATGCACGCAGTCGAAGGCTGCGATCCCAAATACGAACGCCACACCATCCGCTCGACGATCAAGGGCGACTATGGCCTCGGCTATTTCGAGGATGGCAAGAAGATCGGCGAGGTCATGCGCGAGGTGGCTTAGCCACCCCCTGCCAAATCACCGGGCGCGCGGAGCGGCCACGTCGTAAGGAACAGGTATGGCATTCGTCGCGCATACGGGATTAGGCGTAAGCGATCTCCCAAGGTCGGCCCGCTTCTATTGCGATCTGCTGGGATTCCAGCACTGCCGCCGGCTGGAAATGCCTGCCGACCAGGTGACCGATTTTCTGGAGCTCGATCCGCCCGGCGGCGACCTCAAGGCGGTCTACCTGATGCTGGGCGATTTCCAGCTTGAGCTGCTGCTGTTTGACCCACCCGGCGAAAACCATGTGCGCGAGCGCAGGTTTAACCAGGTCGGCCTCACCCACATCTCGATCGGTGTCGACAGCGTGCAGGCGGTACTGGACAAGCTTGGCCTCTTTGGCGGCGAACTGGTCTCAAGCCTTGGCGACAAGGCCGCTATGATCCGCGACCCTGATGGCCAGTTCGTCGAAATTCTCGAAGCCGCCTATGCCGCGGAAGAGCGACTGCGGCGCGATTAGGCGGGACTTGCGCGGCGGACTTCCGCCCGCCGCGCATCCCCCGCTTAATCAGAAACCAACATTCACCTCGATGCCATAGGTCCGCGGCACACCCGGATAGGCCGAGTTAAAGCCAGCGCTCAGACCGGTGCCATTGCCGCCGGTATAATAGCGCTGGTTGAACAGGTTGCGGGCAAAACCGGCAACAGTGATCTTGCTGCCCAGCATATCGCTCCAGGCCAGGCGAGTATTGACCAAACGGTAGCCGGAAATGTCAGAGCCGGGAATCAGCGTAGCGTTGAGATTGCTGAAATAGGACTTGCTTTGCTCGTAGTAATCGACCCGCAGGCTGAGCGCGCCCTTGCCTTCGGCTAGTTCATGCTTGAGCTCGACAAAAGCCGAACCGGACCATTCAGGGACGTCGGCATAGGGCCCATAGAACAGCGGCGGATTGCCAGGTACGCTGACCCGGTTATCGGTGAACCGCGCGTTGGTGTAGGAAAGCGAGCCGCCGAAGGTCAGCCATGGTGCCGGGCTAAGCGTGAAATCGGTCTCGATACCGGTAATAACCGCCTTGGGCACAGCAATGGTTGTCAGGATCGAGGTGCCGGAAATCGGCGAGACGATATTGGCGCCGCGCTGGATATTCTTCACCCACTGGTTGTAGAAATCAATGTTGAAAGTCGCGGGAAAGCCGAGACCGCGGCCGCTGTATTTCAGCCCCACTTCGACGTCCTGGGTGGTTTCCGGAGCGAACGAGCTGCCGCCCTTCTCTGCTGAAAGCGGATTGGGCGGGAGGGTGTAGTTGAACCCGCCAGACCGCCAGCTGCCCCGCGTCGTTGCGTAGAGCATCAGGCTTGGGGTCGCCTTGTAATCGAGGCTGATATTCCAGCTTGGCTTCGAAGCGGTCTTGCTCTGCAGATACCCGGGGGCCGTGCCGACGGCCTTGCAGACGTTGGGGACCTTCTGCCCGCAACCGTACCAATCCGACCCCGGCAACTGGAGCGCCTGGGTCTTGTCGCTGGTATAGCGAATACCGGCGGTCAGATTGAGCTGATCGGTCAGGGCATAGGTGCCCTGGGCAAATCCGGCGAAGGAATCACTCCTGGATTCCTGAGCATAGTGGACTTTGACGTCGCTCCCGACCGGGAAGAAGTTGAAGAAAGATACCTCAGAGTCAAACGTGTTGACCTGGTGCATGTAATAGAAGCCGACCGTGTAATCGAGGCGGCCATCCGCAGCCTTGCCCTGGATCTGGAATTCTTCGGAGAGCTGTTTGGTCTGGTTGTAGAAGCGTCCGGGATTGGTGACATTGGTCAGGTCGGGAGTGAGGTTTCCGGTGATCCCGATTAGCGGGAACGGGCTGCCATCATAGTCGTTGGCTTCGATCGACCACGATTCGTTGTACATCAGGATATTCTTGAGCGTCAGGTTTGAAGAAACCTCGTATTCGGTCGTGTTGATCACGAAAGTGCTCTTGGCCTGGTGCCTCAGGTCAACGTTGCTGCCGATGACTTCCCAGGGGCCAAGCTGGTCCTGCTTGTTGGACAGGCCGACCACGCCAAGCGCCAGGAAAGGCGAGGCCTTGGGCAGCAGGCCGTAAGGATAGCCCGCATAGAAGCAGTCGGCGATCGCACGCGGGTTGGTGCCACCGAAGGCTGGCGGACAACCGGCATAGGCAGCCGAATGGTAGATCGAATTCGCGGCATTGGTGCCGCCGTCCGAAGTGTGTTGCACCACAGTGGTGTTCTTGAAGCCCGATCCTGGTTCGATCTGCAATGTGCCGCGCACCGAAGTCTGCTCGAGATTGCCATACATCCTGTTGGTATCGAGCCGGTGCACAAAGGCGCCGCCGCCAGTCCGGCTAGCAGCAACGCGCAGTCGCACGGCTTCGGAAATCGGCAGGTTGATCGCGCCCTGGACCTGATAGGCGTCATAATTGCCATAGCGGCCCTGGACATATCCGCCGAGCGTGTCCTTGGCCGGAGCGGTCTGATAAAGCACCGCACCGCCCGTGGTATTGCGCCCAAACAGGGTGCCCTGCGGGCCTTTGACGACCTGGATATTGCCAAGATCATAGAAGCTCGAAGCCGAGTAGGAGACGATCTGCGCTTCGTTGATATAGGGCAGAACGCCCGGCGGCGAATTGGTATAGGTATCGATGGTCTGGCCGCGAATGACATAGTTGAAGGCATTGGCGCTGCCGTTCTGCTTGATCACCAGGCCAGGGACAGCGGACTGCAGATCGTTCTCATTGCGGATCGATTTAGCTGCCAGCAGGTCCGCGCTGATCGCGGTCACGGCGAGCGGAACCTTGGACAGGGCTTCTTCGCGGCGGCGCGCAGTCACGACGATTTCGCCGCTGCCGCTGCCTGCATCCGATGCCTGCGGTGCATTGCTATCCTGCGCCCAGGCGCCACACGGCATCGCGGATGCCAGAAGCGCACAGACTAGACCTGCCTTGCCAGAGAATTTCATGATTTACCTCCCAAAGTTGAGCTGCAAGGCGGCAGTTGGATGCGGCTCCTCGGGCCGGCCATTGGCTTCGCCCCTTAGTTTCGCTCAACCTTTGTAGCCGTCTGCAGCGATCCGGAAGAAGCTAACATACGCGAAGGCCACGTTTTTGACCCATCGCGCCACTTGTGTGATCATATGCAAGGCGCTGCCCGTCAATGTCGGCTCTACTTTGTTGCAATGCACAATTTTTCGCGCCATCATCCGCGTCCCGCAGGCAGCAATGCCAGAGTCGCCAGCCGCGCTGCGACCTCACGCATTTAGCCGCGCAGAATGGCTCATAGAAAGGGCATGTGACCCATGAACACCAGCGCCGATCTGCGTGAGCGCCTAGGGGTTTTGCACCTGCGAACGGCTGAATCGCCGCTGTTCAATCCGGTCTTCCAGCTCAGCCTCGAATTGTCGCGCATGCTGGAATCGGGAGAGCTGTCGCTGGAGGGGGCCAGTAGCATGGTCGCCGCGCTCGAATGCGAAAGCCTGGTCAGCCGCGCCGAGCGGCTGGTTCGACTGCTGGCACCTGTGGCCACCGCAGACAACGTGCAAGCCTTGCGCGGCCTCGCTGCCTCGAAGAGCGATTTCGCCGCATTCGCCCAGCGCTGGTCGCACCCGCTGTTTCACATCGTATTCACTGCCCACCCGACTTTCCTGCTCAGCCCCGCGCAGAGCGATGCCGTGGCCGGGGCCGCCAGCAGCGGCGCGGTGAGCGAGGCAGCGGTCTGCATCGTCGATCCCGTCCGCCCGGCGATCACGCTCGACCATGAACATGCCGAGGCCATGGCGGCGCTGGGCCGGGCGCAGGACGCGCGCGATGTGCTGACCACCCTGCTGTTCGAGCAGGCAGCGCGCAGCTGGCCGGAGCGCTGGCAAGAATTCAAGCCCCTGCCCTACCGCTTCGCGTCATGGGTCGGCTACGACATGGACGGGCGCACTGATATCGGCTGGTCGACCTCAGTCCACTACCGGCTCAAGGAAAAAGCGCTGCGACTGGCGCGCTATGCGGCGCAGCTCGCGGTGATTGACGCGGCCCATCCTGCGCTTGACACCTTGAGAGCTGCGGCAGCCCACACCAGCGAAATGGAAGCAGTGTTCGCGAGCGATCTCAGCGCTCCTGCCGCGCTCTCCGATGCCGCGAACCGGCTGACTGCCGATCACCCGGCGCGGCTGGTATCGCTCGCCCCGATCATTGCGGCGCTGGAGGAGTCAGCGAGAACGGCTGACGAGGCCACCGCGATCCGCCTGCTGGTCCTCGCCGCAGCCATGCGCGCCGATGGGCTTGGCATGGGCGGCATTCATTTCCGGGTCAACGCCTCGCAGCTGCACAATGCCATCCGCCGCCGTATTGATCCCGACAACCGGCTCGATCTCGCCAGCAAGACCGCGCTGCAGCGCATCCGCGCGCTGCTAGAGGAATCAAAACCGCTGCGGACCAATTTCGCCGCGCTCGCCATCGAGAACACCACCGCCGTGCGCCAGTTCCTCGCCATGGCGCAGATCCTGCACCACATCGATGCCGATACGCCGATCCGCATGTTGATCGCCGAATGCGAAGACCCGCAGACAGTGCTCGCCGCGCTCTTTTTCGCGCAATTGTTCGGCATCGACGACAAGGTCGATGTTTCGCCGCTGTTCGAGACCGAAAGCGCAATGGAGCACGGCGAGCGGTTTCTCGATGCCCTGCTCGCCGAGCCCAGTTACCGCGACTATGCGAAGGTGCGCGGGCGTGTGTCGATCCAGACCGGATTTTCGGATGCCGGCCGCTTCATCGGCCAGGTGCCCGCCGCGCTTGCCATTGAGCGATTGCAGGGCCGTCTGGCACGCACGATGCAGAAGCACGGGCTGGGCGAAGTCGCGGCGCTGATCTTCAACACCCACGGCGAATCGATGGGCCGCGGCGGCCACCCGGCGAGCATGGCCGACCGGCTGACCTGGCCGATGTCTGTCTGGTCGCGCCGCCAGTTTGCGGAACTGGGCATCCGCACCGAGCTGGAGGCCAGCTTTCAGGGCGGCGACGGCTATCTGTTCTTCCGCACCCCCGAACTGGCGCTGGCGACGCTGACCCGCATCGCCGAGGCCGAGTGCCAGCCATTGCCGGAGGAGGCAGACCCCTTCTACACCCGCACCGACCTCAGCCTCGATTTTTATCGTGGCATCCGCCGGGTCCAGCGCGATTTCATGGGCTCGGGAACCTATGCCCGCTCACTGACTTCGTTCGGCCTCGGTCTGCTGATCGAGACCGGCAGCCGCAAGTCGCGCCGCCAGTCCGACCTTGCCGCCGACCGCAGCATGAGCCTGCGCCAAATCCGCGCCATCCCACACAATGCCGTGCTGCAGCAGCTCGGCTATCCGGTGAACGTGATTGCCGGGGTCGGCGCGGCGGCAGTCGAGGATGTCGAGGGCATTGCCGAGCTGATCAGCGCCTCGGCGCGCGGCCGCCAGATTATCCGCATGCTGCGCGCCGCCGACAGGCTCGCCAGCATCAAGTCTGCTGCCGCTTATGGCGAGCTGTTCAACTCGGCCTTCTGGGCAAGCCGGCCCTATCGCGGCACCGAGCGCCACCTCGACGCCGCCTGCCTCGCGCTGGCCGACCAGCTCACCACCGACGACCGCAACAGCGCCTTTCGTACCATGACCTCGCGGCTGCGGGTCGATGCGGCGAAGCTGCACAAGCTGCTCGAACTGATCCCCGACGAGGGCAGCCCTGTAAGTCAGACCAAAACGGGCCGCGAGGAGCTGCGCCGATCGCTGGGCGCATTGCAGGCGCTGCGGCTCGCGCTGATGCAGTTCATCTTCCTGCGCGCAGTGCGAATCCCGGCCTTTTCGCGCTCCAACGACATCAGCCGTGAAGACGTGTTGCAGATGGTGTTCAGCCTGAGGATCGACGAGGCGCTCACGCAATTGCGCCGGGCCTATCCGGTGGCCTCGCCGTCATTGGCCGACTACGCCGTCGATGAGCCTGCCGACTATCCCGATGTCGAGGGCCAGGGCTATGTCGCTATCCGCCAGACGCTGATCGATCCGATCGAGGACGCTTACCGGCTCTGCCTGCAGATCGGCGTGGCGATTGCCAACTATTTCGGGGCGCATGGGTAAGACCTTCCTCCCCCTCGATGGGGGAGGGATACGGAGGCTTGGCGGCGTGCCGCCTAGCCGGAGTTGGGTGGGGGTGTGCTCTCGTCCACCAGTCGCGCTTCCGGCCAGACCGCCCCCATCCAACTGCGCCTAATTCGCTTCGCTCATAAGGCTTCGTATCCTTCCCCCATCTAGTCACCTGGAACTGAAGTTAATAATATTATAAGGGCGGGTCTTCCGTGATAGGAGGGCCTGATGGCGAACAGGTTTGCGAAGGGCCGTCCGATGGCGGCGCTGGTATTGTCGGCTGACGAGCGTTCCTATCTGGAACGCCAGGTTC
>CANJCQ010000016.1 GCA_947473355.1 Sphingomonadaceae bacterium | reverse complement strand
GTGCGTTATCCGGGGCGAAAAGCCCCAGGCAATCGCCAGCCATGGCACCGGAAGCGGTAAACCGGATGTTGTGTCGCCACTGCCGTTCCCGCTATTGCGCACCATGCCAGCCACCTGGCGGCAGATGCGGCTCCGGGCCGGGGCTGGTTCCACCATTGACGCGGCACTATCAGCCGCGTGGCACTGTGGCAGCTTGCGAGCCCGCCCCTGCAGTGTCGGCCGGTTGCTGATGGGGCCGAGCCGGTCGTGCCGCAAGGGGCACCCGGCCATTCGCAAATCCCTCGCCGCCCCCAGCGCGCGCCACTCAGTGCCCGCGCCGGCCGCGTAGTTCCCGTTTCCTCCCATGGCGTAACAGTCCGGCTCGCCGCCGGATGCACAGGCTTACACAACGCGGGGACACCCTATCGGGTGTCCCCTTGAAAGCGCCGGAGGGGGCCGATCTGATCAGCCGGAGCGACGCCCGGCTCGCAGAAATCCGCAAAAGCTACGTTGACGACAGCGCCATCGCCGTGGCACTGACCCGGCGACTGGCCCAACCCCCTGTAAAACGCCTTGCAAAATGGCGAGGAGATTAAGGCCCGAGTCACTGAAAAGCGGGTGTAGCTCAATGGTAGAGCAGCAGCTTCCCAAGCTGAATACGAGGGTTCGATTCCCTTCACCCGCTCCACCTTCCTGATCGCCGATAATCGCCAACGGCTTTACAAATCCCAGAAATCAGCCATATTAGAGGGGGTCAAGGCCGCCGACGTTCGCTTGTGTCCGTTGGCAGCCGCCCCAAGTTGGGGGCCTTTTTGGGGCCTTTTGATTCGGGGTCAGCAAAAAAGCCCCCAGGATGTCGTTGACTGATACCGCAATCCGCAATGCAAAGCCCCGTGAACGGAATTACAAGCTGGCCGACGGTGGCGGGCTATACCTCCTGATCACGCCATCGGGCGGGAAGCTATGGCGCCTGAAGTTTCGAACTGACGGCCGGGAAAAGAAGCTCGCGATTGGCAGCTACCCAGAAATTGGTCTCGGTGATGCCCGCAAGCGCAGGGATGAGGCTCGCGAACAGCTGGCAGCTGGCAAAGACCCATCACGCGAAAAGCAGCGTGAGAAAGTCCGGTCCCGGCTTCAGGCTGACAATACCTTTGCGGGTGTCGCCGCGGAGTATTGTGAAAAGCGCAAGCGCGACGGGCACAAGGGGTGGGCCCACGCCACTGCCGTCAGGAGTGAGTATCTTTTGGGTCAGCTCAACAAGACGATTGGGCGCATGCCGATCACCGAAATTGAGGCCGCCGACGTCCTTGGGGCTCTTCGCAAGGTCGAAGGCAAGGGCAATCATGAAAGCGCAAAACGCATGCAACAACTGGCAAGCGCAGTCTTACGCTATGCCGTTGCCACCGCTCGGCTGATATCCGATCCAACCCGCGATCTGCGAGGGGCGCTCACCGCTCCTAAAGTCACGCACTACGGAGCTATCACTGACGCCAGCCGCGTCGGCGAGCTTTTACGCGCCATCGATGGCTACGAAGGTCAGGGCATCACCAAGTTTGCCTTGCAGCTTGCCCCGCATGTATTCGTGCGGCCTGGCGAGCTACGACACGCGGAGTGGAGCGAAATCGACCTGGAAAAGGCCGTGTGGTCGATCCCGGCGGAAAAGATGAAAATGCGCAAGGCGCATCACGTGCCCCTGTCGCATCAGGCGGTCGCACTGTTCAATCAGATATTCGCTGTCACTGGGCCATCGGGCTATGTCTTTCCTTCGATCCGGACACGCTTGCGGCCGATGAGCGAGAATACAATAAATGCCGGGCTGCGTCGGCTGGGCTACGCCAGTGGCGAAATGACAGCTCACGGCTTTCGCGCCATGGCATCGACGCTGCTGAACGAGTCCGGCAAATTTTCGACCGATGCCATCGAACGCGGCTTGGCTCATGGCGACACCGACAAGGTCCGAGCGGCTTATCATCGCGGTGCCCACTGGGATGAACGTGTGGAAATGGCGCAATGGTGGTCCGACTATCTGGATGTGCTGCGCGATGGTGCAGACATTTTGCCGTTTGAAAAAAGACCTGCGGTCTAAGCGTTGTTATGCCATGCTTTGGTCGCCACAACCCAGGTGTTAGGCAATGCAACACCACCAAAAGGCGTATTTACGGCCCTCGCGGGTTTGCTCTGCCAGTGCCCTATAATCATTTAACTACAATAGTTTATAGCCGATATTGGCTCGTCAATGGATCGCCTTTGGAACCGTGGCGGTCAATGACGAAGCATTGAAGCCCACTTTGGGCAAGGGCAGCCTGCTAACCCCGCTTTTTTGCTAAGCTCAAAACATACAATCGCTTAGGTCCAGATATACCCTATGAGAACCCGCAAATCTGCCGTGTCACCATGACCGCACCGATGTCGCGCTTGTGACGGTCGAGATACACAATGCGAACCGAAGCCCCATAGTGCAAGATGGTAAGGAAGGCCGGGTTAGCACAAGTTGTATTGACCGCCCTTCGGTGACCTTCATCCGTGGTCAGTGCAAGCGGCGTATTGGCGCGTGCAGTCAGGAGCAACTGGCTCCCCATTGGTTCGGCACGTACCAGGGTCGTGGCCTCGTCGAGGTCAGAAGGCGTGGTGATGCGGGACGCCGTCAATCCAACCATTCTTGGCAAATCGATGTCAGTTGCTGTGACCTGGGCTCTGCGCGGAGTGGGCGCAACATAAGTCTGGCAAGACCTCAAAACCTCATCGGCAAGTTCGAGCCGTCCTTTGCCCGCAGTTTATGGGGCAACTGGAAGCCGCGCACGCCGCCCAGATGGTGGCGAGTCTCCCCGGGGCCACCAAGATGCCAACCCGTTGACAGGCAAACACTCCGACGAGCGGACCTGCAAAACACGATTACCTAATCATCCGGCTCAGGAACGGACCTGGCAGGAACGCGCTCTCGCGCAGAGGTGCAGGAACATGGTCGTGAAGGGAATCGCAAATATCCTCGAATTTGGCTGTTTTAAGACGTTTTATGATTGTATCATTTTTGAGTGGCCCTCAATGCGGGCCCCAAATGGGCCGGATAAGGGCGAACTGTTGCGGCTGGCATCCAGATGCCGACGAATCCCGTTGGCATGAAATTGCAGAACGGGCCAACCAGATCGGGCCACATATCTGGAACGTCTGGCGCAGCAAAAAACTAAGGACACCCTACGCGGCCGGCCGCAGCCGAAAACCAAGCAAATCCGGGACTTTGTGAAAAATGTCACTTCCCAAGTAGATTGATTTATCCGGGGCGTGCGCAAATCAGGTCTATGCATAGGCACGCAGAAGGGCAGAATTGTGCCAGTCTGAGGCCCTGTGGGACTTCTCACTTTGCAATTCATTTCGATTTGCTGCCAGATTGTAAGAGATGCCCAAACCTAGGGTGGAGGCCGAGAGAGAAATGAGCAGCCTGGACGTTTCCCTTTGCGTGGTGCTCGCCGTGGTCATGGCACTGCTGTTTCGTATGTACCGAAAGCAACTCATCCTGCGACACGTGTTCGTTCGTTCATCGGATTGGTGCGCGAATTAGATCGACGAAATGACGGAAAGCGCAATCTGGTGCATCACCGACATTGTGAAAGAGAACGCAGCTAGCGGTGGTCTGAGCATTACGGATGCCAGCGACCGAAGCCATCAGCGTGTCGTATTCGTATTTGATCGCCCGCGCCGCGACCTTCATGGTGACCAGGTGAGGCAACATGGAAATGCAGGACGAAGGGGCGCCGGCATTTTCGCTTGTGGGCAAGGTTTTCGTCAGTACCCGGGGCGGGGTCACGCCGGTTCTATGCTGGCAAGGAACCTTTCGAACATTGAAAGCACCGCTTCATGGCCCGATTGCGTGCCGAGTTGCCGTTCGCGCGTCAGGGTCAGCGCGACGCTGGTGGCGATGATGGCAACGGCGGCGGGATCGAGCCCAGCGCCCGGCCCCGTGCCCGGCGCCTTGCCGTGAGGCGTCCGCTGCATGGCTTCAGCCAGCGCCGCAACCTGGATTGCGCGCGATTCCTCGATGAAATGGATGACTTCCTTGCCCAGTGCCTCGATCCGCCCGGCCAGCGCCATGAATTGCGAGATCAACCGCGCGTCGGTAGTGTTTATGCAGACATCCCAGATTTCGCGCAGCGGCAGGCTTGACCCGGCGGCCGTGCGCAGCCGCTCCAGCTCACGGACCGACATGCGGTGAAACAGGTCGATGATGAGGTCATCCATCGTCGCGAAATAATAATAGACCAGCCGCTGCTTGACGCCGATCCGCTCTGCGATCCGCCGCGAGGTGAGCGCGGCATGGCCTTCCTCGCGCAGCACCGCCTCGGCGCCATCGAGCATGGCATGCCAGTTGTCAGACCCCGGCGGGCCCATCCGCCTGTCAGACCTTTCTGCAATCGCGCTCATTGCTACCCCTTACCTGGTGCAACCTGCCTATCGCTCGCAGGTCGCAAGGTAAAGTGTGCCACAGGTCTGGCACAGGTCGGAAGTGCAGGTCACCAGATCCCGTCGAACCGCAGCAGCTGCAGGCCAGCAGCGGGTCGGATCAGAACGATGTTGCCCTGCGGGTCGCGCGTGAAGCGGTGGATCAGCTGGGCCGTCGAGGGCATGTTGCCACTGCCTTCTGCGTCGCAATAGGAGCCGGTCCAGCCGAGCACTTCGAAGCTGTCCATTGCGACGATCCAGACGCGGTTGTTCGAACCGTCGGAGACATACATGAACTGGCCGCACAGCGAGAAGGCGATGTCGAAGGCCGCGCCCCACAGTTCCGTGCCCGGCGCGATCATCACTTCGCGCAGGAAACGCGCGCCCCCCTCAATCCGCTCGAAGGCCTGAACCCGGTTCTTGATCCGGTCGGCGACGTAGATCATGCCGTCGGGGCCAAGCGTGACGCAGTGCACCGGATTGCCGAAAGCCTCCTCTTCGCTCTGGCCGACCGGGTCCTTGGCATAGGAACCCCACATCCGGGTGAACGCCCCGGTGTCGGAATTGAAAGCGGCGACGCGGTGATTGCCATAGCCGTCCGAAAAGAACACCTCGCGCGCGGCGGTATCGTGATAGCAGGTGGTGGCGCGGTTGAGATGCGTGCGGCTGGCATCGTCTCCCGGCACGCCGCGCTCGCCGATGCGCAGCAGCAGCTCGCCCTTCGCCGAGAACTTCAGCACCGCGTGGTCATGTTCCTTGTAACCGAACACCCAGACGTTGTTATCATCGTCAACCTCGATGCCCTCGCTGCCTTCGGGCCATTGCGACACTCCGTTCACAGCGGGCACGGAATCAGGCCCGCCCCAGGCGCCGACGAAAGCGCCGCTTGCATCGAACTCGACGACATGCGGGAGCATTGCCGCGCTGTCGCCATAGGGCTGGGTCAGGATCCAGAGATGGCCGTCCGGGCCGTAAGTCGCGTCGAGCGTCGATCCCATGGTCCGGCCATCTGGCAGACGGAACAACTCGGCGCCGAGATCCCGAGTGAAATGCGGGCGGGGCACCACGGAGGCGTCCGGCTTCACTGATCCGATTGCATTCATGACACTTCTCCCGAGCACATTGTCCGGCCGTCAGGCGGGAAACAGAACTTCCGCATTCTTGACGAAGAACTTCTCCATGACATCGGGCCCGAAGCGCTCAATCTCTTCGACGAACCTGCCGAAGAAATTTGAGCCGCCCTCGACATGCGGGTAGTCGCTGGCGAAGCAATAGACTTCCTCGAGGCCATATTTGTCGAGATATTCGCCCACCGGCTCGAAATCGAAGGGCATGACGCGGACATTGCGGCGGATATATTCCGACGGGAGCATCGGCAGCCGCCGCCGCATCACCCCGCCCATATATTCCTTCTCGTGCAGCGAATGGTTGTTGTGATGCCAGATATCGAGCAGGTGCGCGAGCGGCCCGATCCAGTGCGCGGTGTGCTCCTGCGAGCAGACGTAGAGCTCGGGATGGCGATCGAACACCGCGCCGGTGACCATGGTCGCGACGAAATTCTGCACCGCCAGATGGACCACTGACAACCACCACGGATCGAGGCTGATCTCCTGCGTCCACTTGTAGCCTTCGAAGGCGGGCGCATTTTTCCATTCATGGGTTCGCAGGAACGATCCTGCGCCGCCGATGTGGAAATGCAAGCCGACTTTGGCCTCGGCCAGCATGGCATAGAAGGGGTCAAGGTCACTGTGCGCCGGGGAGACGCCGCCCGGAGGATCGCCATTGCCGATCCACACGCCGGCCATGCCGGCATCGATCGCCTTTTTCGCATTGGCGATGAGTTCAGGCACGGTATCGCCATAAACCGGAGCGATGACTTTCATCCGGCTTGATTTGCGGGCCACGCCGACCAGCCATTCGACATGGGCATCGACCAGAGCCCGGCCATAGGCGCGGTATTCTTCGGTGGTATTGCCGAACAGCTTGCCCATTGGGCTATTTGCTTCGGCCGTCGCAAGCTGGATGCCCCACAGGCCGATCGAGGTGGGAAACAGCAGCTGGCTCTTGATCCCCATCATGTCCATCACTTCGAGCCGGCGATCGATATCGACCGCGCCAGGCGCGACTGGACCCTTGACCTTGTAGATCGTATCGCGCTCGATCGGGTGAACATCGCCCGCATAGTCCGGGATGCTGGCGTGGTTGGGGCGCGGCGGCTGCGACTTGATCAGATCGGCAATCGGTTTGGCAATCGGGCCAAACACCTCTTCCCAGATCTGGGCCGGGAACATCTCGTGGCTGTCAACATCGACGATGCGGCCTGCGTATGGCTTTACGGCATCGGGGACGGCGGCAAATGCTTGCTGCATGTCTCTCTCCCATATTTCGGCGAGCTGGCGCCGGTCCATGGCGGCGGTCCACTTCATGGATTCTCCCGCAGCAAAGCAAGTAGAATACGAATCGCCCGCGCTTACAAGCGGGAAATCCGCTTGTCTGATGCGGAAGGCTTGGCCGCGCGGCACGAACTGTGCGATGCTATCCTCAAAACAGAGCACGGAGATGCAGAGGATGACCTTGCCCTTCAAGCTGGTATCGGCAGATTCGCATATTGCCGAGCCGCCCGATCTGTGGCGCGGGAGGATCGATGCCCGCTTCGCCGACCGCGCGCCCACTGTCGTGAGCCAGGATGACGGCGACTACTTCGTGATCGACCAAAGTCGCCCGATGAAGGGCGGCGCCCCCGGCATCGGCATCGGCCTGCTCGCCACAGCCCGCAAATATGCCGCGCCCGAAGTCTATGATTTTGGCCACAATGGCCGCTGGGCCGATGTTCCCGAGAGTGCCTACAACCCCGACAAGCGCGCCGCTGAGCTTGCCTGCGAGGGGATCGAGGCCGAGCTGCTCTATCCGACCCTGGGCCTCGGCATATTCGGCCTGCGCGACCGCGAATACCGCTATGCCTGCATCCGCGCCTATAACGCCTGGCTCGCCGAATATTGCGCGGCCCAGCCCCGCCATCTGTTCGGCATCGCCGTGATCGCGACCGACAGCATCGAACGCGACGTGGCGGAGCTGGAGCGCTGCGCCAAAGCCGGCCTGCGCGGGGCGATGGTGGCGATAGGCCAAAAATCGGGCGCCAACTATGGCGACCCGGAATTCGATCCCCTGTGGGCCGCCGCCGCCGATCTCGGTATGCCGATCAGTCTCCACGTTGCCGCCAGCGAAACCGGGTTCCACGCCACCGGCAACATGTGGGCCGACTTCGCCTGCGTCTTCACGCCGACCATGTACACCCTGGTCTCGATGATCTTCTCCGGCATTTTCGACCGGCACCGGGGGCTGAAGGCGCTATCGGTCGAGAACGACGCCTCCTGGGCGCTGGCCGTGCTCGAGCGGATGGACGACCGCTGGCTGCATGATCGCCACTGGGCGGGCGGCCATGCGATCACTTCGGACCGCTTGCCCAGCCAGATCTTCCATGACCACGTCGCCTGCACTTTCATGCGTGATCGCACCGCGATCCAGTGCCGCGAGATCATCGGCAAAGGCAACATCATGTGGGGCTCGGACTTCCCCCACTTCGACGGCGCCTGGCCAAACAGCAGCAAGGTGCTCGAAAGCCAGTTCGCCGGAGTGCCTCTGGAAGACCAGATCCGCATCGGGCGGACCAACTGCATCGAATTCTACGACTTGCCGCTTGAAACCAATGCGCCCGCAACCGGGAGCAATTCTACCGGGTTCACTGTCGCCGGCTGATCCGCAAGTAGCGCAGCAGCATCCCTCCGGTCACAGTCGATCGCAGCATTGATACCCAACGTGGGCGCATGACTTGTTCTTCCAGCTCTATGTTCACGCTGGCGCTGGTGCCGGATCGTGCATCACTGCGCCTGCATGACCCAAAATGCACGGGCCAAATGGAGCGAGGCTGAGAGCAATTGGGTGATGGCGCAGGGCACCTGCAAGGTATGGCTGGGACGCTCCTCTTCCCCGCGTGACTTGCTGCTGGCCGGGACATTCACGCGCTGAAACTCAGTTGTCGAGGCGCGCGGTGCCGAACAGATCGAGCCACTGCTGACGCTGGGATGCTGACATTTCCCCCATGGCCAGCGAATTCAGCATGAACAGCGATTTCCTGCCTGTGACGATGCGGTAAAGACCGCTCTGCGGCGTGCCCGCCGGGCAAGCACTCGACCGGCGCTCGAAGGTCAGCGATGTCTCGTCCTGGGCGATGGTGGTGTAAGTGCTGGGGCACAGCGCGCTGGCGGTCCGTTGGATCTGGCCTGCCCAGTCGCCTGCGGAATTCATTTTCGAACTGCGCAAACGGACAATGATATCAAGCGCTTCAGTCCAGTGATCGACCGAAGTCCCCTGCACGGCGATACGGTCGGTAATATATTTGGGGTTGCTGTCATTGAACCGGATCATCTCCGTCCGCCCGCTGTCCAGCACTGCCGCCAGTGGCGGGTAGATGCGGTGATCGAAAGTCAGCTTTTCAGCAAATGCCGCGCCGGGCACTGCGAGAAGCAGCAGGGGTACGAAACGAGTCCAGTTCAATCCATATTCCTCCAGAGCGGGTTAAGCTGTTCCATCATAGCGGATTTCCGGGAAATTGATAGCGCCGAAAAGCGGTGTCACATTGCTGTAACAGAGGCCGTTTAGCGAGCTCTGGATATCGCAGCGATTCGGGCCTGTGCCGCACATTTGCGGGGCCGTCCGAGGGACAGGAATTTATGACCGGCACAGTCTGGAAAATGGCATTTGCACTCGCTGGCGGTCTTGGCCTGCTCAGCGCAAACGCTGCCTATGCTGCTGAGGCGACCGAAGTAGCGGTCCTGTCTCACACTTCCGTGACACCATCTGTCTCGCAGAGCGCAAGCAGCCTTGCGCCGACCACTATTCTTGCGGCGGGCCAGCGCGAAACCAACCTGCAGAAGAGCGCGACTTTCATTGCTGTCTCCGGCATCGATAGCGACCGCCGCCGCCGCAGCCCGCGCTAACCCGGACTGCCAGCGGCTGGCATCTGCACCGCCGCCGCTGTTTTGCTACCCCGCCTCCTCTAACCTCCGCCAACTGCGAAAGCTGCGCCACTGCGGGGGATTGCGCAAGCGTTCGGCTGCCTTGGCAAGAGCAGCAGCATAGACCTCGTCGATCAGCCGGGTAAATGTGCGCTCCCAGCTGAATCTGGCCGTGACATGGGCGCGGGCACGGTGTCCCATGGCTCGCCGGTCGCCCCGCCAGATGGCCAAGACATTGCGCGCCATGGCCCCGGCGTCATCCACCGGGCCAAGCAGGCCGAGTTCGGACGGGACCCGCTGGATCATCGCCCCCGCCGCAACCCCGACGACAGGTAGACCGCAGGCCTGGGCTTCGATCACTGAAATTCCGAAAGTCTCGTCCGCCATTCCCGAAACGTAGATATCCGACGAAGCCAGCGCCGCCGCGAGCTGCTCGCGGTCGTCGAGAAATCCCGGCATGGCCAGCGGCAGATTGCCCGCTTCTGCCAGCAGCCGCTCGCGCAGCTTGCCATCGCCATACATTACCAGCCCTGCGCCCAGCTCAGGCGGCAGGCGGCGTAGCATTTCGATCAAGGTCGCTGCGCGCTTTTCGTTGTCGATGCGCCCGGCGTAGATCAGCAGGGGCCCCTCGCCCGCAAGGCCGAGCCGCGTTCGCAGTTGCGGATCGCGGCGGGCCGGATCGAACAGATCGGTATCGACCCCCAGCGCCAGTACATCGACATGATTGATGCTATATTGCACCAGCAGATCGCGCATCTCGCTGCCAAGCGTATAGACCCGGTCGAACTCGCGGTAGGTGACTTCGGCATAGCCTACCGAGAGCCAGCGCAGCCCGTCAGCGATCACCTTGCCGAACAGCTCGGTGCTGACCCGGTGAATATGCACATTGGGAAAGTCAGTGTGATAGCCGGCCACTAGCGCAGTACCCGGATTGGCGCGGCGATAGTTGATCGCGGTCCACGGCAGCACCCAGGGGCACAGCGATTCGATCACATCGGGGCGGTATTTCTCAAGCACCTCGCGCACCGCTCCGGTGCGCAGGATGAAGCGGTAATTAGGACTGCCCCGCACTTGCTCGGCGCCGATCTCGACCCAGATGTGTCGGCCGTTTTCGGTCACCTTGTCGACCGGGCCGGGCACGATCTGCGGCAGGCGGTGATTGGTCCGCGACAGCACGTGTCGCCGCTTTTCCTTGAGATAGGTGCTCACTCCGCCGCCGCCGCGCGGGGCATAGCTTTGAGTGAGATCGCAGATCAGCAGGTTTTTGATATTACCGGGCATAGCCCCTTTGAGCTTGCGACTGTTTCATAACGATTACAGAAAATACCGCGCCAGATGCTTGCATTGCCTCGCTAAACTGGCAACGATTACGACACCATCAAGCCCGGGGTTTTCGCATGGCCAGGATTGTCGCAGTCTACAGCATGAAAGGCGGGGTCGGCAAAACCACGATTGCCGCCAATCTTGCCTATGCGTCAGCGGTCACATCGTCGCTGAAGACCCTCCTCTGGGATATCGACGCCCAGGGCGCGGCCTCGTTTCTCTATGCGCAGGAACGGCCAGGAGGCAAGGCAAAGCGCCTGTTTTCGCGCGATGTCGAGCCAAGCCAGCTTATCGAGCCAACCCGGTGGCCAGGCCTCGATCTGCTGGCGGCAGATCTCTCGCTGCGCCATCTCGACCAGACCCTGACCGAGGCGGAAAAGCCCAACCGGCTGCGCAAGCTGTTACAATCGCTTGCCTCCAGTTACGAGTGCATCATTCTCGATTGCCCGCCCGGCCTCGGCGAAATAAGCGACCAGCTGTTCCGTGCTGTCGATATAATTGTCGTGCCGGTGCCGCCAACGCCGCTCGCCATGCGCTCGCTGACCCTGGTCGAGGAGCATCTGGCGCGCAACCATGCGCGTCAGCCCATATTGCTGCTGGTGCTGTCGATGGTCGATCGGCGCAAGACCATGCACCGCGATCTCGCCGCCGCCCACGCCGATTGGCCGGTGATCCCGCAGGCCAGCATTGTCGAGCGCATGGCACTCGAACGCGCCCCGCTCGCCAGCTATGCCGCGAGCACACCCGCAGCAAAGGCCTTTGCCGAGCTGTGGCTGGCAGTCGAGGCGAGTCTGGGTGCGGAGCCTGCCCTCAAAGCGAAGCAGCCGGACCGGGCGCTGGCGCGTATCCCCAAGGCTGCCAAGCGAAAGACTCCCAAGGGTCATTAATCCGAAACATCTTCGTCATTGCGCTGTCACTTCGCTGCGGCACGGCTTGTCCGTCCGCACAAGCGAAGAGAGCACCAGATCATGGCGAAAACAGCCCCGAAGATCATCGATCATGCCGTCGTGCGCAGAGATGCCGAGCCGGGTGCCAAGCTGCTCGACAAGGCCTTTGCCATGGCGTTTCGCGGCTTGGTCTATGCGCAGATCTGGGAAGATCCTGTTGTCGACATGGAAGGCCTCGCGCTCAATGCGGACAGCCGCATTGTCACCATCGCCAGCGGCGGCTGCAATGCCATGTCTTACCTCACCGGCAATCCCGCAGCGATCACGGCTGTCGATCTCAACACCGCGCATATTGCACTCAACAAGCTGAAGATCGCGGCGGTGCGCCACCTGCCCGATCATGATCATCTGCGGCGCTTCTTCGCCGACGCCGATCACAAGACCAATATCGATATCTATCGCCGCCTGCTCGCGCCGCACCTCGACGAGGCGACCCGGCGTTATTGGGAGGGCCGCGACCTGATCGGCCGGCGGCGCATCGGCGGCTTCACCAAGGGTTTTTACAAGCGCGGCATGCTCGGCTCCTTTATCGGCGTCGCCCACCTGATTGCCCGGCTCTACCGCATCGATCCCTCGCGGATCCTGGCGGCGACGACGCTGGAAGAGCAGCGCGAAGTGTTTGAGCAGGAATTCGCGCCGATGTTCGATCGGCGTTTCATTCGCTGGCTGACCGACCAGCCCGCCTCGCTGTTCGGGCTCGGCATTCCGCCCGCACAATATGACGTGCTGGCCGGCGACGAACGGATGGCCACAGTGCTGCGCCGGAGGCTGGAGAAGCTGTCCTGCCATTTCTCGGTCAACGACAACTATTTCGCCTGGCAGGCCTTCTCGCGTGGCTATGGCCGGGGCCCCGACCGGCCGCTGCCGCCCTATCTGGAGGCGCGCAATTTCGAGACGATCCGTGACCGCGCCGACCGGGTCGAGGTGTGCCACGTCAATTTCACCGAGCATCTCGCCAGTCAGCATAATGCCAGCCATGATCGCTACATCCTGCTTGATGCGCAGGACTGGATGGACGACGATCAGCTGACCCGGCTGTGGACCGAAATTACCCGCACCGCCAAGCCCGGATCGCGCGTCCTGTTCCGCACTGCCGCCGAGCCGACACTGCTGCCGGGCCGCGTGCCTGATACCTTGCTGGCACGCTGGGACTATGCCGAAGCACAGTCGCTGGAGCTCACCCGTCTGGACCGCTCGTCGATCTATGGCGGCGTCCACCTCTACCTGCTCAAGTGAGTGCGATGAGCGGGGCTGGAGCCAATGCGCGGGGTCATGCCTCGCTGATGGATTCGATCTATCGCGGCCAGCGCCACATCTATGATGCAACCCGCAAGTATTACCTGTTCGGGCGCGACAGGATGATTGCCGGACTCGATCTTCCCGCAGGCGGCACGGTACTTGAGATCGGCTGCGGGACCGGGCGCAACCTTGATCTGATCGGCAAGCGCTGGCCGGGCGCACGCCTGTTCGGGCTCGATATTTCGTCAGAGATGCTCAAGAGCGCAAAAGCCAAGCTCGGCGAAGAGGCCGTGCTGGCGCAGGGCGATGCGACAGGGTTTGATGCAGGCGACCTGTTCGGACGGACGCAGTTCGACCGGGTGGTGCTCTCCTTCGCCACCTCGATGATCCCCGAATGGACAGCCGCGCTGACACAGGCCGCCGCGCTGCTCGCTCCGGGCGGCTCGCTGCAAGTCGTCGATTTTGGCGACATGAGCGGGATGCCTGCGCCCTTGCGGATGATGCTCAAGGGGTGGCTGACCCAGTTCCATGTTTCGCCGCGGCTGGACCTGCCTGACCGGGCCGCGCGGCTGGCCACGCGCCACAAGCTGAAACTGCGCACCCGCCGTGGTCTTGGCGGCTATTACACCCTGATCACATTGAGCAAGCGCGGCACTTCCCAATAGGCGTCTGCCCGCGAGCGAAGGGACCGGTCTGCTCTCAGGCTGGCTCGAGGCTGCGGCCAGCCTTGGGACCAGCTTTGGGGCCAGCCTTGGGTCCAGCCTTGGCTCCCTGCGCTGCGCTTTCGACTGCTTCGATGAACTGGTCGGTGGCATTTTCCCAGGTGAAGCGCGCGCCGAACACGGCTGCGGCAGTGCGATCAAGCCGTAGCGCCTTGATTATCGCTAGCTCGAGATTCTCCTCGAGCACGCCGACTGTCGCGGGCATAGTCCCATCAGCTCCGCGACCGTCGCGGCCAAGGATGTCGACGGGGCCGGAGACCGGATAGGCGGCGACCGGCACACCGCAGGCGAGCGCCTCGATCAGCACCAGGCCGAACGTGTCGGTGCGGCTGGGGAAGACAAAGCAATCGGCAGCGCGATAGGCGCTGGCCAGTTCTTCGCCTTGCAGCGAGCCGAGGAAGACCACCTGCGGATAGCGTGCACGCATCTCTTCAAGCGCCGGGCCATCGCCCACCACCACCTTGGTGCCGGGCACATCGGCATCGAGGAACGCCTCAAGGTTCTTCTCGACCGCCACCCGGCCGACATTGAGCATGATCGGGCGCGGCAAGTCTTCCATTGCGGCGAGCTTGCCGCCGACAGGATTGAACAGCCAGCGATCGATACCGCGGCTCCAGCGCCGGGTCTGGGTGATACCCCGCGTGGCGAGTTCGTCGGCGAGGCTGCCCGTTGCGACCATCACGGCGTGGCTCTCGGCATGAAAGCGGCGCATGATCGGCCAGAAGCGCTCGGCGCTGATCCCGGTGCGGGCGGCAGCATAGTCTGGGAAACGGGTATGGAAGGCAGTGGTAAAGGGCACGCCGTGCGCCTGACACCAACTGCGCGCTGACCAGCCGATCGGGCCTTCGGTCGAAATGTGGACGATCTGCGGATCGAAATCACCCAGCATTTTGCGCACCCCGAAGCGCGGCGCCATGGCGAGGCGGATCGAGGCATAGCCCGGCAGCGGCACGGTCATAAAACGCTGCGGGGTGATCAGTTCGACTTCATAGCCGCGTCGGTCAAGCTCGGCCACAGTCGCGCCGAGCGTCCTGACCACGCCGTTGACTTGCGGATACCAGGCGTCGGTTGCGATGGCGATTCTCATCATGCAATCTCCATGGTCTGGGTGGCAGTAACTGGCTTCACGTTTTCGCGGGCCCAATCGACAATGCGCATCTCGCCGCAGGGCTCTTCGACCAGCGCGGTGCAGCTTTCGACCCAGTCGCCGTCGTTGTAATAGGTCACATCGCCAAACTGGCGAATCTCGGCGGTGTGGATGTGGCCGCAGACCACGCCATCGAGCCCGCGCTCATGCGCTTCGCGCGCCACGGCGTCCTCGAAGTTGCAGACATATTCGACCGCGTTCTTGACCTTGCGCTTCATGTGCGCCGAGAGCGACCAGTAGGGCAGCTTCATGCGGCGGCGCACGGCGTTGAGCAGGATGTTGGTGCGTAGCAGCAGCCCGTAGGCCTTGTCACCCAGGAAGGCGAGCCAGCGGGCATAGAGCACTACGCCATCGAAGCTGTCGCCGTGGGTCACCAGCAGGCGGCGGCCGTCGGCGGTTTCGTGGACCGCTTCAAGCACCAGTTCCACGCCGCCAAAGGTCAGCCCGGCAAATTCGCGAAACATCTCGTCATGGTTGCCCGCCACGAAGACCACGCGGGTGCCCCGGTGCGCCAGCTTGAGAATGCGGCGGATCACTTCGTTGTGCTCATCGGGCCAGTACCAGCCCTTCTTGAGCCGCCAACCATCGACGATATCGCCGACAAGGTAGAGCGTCTCGCATTCGAACGAACGCAGGAAATCGACCAGTAAGGCAGCATTGCAGCCGCGGGTGCCAAGGTGGATGTCCGAGATCCACACCGCGCGATAGCGATGCTTGGGGCGAAAGCCTTTGGGATCAGGAAGATCGAGCCAGGCAGGGTAATTTGGCGTGCCCTGACCGGCATCGGTCAGATTCTGCAACAGGTCCTTGGTGGCAGCGTGCATAGTATCGGCTCCGTCCGGTTGCGCCCATGCTATGGTGCACCCAGGTTTCGGCAGCATGACGCTAACAAGGCAGATTGGTTACAGTGCCGGCGCCTTTTCGGCGGGCAGCGGGCCGTTGTTGGGCCGGATATCACGCAAATCAGCGCCCTCGGGCACTGCGACGAAGGCCGATTTCAAGCCCAGCGAGCGAGCCAGCGCACGCAAATCTTTTTCAATGGAATCCGTGAACAAGGCTGCCAGCGGCTGACGGACTGACAGCACCAGCCGCTCGCCCGACACCTCCAGCCAGCTCGCCGCGAGGGTGCTGGCTGAGCCGCCGGTCAGCCTGCGGCACAGCCGGGCCGCCTGCCCCCAGATCGCCGCCTGCGCCAGTGATTCCGCCGGGGCAAGGCGTTCAAGTTCCATTCCTGCCAGGGGCCTGCCGCTGTTGGCCAGCACGCAGGCCGCCAGCATCGCGCGTTCTTCATGATCGATGCCGATCCAGCGCTTGCGCAAGGCCCAGTCGGTGGCCTGCCCGACGCGCAGATTGGGTTCGATCGAGGCAGAGGCCAGCGCCAGCATGATCGCAGCCAGCCGCAGGTTTTCGCGGGGGCGGCCATTGGGCTGATTGGCAGGCGCGGTCCAGCCGGCGACCATGGTAGCCAGCGAGGCCGGGCTGCCGATGCTTGTGGTGAATTCAGCGATCCCGGCCAGCGCCGGATCGCGGCTGCGCTCGGACGGGCTGAGGCTGCGATAAATCAACCCCTCGCGCAGACCCCAGGATGAGAATATCAGGCTCGATGGCCGGATTTGCCCCGCCAGCACGGCAATCAGCGCAGATGCGTCGGTCAGGCTGGCCAGCCGCGCGTTGGACAGGCCCGGTATCTGCAGCGGAACCTTGCTGCGGCGGCGGCCCAGCGTTCCGGCGAGCGCAATCGCCGTATCGGTGTCGAGTTCAAAGCCATGCGGATCGTCGAGCGGCCAGCCCGTCACATGCAAGGCATAGCGGGCAAAGGCACGGCAGGAACCACCGACCAGATAGAGCGGCAAGCCATGCCCGGCAGTCATCTCGGCGGTTTGCAGATAGTCGGCGATCTTGCGGTTGAACTGCGCGAGGCCCCGCTTGCGCAGCGCTGGCAGCAGCAAGGTGCCAAGCGGCAGGCTGACCCCGTGGGCGCAGTGATCCCGATCAATATCGATCAGCTCAAGACTGCCGCCACCCAGATCGGCGACCATGCCCCGGGTGCTAGGGAAGGCTGCCATGACACCGTTGGCGCTGGTGATCGCCTCTTCCTCGCCCGAAAGCAGGCGCGGCTCAAGACCGATCGCACGGATTGCATCGAGAAACTGCGGACCGTTTATTGCATCGCGCGCCGCCGCCGTGGCGACGACAGTGACATCGCGGATCCCGGCCGATTCGATCAGGATACGGTATCGTGCAAGGCCGGCGAGCGCTGCCTCCATGGCCTTTGCCGTCAGCAGACCGCTCTCCCCGACCCCGCGGCCGAGCTTTGCCGTCACTTTTTCATTGAACAACGAAACCGGCGCGCGTGCCGGGCCGCCATAGACAACCAGCCGGACAGTGTTCGACCCGATATCGATGATGGCGCGCTTGGAACTCATGTTCAGGGAGATAGGGACTGCCCCCCACAAAGTCACGGCGTGCCGGTTTCAAGTCCACTGTTTTGCAAGGCAAGCGCGGGCACCTGTCGGCCAGACTTCAGCGCCGCACCGCGCCCCGAAAGCGAGGGATTGGTCATAAAGTAAGAGTGCAGGTTGAACGGCGGCACGCGCTTACCGACCCGGCTGTAGGTCCCGTCGGGGCCCAGCAGCCAGCTTTGCTCGGTATCGAGCAGATTGGCCAGCATCACCTGATCGAGCACCTGATCGTGGACGGTCTGGTTTGTGATTTCGACAAGCACTTCGACCCGGCGATCGAGATTGCGGGTCATTCCGTCAGCCGAGGAAATGAACAGTCTGGCCTGATTGTGCGGCAATTCGGCGCCATTGGCGAAGGCCCAGATCCGGCTGTGTTCCAGAAAGCGTCCGATGATCGATTTGACCATGATCGTTTCCGACAGCCCCGGAACCCCCGGGCGCAGGCAGCAGATGCCACGCACCACAAGCATGATCGAAACCCCGGCCTGGCTCGCCGCATAGAGCCTGCTGATCAGCGCGGAATCAGTCAGCGAATTGAGCTTGGCCCAGATCGCTGCCGGTTTGCCCGCCTGGGCATTGGCAATTTCGGTGTCGATGCATTGATACAGTGTGCGGCGGATGCCCGTCGGCGAGATCGACAGCATATCCATCGAATCAGGCTCGATATAGCCGGTGATGAAATTGAACAGCTTGGCGACATCGCGTCCGGCACGTGGATCGGCGGTAAAGAAGCTGAGGTCGGTGTAAATCCGCGCGGTAACCGGGTGATAGTTGCCGGTGCCGAAGTGGCAATAGGTGCGATAGCCCTGGCCTTCGCGGCGCACCACCATCGAAACCTTGGCGTGGGTCTTCCAGTCAACAAAGCCATAGATCACCTGCACCCCGGCCCTCTCGAGTTCCGAAGCCCACAGCAGGTTCTGCTCCTCGTCGAATCGCGCCTTGAGTTCGACCACGGCAGTCACCGATTTGCCCGATTCCGCCGCCAGGATCAGCGCCGCGATGACCGCGGACTGTTTGCCGGCGCGATAGAGCGTCTGCTTGATGGCAATGACATCGGGATCGGTTGCGGCCTGGCGCAGGAAATCGACCACCACTTCGAAGGTCTCGTATGGGTGATGGATCACCAAGTCTTTTTCGCGGATCGCAGCGAAGCAATCGCCATCATGCGCCAGTACGCGTTCGGGATAGCGCGGGCTGTAGGGTTCGAACTTGAGCTCGGGCCGGTCCTCCTCGACCAGCGCGGCAAGGCCGCCAACCCCGATCAGCCCGCCCGTCTTGGTGACCAGCGCGCGGTCGAGCCCCAGCTGCTCGCGCAGCAGCACTTCGGCGTCGCGGTCAAACCCGTCCTGCAGTTGCAGCAGGATCACCGATCCACGCCGCCGCCGCTGGATCGCAGTGCGGAAATAGCGCACCAGATCCTCGGCATCTTCCTCGACCTCGATATCGCTGTCACGCAGCACGCGGAACACGCCGCTGCCCAATATGGTGAAGCCTGGAAAGATCAGGTCGGCATGGCGGCAGATCAGGTCTTCAATGCTGATATAGTGCGCCTGTTCACCCGGCACCCGGATGAACCGCGGCAGGGCCGATGGGATCAGCACCATCTCCATCACTGCCGCCTTGTCGGCATTGCGGGTCAGCGAGAACAGCAGCCCCATGCCCTGACTGGCAACGAAGGGGAATGGGTGGGCCGGATCGATCGCCTGCGGGGTGATAACCGGCACGATATGATCGAGGAAATAGGCCTTGAACCAGTCGGCGTCGGGATCGCCGCCGGGATCGACCCGGGCCAGCGAAATCGACTTTTCGGCGAGCAGATCGCGCAATTCGCGCCAGATTTGCTGCTGGCTCGCTTCGAGCGCCATATAGGCCTCGCGGATCGATACCAGCTGCTGCGACGGGGTGCGGCCATCGATCGACACTTCCTCGATCTGGCGGCGGGCCTGCCCGGCGAGCCCGGCGACGCGCACAGTCATGAATTCATCGAGGTTGCTGCCTGAAATCGACAGGAAGCGCAGCCGCTCGAGCAGCGGATAGTCTTCGTTTTGCGCTTCGGCCAGCACCCGCTGGTTGAAGGTCAGCCAGCTGAGTTCGCGATTGAAATAGAGTGCCTCATCGCCCGGCCCAGCGCGGCCGTCAGATTGCACGATCCCCCCGGTCATCATCGCCCCTTGCGCGCCCTGTTCCGATTGCATGTCCATGCGGCAGGCCTGTTACACTGGCGTGACGGAATGGTGACGCGAAGGCACGGCGCCGGTGATTCTTAGGGGTTGGCCGAGCATCATCGGCCCCACCATAGCTGAATGAGGCTATTCGGTATAGGCGGCGCGCAAACGGACCAGATCGGCCTTGGTCACCCCGGCCTCGGCAGCGAGATAGCCTTCCACCGAGCCCCAGTTTTTCTTCACTTCATCGAGCGCGAAGGAGAGATAGGAAGTGCCATCCGCCGTATAGAGCGGCTGGGGCTTGCGCACCACCGGATCGCCCAGCGTGCGTCCGAAATAGGCAGCGACCGGGCTGGTTTCCTGCATCGCAGGGCTGAGTTTCGGCATTTCGTTTTCGGGGCGGCGATAGAGCGTCGAGAGGTGATAGTCCGCTTCGATGGTATCATGCGGCACGCCCAGCGCGGTCAGCACCACGGCGGTAGTGAACCCGGTGCGATCCTGCCCGGCCGAGCAATTATAGGCGAGCGGTGCCTGACGGCTGAGCAATTTGCCAAAGATCTGTTTGATCTGCGGGGCCAGCATTGTCGGGAAGCCGCGATAGGTCGCTTCCGAACTGCGATTGACGTTGGAAATCAGCGGCATCATCGAATAGCCGACGGCGGTGTAGGGAATGCCGTCGATCCGCGACGGCGCGATCACCCGCTCCTCGCTCGAGCGCAGGTCGACCATATTGGCAAGGCCCAGCCCCTGAATGCGGTTCAAATCCGCCGGGGTCAGCATGGGGGTGCCGCCCGAGCGATAGATCATTCCCCAGCGGACATGCCTGCCGCTGGCAGTGGCATAGCCGCCGATGTCGCGGAAGTTGGATCCGCCTTCGAGCGGCAGCAGCCGTTCGGCCACCCGTGTCGTCTCGCCGGTGCGGGCATCGCGCAGGATGAAATAGCTGCGCGGGGCCGTGGCATCAGTCGCCAGATACTTGCCGTCGCTGTCGCGCGGCGAGACCAGCTTTGCCTGCGCCGGGCTGGCCCCGGGCTGCTCGGCCAGCAGCACATCGACGGGACCTGCCGATGTCCAGCTGACCGCCAACTGGCCGCCAGCGGTGCGTTCGGCCACTGCTCCTGCCGGCGGCGCCGCGAGGGCGGCCACCGGCGTGAGAAAGGCGAGGACGGCGGCTAGCGCCCGGTTTGTGCGGTTCATATTATTGAGACCTCTTCGATTATATCTTGAGATTGACTTCAACGCCGAAAGTGCGCGGGTCATTGAAGAAGCCGTTGATACCGGCATTTGGCGTACCCGATTTGTAGAAAAGGTGTTCCTCGTTGAACAGGTTGCGGCCCCAGACCGAAACAGTGAGCCTAGCGTTGTTGTTACCCAGTTCAATATCGGTGATAGCCAGACGGCCATTGAACACCAGCGCCTTGTCTCCCTCGGGCTGGGCATAGCGAACCGCGCGAGTCACCGGATCGTAGGTCGAGTCCGTGTAGCCTGCATAGTAGCCTGAGTCATAATTTCCGTCGAAGTGCGCACGAATAGTAAAACCATCGAACGGCTGTTCGAAGTCGATCGAGGCGCTCGCCGAGTGCGCAGGTGTATAGACCTGATAGATCGGGATCGGCGTAGTAATGAAAACGCCGCCGGTTTGCGGGAAAGGGTTGATCGTGTCGGGGATCTTGACGCTGTTGTAGGCATAGCTCGCTGAGAGAGTCAGCCCCTTTACCGGCGCGAGCGTCAGTTCGGCTTCGAAACCCTTGAGCTTGCCATTACCTGGCGCGTTGACAACTTCGAGAGTGGTGCGGGTGGTTGCGACCCGGACGCCGTTGATGACGTCTTCGTAGAGACCGGCAAAATCAAGCTGAATGCCCTTGTATGTGCCAGTGTAGGCGGCAAGATTCAGACGCGCCTTGTTGTCCCAGAACTCGGTCTTGGCCCCGATTTCGAACATCGAAACGGTCTCCGGATTAAACCCGCGGTAGGAAAGCGAACGAGAACTGGCACCGCCCGACTTATAGCCGCTGCTCCACTTGCCATAGAGATGAATGTCATCCGACACATCGACGGACAGATTTACCAGAGGATCGACCCTTGACCAGGATGCGTTCAGGGGAATGGCGCCCACAACATTTACGCCATTGACTGGCAGGATCGGCAAGGCACCGTTGATCGTAAACAGGCTGCCTTCTTTTTTGTCGCGTGTGTAACGCCCGCCCACGGTCAGATGGAGAATTTCGTTCATCAGTGCCGGATTGAAGGTCGCCTGACCATAGACGCCGACGCTGGTCGTCTTGACCCGACTGGCGCGCTGAACGACCATAGCCGAAGCGCTTGGCGTGGCGTAAAACACTGCACTACCCGTGGTGCCGGTCAATTCCTGAGTATTGAACGCCTGAGCATTGTCTTCAACGTTTTCGACATAATACAAGGCACCGAATTGATACTTGACCCGATTGAACTCACCAATCACCTGTAGTTCCTGGCTGAATTGGTCCTGGGTGAATTGCGCAAGGCTGTAACGCGAGAATGCAGTGCCCGGAACGGCATTGTCGAAAGCGGCAGTTGGCGTAGTCAGATTAAACGCCCCTGTCGGGTTTGTAGCCGTGACCACAGCCTGCATCGAAGGCACTGCTGAGCCGTTGTCGAACTGGCCCTGCGTCAATTCGCGATAAGACGTGATTGATTTCAGTGTCAGATTTGGCGCGGCCTTCAATTCCAGGCCAAGACGGTAGCCGGTTGTCCTGCCGATGCTCGGCTGTTGGGGTGAGCCGACAACAGCCGTGGATGCGCGGGTGGGCTGCAACGGATTGATCGCCGCGAGCACGTTCGGAATGATGGCGAAGTTGGTGTAGGCTGCCAGCGTGGGGCTGGTCGATGCAGGGTGTGTCGCCGTTGCGGGCAGGCCTTTGCCGGCCTCAACCAGCTGCAGGTAAAGCGTCGATGTCGCGTCATATGCCTTGTCAAAGGCAAAATCGGCACTGAAGTTGTCTGACGGCTTCCACAGCGCTTCAATCCGCCCACCGCGCTTGTCGAAACTGTTGAAGCCTTCCTGACCTGGCATCGGGTTTTTGACGAAAGCATCGCGTTTGGTCAGAATGCCGTCGAGCTTGAGGCTGATATTGGCAAAAGCGGGCAGATCGACGTGCGCTTCGAACTTGTGGCTGCCATAGTTGCCGAGGCCTGCAGTGGCATTCAGCTTGAACTCGCCGCTGGGGCGCTTTGTGACAATGTTCACCGCACCGCCTTCGGTGTTGCGACCGAACAGGGTGCCCTGCGGGCCCTTGAGCACTTCGATATTCTCGACGTCATAAAGCGCGGTGCCAAGGCCCTGCGCACGGCCGAGATAGACACCGTCAACATATACGCCAACGCCCTGATCGCGGGCTGGCTGGTTGCTGTCTGACAGCACGCCGACGCCGCGAATATTGATGATCAATGCGCCTGGGCGCGAGAAAAACGGCGCGACTTTCAGCGACGGGATCGCGCCATCGCCAAGGTCAAGCAGCGACTGGACGTGTCGGTCAACAATCCCCTGGTTGCCGAGCACCGAAATCGCAATCGGCGTATCCTGGAGGTTTTCCGAACGCTTCTGCGCGGTGACGATGATTTCTGTGAGGCGGCCTTCGGCATCATCGGCAGCGGGGGCAATGCCTGCCTGGGCCAGCGCCATGGTGCTGCAGGAGAGCGCCAGAATGGTGATCATGCTGCTGCCAGCAGCCTTGAGCAAACGCCGCGAATCGAATTTCATTGTAGGGCTCCCTGTTGAGTCGAGGGAGCGTTTAGGTGTCGTTTATTGCAGTGCAGCGTATGGTAAATGACAGCAGTCTGACAGGATTTGGGCTAAAGATTTCAATGACTTTTCTATGCCTTGATCTGCCCTGTCAGGATCAGACAGCTTCCAGCGAATAGCCGGCCGAACGCACTGTACGAACCGGGTCGAGCGCGCCGTCGATCTCGATGCCTTGTCGCAAACGGCGGATGTGGGCGTCCACCGTGCGCAGTTCGATATCGGCATGGGTAGTCCAGACCGCATCGAGCAATTGCCCGCGCGAGAAGACCCGTCCGGGGTGCTCCATGAAGAATTTGAGCAGGCGGAATTCGGTCGGCCCCAGCGAAATCGTGCGGCCCTGACGGATCACGCGGTGGCTGGCGACATCGAGTTTGAGATCGCCGACCTGCAGAGCCTCGCCTGCCAGCGCCGGCCTGATCCGGCGCATGATCGCGCCGACCCGGGCAAGCAGTTCGCGCGGGGAAAAAGGCTTGGTCACATAGTCGTCGGCGCCGGTCTCGAGCCCGCGGATCCGGTCCTCCTCGGCCTCGCGCGCGGTCAGCATGATGATCGGGACATGGGCAGTAGCCTTGTCGCGGCGCAGGCGGCGGCACACTTCGATGCCGCTGGTGCCTTCGATCATCCAATCGAGAATGACCAGATCGGGGGCATTTTCGGCGGCGAGCAGCAAGGCTTCGTCGCCATCAGGCGTGCTGTCGACGACATAGCCTTCCGCCTTGAAACGATAGTCGAGCAGTTCGGCAAGCGCAGGATCGTCTTCGACCAGAAGGACGCGTGGTGCTGGCATGGTAGGGCCCCCGGGTGCAACTTGCGCTGCCATTGCCAATCCAGGTGACACTGGCATGACAATGCTGCGGATTGGCGCATGATCCCGGGCAAAAAAGTGGGCGGGTCGCATTCGCGGCCCGCCCCAGGCAGGGTTCTGATCGGGAGGAGGATGATCAGAACTTAACTGTTGAACCCCTGTGATTCCGGCGTCTCGCCGAGTGCGCCACGAATCGCTGAAAGCCAAGTGTGCGCCGCAATATTTGATGTTGCAACAGCGAAGTGATGGGTCCGAAATGTTATAATTGCGTATTGATTTCGGCTTTATCCGGCAGGCGAAAAAAGGGGCGGGCAGCTCGCGCGGCCCGCCCCGTTTTCCAATTCCTGATCGAGAAGCTCAGGATCAGAACGAAACAGTCGCGTCGATTCCGAAAGTGCGCGGCATGTTGAAGTTGCCATAATCACCCATAATGCCGCCGTTGTTGCCGATTGCGACAACGTTCGCAACGCCGGTTACCGGGGATGTCTGGACTGCAGGCAGGCTGTTCGACGGGTCACGGCGATAGACATGCTGTTCATTGAACAGGTTGCGGCCCCAGATACCGACCGTCAACTTCTGACCGCCAGCGCCAAGGCCCACGCCAGCGAGCGACAACCTGCCGTTGACGATGAACGACGAGTCAGCCTTTGTAGCGAACTGATCGAAGCTCTGCGTCGCCTGGGCATAGTTGGCGTCGAGGTGGAACTTGACCTTGGCAGAACCACCGCCGACCGGAAGGTCATAATCGATCGATCCGCTCGCCGCATTGCGCGGGGTGAAGACGATGTAGAACTTCTGTAGCGCCGTCGTCGAGTTAAGTGCTTGTCCCGCAGCGGCGCAAGCCGTCGAAGGCGTGGCTACGCCGGTGCAGAAGGCGCTGTAGGTCACCGGTACCGGCGGCACGTCGAAGTAGGTATAGGCATAGGATACATTAAGCGTCAGCCCGTCGGTCGGCTTGACGGTCAGATCGGCCTCAATGCCGCGGATCTTGGTGGTGCCAGGAGCGTTGAACGTGACGAGGTTGTTGAAATTGCCCGTCGCGGTCGGCTGGATCGAAGAGAGATCGACCTGGCTGTTCTTGCGCTCCATGATGTAGCCGGCGATGTTGAACCGGGCGCGGCGATCCCAGAAGTCCGCCTTGAAGCCAACTTCGTAGCTCTTCACGTCTTCAGGGTCGAAGGGCTGGTAGTTAGACGTACGCGAACTGGCGCCGCCCGCGCGATAGCCGGACGCATACTTGACATAACCATGAACGCTGTCGCTGAAGTCGTAGGCAATCGTAGCGAGCGGATTGAAGCGGTTCCAGCTCTTGTCGAGCGGCTGATAGCCGTTGATCGCGGCAGTCGCCGGATTGAGCAGATAGTTCACCCCGCGCGACATCTTGAGCACGCCGCGCTTTTTGTCGTTGGTGTAACGTGCGCCCACCGTGATATGCAACTTTTCGTTGGCGTTCCAGGTGACCTGGCCATAGGCGGCATAGCTCTTCGAAAAGACTTCCGAGGCCCGGTCGATCGAACAGCCACGCACTGCCACGCCGATGAAATCGGGGGTTGTGCCGGTGCAGAAGGGAATCTGCACGTAGGTTGCACCGGTGACAACACCGCCGGTTACGGTAGCGATCGCGCCCATCGAGCTCGGAGTCGCGGCATCGTCGGTGACGTGTTCGTTGAAGTAATAGAGACCGGCCACGTAATCGACCGAACCGATCGAGCCGACTGCCTGCAATTCCTGGCTGAACTGCCGCTGGAACAGGTCGGCGTTGCTGTAACGGCTGAAGGCGCAGGGGGCTGCGGCGGTGCACGCTGCGGTCAGGTTGACCACCGGCGGACGGTGCGCGCCGCCGGAGTTATCGTACTGCTCCACATCGACGCCGCGCCAGGCCGTGATCGAGCGGATTTCGATCTCGGGCGAGATCTTCCACTTGAACACGTTGGTAAAGCCGTGGGTGCGATCGACGCTGGTTGACTGCGGCACGCCGATATCGGCAGTGCGCTGCAGGGTGGTGCCATTGACAACGACACCTGGAAGCAGCGACCTGACCGTGCCCTGCGAGCCGATGAAGGCAGTGCCCGGAGTGACGCAAGTGCTGCCCGCCGGGATCGCCAACGGCGCAAGGTTCGAACCGCCGCTCAGGCAACCATTGGGATTGTAGTTGAGCAGTTGGCTGTAGAACGGCGAGTTTTCGTCCTTGGCAACATCGTAGGAGAAATCGTTGGTGATGTTCGAAGTCGGCTTCCAGCGCACCGCAGCGCGCAGGCCCTTGCGGTTGAAGAAACCAAAGCCGGTCGAGCCCGCGAGCGGGTTCTGAGTGACCGCATCCTGATGCTGGATCACGCCATCGAGCTTGATCGAGAGGTTCATGAATTCGGGCAGGTCAAGGTGCAGCGAAGCGTTATGGCCGCCGATATTGCCGATGCCGCCCGAAATGCGGCCGCCGAATTCGCCGCTCGGTGCCTTGGAGACGATCGACAGTGCGCCGCCTTCGGTGTTGCGGCCGAACAAGGTGCCTTGCGGACCCTTCAGCACTTCAATGCGCTCGACATCGAACAGCGCGGCATTGAGGCCATGCTGGCGGCCGAGATAGACGCCGTCGATATAGATGCCGACGCCTTGTTCACGGGCAGGCTGGTTGGCGTCTAGCGGCACAATGCCGCGAATGCCGATGGTGAGTGCCGACTGGCGGGCTTCGAAGGTGGCGACGCGCAGCGAAGGGACGCCGCCGTCAGCCAGATCGAGCAGGCTCTGCACCTTGCGCTCGGCGATCATTTCAGCGCCCATCACCGAAATCGAGATCGGGGTGCGCTGCAGATTGGTTTCGCGCTTGGTTGCGGTAACAACGATTTCGGTGAGGCCGTGGTCTACGGCCTCATCCTGGGGGGCAGCTTCGGCTGGCACAGCATCGGGCGCCGCTTCTTCGGCAGCATAGGCGGCGGGGGCGAATTGCAGGAATGCAATCGCGGCGAATGAGGCTGACAGTCTGAAGGCTGCGCGTGTCATTTAAGTTTTTCCCTGTCTGGAATTGTTCTGTCGGTCAGAGAATCACTGCGACTCGCGCCACGATTCCCTCGGTCCGACAGCGCGGATAGGGATGGGACATTGCAGTAGCGCTACGATCCGATGACACATTGATGACACTGTAAGGCCAGTTCCGTGTCCCACCGAAATTGACTGAATTGCGTCACAAAACCGTCACTCCGTGTCGCCATGATTGGCGATCGCCAAGAGCATAGACCTGTCCAGATGACCGAATCGGGAACCCTGCTGTTAACTACCACGCGGCCCGATTTGCAGGCCGCGATCGGCGATTCCTTGCCGGGGATCAAAGCGCTGGAGATAGGGCCAAATCCGCCGCAGACGCACCTTTCCGGACGCGTCTGGTGTTTCGTCGACTGGCTGCTCCCGGACATATCCGGCCTCGAAATGTGCCGCAGGCTGCGCGCTGCTGCGGCCACCGCGCACAGTCACATCACTCTGGTCCTCGACGAGGATGATAGCGATGCCCGGCGCCGGGCGATGCGCGCCGGAGCCGATGATTATCTTGTCGGGCCGCTGAGCGCCGAATTGCTGCTCGGCCGCATGCAGCAGCACTTGCCCAACATGGTCGGCACCAAGCCACAGCCCAAACTGGAGCACGGCGAATTGATGCTGGACCTGGCTGCGCATGTTGCGCGCTGGCAAGGCAATTCCTTTCCGCTGCGCCCCAACGAATTCCGCTTGCTGATCCATTTTATCGAAAATCCCGACCAGGTGTTTTCGCGAAGCAGCCTGATCCAGACCCTTGGCAAGGACAGCAACACCATCGACGACCGCACCGTTGACGTCTGGATCGGCCGGTTACGCCGGTCGCTCAAGTCCCATGGCGTGCCGGATCCGCTGCGCACAGTGCGATCAATGGGCTATGTGCTGGACGGGATCCACTAGCGACGGCAGCACGGTGCTGGCATCTGAATCCGGCGGGTGATAGGCATGTAGCCATGCAATCATCCGGACACTTTGACGCTGCGCGAGCGCATTCCGGTCCGCTGGACAGCTCGCCGCACGGTGCCGCTTGACCGGGTTCATTCTGGCGCTGGTCGGCGTTCTGCTAGCAGGGCTTGGAGCGCGCGATCAGATGACTGTGGCGGCGTTGTCGCGCAACCTTGGCGCGCGGCCGGGGGTCTTGCTGGTGGCGATCGGTGTATGTTGCATTTCCGCAAGCCTCGCCGGCTGGGCCGCCATGCTAATAGCGCCGATGATGACCGCACCTGCCAGACTGTTCCTCGCCGCGCTCGCGCTGGGCTTTGCCGGTGGCGAAACCCTGGTCCTGTCACCGGGGCGCGAGCCAAAGGAGCCAACTCTGTCGCTGGGCGCATTGACCCTTGTGCTGCTGGCGCACCAGCTCACCGATGCAGCGCGGTTCCTGATCTTCGGAATTGCCCTGGCCGCGGATGCACAAATGCCGGCAGTGCTGGGCGGCGGCATAGCCGGGATCCTGCTGCTCGCCGCTGCCTGGGGGGCGCCCGAATGGTTCTTATGGCAGCAGCTTCGCTGGCTACGGCGCGGGCTGGGGCTGACGATGCTGATGCTCGCGCTGTGGCTCGGACTGCATGTGATGGGTAATGTCTAGACCGCACATGATCCCTGGCGCCAGCGACGGTGCCATTGCCGACTGGCTGGAGACGCAGCTGCGCGCGGCGCTGGATACGGCGCCCGGACAGGTATCTATCACTGTGCCCGGCGGCGCAACGCCCTTCCCGATCCTCGCCGAGCTTGCCGGTCGCGCGCTGGACTGGCCGCGCGTGGCGGTGTGGCCGGGCGACGAGCGGATCGTGGCGGAGCATGACCCGGCCAGCAACCTGGGCCGTATCCGTGCGGCGCTGGGACATACCGGCGCAAGAATTGTGCCGCTGCAGGAAAGTTCCCAGCCGCCGCATTTCGCCCTCGCCTGGCTGGGCATGGGCGGAGACGGGCATATTGCCTCGCTGTTCCCGAGCAGCGATCCGCGTGCCGACGATCACCTTGCCGTTCGTCGCCTGACCCCCGAACCGCTGCCGCCCGAAGCACCCTTCGAACGACTGACCCTGACTATTCCGGCCTTGCTCGCCAGCCACGCCTTGCTGTTCGTCATCCGGGGCGAAGCCAAGCGCGCGCTGTTCGAAGCGGCGGCGGCCGGGCAGAACGACCTGCCCGTGGCGCGTCTGCTGCGCGCGGCCAGCCAACCCGTAACATGCTTTACCTGATTCCGGCCCCCGCTCACCGCGTGGTCCTGCGACTTGCGCATGGCGTTCGGCGGCGCTGGTGGTTCGTACGCAGGCCGCGCCTTGCCGGTTGCCGGGTGCTGGCCTTTGACAGTGAGGGCCGGGTCCTGCTGGTGCGCCATTCGTATGGCAACGGCGCGTGGATGCCGCCGGGCGGCGGCTTGCAAAAGGGCGAAGATCCGCTTGCGGCGGGGCAGCGCGAACTGCTGGAGGAAACCGGCTGCACGCTGCAATGGGCAGCGCGCATCGAGCTTACCCTGGAGCTGCTGCACGGCGCGGGCAATTCAGTTCATGTGATCGCGGGGGACACGCTCGATCCGCCGATCGCCGATGGGCGGGAAATTATCGAAGCGCGGTTTTTCGCAGCCGATGAATTGCCCGACCCGATGCCGCGCCTGTTTCGCGCGCGGCTGCCGGAATGGATCACAGCAGCGATAGCTGCCCGTCCGGTGAATTCGGCCGAGCGTCCTCCTTCTCCCCCTCCAGCGCCGACAGGGTAATCCCCATCAGCCGCACCGGCTGAGGCAGCGGCAGCAGTTCGTCCAGCAAGCCATGCCCCAGCCGGGCAAATTCGGCCTTGTCGCTCACAAAAGCTGGCAGCGAGCGGGCGCGGGTCAGGGTGGCGAAATCGGCGGTGCGCAGTTTCAGCGTGACCGTGCGCCCCTGCGCCTCGGCCTTGACGATCCGCTCCCAGACAATCTCGATGATATTATCAAGCGCCTCGCGCAGCGAGGGGCCGGAGGAGAGATCGCGCTCGAAAGTTCGCTCGCCGCCAACTGATTTGCGCGGGCGGTTGGCATCGACCCGGCGCAGATCGATGCCGCGCGCAGCGCGGTAGAGATAGTCGGCCTGGTTGCCGAAATGCTGGCGCAGGAATGCAATGTCGCACGCACGCAGATCAGCGCCGGTAGCGATACCGAGCTTTGCCATCTTGTCGGCGCCGCGCGGGCCAATGCCATGGAAGCGGCGCACTGGCAGCGCGGCAACGAACTGAGCCCCCTCACCCGGCCGGATCACGCAAAGCCCGTCGGGCTTGTTCTGGTCGCTGGCGAGCTTGGCGAGGAACTTGTTGTAGGAAACCCCGGCGCTGGCAGTGAGCCCGGTTTCCGCCTTGATCCGTGCCCGGATCAGCTCCGCGATGCGGGTGCCCGAACCGATGCCGCGCAAATCCTCGGTGACATCGAGATAGGCCTCATCGAGCGCGAGCGGTTCGACATGCGGGGTATAGTCATGAAAGATCGCCCGGATCTGGCGTGATACCGCGCGGTAGGCATCGAAGCGCGGGCGCACGAACACGAGTTCGGGGCATAGCCGCGCTGCCTGCATCGAGGGCATGGCGCTGCGCACCCCGAAGCTGCGCGCCTCATAGCTTGCTGCTGCGACCACGCCGCGCTCTGCCGAGCCGCCGACTGCGACCGGCTTACCCTTGAGCGAGGGATCGTCGCGCTGTTCGACGCTGGCATAGAAGGCGTCCATATCGATGTGGACAATCTTGCGCAGGCCGGGGGTTTGTTCGCGCCAGTCGCCACTGGCGTCAGGGTTGGCTTGGGGCGGGTCCATTCGCCGCGCGCCCGATCAACCCCGCCGCTGCGGGGCGCGGGTGAAGCTCCAGCCATCGGGCGTGGCGCGGGCAACCAGCTTGCCGACCGACATGGGCTGGCGGGACCGCAAAGTGTCGAACAGGCGCGACAGAGCGCTGCCGCGCACCTCCTCTTCGCCCATCTCGCGCACGATCCGATCCAGCACCTTGAGCGCAATCGCACGCGGCGCGCGGGGGCGGTAGGTCATGCCCAGCCCTTCGCGCACCACCCGCTCGGCCCATTCGCGCTGCGCTGCCCAATCGAGCGCCGCATCGGCATCGGCGAGATGCGCGGCGCTGGCGGCAAGCGCGGGGACATCGATCCAGTCCGCACCTGCCAGCGCCTGTCGCAACCGCACCCGGTCAAAGCGCGGGTCGCTGTTGCTCGGGTCCTGCGCCGCGCTCACCCCGGCTGCCGCGACCACTTCGGCCAGCTCGCCGCGCCGCCAGCCGAGCAATGGGCGCAGCAGCGGAATTTCCGTTTCCGGAACCAGCCCGCGCGCGCGGACCCCTGCGAGACCCGCCACCCCGCTCGCGCGGTTGAGCCGCGCCAACAGGGTTTCGGCCTGATCATCGGCGTGATGGCCGGTTGCCAGTGCTGCCAGCCCCCGCGTGGTCAGCCAGCCCGCCAGCGCCGCATAGCGCGCGGCGCGGGCCTGCGACTGGAGATTGCCCGGCGCGACATCGACTGCGAGTGTGGCGTGGGGCACAGCAAGGCTCCGGCAAAGGTCCGCCACCGCTGCTGCCTCAGCCTTGCTGCCAGGGCGAAGCTGGTGATCGACGGTTGCGGCTTCGATACGTCCGGGCATGGCCATATTGGCCAGCAACAGCAACGCCAGACTGTCCGGCCCGCCCGAGACGGCAAGGCCCAGCTTCGCTTCATCCCGCGCACCTTCCGGCCAGATCGCGGAACAATCGCCCGCGAAGCGCTGGATCAGATCGCCATTCTCAATCAGATTTGGAGCGGGCCTGCTATCAATTGCATTTCACTCCGCCGCGGGTCGCATCGTACTGCGTCTTCAGGCGACCTGCCGCCTCGCGCGGGAAACTGGAGGCGAATTCGCCCAAGGCGATGCAGCTGCGGTTGGTGTCTTTAAGCTGGCGCATCGATTCGGCGAGAAACAGCAGGCTGTCAGGCGCGCGTTCGCCAGTCTTGGCGGCCTGATAGTTCTGCAGGAACCAGGTCGCCGCCTCGCGCGGCTTGCCATCATCGAGAAAGGCGCGGCCGAGCAGATTGCGCGCATAGCTGACCTTGGCGTGGCGCGGATAGCGATCAATCATCATCTTGAGCTGCTGCTGCGCCTCGGGAAAGAATTTGGCCTCCCACAAGCGGAAGCCATAGGAATACTCGTCGTCGCCCGGGTCCTGCGTCTGCGGCTTGGCGATCGCGCGCACTGCGGCGAGGCGCTGCGCCGATGGGCCGCTGACGGCCGCAGTGGCGGCCGGGCGCGAAGTCGCAGCGGGTCTGGGCGCCGAGGCGCCGCCGGTCATCACCGCCAGGTTACCTGCGGGTGCTGAGACGCTCGGCGTAGGGGAAGGCGTTGGGGTGGGGGTCGGCGCAGGCGTCGCGGCGACGGCCTGTGCCGGGGTGGCCTCTGCCGGTGTGGCAGCTGCTGCGGGGCTAGCAGACACCGCCGGGCTGATGCCATTCACCCTGGCCTCCAGCTGGACGAGTTTGTTGCTGTTTTCCTCCGAGAGGGCGGTCAGGCGCTTGAGTTGGGCTTCGACCGATTCCAGTCGTGAAGCGAGATCACCAACGGCAGAAGATGCATCGGCCGGTGCGCCGCTCGCCGCCGCGCCGGGCGCAACGATTTCGGGCCCGAAGAACTTGGTGTCACCGGGAAACACCTTGCGTTGCAGCGCCCGGATCTGCGCTTCCATGGCGCGGATGCGCGCTTCGGCCAGATTGTCCTGCGCGCCAGCTGGAATGGCCGGCCCGGCCAGTGCCACTGCCAGCACAATCAGACTTGCAGATTTAGCCAGACTTGCCGAAGCGAATGGCCTGCTACCTTTAAACAGTTTCATCATCGCCCTCTTGCTCCAACCTGCATCCCAGGCGGTGCCTCCATGGCAGAGCCTGTCCAAACCGCAGATGAACCGCAGCGCTGATTGCCGCAGCCACGCGCAAGTGTCGAGCTTGGACTACTGCGAAACGGTGGAAGATTGTGCAGCGACCGGGGCGGCAGGAGCCGACACTGCGGCGGGTGACGGCGGCGATTGTGGTTGAACCGCCGGGGAAGCCGGACGAGTGGTGCTGCTGCGCTGGCTCGTATCACTGCTGCGAGCAACCGTTTGCCTCTGCGCCTGACCGGCGCTGGAAATGGCCGGGAAAGTGGCCTGAGCAATCGGTGCGCTGACCGGCGGCGTAGCCGAACCCCGCGCCAGCAAGGCAGCGGCAGTGACCGGCACGTCCGAGATCGTCTCCTGCCGCTCGGAAAGCTTCGCAACATCGCGCCCGCCGATCGAAATCTGCAATTCATCGGGCCGGGCGGTGCGGATCATCGGGCCTGATGCTTCGGCGGGGATGGCGTAAGTTTCGCCCAGCGCCATCTCTTTCTGCATCAGCTGGTTGCCGGCTGCATCGTAGAATTTGACCCAGACACCCTGCGCAAGCGAAGTGAATACCACTGGGCCCTGGGCTGCTTGCGGACCGGCTGTGGCAATGGCCAAAGGATCAGCCGAAGCCTCACTCGCCTGGGGTTCCGGCAGCAGCATCGCGGGCGCATAAAAGCTGCGCCACAGCACATAGAATATCGCCACCGCAGCCAGCGCACCGAGCCCCGCAATCCAGGCGATGCCCGGGCTGGGCACGCGGGCGGGATCGCCCGGCTCGAAGCTCGATGGCTGATAGCGATCGGAGTTGGGCTTCTGCCCGGCCAGTTCGGCACGGACCGCATCGGCGATAGCCTTTTCGTCAAGCCCTAGCGTGCGGGCGTAGCTGCGCGCAAAGCCGACGGCGTAGGCGCGGCTGGCCATGCCCGAAAACTTTCCTTGCTCAATCATCAGCAGGTGCCGCTCGGCAATTCGGGTGCGCGCGGCAATTTCGCTAAGCTTCAGACCCGCCGCTTCGCGGGCTCGCAGCAAGGTCGTGCCCACTCCATCAAGCGGCAATTCGACCAATTCTTCTTCACCCGCATTCATGCTGATCTCTAGCGATTCTGTTTATTGGCGACCCGGCGCCTAACAATGCGACGCGCGGGCCAAAGTCAACGGCCAATTGTGTAGCCGCGAAGCGTTCCGCGCCCGGCGGTGCGTGGCTGGCGGGGAAGGGAGCGGCGAACCGCACCAACCCGACGATCAATCGATGGAAATGCCGCGAGCTTCGGCCCAGGCAGCCAACGCGGCGCGCATGTCAGGCGGCGGCGCGGCGAGCCAGCCCTGCATCGCCGCAGCGATCTCGGCGGCGTTGATCTGGCAGACCATTTCCTTGATCGGGCCCACTGAGGCGGGGGTGATCGACAATCGGTGGATGCCAAGCCCGATCAGCGCCAAAGCCTCCAGCTGGCGCCCGCCCATCTCGCCGCAGACCGTGACATCGACCTGGTGCCCGTCCAGCGAGCCCAGCACCCGGCGCAGGAAGCGCATGATCGAGGGGCTCAGCCAGTCATAGCGCTCTGCCAGCTTTGGATTGGAGCGATCAGCAGCAAACAGGAACTGGGTGAGATCGTTGGTTCCGATCGACAGAAACGACAGCCTGGGCGCGAGCAGATCGAGCTGTTCGGCAAGACTGGGCACTTCGAGCATAGCCCCATAACGGATCGATTCAGGCAATTTCTTCTTTTGCGATTTGAGATATTGCAGCTGGCGTTCGAACACTGCCTTGGCGGCGTCGAATTCCCAAGGCTCCGACACCATCGGAAACATCACGTTGAGCGTGCGGCCAGCAGCAGCCTCGAGAAGAGCGCGCGCCTGAACCTTGAGCAGCCCGTCGCGCTCCAGCGCGAGACGCAACGCCCGCCAGCCCATCGCCGGGTTTTCCTCGGCCTCGCCGCCATCGTGGCGCAGGTAGGGCAGCACCTTGTCGCCGCCGATATCAACCGTGCGGAAGACCACTGGCTTTGAACCCGCCGCATCCAGCACGTCGCGATAGAGCCGGGTCTGGCGCTCGCGCGCGGGCAGGGTGGCAGAGACCAGGAACTGGAATTCGGTGCGGAACAGGCCGATCCCATCCGCCCCGGTCAGGCTGAGATTGGGCATGTCATCGCGCAGGCCCGCATTGATCATCACCGCGATGCGAGTGCCGTCCGTGGTGCGTGGTTCGATCTCGCGCATCGCGGCATAGGCTGCCTGGCGTTCGCGGCTCTTGGCAAAGCGCGCCTCGAAGGCCTCGATCATCGCCGGGTTCGGTCGCACCGTAGCCGTGCCTTCGGTGGCATCGAGCAGCAGCGGATCGCCGTCGCGCACCACCCCGCGCAGGCCCCTCACCCGCCCGAGCACCGGCACCCCCATGGCGCGGGCAACGATCACGACGTGGGCGGTGAGCGAACCTTCCTCGAGGATCACCCCCTTGAGGCGCCGCTTGTCATATTCGAGCAGCTCGGCCGGACCGAGATTGCGGGCAATCAGGATGGTATCACTGCGCAGACCCTGGGAGGCTGCGGTGCCGAGCTGGCCCGAAACGGTGCGCAGAAGGCGGTTCGACAAGTCCTCCAGATCGTGCATGCGATCAGCCAGCAGCGGATCGTCGATCTGGCGCATACGCATGCGGGTGTGCTGCTGCACGCGCTCGATCGCCGCCTCGGCAGTGAGCCCGGAATCGATCGCCTCGTTGATGCGCCGCGCCCAACCCTCGTCATAGGCGAACATCTTGTAGGTCTCGAGCACTTCGTCATGCTCGCCGCCCACGCCGAATTCGGCTTGCCCGGCCATTCTGTCGATCTGCTCGCGCATCTTGTCGAAGGCGAGGAACACACGCTGGCGCTCGGCCTCGGTATCTTCGGCCATGACATGTTCGATGTTGATGCGCGGCTGATGATAGACCGCGACGCCGCTGGCCAGGCCCTTGACCAGCTGGAGCCCAGCCAGGCGCTGTGGCCCGGTCAGCATTGCCGACAAGCCGCCGGCCTCCTGTTCATCGACCAGGCCCGCATTGACGATCAGTTCGGACAGCACCATCGCGACGGTCTGCAAGGTCTCGATCTCGACCTCTTCATAACGGCGCGGCTCGGCATGCTGGACGCACAGCACCCCCGCTGCCCGCTCGCGCCTGACAATCGGCACGCCCGCAAACGAGTGAAACTTGTCCTCGCCCGTCTCAGGCCGATAGGAAAAGTCCGGGTGCGAGGCCGCTTCGGCGAGGTTCAGTGTTTCGACATTATCGGCAATCATGCCGACCAGGCCTTCGCCCACGGCCATCCGGGTGATGTGCACAGCACTTTGCTCCAGCCCCCGGGTTGCGAACAATTCGAGCATGCCCTCGCGCAGCAGATAGATCGAGCAGACCTCGCTATCGAGGCCTTCGCCAATAATCTCGACCACCTGATTGAGCTTGGCCTGCGCATGGCTTCGCGCCGCCATCACATCGTGCAAGCGCGTGAGGATGATACGGGATGCTGCGGCGGCAGAAAGGGGCATGACCCGGACTTACCCCAAAGCAAGAGCTTTGGAAACGCGCACCTTACATTCTTTTGGACTGGCCGGAGCCGTCAGCCTGGCGAACCGGCAATCAGGGCGCGCTGGCGGATGATGCCCACCAGCATTCCGCCCCGGCAGCCTCAATGATGGCCAAGCTGTTCCTTGATTCGCAGCTTCTGTTTCTTGAGCGCCTGGATCATGGCATTATCGGGCATGGGGCGGCTCATTTCTTCCTCGATCTTGCGTTCGAGACCGGCATGCTTGAGCTGCAGTGAATTGGAGTGCGATGTATCCATTGGCGATGCTCCTTCGAGTGGCCAGACATTCGTATCGACTCAGCATCGAACTCGGTCCGGCGCGATTGTCATCAAAGCATAATCACACTAAGTTGCGAAGCGCCTATTCGCTGCATTTTGGTGAAATAGGCCCGGGATGCGGCGAACTGCCACAATTGCGGGCTAACAGGCGCGGCAGCGGCCACGAATCCGGGGACATTTGCGTGAATGAAGAGGAAATGCGCAAGCGCCTGGCGGTGCTGAGGATCGAGCACCGCGATCTGGACGCCGCAATCGATGCACTGACTGCGGCGGGCGCTTCCGACCAGCTGCAGATTGCCCGGCTGAAAAAGCGCAAGCTGAGGCTGAAGGATCAGATTTCGCATATCGAGGACTATCTGATTCCCGATATTATCGCATGATTTCGGGCGCAGCGCTGTGCCGCTTTCGGACAGTTTAAAATCCCTGTGAGAATCGGGCCTGCAGAGGTTGCAGTTTGGCTTCACGCACGCCTATCGCTGCTGGCCATGGGCCCACCATCCACCATCAATCCGCGAATCATCGACGGACTCTATTGCGAGGCGCTGGTACTCTCGGATGAAGTGCGCGCGACCTTTTCGCTTTCGGGACGCGGCGATTTTGCCGAAGGCGAAGAAGACCTCGCCCGCATCGCGCTATCTTGCGAGGCGCTGCGCACGACCACGCGGATGATGCATGCGATTGCCTGGCTGCTCAACCGCCGCGCCTATTTCTCCGGCGAGCTTTCCGAATTCCAGCTGCGCCGTCAGGGCCGCCTGTCGGCCGTGCCCAGCCGTTCGGACCCCGACCAGGCGTCCATGCTCAATCCGAAAATTCGCGAGCTGATTTCTGCGACCGAGCGCTTTTATGAGCGGCTGTTGCGGCTCGATGCTGGCTGGCGCGATTCGCAGGCAATGCCGCCGCCTGGCGCCATCGCCCGGATGCGCGAGCGGCTGGGCCGCGGCGCGGCGCAATAGGTTACCTTTCGGCTAGCGCGGCTTGCCAGGCGGCAAGCCGCGCCTGCCGCACATCATCGGCCAGTTCAGCCGAGAAATGGCGGACCCTGCCGCGCATTTCTGCGGCAGCCTCGGTAAGGGACGCGAACACCCCGGCGCCGTATCCCGCCAACATGGCGGCGCCCAGCGCCGTGGTCTCGACAAAGTCGGGGCGTTCCACCGGCAGATCGAGCATGTCGGCCAGATCCTGCGCGATCCAGTCATTGGCGCTCATCCCGCCGTCGATGCGCAGGCTCGTCCAGCGAGCGCCATCGCCCGCGAAAGCCTCGGCCAGATCGCAAGTCTGCAATGCCATGGCCTCGAGCGCAGCGCGCACCAGATGGGCGCGGGTGGTAGAAAAGCTCATGCCGGTGATGCTGGCGCGGGCATCGGGCCGCCAATAGGGCGCGCCCAGCCCGGAAAGCGCCGGGACCAGCACGACCCCGCCTGAATCGGGCACCGAACGGGCCAGCGATTCCGTTTCGGCGGTGCTGGAGATCAAACCCATCGCGTCACGCAGCCACTGGATCAGGCTTCCAGCCACGAACACCGAGCCTTCAAGTGCATAGGAGCGCGTGCCGCCGATCTGGCACAGCACGGTGCCAAGCAGCCGGTGGCGCGACTTCGGCGCGGCACCTCCCATATTACTGAGAACGAAAGCGCCGGTGCCATAGGTCGCCTTGGTTTCGCCCGGGGCGAGGCACCCCTGCCCGATCGTCGCCGCTTGCTGGTCTCCGGCCATGCCGGTGATCGCGATCGGAGCGCCGAAATGCTCAGCAAGGGTTGTGCCGAGCATGCCCGCATTGTCAGTCACTTCGCCGAGCGCCGCCATCGGCACCCCGAAGAAATCGCACAGCCCGGTATCCCAGCTCGCGCCGGTCAGCGGCAACAGACTGGTGCGGCTGGCATTGCTGGCGTCGCTGATCTGCGCGCCGCCGGTGAGCTTGAAGGTGAGCCAGGTCTCGACTGTGCCCAAGGCCAGTCGTCCGGTTGCCGCAGCTGCGCGGACTGCCGGTTCGTTTTCGATCAGCCAGCGCATCTTGGTCGCAGAAAAGTAGGGATCGAGCAGCAGGCCGGTCGTCTCCTGCACTCCCGCTTCGTGGCCGGCCTCGCGCAGGGCCGCGCAGACATCGGCGGTGCGCCTGTCCTGCCAGACCAGAGCGCGGTGCAGCGGCTCGCCAGTCTGGCGATCCCAGGCGACCACAGTTTCGCGCTGGTTGGTGATGCCGATACCGGCGATCCGGTCCGCCCCGCCCGCTTCGGTGACCACCTGACGCGCGGAGGCCAGAGTGAGGTCCCAGATTTCGCGCGGGTCGTGCTCGACCCAGCCGGGTTGTGGGTAGTGCTGCGTCAATGCGCGCTGCGCGGTGGCGCGGACGGCACCATTGCGGTCAAACACAATGGCCCGGGTCGAGGTCGTGCCTGCGTCGAGCACCAGGATCAATTCGCCAATCGCGTTCATGCGTCCTCCCTTTGGTTCGCCTTTTGACGCCTGTGCCGCACCCTGTCGAGACACCATGCACACCTCTCGACTTCGCTGCCTCCACAGGCCATATTCCTGCCGATGCAATTCCCCGAACGCCCGTGGCCAACCGGCCTTGCCCAGCAATGCGAACCGCTGGTGCGCCGCGTGCTCGCGCCCAATCCTTCGGCTTTCAGCTACACCGGCACCCAGAGTTATATCGTCGGAGCAGCAGGCAAGGTCGCGGTAATCGATCCCGGCCCGGCCGAGCAAGCCCATGTCGCGGCGCTGATCGCGGCGATCGGCGATGCCGAAGTAGCGGCAATCATGTGCACCCACACCCACCACGACCATTCCCCCGCCGCCGCCCCGCTCGCGGCTGCAACCGGCGCGCCGGTGATCGGCTGCGCTCCCTTCTCGCTCAAAGACGACGGACCGCGCGCCGATGCAGGCTTCGATCCGACATACCAGCCCGACGTGATTATGGTCGATGGCCAGACGCTGGCAGGCCCGGACTGGACCTTGCGGGCGATCTGGACCCCCGGTCACACCTCCAACCATCTGTGTTATGCGCTGGAAGAAAGCGCCGCGCTGTTCTCCGGCGATCATGTTATGGGTTGGTCGACCACAGTGGTCTCCCCGCCAGATGGCGACATGACTGATTACATGAACAGCCTGCAATTGCTGCAGACCCGCGAAGACCGGGTCTATTATCCTGCCCACGGCGAGGCGGTGACCAAGCCGAGACAACTGGTGCGCGGCATGATCGGCCACCGCCGCCAACGCGAGAACCAGATTTTGAAACTGCTCGGCGAAGGTGTTGGCGTGATCGAACAGATGGTGCCGCAAATGTACAAAGGGGTCGATCAACAGCTTTGGCCCGCCGCCGGTCGCTCGGTCATGGCGCATCTCATCGATCTGGAGCGGCGCGGCTGCGTTAGCCGGGCGGATTCGGTCTGGAACGTCGCTGCGTGATGGCCGAAAGCGGAAATGCCGGGCGCAGGCAACTTTTGCCGTGGCTGCTGCTTGCCGGCGCGCTGGCGCTGGCCGCCTGGGCATGGTGGCCGGCTGCGAAACGCGATGTGCTGGCCACCACGCTGACTGCCTTCGAAAAGCAGAACCGGCTGACCGTGTTCAGCGCCGAGCTTTCACCGGTGGTTGCCGCCGACGAGGCAGAACTGTTCGGCATGCTCAAGACCAGACAGGTCGCGGTGATCCCGGCGCGGGTCGATTATACGCTGGACCTTGCGGCGATGACCCGCGACCGGATGAGCTGGAACGAAGCCACCAAACGCCTCGATGTCCGCTTACCACCGCTGACCTTGAGCCGGGCCAACCTTGACGAGGGCCGCGCGCAGTATCTGCGCGAAGGCGTGTGGATCAGCCGGACCACGCAGGACAAGCTGACCCGCGAGAACACTGAGGCTGCCGAGCGGCAGGCGATAGTGCAGGCCGCCAATCCGGTGCTGATGGGGCTGGCGCGCGCTGCGGCCAAAGACGCAGTGCGGCAAAACCTTGCGATCCCGCTTCAGGTTGCCGGTTTTGGCGAGGTAACTGTTGCGGTCCGCTTCGACGGCGAAGCGGCGCCATGAGGCCGGCCATTGGGCAAGCGGGACTGCTCGTGGCCGCTCTTGTCTCTCAACACCTGATAACCTAATCGCTGGATCGCTGCCATGAATGCCAGTGAGACCAGGACAAGACAGGCCCCATCGGAATGAGAAGTTCGGCACTCACAGTTTCACTGGCCATGGCGCTATCGGTTGGCCTGGCCCTGGCAATCTTCGGGTTGCGGATTGCCAATCCGCACGATGTCAGCTGGATCTCCAAGGACATTGTGACCGGCCAGTTCGGCTGGGAGGTCTATCGCGCAGACCCGGCCCATTGGTATCCGGTCATCACCGATCGCTATTCCTACCCACTGACCATGCCGCTCGCCATGTTCGACAATCTGCCGCTGCTGGCCTTGGCGGTAAAAATGCTCACCCCGGCCGGGCCCACGCAAATCCAGTATCTGGGGCCGGCATTCCTGTTCGGCCTGGCCTTGCAGGCGCTGTTTGCCTGGTTGCTGCTGCGCGAGGCAACAGGGCGCCAGACGGGGCGGGACTATACGATTGCGATCTTCCTGGGCACGATGTTCTTCACAACAGCGCCGATCCTGCTGACCCGCGTTTACTTCACCCACATGTCGCTTTCGCTGCAGTGGCCTCTGATCGCCAGCCTTTGGCTCTACGCCCGCAGCAACCGCATGTCGCTGAGCCGCACTCTGCGCTATTTTTCCATCCTGGAATTCGTCGCGGCATCGATCAATCCCTACATCATGGCAATGACCCTGATGATCTATTCCGGGCTTATCCTGAAGCTGGCGGTGGATCGGAAACTGCGCCTTGGAAATTGCGTGTTTGTCATTGTCCCTGTGCTGATCGGCGCATTGGGACTGCTGGTATCGGGCTTTATCGACCCGTTCGCCGGGAAACTCCTGCCGGGGCCCGGTTACGGCCACTTTTCCGCCAATCTATATAGCCTGTTCAACCCGATGTCGGAATATTTCGGCCCGGCGCTGCTGCCCGATCTGCTGACTTCGACGTCAGGGCAATATGAGGGCTTTGGCTATCTTGGGCTTGGGGCTCTGCTGCTGGTCGGCGGAAGCCTGATCTTTACGAGAATCAGGGGCGAAAATGGTGATGGGCTGTTCCCGCCTTTGCTGGTCGTTTCGTTCGTCGCCTTTCTGTTGGCGCTCTCGACGCATTTCAGTTTTGGCCGATACAGCTTCGATGTAGCGCTGCCGTCCTGGCTGTTCACGGTTCTGGCAGTCTTCCGTTCATCGGGGCGGTTCATCTGGGTCGTCGAATATTGCCTGATCTTCATCGCCATTGCCGCGCTGATCCGGCTGCTGAGGCCCCGGCATGCCGCGATAGCGCTCGGCCTGGCCGCCCTGGTGCAGACAATCGATCTGGCCCGGCCAATGGCCGTAATGAATGACCGCTTTGCCCGAATTCATGGTTCTGAGAAGTTCACTGATCCCGTCTATCAGGGCCTGGGGCAGGCGCACGACACCCTGATCGTCCTGCCGCCCTGGCAATGTCAGCTGTGGAACGAACCGCGGCATGATTATGCCTATTCCACCTACGAGAATATTTCGAACCTGGTGATGGACAATCACCTTCGCACCAATTCATTCTATGCCGGGCGGACGCCGGTGGCGCAGGCAAACTATCATTGCGTCACTGCAATTGCGGCCATCGGGAAGCAACCAGCCGAACCGCGCACGGCCTATCTGCTAAGCCCCTGGATGTTCCGCCTGCACGGCGCGCATATAGCGGCCACGCATCTGTGCGATTTTGCCGACCGCCTGTTCATCTGCCGCGCAGACCGGGGCCATGCCGGCCTATCTCCACGCGCGGTGCAGGCCGATGCCTCGCATGGCGATCTTGCCCCTCCCGACACCTATAAGCCCTGAATTCGCCGAACCCGCACCCCTGAAGTGGAAACGCCATGACCGTCCTGACTGAAAACCTCACCGGCGTTGATCTCCTCGCCGAAATCGCTCGGCTCAAGAAAGAGCGCAATGCGGTGATCCTGGCGCATTATTACCAGAAGCCCGAGATCCAGGACCTGGCGGATTATGTCGGCGACAGCCTTGAACTGTCAAAGAAAGCGGCAGCGACCGATGCCGATGTCATCGCTTTTTGCGGCGTCAAGTTCATGGCCGATACTGCCAAGATCCTGAGCCCGCAAAAGATCGTGATCCTGCCCGACATGGACGCGGGATGCAGCCTTGAAGACAGCTGCCCGCCAGAGAAATTCAAGGCCTTCCGCGAAGCGCACCCCGATCACATCGCGCTGACCTATATCAACTGCTCAACCGAGGTGAAGGCGCTTAGCGACGTCATCGTCACCAGCTCCAGCGCCGAGACGATCCTCGCGCAAATCCCACTCGACCAGAAGATCATCTTCGGCCCGGACCGGCATCTGGGCGGCTATCTCAGCCGCAAGTTGGGCCGCCCGATGCTGCTGTGGCCAGGCGTCTGCATCGTCCACGAGGCGTTCAGCGAGACCGAACTGCTCAAGCTCAAAGCCCAAAACCCCGGCGCGCCCATCGCCGCCCACCCCGAATGCCCGCCTGCAATCATCGACCACGCCGACTATGTCGGCTCGACCAGCGGCATCCTCAACTTCGCCAAGACCTTCCCCGGCGACACGCTGATAGTGGCCACCGAGCCGCACATCATCCACCAGATGGAAAAGGCGATCCCCGGCAAGACCTTCATCGGTGCCCCGGGCGCGGACGGCAACTGCAACTGCAACATCTGCCCCTACATGGCGCTGAATACGCTGGAGAAGCTGTATGTCGCGCTGCGGGATTTGCAGCCGAGGATCGAGATCGAAGAGGGGCTGCGGCTGGCGGCGAAGAAGAGCCTGGACCGGATGCTGGAGATGGCGGCGGGGACGGTCGGCAAGGGGGATTTGGGAGCGAGATGATAACGCAAGGCAGTTCATCCGATCCGCTTTCGGATTGTAGCCCAACGCCAACGGCAATTCCGGCGATTTGGCCTTTGCAGTGCCTCAGGCAGCTCTAATCCACGCAACTCGTTCCTTCCGCGCAAACAAGCACCTTTTGTTCATAAACTCTTGAGATAATCCGAACCCGGAAGGGCCCGGCTATCTGGGTCTGCGGGAATTGATTGAACGGGGGTTCAGATTATGCGGTATCGTTCCTGGCTATATGTGCCTGGCGACAGTGAACGAAAGCTTGGGCGAGCGCTGGATTGCGGCGCCGATGTCGTGGTGGTCGATCTCGACGCGTCAGTGGCTGCAGGCGCGAAACAGGCGGCGCGGGCGATTGCGGCTGAATGGCTGGAGGCCCACCGACATCAGGTTCTCGAACAATCGCCGATTTCGTGCTGGGTGCGGATCAATTCGCTCGACAGCAGGCTGTGGCGCGACGATCTGCTTGCTGTGCTGCCCGGTGCGCCCGAAGGTATCATCCTGCCAAGAGCGGTAAGCACCGAAGCTGTCCGCCAGCTGGCAGCTGAACTCTATGAACTCGAACAGGCAAATCGCCTGGTTGCCGGATCGACCAAGATCCTGCCCATAGTCGGCGAAACCGCACGATCGGCGTTGTCGATCCCCAGCTATGTCGACGCAGGTATGCCCCGTCTGGCTGGTCTTGCCTGGGGCGTTGAAGGTCTCGGCGCAGCTCTCGGCACAACGCGCCACAATGATCAGAAGGGAAGCTGGAGCGACCCATTCCGCTTTGTTCGCGCCCAGACCCTGCTTACCGCGCATGCCTGCGGCGTCATGGCGCTTGAGGCGATGCATGGCGACATCGACGACATCAAGGGACTCAAGGCTGCTGCCCGAGCAGCTCGGTCCGACGGCTTTACCGGCATGCTCGCCAGTCATCCGGCGCAAGTCACCGAGATCAACGCGGCGTTCACCCCTTCCGAATCAGAGCTTGATCAGGCTCGCCAGATCGTAGCTGCCTTCGATGAAGATAAAGAAGAAGTGGTGACCCCCATCGACCGGCGGCGGATCGACATGCCGCAGCTCAAGATTGCCAAGCAGATCCTGGGCAGCGGCCTTGAGCCGCGAAGTGGTGAACTCACGCCAATGCGGGTGCTCCGCACGACCTGAGCACTCCGCGCCTATTGAGCGGGAGGTGGCGGCGGCGGTGGGGCCTCGGCAGGTGGCTCCACGGCCGGGTCAGCTTCTGCGGGGCTGCCGGGCGCAGGCTTGCCCGACGCATGGGGCTTGTCGCCTTTGCTTGTGCCGGGTTCGCTCTTGGGAGCCAGCGGCGGCTGCGAGCGCACGGTATCGACCGGCAGCATCTCATCGCTGACCGACCCGGGCAGGACCTCGCCAACTGCTGTGACGTGGCTGGGGGCAGCCGGCTTCTTGTCCTGACAACCGGACAGAGCCAGCAAAGCGAGGCCTGCAACCAGAACCGGGCGCATTTCAGCTTTCACAGGCAGGCTCCACACCACAGGGCTTCTCAAGATCGGCGAGAAATTCGCCGGCCCGCGCCAGCACTAGGCTATCCCATGTGGCGGAATCAACCGTCAGTCCGAGCCGCTGGAGGCTGGTGACCCCGAACTCCTCGATGCCGCAGGGGACAATCCCGGAAAAATGCGCGAGATCCGGAGCGAGATTGACTGCAAAACCGTGCATCGTCACCCAGCGGCGCAAGCGCACGCCGATGGCGCCGATCTTGGCCTCACGCCCATCAATGTCCTGTGTCCAGATGCCGATCCGCCCTTCACGGCGGAAGCTTTGCACGCCCAGATCGCCCAACGCCGCGATCATCCAGCCTTCCAGCGCATGGACATAGCCGCGCACATCGCGCGCGCGGGTCTTGAGATCGAGCAGCACATAGCAGACCCGCTGGCCCGGCCCGTGATAGGTATAACGCCCGCCGCGCCCGGCTGCGACCACTTCGAAGCGCGGATCGAGCAGTTCGTCCGCTGCCGCACTGGTACCGGCGGTATAGACCGGCGGATGTTCGAGCAGCCAAACAAGCTCGCGCGCGCTTCCCTCGGCGATGGCCGCATTGCGCGCATCCATCTCGGCCAGTGCTTCGCGATAGGGCACCGGCTGGCTGTCACACCGCAATTCGATGGTTTCAGGGAGCGAACCGATCATCATCGTTGCGTGGCGGCTTTCGCTGTGGTTATCAAGTCTGCACCGAGGAGCATGACATGAAATTCGATAGCAACCGCGCCTGGCGCGATGCGAGCGCAGCGGCCTCAGCCAACCGCGAGGTGCTGGTGGCCGTCGCCGGCGTGTTCTTCCTGCTGCCGGGGCTCGCTTCTGTGCTGTTCCTGTCGGACTTTCAGGCCGACATGATGGCTAATTTCGGCAACCCCGCCGCCGCTGAGCGGATCATGAAGGGCATGACCGGGCCAGTTGTGGGTTTCGGGCTGGTATCCTTCCTGCTGCAATCGATTGGCTATCTAGCGATGCTGGCATTGCTGACCGACCGCACCCGGCCGACGGTGGGCGAGGCAATCGGAGCAGCAATCAAAGCCTTGCCGAGCGTGATCGGGGCGGCGCTGCTGTTCTTCTTTGCTTACATGCTGGCAGTCGTCGTCTTCGCGATGCTGGCGGGAGCCATCAGTTCGGTGACTGGCCTGGGCGCCGTGGCGGTGCTGCTGGTAATACTGCTGATCGGCGGAGTGTTCTATAGCATGGTCAAATTGTCGCTGGTCCTGCCAGTGATCGTCATCGAGAATGTGCAAAATCCAGCGACGGCGCTGGCCCGATCGTGGCAGCTGACCAAAGGCAACAGCCTGCGCCTGCTGGCCTTCTATCTGCTGCTGGGCGTGGCCTATCTGGTCATTGTCATGGTGGTGGGCATGGTATCGATGGCACTGGCCACACTGATTGCCGGGCAGGGCAAGGTCTCGATGCTGATCGGCGGAGTGGTGACGGGAGTGGTCGGCGCAGCGGCCAGCGCGCTATTCACTGCGATACTCGCCGCGATCCACAGCCAGCTTGCCGGGCCCTCTGCCGAAGCGATTGGCGCGACGTTCGACTAGGCCTCCTGCTCCGCCTGATATTCCGCCACCAAGGCCTGCACCGTCTCATAGAGATGCCGCGGCAGCATTTCGTGATCCTGGAAATGCACATGGCTGACCGCGCCGCTCGCCAGCCCCTTCTGGGCTGAGATGATGGCGTCGCGGTCTTCGCACAGCACATCTAGGATGGTCATCGTCGTCATCTCGCGCGCGAAGAGCTTGCTGGCGCTGTCGTTGTCGCTGGTGAAATAGAAGCGGACCTGGCCGCGTGTGCGGTCCGGGCCAAGCGGCCACATGGTGTGGGTGAACTGGTTCGGCGCCAGGCCAACGACGTGGAATGCCGGGAACAGCTTGAAATCAGCCTTGTCGAACACCAGCCCCTCACGCACTGCGATTGCACCGATGCGGCGATAGCCATCGAGCATTACAGCGCTTGGCATCGGCGGGTTGGGATTGGTCGGCAGGGTCTGGCTGCGGTGCGGGCCGGCAAAGCCATAGGCGACCGGATAGCCGAACGGGTTTTCCTCCCAGCAGGCCGCGGCGCTGGTGCGTGGATGAATGAAACGCAGGTGGTAGTTTTCCTGGAAGTTGTCGAAATTGGTCTTCCAGTTGGCGGCGATCTCATAGCGGCATTCGGTGAAATGCGTGGCCCGCGCCGAAGGTAGTGCTTCGAGCTCCTCGGCGATTGGGCCAAAGAAATCGCGCAGGGTCTGGCGGGGGTGCCTCTCGAAGTTGATGAAGATGAAGCCGCCGAGCACCTCGCAGTGGACTGTCTTGAGGCTGCAATCCTCCTTTTTGACATAAAATCGTTCAAAATCAGGCGCTGAGAGCAGCTTGCCGTCGGTCCCATAGGTCCACATGTGGTAAGGGCAGGAGAACTGGTTGCGCTTGCCTTCGGCATCCTCGACCAGCCGGGTGCCGCGGTGAGTGCAGACATTGTGGAAGGCGCGCACTTCGCCGTCCTTGCCGCGCACGATCAGTAGCGAGGCTTTTGCGAATTCCACCTCGCGCAGGATGAAACTACCGGGCTCGGGAATCTCGCAGACATGGCCAATGTGCAGCCATGATCGCATGAAGATCGCCTTGCGTTCCAGCTCATACCATTCCGGATCGTAATAGGGCTTCGAGGACAACGGCCCCCGACCGCGCAGCTTGGCGGCTTCCTCGGTGGGCAGCATGTGAATTGCCGATTGCACGTTCATTGCCTTCGCTCCTCCCGCTTATATTCCCAGCTTTTCCAGCAACGCGGAAGCCTTTTCAGCGCCGCGCCGGATGAAGGGTGCATAGCCTTCCGCTTCGCCCTGAGGGCCGGGCATCTCGAGTTCGTAGGGACCGAGATAACCGGTATCCATAATAACGCGAAACATCCGTTCGAGCGGCAGATCGCCTTCGCCGAACGGCACTCGCCCACCAGACGCGGCTGCGCCCGGCCCGCTGGGCGTGCCGATCAGCACATCGCCGACTTGGACCAGTGCAATATGAGGCGCGGCCCTGGCCATGACCTCGCCAAAATCGCGCTCCATCCAGCAATTGCCGAAATCGACGACGATGCCCAGGCCAGTGCGCGTCGCCACATCGATGCCGTCCCGGATAGTGTTGACGAACGAGACGTCGGTGCGCTGCGATGGCTCAAAGGCCAGCCGCACGCCCGCCGCGCGGGAATGGGCAACACAGGGCGCGACAGCATCGGCGAAAATGTCCAGCACTTCGCCCCACGGCGCGCCGGTGGTCCGCCCGGTGGTAATATAGATCGAGCGACCGCGCTCGACTGCGACCGCATCCAGCAATTTCGCCAACCCATCGCGCGTGGCGTTCCAGCTATCAGGCGCGCGCAGGTTGAAGCCGGGGCCGATCACGGTGGAGATGCCGATCCCGGCCTCGGTCATCCGCGCGAGGCTGCCGGGCACATCCGGCTCAAGCTTGTTGAACATGGTCCCCGCCCAGCGCGTCCCAAGCTTGCGCCACAGGGCTAAGTCCTCGTCGAAGGACCAGCGGTAGGAGCTGAGCGAAGAGATCGAAAGCCGGGGGTGTATCATCGGGCGCGATGGTGGCATGCAGCGCCGCAGCGAGCAAGCAGGGAGAAGGCATTGGACAACATCGGGCACATCATCGGAACCAGCGCGCGGCCAGACCTGCCGCTTGCCGTCGTCGCCGGAGCGGGCGCGCTGGGCATGGCCATGGCCCGGCGCATAGCGCAGAATTACCGCGTGCTGCTTGCCGATATCGACATCACGCGGACCGAGGCCAATGCCGCCGCGATGCGGGCCGAGGGCTGCGATGCGGCGGCCATTGCCTGCGACGTGACTGACCCCGACGCCGTCATGGCGCTGGCGGGCGAAGTGGGCAGGCGCGGCGGGCTTGGCGCGCTGGTCTATGTCGCCGGGCTCTCGCCTTCAGCCGCAGGTTTCGAGGCGATCATCCGCGTCAACCTGATCGGCGCGGCGCGAGTCTGCGAGGTGCTGTTGCCGCACACCTGCCCGGGCAGCGTCGCAGTGCTGATCTCCTCGCTCGCCGCGCATGGCCTGACCCCCAGCCCCGAGCTGCAGGAACTGCTGCGCGATGCCGCCGCCGATGATTTGCCCGATCGTCTGGCCACGGCGATGGGCGACAAGGCCACGTCGCAAATGGCCTATGTCCTCTCCAAATGGGGAATGAACCAATATGCCCGCCGCGAGGCTGCCGCCTGGGGTGCGCGCGGTGCGCGCATCGTCTCGCTGTCCCCCGGCCTGATCGCAACCCCCATGGGCGCGCTCGAATTCGAGAAAAGCCCTGGCAAGAAGGCGATGTATGAAAAGACTCCGCTGCAGCGCGAATGCACCATGCTGGAAGTGGCCGATGCGCTGGAATTCCTGACCTCCGCACGGGCGAGCTTCATCTCGGGGACGGACCTGCTTGTAGATGGCGGGCTGCACGCGATGATGAGCGAAGGCTGAAAGCGGCGAGGTTGCGGACAGGGCATTTGCCGCATCTGGCTTTGATCCCTATGCCCCATCGATGAAGCCCAAAATAGTCACCACCTTGCAGGCCTATTCGGGCCAGCAATTCGTCGCGGATGTGATCGCCGGGCTGATCGTGGCCATGGTGGCCCTGCCGCTCTCCATTGCCATTGCCATTGCATCGGGCGCTGACCCGGCGAAGGGCATCGTCACCGCGATTGTTGGCGGCTTCCTGATCTCGCTGCTGGGCGGAAGCCGGGTGCAGATCGGCGGGCCGACCGGGGCGTTCATTGTCGTGGTTGCCGGTGTGATCGCGGCGCATGGCTATGACGGGCTGGTGCTGGCGACGCTGCTGGCGGGAATCATACTGGTTCTGGCCGGGCTGCTGCGGGCGGGCAACCTGATCCGCTATGTGCCCGAAGCAGTGATCAACGGCTTCACCATCGGCATCGCGATCATCATCGCGGCGAGCCAGCTGCAGGACTTTCTGGGCTTGCGGGCCGCGCATGTTCCGGCCGAATTTGTCGGCAAGGTGCAGGCATTGTGGGCCGCGCGCGATACGCTTGACGCGCCTTCGCTGGCGGTGGCGCTGCTCGCCATGGCTCTGATCGTGGGGTTCCGGCGGCTCGCGCCCCGCCTGCCGGGGCTGCTGGTGGCCGTAGCAATTGTCTCGGGCCTGGCGCTGTTCCTGAAGCTGCCGGTGGATACCATCCATTCGCGCTTCGGCGACCTGCCGCGCGGGCTGCCCATGCCTGCGATACCGGCCCTGTCTGTCGCCAAGATAGTCGAGCTGTTGCCCTCGGCCTTCATTATCGCCTTCCTTGCCGGGATCGAATCGCTGCTTTCGGCGATGGTCGCCGACAAGATGATCGGCAGCCAGCACCGGCCCAATGCCGAGGTGCTGGCGCAGGGCTTTGCCAACATTGGGTCGGCCTTGTTCGGCGGCCTGCCCGCCACCGGCGCCATCGCCCGCACCGCGACCAATGTGCGCGCAGGCGGCAAGACGCCGGTCGCCGGGCTGGTCCATGCCCTGGCCATTCTGGCGGTGACCCTGCTGTTTGGCGGCCTTGCCGGTTATCTCGCCATGCCCGCGCTGGCCGCGCTGCTGGTGCTCACGGCATGGAACATGAGCGAGCCGCACAAGTGGCGTGGGTATCTAGCCGCGCCGAACGAGGAGCGCTTGCTGTTGCTGCTGACTCTGGTGCTGACAGTCTTTGCCAATCTCACCGTTGCCATCGGGGTAGGCGTGGGAATTGGTCTGTTGCTGCGCCTGCGCAAGAAGGATGCGGCAGTCGGCGAGTGGAACGTTCCCGACCGCTAGAGAAACACCTGCCCTGCCGCCCGTATTGAACTGCGGGTGGAGCTGCTTCCAGCGCGCTTGCCATGCCTTGCCTTCCGGCAGCGCAGGCGGTCAGTCCGGCAAAGTCCTGCTGCCGCGCGCATCGCGGTTCTCCAGCCCGGTGAGGTCGGCCGGGGTGTTGATATTGGCCGTGGCCGTGGTTGAAATGACCGCCCGTGCGCCCACTGCCTCGGCGAACTGGCGCATTGAATGCCTGCCCTCGCTGGTGAGGATCGCCTCGATGGCGGCAAGCGCGCTGGCTGGCCACAGACCGATCACCGGCTGATCGGCAAGGAAAGCGGGGGCGGGAGCGAGTAGTCCCGGCAGATTTTCGGGCAATACCGCAGAATCGACGCCGCAGGTCAGCACGGCCGCATAGCCATCATCGCGCGCAAGATGCAGCGCAGCGGCGATGCCAGCAAGCGGTCCCATATGCGGGCGCGGCCAATCAGGCAGAGTCGGCGCCGGGGCAAGCTCGCGGCCGACAACCACGACATATTCGCACCAGCCCGAAAGGCTATCCACCGCGCGGGCGATCAGGGTGTGGCCATGCAGCTCGGCCAGCGCCTTGTCGCTGCCGAAGCGGCTCGATTGGCCGCCAGCAAGGACGCAGCCCAGAATCATGCGCTGAATTCCTCTGGCCAATGTGTCAATGAACTCGCCACCGGCAGGGGTGTGAACCCGCCCAGCGCGCAAAGCGAGCCAAATGTCATTGTCTCGCAGAGGTATTATAGCTGAGCGATATCCTCGGCACGGGCGCGCCCGGCTTTGGGCGCATGGTGCATCTGGGGCGGCAATTCTGCCAGATCAAGCTCGACTATCTCCAGCTTGGTCTTCGGGGCGAAGGCAACGCCAGCGCGGGCCTTCATTGCTGGCTGAATCCTCTGGTATGACCTGCCGAGGGCTTGCCGCGAGGGTCCCGGCTTGGCAAGCGATACGCCATGAAAACACTTCGCGACCCACAGCAACTCCTAAGCCTTGGCCTCACCGCGATTCGCGCGCAGTTTCAGGTACCCGCCAGCTTTCCTCCGGCAGTTCTCGCCGCAGCCGAAGCCGCGGCTGCGCGAGTGCCCAGCGAACATGTGGATCGCACTGATCGCGCTTTCATCACACTTGATCCTGCCACCTCGACCGATCTTGACCAGGCCTTCGCCATCGAGGCTGCGGGCGCCGACATAATCCTGCATTATGCCATCGCCGATGTCGCCTGGTTCGCCAGCGACGGCGATGCGATCGATGCCGAGGCCTGGCAGCGCGGCACGACCAGCTATCTGCCCGATGGCAAAGCCAGCCTCTATCCACCGGTGCTGTGCGAACGTGCGGCGAGTCTTTTGCCGGATGGCCCGCGCCCCTCCGTAGTCTTCACCGTCCGCGTCGCCCCCGATGGCTCGGTCAGGCTCGATGGCGCCGAGCGCGCATTGATCCGCAGCCGCGCCAAGCTGGCCTACGATGCAGTGCGCCCCGACCAGTTGCCGCCGCAGTTCGCCGAGCTTGCCGGGCGGATCGCTGCGGCAGAAGCGCGGCGCGGCGCGGCGCGGGTCGATCCGCCGGAGCAGGAAGTCGAGCGCGGGTCCGATGGCAAGTTTGCGCTGACGCTGCGCCCCCAGCTCAAGTCCGAACGGAGCAATGCCGCCATGTCGCTGGCCTGCAACCTCGCGATTGCCGACGCGCTGCTGGCCGCAAAGACCGGTCTGTTCCGCGTCATGGCCGCGCCTGATGCGCGCGCGATTTCTCGTCTGCGCCACACCGCACCGGCTTTCGGGCTGAATTGGAGCGATACGATGGAGCTGAGCGAGTATGAAAAGCAGCTCGACCCGGCCGATCCGCGCGCGGCCGCTTTCATGCTGGCGATCCGGCGCGCGGGCACGGGTGCCTCCTATGAGCCCTATCGCGAAGGCGTGATCCCGTGGCACACGGCAATGGCAGCGACCTATGCCCACGGCACCGCGCCGCTGCGCCGTCTGGCGGACCGCTATGTCGTGCGGGCCGCGCTGGCCGTGGCTAATGGCCAGCCTGTGGCACTGGCGGTTTCGGAGGCGTTCGCCCGGCTCCCGGCTGTCATGGCCAGGGCTGATGCCCGCGACAATCAGATCAGCCGCGCCGTGATCGATCTGGCCGAAGCCGCCATTCTATCGGGCCGTGAAGGCGATACTTTTGAGGCCGTAGTCACAGATATCGGCGAAAGCGGCGCGCGCATTCAGCTTTGCGATGCACCGATCGTGGCGCGCACTGCGGCGCACAGCGTCCAGCCCGGCGACAGGATTCGCGTTCGCTTGCTGAGAGCCGATAGCGAAAAACGACAGTTGCAGTTCGAGCGCTTGTCCTGAAGCATGCCGAATCAGGCCGAATCAGATTGCGCAGCTTCCCCGGGTCGGTTAGGGCGCGCTTCCCACGGCTTATGCCCCCGGATGGCCCGATGGCGGAGTGGTTACGTAGCGGACTGCAAATCCGCGCACGCCGGTTCGATTCCGGCTCGGGCCTCCAAGTTTTCAATTAGTTAGCGACAATGACGACTGACCGACAGGGGGGTGGGGGACGAAAGGGTGGGGGACACAATCTTTCAGCCCCCCCGATTCTCCGAACTGATTGGTGTGGTGGAACGATAGGCCTGCCCGCCTCTCTGCCTCAGTCGCTTCATCCAAATGCTCTGATACAGAGTGACTCATAGCGCCATAATAGTGCCGTCCCGCGATGCCGGAAATCCGCCAGCGTTTAGCTTGAAAATGGGGAAGGTGAGCCAAACCTGCAAAACGCTTATACCCTGTGCCGGGGGCATGGCCCCTAGAATGACCTAGGAGACTCATACAGAGCCCTGAGGGTCAAGGGGCCACCAGAGTGCCGCAATTATCCGATGGGCCTGTATGACTCTTAGAATCCATCCCTGAGACACGCATCCAATTCAGGGCGAGAAGCTGGCAGGATGCGGAAGTCTGAACGATAGGAGGCGAAGGTGATCGTTAGGCACCACACACACTACCAAAACGTTACGGGTATACTCCGCGCCCACCCCCCCGCCTACTTAAGCCTTAGGCCTGCTTAGGTAGGGCATAGAGAATATCCCTCCCAGTCCTATAGCCCACTGAAGGCCCTAAGCTGACTAAGGGACCTAAGTCCTGCCCTCAGTCTCCCTCTATGACAGAGAAGGTATTCCTCTCCGCTCCTAATCCTAGCGGAAGGACTCAGCTCACTGAAGGCTCAATGCCCACTGAAGCTCGGAAGGCCTCCTTCAGCACACTGATGGCCAGCGAACCTTTCAGCTCAGGAACGATAAGGCTATCATGGACAGGGAGCGCAGGGACATCATGCTCGTAGGCCAAGGTCTCCATCGCGCTGAGCAGTATCTCGCTCTCTCGGAACTGAAGCTCCCCCCAGCCTGCCAGTGTCGATTGCCCCTCACTATCGAGGATCGGAAGCTTCTTGAGGATGGCGTCTCCCAAAGCCGTCAAGGGATATTCGCTGGGAAGGTCTATGCCCTGCTTCTCTCGAAAGTCCTGCACAGCCTGCGGAGGCCAGCGGGTATGACGCTTGCCGTGGCCCATTGTCATGTTCACCCAGTGCTTGACGACCTCTCGTGGCAGACCATCAATGAAATATGGGTCACCATCCAAGACAGCTTTAGGAACATGCCCAAGGCCTACTAGCATTGTCAGGTGGCTACCCTGCAGGTCAACTTCCTTAGTTGCCTGCCCGTTGATGGTGATGGTGGCCCTGACGGCTTTCTTCGCGGTCTGATAGTTCTCGCGCCCCGACGCATACATCCGACCACCCTGGTCCCATGCAAAGTCTGGCTGGTCCCCGTTGGAGAAGATACGGCGAAGGAACACAGGTCCGAAGGGTTCCACTACCTGTTCCCCAAGGTAGTCATTGATCCGGTCCATCCTTGCCACCAGTTCGGCGACTGCTGGGTCCTTAGAACCAATGTCCATCGGCAGGCCGTTGCTGCTGCCCAATGAGCGGGGGGACTTGGTCTTCCTCAACAGGATTGGAGCCTGCTTAGGCCTGACGACCTTCCGCTCACGGATGAAATGCTCGGCCCAGTTCTCCCGCGTGATGCCTCCCTCAGCAAACCATCGGCGCAGCCAGTCGTTCGCCCTGAAGCGGGTAGCCCGTTGCCACGCTGGGGACCTCTTGCCCCCTGTCAGCTCGTTCTGGAGCCATTGCTTTGTCCCCATCGCAACATCGAGCATCATGGGGTTCATAAGGTCGAAGAGGGTGATGAAGGGACGATAGCCGATCCCTGTCCGAGAGAAGCTGCCCGAACTGATGGATCGGAACAGCCATCCGCCATTGTCGTCAGGGTCTCGCTCCAGCAGGTCGGCAATCAGAGCGCCGAACGCTGCGACCTGCGCCTTATTGGGTCTCCTCGCCTGTTGATGGAGGATGTTGGCGAGCTGCGATCCACACAGGGACATTGCTAGGGCTGAGGCAGGCTTGGCGGTCAGGTCTGAATAGGAGGCAGCTTCAAGCTGGGCATTGGTGAATATGGGCTTAGACGGCACATTGCCTCCTTAGGCCTGAGGATGGTCCCCAAGCGATGAGATGAATGGACAGAAGGTGATGCAGCGATGACTGAAGTCGGCCACTTGGCAGGTGAGCCGCCAACGGCGACGGCCTTGGATACCTGAACTTTAATGGCTGCAAGGGTTGGGCAATTCTCTTTCCTAACATGGAGGGGACATTGATGCGAACCATGGAAATCTGATCGCTGTTGGAGTTACCTATCGCAATCCGTCAGGCCGGGAATTTTCCGCTGGGCTGGTTCTCCGAAAGTCATGCGATGTCCGAACGAGCTGAGTGTCATCTAAGTAGGTGGATCAACCCGATTTCCCGACCCGCTAGAAATGTGTATCTTAGACCACGTTGATATGATCCGGGGGCACCGTGGGCAAGCTAGTTAAAATCAAGTCCACACAGTACGCCGAAGAGGCGGATCAGCAGAAGGCGGCCTATGTCGCAATCCCTCGGAACGTCTGGTTCTACGCCAAGGAACCGTTGGTCCGCACAAGCCTAAGCGGCAAGGAAGACAGTAATCTGTCAGGCCAGCCTTGGGATTACTTCCAAGCATCCAAAGAACATTTCGAACCTTACGGGCATCGCGAGGTTCTGTCGTTCACAAGCGGGACCGATTTGCTTCACACGATCAGCAGTAAGGTAGCTTTGGAAGAGAATAGGGTGATCATGAAGTTATCGGAGGATGGTGCGCATCCATTCGACGGCTCAATTCACCTATCCATCCGTGCTGTAGAAGCAGATAAACACGGCGGTGGGACGCAGAAATCACCACACGGAACCGTCTGGCTGGCACTGGGGGACCCTGAAAGTCACGATTTCAATAGTGATGCTCTTTACCTCAACTTAACTCTCGAAGCTGTGCGGCTGGATCGTGTGGCTGAGGAGTTGATTGCGCGTCCGGGCGCAGCACTTTCAGTGCGATTGAAGTTTTCACTATATCAAGACCAAGGCGCACATAGGTTTGCCGAGTATTGGATGCGTCAGACGTTTCTGCTGGAGCCCGATTTCCAGACACCAATCGTCGAATATGAGGTGACCGTCGTGGACGACGAATCCGAAAAGCCTGAGCCTCCTTGCTTGGAAGATGATGCGGATGAGCAGCAATCGCCGGTTTCACTAGCTCCCGTGATCGTCGATAACTCGCTGGTTTCCCAGCGGTTGAACTGGGTTATCGGATTGCTCGCCCTACTTGTTTTGCTTGTTCTGTTCAAATGAAGGACTTGCTGCACCAGCCACTATCAAGTGCTGGTTTTAGGCTGCCGTGGTGTCGATAGCTGCCTTGCGCCCCAGGCCCATTTCTGCTCCCACCTCAAGCCGCAGCACAGTATCGCGACACGGTCGCCTTCGACAATTCAAACTGCTCACAAGTCTGCCGTATGCTGGCCCCGTTCGCCCTACGCCACGCAGCCACTTCACCAGCATCAGCCGCCTTAGGCCGCCCCAAGCTCACCTTGCCCCTGTGCGTCCTACCAGTGGCCTTTAGAGACGCTCTCGCAGCATCCCTGCCAGCCTCACAACGCTCCTTGATACGCTGGCGCTCCATGTCCGCTATCTGTGCAAGCACGGCGACAATAAGCTCCCCCACGCCTCGCCCAATGGCCCCCAAGCCCCTCACGTCCAACGTCACGCCCTTCTCAAGCAACCGCCTCACCATGCCCTGCACGTCCAAGGCATCCCGCCCCAGCCGATCAATAGCATAGATGAAGAGCGTGTCGCCCTCACGGATATATGAGAGCAGCTTAGAGAAGGCTGGGCGATCCTCGGCACGAGTGGCCCCGCTAACCCCTACGTCCTCGAACTCCCTGTCGAAGGACCCACCCAAGGCCTGACGCTGGGCTTCGATGCTCTGGTCTCCGGTGGAGACGCGGAAGTAGGCTATGCGGCTCATGGCTGAGGCCCTCTCTGGTTCAGAAGTTAGGCCTGACTTATGAGGCAGTATCATATATCTGTCAAGGTAACTTATGAGCAATCTAATCAGGGCGCAGGGGCATGACTCAAAACTTAGAAGTTATAAGGCACCCTGTCATGCCGGAGGAGGGAGCTTAGCCTGTTATGCAAGTCGCGCGGGCCACAGCAGGGATGCAGCATGACAGACAGGCCCAATAGCCTCCGACATACTTACGCCACGTTGGCCTTGCTCATTGGCGGCATGGGCGTTCACAAGCTGGCACGGCAGACGGGCATTTCGATTGCCATGAGCGGGGGCCGTTACAGCCTCTGACTATTTCTGGCAGGCGGCGTTGTGCATGGCTTCACCCATCGCGCCGGGCGTGACGTACATCCAATCTGTCAGGGTGTTTGAGCTGATGGTGGTCCCATCAAACTTATAGCCGACCATCTGAAGGATGCGAAGTCGACCATTTTCACAGTCGCTTTCCTGAAGTACTAATGTCTGTTCGAAGCCATCCCTATTAGGCACAAAACTGGTTTTCGTCCAATACCGGACGATAGAGCCGGTGTGCCGGATCGAAGTCGTGTCGATGTATTGGGTGCTCGTGCCCGCAACATCACTGCGAACGAAAACCCAATTCGCTTCCGCCCAAGCCATTGAGGGCGTGAGGGCTGCCAGCGCGGCGGCGCTTATACCAACCTGCACTGACTACAACCCACGCGCCCATTTGCGGCGTCCGATGGTCATGATGCGCCACGGCTGATCGATGAGTTTGTTCCACGCCTCGCAGCAGTGGTCGATGATGTTGTCGTGGGATGTGAAGACCCGGTTGGAGAG
>CANJCQ010000015.1 GCA_947473355.1 Sphingomonadaceae bacterium | reverse complement strand
CGCCTCAATGCAGGGCCGTCAAAATCATCACGCAAGCCAATCGCTGAACCCATGATCGCGCCCTCCAAAGCACAACCTCATAGATTCAGACTTTCAGCCGACAGGGAATCCCCCCATGTGAGTCACCCACAGCGCAGTTTGGTATTAGGCCACCGGCCCGGTCGAGGCACGCAATACAAGACTGCCGAAGAATTCGACCGGCTGGGGCGGGTTCTCCGCATTGCCGACCAGTTCGATCGCGGCAGCAAAGCCCATCTCGCTGTCGGGCAGGCGCACGCTGGTCAGCTGCGGCCAGAGCCGCGCGGCCACGGGGCTGTCGCCAAAGCCGGCAATCGACAGATCACCCGGCACCGCAATGCCAAGTTCGTGCGCCGCATGCAGCGCGCCTGCGGCAAGTTCATCGCTGGCGGCGAGGATGGCTGTGGGGCGCGGGCTGACTTCGAAAAGCAGATTGGCCGCGGCCTCGCCCGATGCGAATGTGCCATCGGAGGCAGCGACCAGTTCGGCGCCGCGATCAAGGCCTTGCGCCGCCAGCGCGTCGATATAGCCAAGTTCGCATTCGCGCGAGGCGTGGCAGCCATCCGGTCCGGCGATGAAGGCGATGCGTTGGTGGCCGATGGCGATCAGATAATTGGTGGCATCGGCTGCGGCCTGGCGGTGGTTTGAGCACAGTGTGGTGATGGGCCCTTCGAACGGGCCGGAAGCAAGGCGCACCACATTGCAGGTGAATTCAAGGCAGGCGGCAGTGACCTCGGCGCGATCCGCCAGTGGCGGCAACAGGATCACGCCGCCCGGGCGCAGCTGCCTCAGATAATTGCGCAGGTCACCAAGCAGCGCGGGCGAGCCAGGTTCCAGCTCGAACAGGCACAGCGCATGCGGCGTATCGCGCAGCGCCGCCAGCGCCCCGCGCTGCGCAGGCGATGCATCGGCTGATGCCGGAGCAATCATGGCGATAAGCGATTGGGCCATCACCCAGCTTCATTCAGCAATTTCGCTACTTTGCCCAGCCCAGTTTGCTCCGTATTCGAGTCAATCCCGCGCCAGCAGCAGCGCCGCCGCCAGCGGTCCACCGCCCGAGGTGGCCACGGCCACCCTGGGATCGCCCGGAATCTGGCGCGGTCCGGCTGCCTTGCGGAGCTGCGTCACTGCCTCATGCGCAAAGCCGAAGCCGTGCAGCCGCCCGGCGCCAAGCTGGCCGCCGCCGGTGTTGAGTGGCAGTTCGCCATCGCGGGCAATTCGCGTGCCGCCTTCGATGAACTTGTGCGCCTCGCCCTTTTCGCAGAAGCCGAGGCCCTCGAGCCAGGTGAGCGGCAGGAAGGCGAAGCCGTCGTAGAACTGGGCAGTGTCGACGTCTTTCACGCTGTAATCGGTGTTCTTCCAGAGGTCTGGCCCGGCGTCATAGGCAGCGGACCATTCGGCCTGATCCCATGAGTAGCGATCGACCGAACCCGACATGGCGGCAATCCGCACTGGATCGGCAGAGACTTCGTCGAGCGCGTCGCCAGCCGAGACGATGATCACTGTCGAGCAATCGGTGAAGCGGTCGCAATCATAAAGGCACAGCGGCGTCGTGATCATCCGTGCCGACATGTATTTGTCGAGCGTCAGCTCTTCCTTGGTGATCGCGCGCGCATTGGGGTTGAGCATGGCGTTCTTCGAGCCATTGATGGCGATCTGGGCCAGCTGCTCGCGGGTCATGCCGTATTTGTAGACATGGCGCTGGGCATATTGCGCGGTCCAGCAGGCGGCGGAGGTCGCAAAGAACGGCGAGGTCCATTGCGATCCGCCCGAAACTTCCTTGTGCTGCAGCGGCATGTATTCTGCCGGATTGGCCATGCCGCCCGCCTCATAGACCGTGCGGAAGCAGATGACGTGGCGGCACAGGCCTTCTTTCACAGCCATCGCCGCCATGCCGATGGCGGAAAGCTGGGCGGGCTGTTCCATCGCGCCCATCTGCCACTTCGACTTGATGCCGCAGACTTCGATGATCTCGTCAGTGCCGACCGGCGAGAAGGCGAGATAGCCATTGCTCTTGCCGGGGAACGAAAAGACGCCGTCGATCTGGTCGAGTGTCAGCCCTGCGTCCTTGAGCGCCACGTTGATCGCATCGATCGTCAGCAGCAAGGGATGACGGGGCAGGCGGACGCCGACTTCGGACTGGCCGACGCCAGTGATATATGCTTCGCGGGCCATCTTAGCTCACCTTCTCAAACAGGGGATAGAAGATGCCGTCCTGTTCCTCGAACTTGACGCGCACCTTGTCATCGAATTTCACATCCTCGACCGGGCAGCCGACAATGTTGGTGGTCAGGTAAACCCCAGGCACCCCGTCGAGCCGCACCCGGGCGATGACGTAAGGCACTTCGAGGTCCTTCACCCAGGGCTGATAGTTAATCGTGAAGGTTTCCACCGCCCCAGTCCCGGCAACCGCTGTCGGCGCGACATTTTCCGACTGGCAGTGGCGGCACAGGATCTGGGGCGGATGGGTGAACTCGCCGCAATCGCCGCATTTGACAATCATCAGATCGCCTTCGGCGCCGCCGGTCCAGAAGGCGTGGTTGACACTGTCGAGTCTTGGCCGGGGCCGGGGTGGTGATGACATGGACGTATGCTCCAGATGGGATGGATTTTAGCGGGCCTGAACGTATGCAGCGGTGAGTGCGCCGGTGATCATGCCGCCGACGTTGCCTTCGTCGGTGGCGAGAACCGCGCCCGTTACGGCGGCGTTGAGCGGGCTGGAAAGCAGCAGCAGCGACCAGGCCTGCTCCTCGCCAGTCGGCATGCGGCCTAGCAGCGGGTGCGGATAGGCGTCCATGAAGGCTTGCCCCAGCACCTTTGCGCTCTCTTCCATGAAGGGCGTGCCAGTGGCGCAAGGGGCGATGCCGTTGAGGCGGATGCGGCGCGTCTCGGCCAGCGCAATTGCTGCCTGATGGATCCAGACCGTGAGCAGTTCCTTCGACGCACTGTAGCCATCGCGCAGCTTGTCGGGATTGGCCTCATAGAAGGCGCCGACCGCCAGCGGATCGAGCGCGACGATCTCAAGGTTTTCGGCCAGGTGATGCAGCCAGCCGCGCGCTGCGGTCGAAGTGATCAGGCACACCGTGCCGCCATCGCGCACCTGCGGGAGCAGGCTTTCCGTAAACTGACGCGTGCCGACATAGTTGATCAGCATGCAATTGAGCGCGCCGATTGCGTGGGGCGGTACGCCTGCGATCGGAAACAGGAAGTCGATCGGGCCGATACTTGCCAGGCTGGCCGTGGCTGCGACAACGCTGGCCGGATCGGCGAGATCGACATGGGTGAAGCTGGCGCAGGCCACTTTCGGCTCGGCAATATCGGCGATGTGCACGCTCGCGCCCAGCTCGCCGAGCAGCTGCGCAGCAGCCTCGCCCATGCCCGACGAACCGCCGGTTATGACTACTGTCTTGCCGCGATAGCCAAGGCCATCGAGATCGCTACGGTTCATGTTTTTCCTCTCCAACTCTGCGCCGATTAGGCAGGAGTGCAGCAATCGGGTCAAGCCCGCAGGTGGAAGATTATTTGTTCTGCAGCAAGGTCACTCCACCACCTTGCGTGCGACCAGATCTTCCAGCCGTTCCTGCGACAGGCCGAGGACCTCGCGATAGACGTAGTCGTTGTGCTCGCCCAGCAAGGGCGCGCCGCGTTCGACCTTGGCCATGTCGGGCTCCATCCGCCATGACGGGCCGATGATCGGGCGGCTGCCGTTCTTGTGGTCACTGACCATCCGGAAGCCCTCGCGGCCCCACAGCCAGTCGTCGCCGCACAGATCGATCGAGCTTTGCGAGCGGAAGGCGGGAACCCCGGCGTGGCGCAGCGCTTCGGCAAGCGCGCCGGCGTTGTGCGTGCTGGTCAGCGCGCCGAGCGCCGCATCGAGTGCGTGGCGGTTTTCGAGGCGGCGGGCGAGCGCCGCATAGCGCGGATCGGCGGCGAGGGAGCCTGCCTCAAGCACCCGGCACAGCGACAGCCACTCCACTTCATCGGCAGCGGCAATGGAGATCCATTCGCCATCAGCGCAAGGATAGGCGCCGTGCGGGCAGATCTCGGGGTGAAAATTGCCGTCCGACTTTGGCACTTCGCCGGTCAGGGCATAGGCAAACAGGCTGTCGCCGACGAGGGCCGTCATGGACTCAACCGCCGAATGGTCGATGAACTGGCCCTCGCCGGTGCGGTCGCGGTGGTTCAGCGCGGCAATGCAGGCGAGCGCGGCCCAGGCCCCGGCAGTGGCGTCGCCATAGCGGATGTTCATGCCTTCGGGCGTCTCGCCTTCGTAGCCAACGAGGTTGGTGAGGCCAGACAGCGCGGCGAAGCAGGGGGCATAGCCGGTCTGATAGCCGAGCGGCCCATCAGTGCCCCACATCTTGATCGAGCACTGGATGATGTCAGGCTTGATCTCCTTCAGGTGTTCATAGTCCAGCTTGGAGCGCTCCATCGCGCCGGGACGGATGTTGTCGACCACGATGTCGCTCTTCGCCACCATCTGGCGGACCAGCTCCAGCCCCTCATCGGTCTTCATGTTGACCTGGACCGAGAGGATCTCCTGGTTGATCGAAACGAAATAGGGCGCGGAATTGATGTCGACCCCGCCATAGGCGCGCATTTCGTCGAGGTTGGTGGCGCTTTCGACCTTGATCACTTCGGCACCCAGGGCCGCGAGGATTTTGCCGGCATAAGGCCCGGCCCAGACCTTGGTGATCTCGAGCACGCGGATGCCTGCGAGCGGTCCGCCCCGGTTTGGCAAGGTGGGTTCAGGTTGGGGCATAGATTCGCTTTTCTCCCTTCCCCCTTGATGGGGGAAGGATACGGAGACTTGTGCCCGCGAAGCGGGCGTTAGTCGCAGTTGGATGGGGGTGAGCTTGCCGGATGCGCTGTGTTCGGTTGCGAGCACACCCCCATCCAACTGCGGCTAGGCGACAAGTCGCCAAGCCTGCGTATCCTTCCCCCATCAAGGGGGAAGGAGAGAGCCATGCCAGGGATGTCATATCCCTTCTCCCAGCAGGGGCGCAGGCGCTGTAATGCGTGGCGGCGAGGCGCTCATCCGGAAGGGCAGGCCGGGGTACATGAGCCCGGCCACTTCTTGAAAGAAGCCGCGGTGGATGAATTGCTCGTTCTTCGGCAAGTCGGCAGCGGTGTTGATCGGCACCATGGCGAGCCCGGCCTTCTGCGCCGCTTCGGTGATGGCGAGCTTGTCCTGGCTAGCAATCCACGGGCGGAACAGGGTGCGGAATTCGTCCACGCGATCTTTCGTGCAGTGGAATTCGAGCCAGTCGGGTTTGAACTGGCCAAACCATCCGGGATTGCCCATCAGATTGCCCAGCGCCTGCCAGTGGCCTTGCGTGGTCATGAACAGATATACGTGCCCGTCCTTGCAGGCAAAGCAGGTGGCCGGGCCGCCCATGTCATAGGCAGTGCGCTCACGGCTGGGCTCGACATCGCCTGCCAGCAGCCGGTCGAGCACACAGTCGATGCGGTTGATCTGCACTTCGATTTCGGAAATGTCGATCAACTGGCCAGTTCCCGTCCGGCGCTGGCGGTGGAGCGAGGCCATGACGCAAGTCGCGGCATCGATCCCGGCTTCGTAATCGGGCAGGAAGCGGCCCGCGCCTTTCAGCGGCGGCTTGTCCTCCTTGGCTTCGGTCGGGCTGTGATAGGCCCAGCCGCCGGCATTGATGACGTTGATCGGCTGCGCCATCTGCCACTCCTGCGGGGCGCCTTGGCCGAACGGAGTGATAATGCAGTGGACCAGATGCGGATGGGCTGCGGCGACGCCGGAGGAGGTCAGGCCATGCGCAGCGCCCCATGCCTCGTCATGATCGTCGATCAGCACCTGCGCGCGGGCGAGGAGGCCGTCCAGCGTGGCGCGGTCGGCTGGCTTGGCGAGATCCAGCACCAGCGATTTCTTGCCGGTGTTGAAGAAGCCAAAAACCGCGCTCTGCCCGTCCTTGTGCGGTCCCATCATGCGGGTCGGCGCGCCGCCGGGGCGCTCGATCTTGATGACCTGTGCCCCCAGTTCGGCGAGCAGCTTGGCGGTATATTCGCCGGCCGGACGTTCGGCGACTTCGATGACCAATGTGCCTTCCAGAGCCCCGCTCATGTCTTCTTCCTCCCCGGCAACATCGATTCGACCCAGTTTGACGATGGATAGTGCGGCGGGAACTTTGTTGCAGCATCCAATTGCGCAAGCTCGTCTTCGCTAAGTACCACTTCCGCCGCGCCGAGATTGTCGGCGAGCTGGTGCTGCTTGGTCGCGCCGAGCAGGACAGTGGACACGCTATCCTTGGACAGCAGCCAGGCCAAGGCGAGCTGCGCCATCGAGCATTGCTTTGCTTCAGCCAAGTCGCGCAGCTTGGGCAGGAGCGCAAAGGCCTGGTCGCGGTCGAAGCGCAGCCAGTCACTCTTGCCGAAGCGGTTGTCGTCCTTGGCCATGTCCTCCGGCGTATATCCGCCCGCGAGGAAGCCATAGGCCAGCGGGCTCCACACGCTCATGCCGAGGCCGAAATGCTGCATCATCGCCACAGTGTCGCGCTCGACATCGCGGCCGAGCAGCGAATAATACATCTGCCCGTGGCTGAACTCGGCCCAGCCATTGGCGCGCTGCAGGCCGATGGCGGCGGCGGCGAGCCATGCCGGCCAGTTCGAAAAGCCGATGCTGCGCGCCTTGCCCGCGCGCACCACTTCGTCGAGCGCGGCGAGGCTGTCCTCCAAAGGGGTGTCGGGATCAACGCGGTGGACGATGTAGGCGTCGACGTGGTCCGTGCCGAGCCGCCCCAAGCTCTGGTCAATCGACCACAGGATGTGCTTGCGGGAGAGGCCCCATGTCTGGACGTCAGGGTGCCTGCCGCCGAAATTGCCGACCTTGGTCGAGAGCATCACGTTCTGCCGGTGCCCCTTCAATGCCGCGCCGAGTAGTTGTTCCGACTGGCCGCCAGCATAGACATCGGCCGTGTCGAAATAGGTGATGCCGCCGTCGATGGCCTGATTGATCAGCGCGGCGGCCACCTGCGGCCCTGCCTTGTAGAAGCCGGGCAGCGACTGGTCGCCGCTGGTGAAGGTCGAAGCCCCGAAGGCCAGTCGCGATACGATCAGGCCGGAGGAGCCGAGAGGGGCGTATTGCACGGCGCTAAGTTCCCCTCCCGCAGGCGGGAGGGGTTAGGGGTGGGTCAGTCCGGGCAGGCGAAGAGGCGGATCGGCAAGGCCCACCCCCGACCCCTCCCGCCTGCGGGAGGGGGGCAGAAAATGCTGTCCCTGGCATCTTCATCAAGGCTTCGCCCGGCCCCCATAGCTCAGCCGCCAGTCGGCCGGGAACCTTGCGTCGTTGTCCTTGACCGAATTGGCGAGGCCCTTTTCCATGACATTATCGCCAAGGCCCAGATCGCCTGCCCCCGGATCGTCGGCCATCATCGGCTTCGAGCCTTCAAGCATACCGGTCAGCAAGCTTCCCATATATTCGCCGCGATACTGCTTGTAGATCTCGAAGAAGGTCTTCTGCGCCACCACAGTATCTGTTGGCCGCGTGATCGAGCAGGCGTGGGCATATTTGGCGACTTCGGCTTCCAGCTGATCGCGCGGGACCACCGAGTTGATGAAGTTGCAATCATACATCTGCTGGGCGGTGAACGGCCGGCCAGTGAAGACCATTTCCATGAACTTGCGCACGCCCATCATTTCGGCCCAGGTCCACATTCTTGGCCCCCAGCCGACATAGCGGAAGGCAGCGTGGCCATAGAGCGCCTCTTCTGAAGAGACGACGATGTCTGCGTCGCCGGCGAGATAGAAGTGCCAGCCATAGACATAGCCCTTGCACTCGAGGATCGAGATTTTCTTGAAGTTCTGCAATGCGCGGCAGCCGAACTGATCGTCTGCATAGAGATTGGTGATGGAGCCGAGGAAGCGATAGGAGCCCGGCGGCGGATATTTTACCGTGCCGTCCTCGGCGATCTTGAATTCATGCAGCAGCGAGGTGTCTGCTTGCGGATTGAGCATGCCGTCCTGCTCTTCAAGGTCGGCGCCGGATCCCAGATTCTTGCCCACGCCGCGGATCACCAGCACTTTGACGTCGTCGTCGATATTGGCGCGGTGGACCAGGTCGGCAAAGCGCAGCCGCGCTGCCACGGTCGGCGCATTGAGCGCGTCGGGGCGGTTGAGCGTGATCGTCGCAATCTTGGTCGCAGGGTCCTTTTCATAAAGAACCAGCTGCTCCGGCGGCGGACGGTTGAGGGTGGCGCGCATTTGTTCTCTCCCACAATTTGTTGTTTCGTGATGCGGTTCTTGAGGAATTTGCGGACTAGGGCAAGGGTAGAATGGCGCAATCAGATCAGCCTTCCTGCAAGGCTGTCACTAGTCCCAAATGCTCGACAAACGGATCGAAGTCCCGATCGCTGAAAAGTAGCGGAATGCCATCGGCGATGCAGCGCGTTGCGATCAGCGTATCAATGGTTTTGCGCACGGTGATGCCGAGCACTCGCAAGGTGCGAAAGTGGCGAGCGGCCTGGACAGCGACTGTGCGATCAGAAATCTGGACTTGGTCTGCCACCGAAAGTAGCCGCAGGACCCGGTCAAAATCGGATTGCGAGCCAGTGCCTTGCAAAACTTCGGTCAGGATCAAGTCTCCGACGAGGAATTGTCCTGCTTTGATCAAGTCGGCAAGGCAATCGGACTCTGGAGTGACTTTGCCGTTGAAGAAATCGATCCAGACGCTTGAATCGACCAGAATCATCAATCGCGCCGCATTGCGTCGAGATTGCCAGTCCATTTGATCTTGCCACGCAGCGATGCCAGCTCGGCGAGGGATTGCTGCCGGATCAAGGCACGAAGGCCGAGTTCAACCGCTGCCTTCTTGCTAGGCGCGCCGCTGGCAGCCATGGCCTCTGCGATCAGCTTGTCATCAATGACAATATTGGTCCGCATAATGTGTATCCTTTCGTGGATTAAATACACATAGTGAGGCTTGGGATGGATTGCAACTCACCCCCGCTGCAGCTTTTTCCAGTCCGGCACAAACGGCTCCATGGCCATGAACTTGTCATAGGCCCGGTTGAAATTACGCACGCGGACTTCCTGGTAATTGCCCAGCGTCAGGCCATGCTTCGCTGAGGCCTCCAGCCCTTCCTGCTGCAGGATCAGGTTGTCGGTATCCTGATCTAGGATTCCGCCGAAGCCAGCATCCATGCCTTCCGCCTCGCAGAACGACTGGCCGTGCGTCAGATGGACCGGGTCGGCCGCTTCGGGAGCGGTGCCGTCGGTCGGCTTGGGCCGCATCATCAGCACTTCGTAGATGCTCTCGCGGTGGTTCCTCGGGCTGGGCCGGAAGCGGTAGATCATCGGCAGCGAGATGCCCGGGAACAGGAAGCAGTTGGGGAAGACACCGTAGCTGAAGCAGTCGAGGATTTCGGAATCCGAAATGTGATCGAGCTTGGTGTTGGCGGCTTCCTCAAAGCCCTTGCGGAACATGTCGGCCATCATCTGCCGCGCGCTGGCGCCTTCGGGGACCATGGGCTTGTCAGTGACGATCGAGGCGTCGCCGACGGTGAACATGTCAAGCACGTCCTGCTCCGAATATTTGCCCTCATGCACCGGGCTGACCACGCCCAGTGACGAGATGAACCGGTCCACATGCTCGCCATAGATGTCATACTGGGTGTTGACGTCGGCATTGGTCGGCGAGACCTGCGGGTGGGTGTCGGGGACGTGGTAGGCCTCCATGAAGGCCTCGATATTGAGCTTCCAGTTGCACGGGATCGGCTTGGTGACGTGGCAGGCGACATAGCGGTCTTCAAGCTTCCACGCCTCGATATGGGCGAGGGCCTCAGGGCCGATATAATCGCGCAAGGTGGGCGCGGCCGGGTCCATGTTGATCCACACGAAACCGGCGAGCAGCTCGACGCGCGCTTCGGGCAGGGTCAGGTTTTCCTCAGGGGCATGCGGGAAGTCCCACGCGCAATTGCGGTTCTTGAAGCTGCCGTCGACATTCCAGCTCCAGCCGTGGAAGCTGCACTTGAACTCGGATGCGCAGCCTTCGCTGCCCGATGAGCGCAGCTTGGTGCCGCGATGCAGGCAGGCGTTGTAATAGGCGCGGATGTCGTTTTCGGCGACGCGGGTGATGATGAAGCTGTAGGAGCCGATTTCGTAGACGTGATAGTCGCCGACATTGGGGATGTGCTCCTCGCGGCATGCCCATTGCCAGGTGCGGGTCCACAGCCGCTTGAATTCCTCTTCCTGATATTTGGTATCGATATAGCGCTGGGTGTCGATGTCCTCGCTGCCAAGGTATTCGTAGCTTTCGCTGGCCACCCAGCCGGGGGCTTTCACCTTGTCGCGGGCGATGATGTCCTGCGTCGATTGCGAGGGATGCCGGGCTGCGCCTGGTTCGGGGTTCAGCTTGCCTGTTTCGAGGTTCATCGTGTCAGCTCCTATTCGGCGGGTTCGAGCGCGGGGGCCCTGGCGGCCAATGCCGGGGAAATTGAATGCACCGCGCCATCCTTCATCACCATGGCGATGCGGGCGGGATCGGCGAGAATGGACACATCGGCGAGCACATCGCCATTGACCAGGATCAAATCGGCGAGCTGGCCGGCGGCAAGTGTGCCCAAATCGCCCTCATCACGCATGGCGAGGCCGCCATAACGGGTGGCGCAGATCAGGGCCTCGGCGGCGCTGTAGCCATAGTATTTCATGAAATGGGCGAGGTCATTGGCCTGAGTGCCATGCGGGCTCCAGGCAAAGCCATAGTCGCCGCCGATCAGATGCCGCACGCCGCGCTTGCGCAGTTCGGTGTGGGTGCGGACCGATTCCTCGATCAGCGGCTGGATGCCCATATAGCCGGCAATCTCCGGCGTGATGCCGAAGGGCGAAGCGCGGCCGCCAGCTAGCGCATCGAACAAGTCGATGGTCGGCACGACGAACACGCGGTCCTTCGCCTCTTCCATCATGTCGAGCAGTTCCTCGTCGGAATGTTCGCAGTGAAACAGGCCGTCGACCCCGGCGCGGATGCAGTATTTGGAGCCCAGAATCGAGCGGGTGTGAGCGTTGATCTTGCGGCCATAGGCATGGGCGGTGTCGGCAGCGGCCTTGACTTCCTCGAAAGTCATCGGTGTCGAGGTGGAGGGCGTGGAAGGATAGAACGGGTCGCCCGAGACATCGATCTTGATGTTGTCGACGCCCTCGCGGCAATGCATCCGCACTGCTTCGCGCATGGCGTCAGGGCCGTTGATCAGGGTTGAAGGGCCGATTCGCGGATTATGTTCCTTGCTCTCGTCGCCCATTGCCCCGGTGACGCTGAGCTCCAGCCCTCCGGCGCGGATGCGCGGGCCGGGAATGCGGCCTGCATTGACTTCGTCACGCACCGCAACGCCGAGCCGCAGCTTGGCTTCGGAAGCGCCGTAGGCGCTGGTGAACCCGGCATCGATCAGTGCCTTGGCTCCGCGCGCGGCGGTGAAGACCATTTCCTCCGGCGTTGGCGTGATCAGGTTTTCGGTGGCGGTGACATTTTCGAACGAAAGATGCGCATGGCCTTCGGTCATGCCGGGCATGCAGAACATGCCGGTTGCGTCGATCACCTGGTCAGCACCCGCCGAGGCCCCGCCGTCGCCAGAGCCTTTGGGGGTCACGGCGGCAATGCGATTGCCGTCAATCAACAGCTCGCCGACAAAGGGTTTGGCCCCGGTCGCGTCGAAAATCGTCGCATTCTGAATCAGTATGCGGCCCATTGTGGCTCTCCTACACCCTCTAATTGCATTCTTACGCATTCTGGCAATTTGCGCACGTGCAAATTCATCGTATCGTGAACTCTCGGACCACGCACTAGAGAGTATTTATGGCCATCACCGCCACAGTCAATGGCAAGCCGGTTTCCTTCACTGGCGAGCCCGATACGCCGCTGCTCTGGGCGGTGCGAGAGGAGCTTGGGCTGACCGGCACCAAGTTCGGCTGCGGCATTGCTGCCTGCGGCGCCTGCTCGGTGCATGTCGATGGCGAGTTGGTGCGCAGCTGCTCGCTGCCGGTCAGCGAAGTGGCGGGCAAGGCTGTGACTACGATCGAGGGGCTCAAGGGGGCCGACGGCACGCTCCACGCGGTGCAACAGGCCTGGATTGATATTCAGGTTCCGCAGTGCGGCTATTGCCAGTCGGGCCAGATCATGGCGGCAGTGGCGCTGATCAAGCGGGCAGGCAAGCCCAGCCACGACCAGATCGACGAGGTGATGACTAACCTGTGCCGCTGCGGCACTTACCCGCGCATCCGCGAGGCGATCCTCAAGGCGACCGGCCAGGCTGCCGAAAAGGCACCTTCCGCTGCGATGGGAGACGCGTGATGGGTGTTAAGCGCAGAGCTTTCCTGATCGGCGGGGCGGCGGTGATCGGCGGCGGCATTTTCGCGCTGCAATATGGCGACTACGCCGCTCGTCGCGATGGCCTGGCGCTGACAAAGCGCGACAAGGCGGGATCGTTCACCGGCTGGTTGCGCATCGGCGAGGACGACAGGGTCACGCTGTATAGTCCGCATATCGACATGGGCACCGGTAATGCCACGGCGCTGGCCCAGCTGGCAGCGGACGAACTCGATGCTGATTGGGACAAGATGACCGTCGAACAGGCTCCCGCCGACGAGGCATTCGCCAATGCCTGGCTGGGCAAGGGCTTCATCGGCGATGTCGCCAAGGGCTCGGCGGTTCTGGGGCTGGTGCCGCATTCGATATATTCGCTGATGGCGCGCAAGCTGGTCGGGCAGATTACTGGCGGCTCTTCGGCGACGCGCTTTACCGGACAGCAGGGCTTCCGTGTTCTGGCGGCCTCGGCGCGGGCTGCGCTGGTCGATGAGGCGGCGGCGCGGCTGGGCGTTGCGGCGGGTGAGCTGACCACTGCCAGGGGCATTGTCACTCATGCCAAAAGCGGCAAGTCGCTGCGCTATGGCGAACTGGCTGTTGCGGCAGCCAAGCGCGATCTCAATCCCGAGCCGAAGCTGAAGGCCGCCGGGGACCTGGTCTATATCGGCAAGCCCGTTCCGCGCATCGATGTGCCTTCCAAGGTCGATGGCAGCGCCAAATACGGCATCGACTTCGCCCTGCCGGATATGCGTGTCGCCACGGTGATGGCCGCCCCCTCTCGCGGGGGCAAGCTTGAGTCAGTGGATGCGGCCCCGGCATTGGCAATCAAAGGCGTCGAGAAGGTCGTAAAGTTCGACAATGCCGTGGCGGTGGTCGCGCGCGGCTATTGGGCCGCACTGACCGGCCTGCGCGCGCTCGATCCCAAGTTTGGCGATGGCGGCCATGGCGGTGTCAACACCAAGGCCATGTATGCGGAGCAGGAGAAACTGGTCAAAGACAAGGCTGGTGCGTTCGATGCCAAGGGCGGCAAGCTGGTTGAATTAAGCTACCGCGCGCCATTCCTCCACCACATGATGATGGAGCCCTTCGCGCTGACCGCGCATCACAAGGACGGCAAGCTTCAGGTCTGGGGCGGAATGCAGGACCCGCTCGCCACCCGCAAAGCCGCAGCGCAAGCGGCGGGGTTATCGCAAGACGATGTCATGTTCCACCCCATGCTGCTCGGCGGCGGCTTCGGGCGCAAACTGCCCGGCGAGAACGCTGTCATCGAGCAAGTGGTCAAGCTGGCGATGGAATCCCCCTGGCCGGTCAAGGTGATCTGGCCGCGTGAGGAGGAAGTGCGGCATGGCACCTATCGCCCGCAGACCGCGATGACCCTCAAGGCTTCGCTAGGGACTGATGGCAAGGTGAGCTCCTGGCAGAGCACCTGTGCACAGGATGCACAACTGGAAGCGGGGATGGCGCCGCTCTATGCTTTCCCCGCGATCGAGCAGAACCACGCCAAGCACAAGAGCAACATCGCGGTCGCCAGCTGGCGCTCGGTCGAAGCCTCGCAGCATGGCTTTTTCCACGAGAGCTTCATTGACGAGCTGGCCCATGCGGCCGGGGCTGATCCACTCGAATTCCGCAAGCGCCACCTCGCGGCTGGCTCGCGCGCGGCGAGGGTGCTCGATGCGGCGGCAAAGGCCTCGGGCTGGGGTTCGCCTCTGCCTCAAGGCACTGGACGCGGCATTGCGGTGGTCGAGAGCTTCGGCACGGTCTGCGCGCACGTCGTTCAGGTGAGCCTGCGCGACAATGGCTATCCCCGGGTCGAGAAAGTCTGGGCGGCGGTCGATTGCGGGCAGGTGGTCAATCCTTTGAACGCGGAGGCGCAAGTCATGGGCGGGATCGTCATGGGGCTGTCCGCCGCGATCCATGAGGAGATCACGGTGGACAAAGGGGCGGTGGTGCAGTCCAGTTTCCCCGATTATCCGCTGCTGACCCTTGCCGAAACGCCTGAGATCGCCATCGAGTTTGTGCAAAGCGACGCGCCGATGGGCGGGCTGGGCGAACCCGGCCTGCCGCCTGCTGCCCCGGCGCTGGCCAATGCTCTGTTCGCGGCGACTGGCAAGCGGGTCCGGCAATTGCCGATCAGGGATCAGGCAAAGGCTTAGGGGCATACAATCTTGCCAATGCCCAGCTGGCATTGCAGAGCAGGCTTAGGCATGAAATAACAGCACGAAGGCCGGATCGGCCACGGAGGATTCTGACACAATGGGCAATCTCAAGGTCAATTACACCGACGTCAAAGGCGTCACCCATAATATTGAAAATGCCGATGACGGCGTCAGCCTGATGGAGCTGGCCAAGCAGAACGGCATTGAGGGCATTTTCGGCGATTGCGGCGGCGGTTGCGCCTGCGCGACCTGCCATGTCTATGTCGAAGGCGGTTGGTTCGAAAAGGTCGGCCCGCCCGATGACATCGAATTCGCCATGCTCGACATGGTCGCCGACGTGATGAAGGACAATTCGCGCCTCGGTTGCCAGATCAAGATGAATGCGGAGCTGGATGGCATCGCGGTTACGGTTGCCCCGACGTCGGGTTTCTGAACAAGAGGAGCGGATAATGGCCACGCAAGCCGAAGAAGCAAAAGTCTCCGAACGCCTGCCGCTGTCGCCTGAACAACAGGCGCTGCTCGAATCGGGCACGCTGACCGACCGCGCGATCCAGGCCCGCCCGCGCCCCTATTATGCGGCGATGCGGGCCGGCGATCCGATCCACCATGACAAGGGTCTCAACTCTTGGCTGGTGACCCGGCACGAGGATATCTGGGCGGTGCAATCCGATCCGATCACTTTCTCGGTCAACAAGGGCTATCACGAGATTCAGGCGCGCGGCATGCACGACGAATTTCGCAACTATCTGCGCGAGCATGGCGGCGGCTATTTCCCCGACGCGATCATGTCCGATCCGCCCTATCACACCCGCATCCGCAAGCTGATGGAGAACGCCTTCACTGCGCACCGGGTGAAAGAGCTGGAGCCGCGCATCACCCAGGTGGTTCATGATCTGATCGCCAGCGTTGCCGACCGGGGAAGCTGCGATGCAGTGACGGACATTTCCATCCCTATCACCATTCGGATCATCGTCGAGCAGCTCGGGCTCGATCCTGGCATCGAGGACAAGATCTCACGCTGGTCGCGAGCGGTGGTCGCCCAGATCAGCGCAATGCAGAGCCGCGATGAAATGCTCGCCAACGCGGCCGAGATCGCTGATCTGCAGAACTATATCATTGGCAAAATGAAGGAGCGCGAGTCCGATCCGCGCGAAGACATGATTTCCGATCTGGTCCATGCCAAGGTGACCAATGAGGATGGCACGGTCGAGAGGCTGACTTTCGAGGAAGCGGTCAGCCTTGTCCGCGCGACGCTGATCGCCGGCAACGACACCACCGCCACTGCCATCGGTAATCTTTTCTATGTGCTGACCACCAAGCCGGGCATGGCCGAGCTGCTGGAGAGCATCGTCGACGATGACCGCAAGCTCAATCGCTTCGTCGAGGAGCATATGCGCAACGAGCCGCCGGTCCGCGCGCTCAGCCGGATGTGCGTCAAGCAGACTGTCGTCAACGGCACCACCATTCCCGAAGGCGCGCACATGCTGCTGGTTTACGATTCGGGCAATGACGACGAGACGGTGTTCCCTGAGCCGCGCAAGTTTGACATCGAACGCCCCAACCTTGGCCGCCATGTCGGCTTCGGCGGCGGCCCACACCGCTGCATCGGCCTGGCGCTCGCGCGGATGGAGATCAAGGTCGCAGCGCGCGAGATCGTCAAGCAACTGAAGAACGTCAAGCTGGCGATCCCCGAGAGCGAGATCACCTATGTGCCGACCGTGGCGACGCATACGATTGAATCGCTCCCGATTACTTACGATAAACGCTGAGTTTGTTTCGGGGCGGGGTCTCAAATCCTATCTAGGCCTGCCAATTTCGTCACTCTGAACTTGTTTCAGGGTCCATTTCTCGGCTGATGCCGAAGCTCAGTCGGAAAGCAAGACGGCACGGTTTCGTTTTGAACCCGGGCACTGGGTCTGAGGCATAATGGACCCTGAAACAAGTTCAGGGTGACGAATAGTTTTTGAGGCCGCAAGCCTCTGAGGGAGAGACAGTATGACCGAAGATGAATGGCGCGGCGGCCTTGCCCCGCATTACGATTACATGCTCCCCGAAGCGCCCGAGGATCCGGCGATGCGCGAAAGCGCTTCGATCTGGCTGTTCGAGGAGAACGGCGCCTTTGCCTTGCCGCGCTGCGGCATCGAGGCGATGGGCAACAACTGGGCCAGCCACCGCGTCGATATGAACGCCTCGTTCCCCGGCGGGCGGGTGCTGGTCGAGACGGGCGGCGTGCATGTCAGCCATTCGCCGATTGCCGCCGATGGCCAGCCACGCATTCTGGGCTCGGGCCCGCTGCGCTTCGAAGTGATCGAGCCCTACCACCGCTGGCGCATCAGCTATGATGGCAATCCGGTCGAAACCACCAGCGAGGCGATGACCAAGGGGGCGATCGACACTTCGAAGACCACGCCGCTGAAGTGGCAAGTTGAGATCGAGATGATCACGCCCTGCTGGGTGCAGGACAACACGCCCGAGCGGCTGGTCGGCCTGTCGGATCGCGAGATGGACGATGCCCGCTCGATGGGGCTGGGCTACCGGATGGAGCATCAGTTTCGCGGGGAAGGCACCCTGACGCTGGATGGCGAGACGCGCACGTTCAAGGCAGTCGGCAACCGCATCCACCGCCAGTCGGTCCGCCCATTGGACGGCTTTCGCGGCCACTGCTGGCAGACTGCGGTGTTCCCGGACGGTCGCGCCTTCGGCTATATCGCCTATCCACCGGCCGAGGATGGATCGACCTATAACGAGGGCTATGTCTTCGTGGACGGCAAGATGCATGTTGCAACCGCGACGACGATTCCCTGGCTGAGTGGTGCCAGCCTGACCAGCGAGGGGCAGGACAATTCGCTTGAAATGGCATGGGACGGCGGTTCGGCGCGCATCGCGGGCGCGGGCATGCTCAACACCTTCAAGGTCATGCATGAAGGCGAAATGGCGGGCTTCGCTCTCAACCAGGGCTCGACCCGCTATAGCTGGGACGGGCAGGAAGCGATCGGCATGATCGAGCGTTCGACCTGGCTCAACAAGCTGTGAGCGACGACGCCTCTGACTGGTACGGCGGGCTGGAGCCTGAGCTCGACTGGTCGATGATCCCCGGCCAGCCCGAGGATCCCGAAATGCGCGAGAGCGCCTCGGTCTGGCTGTTCGAGGAGAACGGGGCGTTCGCTTTCCCGCGCATCGGCATCGAAGCGGTGGGGGCCAATTGGGCTAACCACCGGTTCGATTACAACGGTGTGCTGGGTGGCGGCAGGGTGCTTCGCCAGAGCCGCTATGGTGCAACCCTGCCGGTGCTGAGCGACACGGGCCGCAGCTCGGTGCTCGGCGCGGAAGGCTTGCGGTTCGAGTGCCTTGAGCCGTTTCGCAAGTGGCGCGTGACGCTGGATGACATGCCTTACGATGGCCGCACCCATGACCAGCTGCGCGGCAATTTCCGCATCTTTGCCGATAGCCCGGTCGATCCTTCCTTTCGCCAGACCGCCGTGAAGCTCGATGCCGAACTGACCATGGTCGTGCCCGCATGGACCCAGGACTACCGCATCGAAAAGCTTGCCGGGATGAGCGAGAAGCAGCGCACCGATGCCGGCCTGATGGGCTATGGCTGGCGCATCGAGCAACTATTCCGCGCAGACGGCGAGCTGACCATTGACGGCGAGACCCGCGCGTTCAAGGCGCAGGGCTCGCGCATCCATCGTCAGTCGGTCCGCCCGATGGGGGCATTCCGCGGGCACTGCTGGCAGTCTGCGGTCTTCCCCGACGGACGCGGCTTTGCCACCATCGCCTATCCGCTGCGCGAGGGCGAGAGCGAGGACGAGCGCTATAATGTCGCCTACTGGTATGACGGCAGGGAGATGCACCCGGCGCGGGCGACGAAAATTCCGTTCCTGCGCAACCTGATGGCCGAGGGCGACGATGTTTCGCTTGAACTCGACACGCTCGTGGGCCGGATCGCGATTGGCGGCACGACCACGCTCGGCAGCTTCCACATCGGCAACCAGGGGGTTGGCGGCATGAACAATCAGCAGGGCGCGGTGCGCTATACGCTGGACGGGATGAGCGCTTATGGGATGATCGAGCGATCAAGCCCGGCGGAGCTTTGCACTTTGGTGGAATAGGTCCAGCGTTCCTCTGCACCAGACAAACTTCTCATACGCCGTCATCCTGAACTTGTTTCAGGACCCATTTCTCCGCCCCACTGGAGTGTGCATTCTCACGCAAACCGGGGGGCTGGGTGCTTTCCCGAGTGGCTCCGAGCTTGCGGCCCAATAGGTCCTGAAACAAGTTCAGGATGACGGATTTTGAGGGGTTGTGTAGAAAAAGGGGACTGCCCCCCTTTTTTACGCCGAACCCATATAGCGCCCGCCGTTCACGCTGATCGTCTGGCCGGTCATGTAGCCGGCCTCTTCCGAGGCGAGGAAGGCAGCGGCGGCGGCGATGTCTTCGCCCTGGCCGATGCGTTTCACTGGCAGGGCCGCGCCATAGGCGTCGACCCGGCCCGGTTCCTGCATGATCAACGCGCCGCGCAGCATGGGGGTGTCGATCGAGCCCGGCGGGATCATGTTGGCGGTGATGCCATGCTCGCCTAGCGCCATGGCGAGACACTTGGTCAGGCCCAGCAGCGCACCCTTGGAGCTGGTGTAATGCGTCTGCAGCGCCGAGCCGGACTGGACCGACGAGGATGTGATGTTGATGATCCGGCCCCACTTGGCCGCGATCATGTCGGGCACGCATTCTTGCGCCACGAAGAACGGACCCTTGAAGTTGACGCTCAACACTCGGTCAAGCAGCGCCTCGTCGATCTCGAGAAACTCTGTAAACGGCGCGATGCCGGCGTTGTTGATGAGGATCAGGATCGGGCCGAGCTCGCGGCGGGTCTGTTCGGCCGCAGCCTTGATCGCTGCCTTGTCCGAACAGTCGGCCTCGATGGCAATCGCGGTTCCGCCCGCATCGCGGACCATCTTTGCGGTCTCCTCGGCGCCAGCGCCGTTGATGTCCCAGATGGCGATCCTGGCGTTGTCTTCGGCCAGCCGCAGCGCCATCGAGCGCCCCATACCCGAACCGGCCCCGGTGATGACGGCAACCTTGCCGTTAAGCGAACGTGTCATGGCATGTCTCTCCCGTGTGATTTAGCGTGCTGAACGCGTGAACAGCATTTGGCTGTGGAGAGTCAAGCGGGGGGGAGTCAAGCGGGGATGGAATTGTCGAGGCTTAATCCCGCGAATTTGCCGCCTCGTCCGCCCCCGGCATCTCGTCAACAATTGCGACGATCTCCGCCATGCTCGTCGCTCGGGGTATTCGCTCGCTGCGCAATTGGCTGCGTTCTGTGTCAAGATCATGCCCCAGATAGACGCAATCCGCGATCAGGGCGCGGGCTGCTTCTATGCCTTGCTGCTTGCGCTGGATCAGGGTGAACGTGATTGGCATCATGCCGGTCGGGTGGGCCATCATCCACAGGCCGCCGTGCTCGCCCTTGATCTGGGTCATGTCCGAAATGTTCGCAGTGGTGTCGATCACGATCGGCGGATCGGTGGCCTCTGTATCGGACAGGCCCGAATAGAGTTCCGAGCGCATATGGCTGAGGTCCTCCTTGTCCACCACCACCCGTGCAACGTGGGCCACGCCGAGGGTCGGGCGGATGCCGGTGATGAGGACGGCGGGGTAGGTCAGGCTGTCCACCGGCACGACGACCGGCGCACGGCTGCAGCCGAGCAGCAAGCCAGCCCATGCGGCGCAGGCCAGCAGGGACAGGGCTTTCCTCATCGCGGCCTAGCCCGCAAAGCCCCCATACTTTCCGCGATAAAACAGCATCGGATCATCATCGCGGCTGACCTTGAGGCTCAGCACCTTGCCCAGCACGAACCAGTGATCCCCTGCGTCGATCACCGCATGGATGTCGCAATCGATTTGGGCGATGGCATTCGCGATGACCGGGTGGCCATGGTCGGACAGGGCAACGTCCAGCCCGGCGAACTTTTCCGGGCCTTTGCTGGCGAGCTGGCGGCAGACGTCCTGCTGGTCGCTGGCGAGGACATTGACGCAGAAGTGCGCTGCCGCTTCGATCAGCGGCCAGCTGGAGCTCTTCTTGTCGGGCAGGAAGCCGACCAGCGGCGGATCGAGGCTGACCGAGGTGAAGCTGCCGATCACCATGCCGGCAGGAGTGCCATCCGGCGTGGTTGCGGTGATGGCGCAGACGCCGGTGGGGTAGGCGCCGAGCACTTGGCGGAACAGAGCCGGATCGATTGTCGCTTCGCTCACATTGCTTCCCCGGCTGTTCATTCCTTTGACCACTCCATGGCGAAGCGGCGCGGGCAGGGCAATGGGCAAACGCCATGTTGCGCCCGGGATAGGCGAATCATCTTGATTGTGGACGGTGGAAAGTGCAGGGGTTTAACCGGACGATTAAACCCAACACCGAGGTATATCATGGCCGCCGCTCAACCCATTGCCGACACTCCTGAAGCCAGGGAAGTCGCCGCTCTCATCGCCCGCAGCCGCGTGGCGCAGGCGCAGATCGAGAACTATACGCAGGAGCAGGTTGATCGCCTGATCCGCGGCATGGTCTGGGCTGTGGCCCAGCCAGGCGTGGCCGAGAAGATCGCGCAGCAGACGGTCGATGAGACCCAGCTTGGCAATTATGACGGCAAGTATCTCAAGATTTTCCGCAAGACCCGCGCCACGCTGATGGACATCATTGACGACAAGTCGGTCGGCATTATCGAGGAAGACAAGGAGCGCAACCTGATCAAGATCGCCAAGCCGATTGGCGTGATCGGTGCGCTGTCGCCTTCCACCAACCCTGAGGCGACCCCGGTGATCAAGGCGATCTCGGCGGTGAAGGGCCGCAATTCGATCATCATCTGCCCGCACCCGCGCGCCAAGGTGACCAATGCGACGATCTGCAACCTGATGCGCGATGCGCTGGTCAAGCTGGGCGCTCCGGCTGATCTTGTTATCCCGATCGAGACGCCATCGGTTGAGAAGACCAACGAAGTGATGAAGCAGTGCGACCGCATTCTCGCCACCGGCGGTGCGCCGATGGTTATTGCGGCCTATAGCTCGGGCACCCCGGCGCTCGGCGTGGGCGCGGGCAATGCGGTAATCACCGTTGATGACACTGCCGATCTCGATGATGCAGCCGAGAAAATCCGTATCTCCAAGACGCTGGACCTCGCGGCATCATGCTCGTCCGATAATGCGGTGGTGCTGTTTGACTCGATCTACGACGAGATGCTCGACAAGCTGAAGCACCAGGGCGGCATGGTGCTGAGCGAAGACGAGCAGGCCAAGCTCCAGGCGGTGCTGTGGAAGGACGGGATCATCAACGCGGCGGTTGTCGCCCAGCCACCCGAGAAGATCGGCGCGATTGCCGGATTCGGCGTGCCCGAGGGCACGCGCTTCTTCATCGTGCCGCAGACCGGATGGGGCCCGGAATATCCCTTCTCGGGCGAGAAGATGTCAGTGACCATGGCGCTCTATCGCGCGCGCGATATCGATCATGCGATCGAGATCACCAATGGCGTGCAAAGCTATCAGGGCCGCGGCCACTCCTGCGGCATCTATTCGACCAGCGACGCCAATATCATGAAGCTGGCCAATGAAACCTACACCAGCCGCGTCATGGTCAACCAGCCGCAAGCCGCATCCAATTCGGGCAACCTGTGGAACGGTATGCGCCAGACCTTCTCACTGGGCTGCGGCTCGTGGGGCGGCAATGCGACAAACAACAACATCACCTGGCGCGACCTGATCAACGAGACATGGGTGTCGAAGCCGCTGGCGGTGGCCAAGCAATTGCCGAGTGACGAGGAGCTGTTCGGGAAGGATATTATCGAGGCGCTGGGCTGAGCCATGACCACACAATTCGACCTCACCGATGACCAGCTCGCCATCCAGGACATGGCGCGCAAGTTTACCGCCGACCAGATCACGCCCCAGGCTGCCAAGTGGGACGAGGAAAGGCACTTCCCCCGCGATGTCGTGTTGCAGGCGGGCGAGCTGGGCTTTGGCGCGATCTACATCTCGGAGGAGATGGGCGGGATCAATCTGGGGCGTCTGGAATCGGCGCTGATCTTCGAGGCGCTGTCCTATGGCTGCCCTTCGACTGCGGCTTTCATCTCGGTCCACAACATGGCCAGCTGGATGATCGACAAGTTCGGCGGCGACGAGATCAAGCAGCGCTATCTGCCGCAGCTGGTTGGCATGGAAAAGCTGGGCTCCTATTGCCTGACCGAGCCGAGTTCGGGCTCCGATGCCGCCGCGCTCAAGACCACTGCGCGGCTGGAGGGTGATCACTATGTGGTGAGCGGCACCAAACAGTTCATCACCGGCGGCGGGGTCAATGACTTCTACGTTACTATGGTGCGCACGTCTGACAATGGTTCGAAGGGCATAAGTTGCCTTGTCATCGAGAAGGAATGGGAGGGCGTTTCCTTCGGTGCGAACGAGAAGAAGCTCGGCTGGAATTCATCGCCTACCGCGCAGGTCTCGTTCGATAACGTGAAAGTGCCGGTCGAAAATAGGGTCGGCGCGGAAGGCGATGGCTTCAAGTTTGCCATGGTCGGGCTTGATGGCGGGCGGCTCAATATCGGTGCCTGCTCCTTGGGCGGTGCGCAGCGTTGCCTTGATGAGGCCGTGGCTTACGTCAAGGACCGCACGCAATTCGGCCAGCGGGTCGCCGATTTTCAGAACACGCAGTTCGTGCTGGCCGACATGGCGACCGATCTCGAGGCCGCCCGCGCGCTGCTCTATCTCGCCGCCGCCAAGGTGACGGCGGGTGCGCCCGACAAGACGCGGTTTGCGGCCATGGCCAAGAAGCTGGCCAGCGACAGTGGCAGCGAGATCGTCGACAAGGCGCTGCAGATGTTCGGTGGCTACGGCTATTTGCGCGACTATCCGATCGAACGTTTCTGGCGCGACCTGCGCGTCCACCGTATCCTCGAAGGAACGAACGAGGTGATGCGGATGATTATCGGGCGGGATTTGTTGAAGTGAGTACCGACGAACTCATCACCCGCCGCGAGGGTGCGGCCGGCATGCTATCGCTCAACCGCCCCAAGGCGATCCATGCACTGACGGCTGCGATGGACGAGGCAATGCAGGAAGCGCTGCTGGAATGGCAGCATGATGATGACATCAAGGCGGTGATCCTTGATCATAGCGAGGGCCGGGGCTTTTGTTCGGGCGGCGATGTCGCCTTTCTGCGCAATTCGGCGCTGACTGACAATGGCCAGTCCGGCACCAAATTCTTCCACGACGAATATCAGCTCAATCACCTGATGTTTGAATATGGTAAGCCGATCGTTGCTTTCATCGATGGCATCACCATGGGCGGCGGCGTCGGCATTTCGCAGCCGGCGAAGTTCCGGGTCGCCACCGAAAACACCCGATTTGCCATGCCCGAGACCGGGATCGGCCTGTTCCCCGATGTTGGCGGCGGCTGGTATCTGGCGCGGCTTCCGGGCCGCATGGGGCAATTTCTGGCGCTGACCGGCGCGCGGCTCGATGGCGCGGAATGCCTATGGACCGGGCTGGCGACGCATTACCTGCCTTCGGAAAACCTCGCCGAGGCCAAGGAGCGGATTGCCCACGGCCATGACGTCGCTGGCGTGCTGGCCGCATTGGCAGTGAGCCCGCCCGAGCCCAAGATAGCAGCCCATGCCGCGCAGATCGCCAAACATTTTGCCTCGGACCGGCTGGAAGACATCATCGCTTCGCTTGAGTCCGACGACAGTGAATGGGCCGCCAAGGAGCTGGCGACCTTGCGCAACAAGAGCCCGCAGGCCTGCAAGGTGGCGCTGCGCCAGCTGGCTGACAGCGCCAAGCTGGATGACTTCGCCGACAATATGGTGATGGAATACCGCATCGCCGCGCGCGTCATCAATCTGCCCGATTTTGCCGAAGGCGTGCGCGCGGTGATCGTCGACAAGGATAATGCGCCGGGGTGGAACCCGGCCACGCCCGAAGGGGTGACTGATGCCATGATCGAAGCGATCTTCGCGCCGCTGGGCGAAGCCAAGGAATGGAAGCCGCTATGAGCTACGAATGCATACTGGTTGAACAGCGCGGGGGTGTGACGCTGATCACGCTCAATCGCCCGCAAGCGCTGAATGCGCTCAACACCACGATCCTTAAGGAACTGATTGCTGCCTTCGCCGCTTTCGAAGCCGATGACAGCCAGGGCTGCGCCGTGCTGACGGGCTCGGGCGAGAAGGCTTTTGCCGCAGGCGCTGATATTGCCGAAATGGCGACGATGCACGCGACCGACTTCTATCTCGGCGCCTTCTTCGATGGCTGGCATAAGGATATTGTAGCCAAGGTGCGCAAGCCGTGGATCGCGGCAGTGAACGGCTTTGCTCTGGGCGGCGGCTGCGAGCTTGCCATGATGGCGGACATGATCATTGCCTCGGAAAAGGCCAGGTTCGGCCAGCCCGAGATCAAACTTGGCGTGGCCCCCGGCATGGGCGGAACCCAGCGACTGACGCGAGCGGTGGGCAAGGCCAAGGCGATGGACCTGTGTCTGACCGGCCGCATGATGGACGTTACGGAAGCCGAAAAGAGCGGCCTCGTCGCGCGGGTGCTGCCGGCCGAGGGCTTTGTCGATGCGGTGGTAGCAATTGCCGCCGAGATCGCAGGCATGCCGCGCGTTGCCGTGCTGGTGAACAAGGAAATGGTTAGCGCTGCCTTCGAGACCGTGCTGGAGCAGGGCCTGCTGTTCGAGCGCCGCATGTGGCAGATTCTCGCCGCGACCGAGGACAAGACCGAGGGCATGAATGCCTTCGTCGAAAAGCGCGCGGCGGTCTGGCAGAATCGCTGACTGTGGCTGCCCGTCCCGTTTTTCCGCACAAGAGCGAGGCAGTGGCTATTCTTGACGAAGAGCTGGAACGGCTGGGTGCGACTTGCCGGTCAGAGTTTACCATCGAAAAGCAGAAGCGGCCGGGCAGCCAGAAACTGGCCTGGTGGCATCTGGATGCGCCCGCGCCGGAAGAGGCCGATACAAGACGCAACCTCGCCTATCTGCGCACCTATGTCCGGCTGACCGGCGGCCGGCCTTTGCCCGCTGGCGGACTGCGGCTGCACAAGGATCGGGTGTGGCTCGATCGTACAGTGATCAGCCAGCTGGAACGCCACGGTCTTATCGGCTTTGAGCCGGAAGGTCATTTCGAGCCTTCTTTTGTCGTCACCGAAAAGGGGCAGCACTGGATCGCGACAGGGGAATTAAAGTCATGAAAGTAGCCTTCATCGGTCTCGGCAATATGGGCGGCGGCATGGCGGCCAATCTGGTCAAGGCGGGCCACGAGGTCCACGCCTTCGACCTTGCCAGCGAGGCGCTTGAAAAGGCGAAAGGCAACGGCTGCGCGACCTACACCAATGTCCGTGAGGCGGTGCAGGGGGTCGATGCGGTGGTCTCGATGCTGCCCAACGGGGCGATTGTCGACAAGGTGTTCAGCGACGACATCATCGGCCACGCGCCGACTTCGGCGCTGCTGCTCGATTGCTCTACGATTGACGTGGATACCGCACGCAAAGTCGAGGCGGCGGCGGAAGCGGCTGGCTATGCCATGGTCGATGCCCCGGTTTCAGGCGGCATTGCAGCGGCCAATGGCGGCACGCTGACTTTCATGGTAGGCGGCACGGACGCGGCTTTTGCCCGGGCGCAGGCGGTGCTTGAACCCATGGCAAAGGCAGTGATCCACGCCGGGGCCTCCGGCAGCGGGCAGGTCGCAAAGATGTGCAACAACATGCTGCTGGCGGTGCACATGATTGGCACTTGCGAAGCACTGGCGCTGGCCGAGAAGGCCGGGCTCGATCCGCAGAAGTTCTATGAGATCAGCTCGAAATCAACCGGCTATTGCTGGTCGCTCAATGATTACACGCCCGCACCCGGCATCGGCGCGACCAGCCCGGCGGACAACGGCTATCAGGGCGGTTTTGCCTCTGCCCTGATGCTCAAGGATCTGCGGCTGGCGATGGCCGGGGCGGAATCGTCTTGCGCCACTGTGCCGCTGGGCAAGCACGCGACCGAGATCTACGAGAATTTCGTCGAGGCCGGGAACGGGGCCAAGGATTTCGGCGCGATTTTCACGACGCTGTGAGCTTCCCCCCTCCCCTTCAGGCGAGGGGCCGGGGGTGGGGTCTGTCATTCAGACCTTGCGCTCACCGGACAAACCCCACCCCAACCCCTCGCCTGAAGGGGAGGGGCTTTTGCGTTCACATCGCGCTCAGCCCGCCATCCAGTTTCAACTCCGAGCCGGTCATGAAGCTGCTCTCGTCGCTGGCAAGATAAACCACGCCCAGCGCCACTTCCTCGGGCTGGCCGATGCGGCCCATCGGGATGGTGCGGCTGAGTTTGTCGTGCGTCGCCGCAATCGGCGCGCTCTTGTCGACGCGGAAGCCTTCGAGGATCGCGGTTTCGACGAAGGCTGGGTGGACTGAATTGCAGCGGATGTTCCACTTGGCCCGCGCGCAATAGAGCGCGACTGACTTGCTCAGCATCCAGACCGCCGCCTTGGAGGCATTATAGGCGGCGAGGAAGGGGTCGGCAGTGAAGGCAGCGATCGACGAGATGTTGATGATGCTGCCCGGCTGATTGTCGCGTAGCAAAGGCAGCGCATATTTGCACCCGAGGAAGGGCCCTGTGGAATTGATCGCCATGGTGCGTTCCCATAGCTCAAGGCTGGTCGATTCGACTGTGCCGCCGAGGCCGATCCCTGCATTGTTGACCAGCACTGACAGGCCGCCCATTCGCTCGCCGGCTTCAGCCACGGCGGCGATCCATTCAGCCTCCTGGGTCACATCGTGGCGCAGCGAGAAGGCCGTTCCCGCGCCGCATTCTGCGTTGATCGCCTCGGCCATTGCAGCGGCACCTTCGGCGTTGATGTCGGTCACCAGCACCCGCGCGCCTTCCTGCGCCAGCTTCAGTGCAATCGCCGCGCCAAGCCCTTGCGCCGCGCCCGTGACCAGCGCCTTCTTGCCTGTAACTCTTCCTGTCATTTGCGCGCAGCTCCCAGCAGGTCCGGGGCCATCAATAGAAGCATTTTGGTGTCGATGGCAAAGCCCGCCGCCCGCCAGTCGGCGACGGCCTGCGTGATGCCTGCGAGCGGCACCCGGTGGACGGTGATATCCTCGCTGTCCGTGCCGCCGCCGGGTCCGACTTTGGTCAGGCCATGTGCGCGCAGCAATGAATAGCTTTCGGTGACCATGCCCGGCGAGGACCAGAATTCGCCGAGCACATCCATGCGGGCAGCGCGGTAGCCGGTTTCTTCCTCCAGTTCGCGCGCGGCGGCGGTCTCGTCGTCCTCGTCGTGATCGCCGTCGCCGATCAGTCCGGCGGGAAGCTCGATGCAGGTGCGGCCCAGCGGCACCCGGTATTGCTCGACGAGGATCACATGATCCTCCTCGTCAATCGCGAGGATCACGGCGGCGCGGATGCCGCGCGAGCGGCTGACATATTCCCATTTGCCGCGGATTTTGGCGGTGACGAATTTGCCCTGCCAGACGATTTTTTCCGGTTCTTCCTGGCTCATACCTCGATCAACCGGTCGGGCAATTCGTTGGTGTCGCCTTCGCCAAGCGGGAAGTGTTCGGCCAGCACCTCGCCGACCTTGCCGATGGCGGCGACCATGCCCTCGGCGACATGGCCTTCGCGGATATGCGCCAGCATGGAGGCCATGGCTTCGCCCCAGACTTCGGGCGCGACTTTGGAAGCGATAGCTTCGTCGGCGACGATTTCGGCGCGGCGTTCGGCCATCGAGAGGTAGATCAGGATGCCGGTGCGGCCGTGGGTGCGCCGCTCGGCGCCGACCTTGAAACACATGATCGCGCGTGCCCGAACGCGCTCATGCTTGATCGGGCCGGGCACGAGACACAGCCGCAAGGGCCGCCACAGCTGAAGCAGCCACATGCCGGCGAACTTGAGCACAGCGACCACCAGCGCCACGGCGAAGACCCCGCGCGGGTGCCATTGCTGCACCCAGCCGCCGGTCAGCCGGTCGTAGATGCCAAGGTAGAAATCCGGGAACAGCGCCAGCACGGCGAGCGCCAGAAAGGCGACCAGCGCCGACCATAGCAGCGCGATCTCGGCATAGTCGTCGCTTTGCTGCGTGACGATAGTGACCACTTCGCCGGCGGTTTGCGTTTCAACTGCCGCAACAGCCGCGCCGACGCTGGCGCGGCCTTCGTCGGTCAGTGTCGGAATGCGCGCCATGGCCCTCTCCTACCAGCTGCCCGAGGAGCCGCCGCCGCCGAAGCTGCCGCCGCCGCCCGAAAATCCGCCGCCGCCGCCAAAGCTGCTGCCACCACTGCTGCTGCTCGCGTTAGAGAGAGCATCGGCGACGCTCCACAGGATCACCGGGCCAAGGCCCTTGGGCTGGTACCCACGACCGCGGGCAATCCGGGTGAACATCGGGATGACAAAGACGAAGAGGAAAATGAAGCCGAAGAACACGAAGGGGATGATCGAATCCCCCCCTTGCGACAGCTTGGCCGATTCGGCCCGACCGGCGGCCATCCGCGCCTGATCTTCGGGCAGGGTCAGCTGGGTGATCAGCGCGTCAACGCCCGCTTCGATCCCGCCTGGCATGTCGCCCGCCTTGAACTTTGGCAGGATCTGGTCCTGGATGATCAGCGAGGAGAGGCCGTCGGTGATAATGCCTTCAAGGCCATAGCCGACTTCGATGCGCACCTTGCGCTCAACCGGCGCAATGATCAGCAGCGCGCCGTCGTTCTTTTCCTTGCTGCCAATGGCCCAGGTCCGCCCCAGCCGGTAGCCGTAGTCGGAAATTTCATAGCCTTCGAGGCTGGGAAGCGTGGCCACGACCAGCTGGCGCTGCGACTGGGTTTCCAGCGCTGCAAGCTTCTGGTCAAGCCGCGCCTCAACATCGGGCGGGATTACGTTCGCGGCATCAACCACCCTGCCGGTGAGCGGCGGGAAAGTCTGCGCCATGAGGCCAGCCGACGCGAACAGCAACCAGACGGCGAGAAGCGCCGCGGCGACTGATCCGCGCCAGCCGGATGGGGGCCTGTTCATGGCCCTTCCTTCCGCGTCCTTCAGATCTTGCCTTCAAGGCTGGGCGCGACTTCCGCGCCCGGCGTTGCGGCTTGATAGGGCACCAGCGGCTTGGCACCGCGAATGGTCGCGCCGATCATTTCGGGGAAGGTGCGCACGCGGGTGTTATAGTCGCGCACGGCCTCGTTGTAGTCGCGGATCGTCACCCGGATGCGGTTTTCCTGACCCTCCAGCTGGCTCTGCAGCATCTGGTAATTGGTGATGCTCTTGAGCTGGGGATAGGCTTCGACATTGGCGAGCAGCCGTCCGAAACCGGCCAGCGAGCCAGACAACTGGTTCTGCGCTGCCGAAAACTCCGCCATCTTGGCGGGATCACCCAGATCATCGGCCTTGATCTGGATCGAGGTTGCCTTGGCGCGGGCTTCGACCACGCCGACGAGAATGCCCTTCTCCTGATCAGCCGCGCCCTTGGCGACAGAGGCGAGGTTAGGCACCAGATTGGCGCGCTCCTGGAAGGCGGCCTGGACATCGGCCCACTTGGCCTTGGCATTTTCCTGCGCAGTCGGCACCGAGTTGATGCCGCAAGCTGAAAGACTGGCGGCTGCAGTCGCCGCGATCACAAAACGTGGGGCGAAACGTGTAACGCGGGCAGCGGACGAAGCGGACATGCAGATGTTCCCTCTCAAGAGTCGCGGGCGAATTGCGCCCGGACGGTTGCGTCACAGAATGTAGCGATGCTGGGGTAGGGTTCAAGCGGCCATTCCAGTGCTGGGCGGAATATCGTGCGCCAGCGTTTTATCGCGCCATGTCAATTGATTGTTGTGACGTCATGCCATCAGTGGCAAGTTGCCAGCGGGTCTATCCCGAAAAAGATAGAGTGGAAGGGAAGCAATATGATCAGTGAATTCAAGGCATTCATCGCCAAGGGCAATGTGCTGGATCTGGCAGTCGGCGTCATCATCGGCGCGGCATTTGGCAAGATCGTCTCCTCGATGACCGACGATCTCATCATGCCGGTTATCGGTCTGGTGACGGGCGGCACCGATTTTTCGAGGAAATACATGGTTCTGAGCGGCACTGCGCCTGAAAATGCCACGCTGGAAGCAGCGCGTGCGGCTGGCGCCAATGTGTTTGCGTGGGGTAGTTTCGTGACCGCCGTGATCAACTTCCTGATCCTGGCCTTTGTCATCTTCCTGATCGTGCGTCAGGCCGTGAAGATCATGCCGCCCGCACCCGAAGCGCCAGCCGGGCCGAGCGAAGTCGACCTGCTTACGGAAATCCGCGATTCGCTGAAGAAATAGGCCTGCGCGTCCCCCTCCCGCTTGCGGGAGGGGATACAGCCCTTTTCATTTACACATTCGCGCCTATATTGCTCCTCGCCGGGTTCGCCCGGCTATGGTGATAAATTGTGGCGTGCAATAGATGCAGCGGACCCGGGGGCGGTACCCGGCGGCTCCACCACCTTCCTTGCTTAAGCCCTTGGGCAAGCCGGGAATATGACGGGGCCGAACTAGGATCGACGTGTATTGAAAAGCGCTATTTTTGCCCGGGCTGAGTAACCCGTTCAAGGCTCAAAACCCACAAGTGCCAACGATAACGAAGCACTCGCAATCGCCGCGTAATTCTAGGGGCTAACGCCCTGAAGTTACAAAGCTAAAGCGCGGTTGGACCGACCGGGCAACAGAACGGATTCCGGGGGCCCGGGGGTGCCTAGCAACAGAAACCCCCGCCTTGGTTGCAAAATATTCTCGGCAATTGCGCTCCTCTCCCCTCGCGGAGTTGTAGCGCAATCAACAAACCTCGTCATTCCCGCGCAAGCGGGAACCCATCGCCTGCGCTATCGGTTTCATTGAACTTTGAGGTCATGAGCTGGGTCCCCGCTTACGCGGGGATGACGCTAGTTTTCCGGACTAGGAATTGCGCAACAGCTCAGCAAGGGGAGAGGAGCGTAAGCTCAAGCAAACGCAGACACATCCTTCTCAAGCTGCGCCGCGCGCTCGAAGCGCAGGCAATCGAGAATCTTCGCCCCTGCGAGGAACACCGAGCCCATGCAGGCCGCGAACAGCAGCTTGCCGCCGGTGCCCGGGAACTGGCCCAGATAGACCGAGCCACGCTCCGCCGCGCCGGTCGCCAGCGCATAGATGATGAGGTATGCTTCACCCCGGGTCTTGATAACAAACAGGCGACCAATCTTGCGGAACATTTTTTACCTCTGATTTCGCAATTCTCTCAGCAATCATCATGCCATATCAGCGCGGCGGCGCAAGACGCTGGTTAACGGCTCGCTAAGTGTAAGGTGCTCCGACGGGTCTGGCAGGTGGAAGCCGTTGCGCTTGCCTGCGCTTTTCGTCATAGGCGCCTCCGATCCTTCCCCAGGGCTCACTTTTTCCCAGCCGGTGCAAGCGAACTGCGTCCGGCGCACTATGCAATGAGGCGAAATGATGGACAGGGTTGAACGCTCCGGGCTCAATATCGATGCCAAACTGGCGGGCTTCATCGACAACCAGGTGCTGGCACCGCTGGGGCAGGATGCGGCGCAGTTCTGGCAGGGCTTTGCGGCGCTGCTGGAGCGGCTGGTGCCGGTCAATCGCGCGCTGCTGGCAAAGCGCGATGCGCTGCAGGAGCAGATCGACGCCTGGCACTTAGCGCGCGCCGGCAAGGTGCTCGACAAGGCCGAATACAAGGCCTTCCTGACCGAAATCGGCTACCTCGTGCCCGAGCCTGTGCCGTTTTCGGTCACGACGCAGAACGTCGATGCCGAGATCGCGACGATGGCCGGGCCGCAGCTGGTGGTGCCAGTGCTCAACGCGCGCTTCCTGCTCAATGCCGCCAATGCCCGCTGGGGCAGTCTCTATGACGCCTATTACGGCACCGATGCGCTCGATGCCCCTCCGGCCCGTCCGGGCGGCTATGACGAAGCGCGTGGCGCTGCGGTGGTGGCGCGGGTGCGCCAGTTTCTCGACGAGACGATCCCCGGCTGGCAGGCCGTGCTGAGTGGGGGCGTTTCCTCCTACCGGCATGTCGTTTGCGAAACCGGCGTTATGTTCAAGCAGAACGGTCTGCATATCGAACTGGTGATCGATCGCAATCATCCCGTCGGCAAGACAGATCCACTGGGCATTGCCGATGTCATTCTCGAATCCGCACTCACGACAATTGTCGATTTCGAGGATTCTGTGGCTGCCGTCGATGCGGAAGACAAGCTGGTTGCCTATCGCAACTGGCTCGGAGTCATTCGCGGCGATCTTGCCGAGAGCTTCGAGAAGGGTGGCAAGACACTGACCCGCAGCCTGGCCGCTGACCCCGAGTGGCAGATTGTCAATGGCCGCAAGTTCACCCTGCCCGGCCGCAGTCTGCTGTTCGTGCGCAATGTCGGCCATCTGATGACCAATCCGGCGATCCTGCTGGCAGACGGCAGCGAGATTCCCGAAGGCATCATGGATGCGGTGATCACCAGCGCCATCTCCGGGCATGATGTTAAGGGCCTCGGCAAGTACCAGAACTCCCGGCATGGCAGCATCTATATCGTCAAGCCCAAGATGCACGGGCCGGAAGAATGCGCCTTCACCAACACCCTGTTCGATGCAGTCGAAGACCTGCTCGGCCTGCCGCGCCATACCGTCAAGGTTGGCGTGATGGACGAGGAGCGACGCACCTCGGCCAACCTCGGCGCCTGCATCCGTGCGGTGAAGGACCGGATCGTCTTCATCAATACTGGCTTCCTTGACCGTACGGGTGATGAAATCCACACCTCGATGCGCGCGGGGCCGATGATCCGCAAGGGTGCGATCAAGGGCTCTGGCTGGATTTCTGCCTATGAAAAGCGCAATGTCGCCATAGGCTTGGCTTGCGGTCTTTCGGGCCGGGCGCAGATCGGCAAGGGGATGTGGGCCGCGCCAGACCGGATGGCTGCGATGATGAACGAGAAGACTGTCCACCCCAAGGCCGGGGCCAACACCGCCTGGGTACCCTCGCCGACGGCGGCGACCTTGCATGCCATGCATTATCATCAGGTTGATGTGTTCGATGTGCAGCAGGATAGGGCGATCAAGGCAGTGCCTCCGGTCGATGAAATCCTCGAAATCCCGCTGGCTACCGGCGTCAATTTCTCCGAAGCCGAAGTGCGCGAAGAGCTGGACAACAATGCGCAGGGCCTGCTCGGCTATGTCGTGCGCTGGATCGATCAGGGGGTCGGCTGCTCCAAGGTGCCTGACATCACTGATGTCGGCCTGATGGAAGACCGCGCCACCTTGCGGATTTCGTCGCAGCACATGGCCAACTGGCTGCTGCACGGGGTTGCGACCCGCGATCAGGTCATGGATTCGCTCACTCGCATGGCAATCAAGGTCGATGCGCAGAATGCTGGCGATCCGCTCTATGAGAAGCTGACGCCAGACTCGATGGCCTTTCAGGCGGCCTGCGATCTGGTGTTCAAGGGGCTGGAGCAGCCAAATGGCTATACTGAGCCGCTGCTCCACGCCTGGCGGCTGAGGAAGAAGCAGTCGCAGGTCTGACGAGCCGCGAATGGCGGATTTCCGTCTTTAACCAAGTTCTAATCCTGAAAGAGTAAACAACTCTGCACCATTGGGCGCAGGAGTTGCCGCATGAACCAAACCGATGAGCGGGCCGAAGGACGGGTCAAGGCGCTGTTGCGCGCCCGTCTGAGCGGTTATGGGTTTGAACGCGATGCCTGCGTGCTCGATCTGTCACCTCAGGGTTTGCTGCTGACAACAGCCATGCCGCCGCGCTGTTCCAATGTCGTGACAGTGACAGTGAACGGCTATGCGATGACGGGCGAAGTCAAATGGGTCAGGGAGAGGCGGTTCGGGGTTAACCTGGATGCAGCGATCGCGGTTGACGAAGTGATCGAAGGCAAAGTGCTCAATCCGGGGGTGCGCAAGGCCAGCAAGGCGCTGCCGGAAAAATTCGGGATCAGGCCGCAACGGGCATCGGCTGCGATGACCCTGGCCAGTGTGTTCGAGTCGCAGTGGGCGCGATATGCCGCGATCGTGCTGATCGGCGGCGGCATGGCGATCTATGCCGGCTTCTTCGCCGGGCATCATGCCGGAAAGATGGCAGATCAGCTGGCCACTGTGCACGAAGCCAGCCAGGCGGAAAGCCAGGCGATGGCGAAATAGAGCGCATGACTGAACAGGGTTAAGCCGGTCCTCATACTTGCTGGCTATGGTCCGGCATCAGGTTTGCGGGATGCGCGCTGTATGCCAGAGAAAGCCAGAGTCGAAGATCGCAGGCGCCTGATGATTCGGGCCATGCTGCGTGACGGCGGGTCCGAGCGCGAGGCCTGCCTGCTTGATCTGTCCTCGGGCGGGCTGATGGCTTCGGTTTCCGAGGCTCCTCGTCGAGGAACTTTCGCCGAATTGACCGTCGGACGGCATTCGCTGGTCGGGCAGGTGCAGTGGTCCGAAGGTCGCCGGTTCGGCATGAAGCTGCGCGAGCGGATCGATGTGCTGGCGGTGATCGGCAACGAGGCGGGGCCAACTGCCCTGGAGGCAGCGCGCAAGGCGCGTGGCCGGCCGTCGCCAGAAGCGACTTTCGCCTATTCGCGGCATGTCGCGCAGGGTTTCACCTGGGGCATCCTGATTGCTGGCGTGGCTACGGGGGCTGTCCTGACAGCGCAGCTTGTAGCGAAGAGCCTCGCACCGCTGCAAGCAGTCAGCCTGGCGCTGGGTGGGCGCTGAACGGCTAGTTCAGCAGCCGCTTCCCGCGATCTGGCAGTTCCTCGCGTGCGGTCATCCAGCCCGGGAAAGCCTGCGCTGTCCATTCCAGCCCCTGATAGACGATGTGCAAGACCTCGAGCACATTGCGCACGCCGTCGCCGGGCAGGCCCATGACCGCGGTATTGTCGCTGTCGTCGGTCAGGGTCCAGACTATCTGATCCTGATCTTCGGCGACATGGACAGTCTGGCACAGCCAGCGGCTGGAGCCCTGCTTGGCCTCGACCGGCGCAATCGGGTTTTCATCGCGCTCCATGCGCAATTGTTCCTGGTTCATTGCCAGTGCTATTTCCTTTGGCACACCGGGCACGGCATGCGCCTCCGCACGGTCTACCAGCAGCGGCACCATGCGGTCAGCCAGACGCCGGGTCAGGAAGATCGACTGGGTTTCGCCATCCGGGCTGATCGCATCGAGGCGGATACGATCCTCGGCGAGGTCGGCGTGGGCGGTGAAGGTTTCGATTGTGAACACGATTAACTTACCACTGGTTCAAGGATGCGGATTGTGCCGGTGCTGGCGTCGATCTCGGCCTCGATGCCCACCGGAATGCTGACCTGCCCCGGAATATGGCCGATCTGCGCGCCCTGAAAGGCGGGGACGCCGAGCCTGCCGAGGTGGTGTTCGAGCACTTCGAACACAGTGAAATTGCCATAGGGCTCGCCGGGGTTGGCGCAATTGGTGCACTGGCCGAAAATCACGCCCGCAACCTTGCCCAGAATTCCGCTGAGCGCCAGTTGGCTGAGCATCCGGTCAATCCGGTATTCGGCCTCGTTGGTCTCTTCCAGGAACAGGATCGCGCCGGTGAAATCGGGCAGCCAGGGCGTGCCGACCATGGCCGAGAGCACCGAGAGATTGCCGCCCAGCAGGCGCCCGCGCGCCGTGCCCGGGCGAAAGGTGCGGATGCGTGATGCGCGCGGCACCAGCCGGTCCTCCGCGCCGCCGCCGCCGACACTGCCAATGGTATAGGTTGGCATCCCGGCATCGAACACGAGCTTTCGAAAGGCATCCCAGGCGGCAGCATTCCACGAGCTGGCGACATTGGGGCCATGCACGCTGGGGCAGCCGGTGCGCGCAGCCGCTGCGAGGAGCAGCGCGGTGATGTCGCTCGATCCGATCAGCAGTCGGGGATCCTCGGCCAGCGGCCGGAAATCGAGCAGCGGCAGGATCCGCTCGCAGCCCCAGCCGCCGCGCACGGCAAAGATCGCGCGGACCTGCCTGTCGCGGAACATGGCATTGAGGGCGGCGGCGCGCACTTCGTCGGTCCCGGCCAGATAGCCATGGCGATCGAGCAGATTGGAGGCAAATTTCGGCACCAGGCCCATCGCGCGCACCGTCGCATCCAGTTCGTCGATGCCGAAGCGGTCGGCAACAAAGCCGGCGGGGGCGACCAGGCCGATCGTTTCGCCCGGGTGCAGGCGTTGCGGTTTGGTGGCCCTTCGCACGGCCTGACCGGTTGGGGCGGCCATGGCGCGGGTGCCAAGGCCCAGCGTGGCAGCAGTGCCGATGCCCGTTAATGCCGTTCTGCGATCAATCATCGCACGGTACTAGCGAGTGCTGGCGCAAAGTTGAACCGGTTATGCAGACGTGCGCCAAATGCCGCGCTCGTTCATTGCCATGACACAATGCTTCGGCTATCCCGACCGGGCAGGCCCAGCATGGCGGCCACCGGTTTTGATGGGAGTTAACGATGATAGTGTCCGCAATTGCATTGTTGCTCCCGGCGCCGATGCTGGCAACTTCGCCGCTGCAGGGGCAGGTCGCTGCGGCGACAGTTACCAGCGGCGCTGCTGACACCGCGCATCAGGCCGATGGCGGCGCGTCGGCACCCAATGGCGGCCTCTCGGTGCAGCGCGTTTGCAAGACCGGCGGCCCTTCGATGTTCTCGGGCCGCGTGCGCCGGGAAAACTGCGAACTGGCTGTGGTGCAGCCGCAATGCAAATCAACCGCGCCTTCGATGTTTTCTGGTCGGCCAAGAAGCGGCACCTGCCAGGTCGAGATGACAGAGCCCGCTCTGGCCACTTCGCCGCCAGCCATTTTTTCGGGACGCGTGCCAAGGCCTGCCAGCGCCTATGCGCCGCCAAAATATAGCTATGTCGTTGCAGCAGACGGCACCGCGACTCCGCAGGTCACATACCAGACCGTGCAAGAGGCACAGAAAGCGCATGTTGCGCCCCGGCTGCCTTCGATGTTCACTGGTCGGCGTCCAAAGCCCAGGGCACCAGCGCCAGCGCAATAGAATTTGCTCAGGCTGACAAAATCCGCGCTATTGCCACGAATTCCGCGAGGGTGAGTGTCTCGGCGCGGCGCTGCGAATCGATGCCCAGCTGATCCAGCGCCGCAAGTGCGCCCGGCATTCCCTTCAGACTCTGACGCAGCATCTTGCGGCGCTGGCCGAAGGCCGCTTCGGTGACCCGCTCCAGCACGCGGGCCGAGACCCCTTGGGGCATCTCGGCGGGCGTAACGTGCACCACGGCTGACATCACCTTGGGCGCCGGGGTGAAAGCGCTGCGGTGGACTTTCATTGCAATCTTGGGGGTGGAGCGCCAACCGGCAAGGATCGCAAGGCGGCCATAGGCGGAAGAGGCGGGCGCAGCGATGATCCGTTCGGCCACTTCATGCTGGAACATCAGGGTCAGCGACGACCAGAGCGGTGGCCATGTTTCCCCGCCCAGCCAGCCGGTAAACAGCGCGGTGCCGACGTTGTAGGGCAGGTTGGCGAGCACGTGGTAAGGTCCGGCAAACAGCGTTTTCGGGTCGATCTTCGTCGCATCGCCTTCAATCACCCGTAACTGCTCGGGGAACGACTCGCCGAGTTCCGCCAGCGCCGGGAGGCAGCGTCGGTCCATCTCGATTGCAGTCACTCGCGCGCCGGCGCGGAGCAGGGCCCGAGTCAGACCGCCGGGGCCGGGGCCCACTTCGAGCACGTCGCAGCCGGTCAGATCGCCCGGGATTGCGGCGATTTTGGCGAGCAATTGCTCATCGAGCAGGAAGTTCTGGCCCAGCGCCTTGGTTGCGGAGAGGCCGTGCCGCGCGATGACTTCACGCAGGGGGGGGAGGGGGGTCAAAGGCCCACCCCGCTGCGACTAACCTCACCTCCGGTTCGGCAAGTCTCGCTCCCCTCCCGCAGGCGGGAGGGGTTGGGGGTGGGTTCGTCTAGCGGTATCGGCATTACAATCGCCGGCCCGCGCATTCCCCCGCCATGCGGATCGCCGCGATCATCGCGCCTGCCGAGGCCTGTCCGGTCCCGGCAATGTCGAAAGCGGTGCCATGATCGGGCGAGGTGCGCACAATCGGCAGACCCAGCGTGACGTTCACCCCCTGGTCGAAATCGAGCGCCTTGACCGGGATCAGCGCCTGGTCGTGATACATGCATATCGCGACGTCATAGGATCCGCGCTTGTGCGGAGAGAACAGTGCGTCGGCGGAATGGGGGCCGCTGGCATCGATTCCGGCGGCGCGCAGGGCAGCGACGGCGGGGGCGATGATTTCCGTGTCTTCGTCGCCCATCCGGCCCTGTTCCCCGGCATGCGGATTGAGTGCAGCAATGGCGAGGCGGGGAGAGGCGAGGCCGAAATCGCGCTTCAGCGCGGCGGCGACGATGGTGGCGCGGCGTTCGATCAGCATGCTGGTAATGAGGCCGGGAACCTCGGCGAGAGCAACATGGACGGTGAGCGGAACAGTGCGCAGGCTGGGCCCGGCGAGCATCATAACCGCATCTTCGGCCGCGATCCCGCAGGCTTCGGCAACAAATTCGGTCTGGCCGGGATAGTCGAAGCCGATGGCCGCGAGTAATGATTTGGCGATCGGCCCAGTGACCAGTCCGCTGGCCAGCCCGCTGCGCACCATCGAGGTTGCCCACTTCAGCGAATCGTAGGCCAGCGAAGCGCCATCGCTGTCCGGCTGGCCCGGGCGCCAGGCGGGGCCGGTCGCGCCCAGCACCGGCAGGCCCTGGCTGAAGGCGGCTCGCGCATCCGCGATCTCTTCGATAGCGATAATCGGGACAGCCTTGCCCATTTGGCGGGCAACCTGTTCAAGCACGCCTCGCCCGCCGCAGACAAAGAATGGCGGCAAGCCTTCCTGCTCGCGCTGCGCCCAGGCCTCGGCGATCAGCTCAGGCCCCACCCCCGCCGGATCGCCCAATGATACAGCAAGGGGCGAAACGGCGAGCAGCGCCGGGGTCACTGCCGGTTCAGTTATAGTCGATCACCGCGTCGCGGCGCAGGTCGCGCAGATACATTTGCGCGCGCTTGTTGACCCGGTCGTCTTCCATCTGCGACATCAGTTCGTCGAAGCTGGGGCCACTGGCAACCTTGGGATCGTCGCGGCCGCACAGCATCAGCACCCGCACACCTTCTGCGACTGAACCAAACGGCGGCGAAGTTTCGCCGATCGAGAGGCCGAGCAGGGCCGATTGCAGCTGTTGCGGCAGATCGCGCGCCTTGACCTGATCGTTGGCGACCACTTGCGCGCCAAGAGGGGCGGCGACAGCATCGACTTCGCCGCAGCCGCGCGCCTGCTTCATCGCCGTGGCGAATTCGCCCGCCTTCTTCTGGGCGTCAGCTGCCGAAGTTCCAGCCGCGAAATTGATCGAAATCTGCTTGAGCGCCAACACTGCATCGCGCGGATCGGCAGTCAGCACCTGGCGCTTGTCAATCAAATAGACAATCGAATAGCCCGCGCGCAGCTCGATCGGACCCACCAGCTGGCCGGGCGCAAGATCTCGCGCTGCTGTTGCCAGTTCGGTGGGCAGCTGTTCGAGCCGCACCCAACCGAGATCGCCGCCCACTGCAGCGGTCGAAGCCTGCGAATATTGCCGGGCATAGGCAACGAAACTGCCGCCCTTCTTCAATTGCTCGACGATCTGGTTGGCATTCTCCAGCACTTGCGGCTTGGCCTCTGGCGCTGCGGCAAGATAGATTTCGCCGACGCGGTATTCCTCGGTGCCCTTGGATGCCTCAAGGCGGGCCATCACTTCGCGCACTTCCTCGTCAGACACATTGACGAAGGGCTGCACGTTGCGGCGCAGCAGCCGCTGCCAGGAAAGCTCGCCGCGAATCTGCCGCTTGAGCGAGCCGGGCGAAGAGCCGACCCGGGTCAGATAGGCGTCCATCGCCTTGGTATTTTGGCCGAAATTCTGCTGAGCGACGCGGGCATAGGTCTGATCGACTTCGCCGTCTTCGATTTCGATATCAGCGATCTTGGCGGCCTGGATCTGCAGGGTCTCGTCGATCAGATTGCGCAGCACCTGCAGGCGCAGACGTTGCACTTCCTCGGGCGGCAGCTTGTTGTTGTTTGCCGCCACGATCAGCGCGAGGCGTTGATCGACATCAGTGCCAGTGACGATATCGCCATTGACCACTGCTGTTGCCTTGCGATGGTTGGGGTCATTCTGGGCAAAGACCGTGACATCGCCGGGAATGACGATGTTGCCCTGAGACGATTCGGGCGGTGATGCGGGACCGCTGTCCTGCGCCGCAAGCGGTGCCGGATTGGGCAGGGTCAGCGCTGTGCCGACGAGAGCAAGGGTACAAACCAATTTGCGCGCGATTGTTTTCACAGTGCGATCGTTCCTGTCTGTCTCGGGGAATGTCCCCGGTTCAATTGCTGGCGCGTTTCCATCTTTGCGACTTAACCCAAGCTGAGCGGGCCGATAGCGCAATTGCCCAGTCCTGCCAACCGCCCCTGCGAACCGCCCATGCCAACGGCTCAAGCCGCCTCCTGCCCCGGCGCGCCAATGCTATCACCGGAAGCCGAGATTGCGCAGGGCAAAGCGGATTTCGAACGTATCGCCCTTCTTGGCATCGCCGTTGGTGATGAAGTCGCGCCGCCAGGTCAGGCCCAGCTCCAGGCAATCATCCTGATAGGCAATGCCCAGCCGGGTGCGCAGTGGCTCGAATCCCCTTGATGTCAACTGGGCACCATTGGCGTTTTCCCTGAGATTGACCACGCCCGAGCCGAACAGCGACCAATAACGCGCGAAAGCGACGCGCCCGGCGGCGCGCAGCTCTTCGCTGTCCTTGAGATCCTCGATATTGGCGGAAATGTTGCGGTCCAGCCGGGAGTAGCCGAGCTCGATATAGGTGCTCTGGCTGCCAAAAGATGCGTCGATTTCGTTGCGCCGGAACGCGCCGTTGTCCTTGTCGATGCGGAAGCGGTGAGTCAGCTTGACGAAATTGCGGTATTCGATCTCGGTGCGCCCGACGATGTCGGAGGTCCGGTTGGAGAGGCCGGTGCCATCGGGCAGCAGGGTGGCATTGCTGGTCAGGCGGTAGGACTGGCCGATTGTCGACTTGATCCGCCAGCGCGGCGCCTCGAACTGCCAGTCGAGGCCGAAAGTAAAGCGCACACCGTCTTCGATGCGGTCGTATCCCGGGAAGCGGTTGAGCGCGAACAGGTTGCTGTCCTGCAGATCGATTGCCCGCGAATCCTCGTTCGGCACGGCAAGGTTACGGATGGTCGGGCTGGCGACGATCTGGAAGCGCGGCGTAATCACCTGGGTTCCGCCGAACAGGCTGCCGACCAGCGGCCATTTGGCATCGAAGGCCGCCGTGGCGACGCCGCGCGTCTGCCAGCCCGGATTGCCGCGATAGACCGCCGTGGCGGTCAGACCATTGCCTGACGAATGATAGACATCGCCGCGCACCAGCGCAGTCAGGGTGAGCTCTTGCCCGGCGCTGGTCAAACGGCGCATATCCCACTGCGCGCTGGCGAAGGCGCGCTGGGTATCCTGCCCGGCGCTGCGCATGATGCCGAGGCTGTTGGCCTGGAATTCCAGCTTGCCGCCCAGCACCGGCCCGGCGATCCGCCGCCGGTAGTCGATGGCCGGGAGCGCGACGGGGACGAGGTCCTGCTTGTCGCCGGTGCGCAGGGTCTGGGTCGCCCAGCCGGCGATTGAAAGGTAGGAGTTCGGATCGATCCGCTCGACCTCGACCATCGAGCGCAGCCGGTCGTCCTTGCTGATGTCATAGCGGTTGAGGAAAGTGCGATCGGTGGCGCGGCGGACCGAGCCTGTCACACTCCAGTTTGGCGAAAGCTGGAACCTGCCGTTGGCGAAGACATAGCCGCGAAATTCGCGTTGCGAGGTCGTGGCGGTTGCCCCTGCGATGGGGATCGGAGTCGAACTGGTGCCATAGAGCGATATCTGATAGGCACCCCGCTCGGTCAGCGCGCGGTATTGCAGCGATGCCATCGGAGCCGCCTTGGTGTAGAAATAGGCATTGGCTGTAATATCGCGGTTGTTGGAAAGGCGCTGGTAGTAACCGCCGCTGAATTCCAGACCATTGGACGGACTGAAGCGGAAATTGGGAATGAGCAGGCCGGAAATGGCCCGGCCATCGGTCGCCAGTGAAAGCCCCGGCAGGGGCATCAGGCGGATCCCGAACATCTCGAGCCTGGCGCCGCGAAACCGGACAGTATGGGTGCCGGGTTCATAGACCACTTTTTCCGAAGTGACCCGCCAGCTGGGCTTCTTGGGGCAGCCCTTGTCGTCTTCGACGTCGCAGGCGGAATAGGCTGCGTGGTTGAGCAGCACATTGCCGCCCGCCACGCGCTCGCCCGAATGTGCCGCCAGCCTGCCGCCTTCGCGGAGCGCCAGCAGCATGTTTTCCATCGAGCCGGTCTCGAACTCGTCGGTGAGATCGAGTTTATCCACGAACAGCTGATTGCCGTCTGGATCTACCAGGCGGATGTTGCCTGATGCAGTGATCTTGCCGGTCTTGCGCGACCAGGTGACTGTGTCCGCCTTGACCGATTTGCCTTCGCGCCGCAGCACGACATTGCCGATGGCGGTGACGATTTCCGTGTCATCGGCATATTCGACCCGGTCGGCCTCGAACTGGATGGGTGGGCCCTGAGTCGCCCCGCCTGTCGCCCCGCCTATTGCATCAACGGATGCTGCGGCAGTGCTGACCACTTCCTGGCCCGCGGGTGCTTGTGCATGCGCCACTTGTGTTGCCACTGCGCCGCCGATCAGCGCGCTGAGCAGCCGACTGGCGACACCGCCCGCGCGAAGTGCCAGATAGAGCAAACGGAACTGCTGTCGCGGGAGCATCCCTTGCCTATCGCACTGCCCGCGCTTAACTGCAATCCGCGCTTGGTGCTGAAACGCGTCAAGTGGCTGAGAGATGCACGAATTGTTTTGCCGATAAGGCAGGCCGCAGTTGCGGCAATGGGATGGCCGCCTCGGCCGGGACTACTCAGGAGCCCTCATGCGAATTGATATTGCCCAAGCACCGCAAGCTTCCACTGCGCGCTTCATCGCCCGGCTTGCCGCACCTGACGCCATGCCAGAGGGCATTGAGCCAGTGCTGGCGGCTGGGGCCAAGGTTGCAAGGTTTGCCGGCAAATCGGGGCAGATCCACGAGGGCTTTGTCGAGCGCGGCGGCGAAGTGGTGCGCGTGGCACTGGTTGGGATCGGGGATACCAATGGCAGCGGACGGTTGGGTTCGCTGGAGAAGGCCGGGGCTGCACTGACCGCTCGCTATCTGACGTCGGGCGAATCGGCGCTGACCATTGATCTGGCAGGTTCTGGTCTGACTGGTGCCGAAACCGCTGCCTTCCTGCTCGGTATGCGCCTGCGCGGCTGGCGGCACGATGCCTATCGCACCAAGCTGCCCGATGACCAGAAGGTCACTCTCACCAGCGTTACGGTGATCAATGCCGCCGCCGATACCGCCGCCGAATGGGCCCGCGAATCGGCTGTGGCAGATGGTGTCGAGTTCACCCGCGAACTGGTCACCGAGCCGGGCAATGTCATCTATCCCGAAAGCTTCGTTGCGCGCTGCGAGGCGCGGCTGGCGGGGACGGGCCTGGTGATGCGGGTACTGGGCGAGGACGAGTTGCGCACGCTGGGTATGGGCGCGCTGCTGGGCGTGTCGCAAGGCTCGCCGCGGCCGCCGCGGGTGCTGGCGATCGTGTGGAACGGCGGCGCTCCGGGCGGCAAGCCCATGGCCTTCGTCGGCAAAGGCGTGACTTTCGACACTGGCGGCATCAGCCTCAAGCCGCCAGCCGGCATGGAAGACATGAAATGGGACATGGGCGGCGCGGGCGCGGTGGCTGGCGCGATGCTGGCGATTGCGGGGCGCAAGGCACGCGCCAACGTGGTCGGCATCTGCGGCCTGGTTGAAAACATGCCCGATGGCCATGCCCAGCGGCCCGGCGACGTGGTCACGACTATGTCGGGCCAGACGGTCGAAGTGATCAACACCGACGCCGAGGGGCGGCTTGTGCTCTGCGACGCGCTGACCTGGGTGCAGAAAGAATATGCCCCCAGCGCGATTGTCGATCTCGCCACGCTCACAGGCGCAATCATCGCCACTCTGGGCAACGAATATGGCGGGATATTCTCGAATGACGATGGCCTTGCGGCCAAGATACAGGCCGCCGGCACGACCTGCGGCGAGCGGCTGTGGCGACTGCCGATGGGTCCGGCCTATGACAAGATGATCGACAGCCCGATCGCCGACATGAAGAACATGGGCAGCAAATATGCAGGCTCGATCACTGCGGCGCAGTTCCTCCAGCGCTTTGTGAACAAGGGCACGCCCTGGGCGCATCTCGATATTGCCGGCATGGTCTGGGCCGACAAGGCCGGGGCAACCTGGGACAAGGGCGCGACCGGCTATGGCGTGCGGCTGATCGACCGCTATGTGCGGGACAACTGTGAGAGTTGATTTCTACCAGCTGAGCCGAGACCCCGCCGAAGTGGCCTTGCCGCTGATCGCCCGCGCGGCGCTGAATGCGGGCGAGCGGCTGCTGGTGGTCTCAGGCGACGAGGGCCAGCTGGGCCGGATCGGCGACATGCTGTGGGCCAGATTGCCAGACAGCTTCCTGGCGCATGGCCGCGCCGGATCCCCGCATGATGCGCGCCAGCCGATCCTGCTGTCGGATAGTCCCGAACCGGCCAATGGCGCCTCGTTCATGGCGATAGCCGACGGGGTCTGGCGCGAGGGAGCTGAGCCTTTTGTGCGCACCTTCTACATGTTCGATGATTCCACCCTGCAAGCCGCGCGCGATTGCTGGCGCGCGCTGGGCACGCGTGACGGCGTCGAGCGCAAATTCTGGAAGCAGCAGGGCGGCAAATGGGTCGAGGGGCCATAACCCGGAAATCTTGCGGTGCAGCATGATCCCGGCTAGGGGCGCGCCATTCCAGAACAATCAACTTCGCCCAAATTTCAACAAGGAACCTGAGTCATGGCGGTTACCCGCACCTTTTCGATCATCAAGCCCGATGCCACCCGCCGCAACCTGACCGGCGGCGTCACCAAGATGCTGGAAGAAGCCGGCCTGCGCGTCGTCGCTTCCAGGCGCATCCACATGACCAAGGATCAGGCCGAGGGCTTCTATGGCGTCCACCGCGAACGCCCGTTTTTCAATGATCTCGTCGCCTTCATGACCTCCGGTCCGGTGGTGGTGCAGGTGCTCGAAGGCGAAGACGCCGTGAAGCGCAACCGCGATGTGATGGGCGCGACCAACCCGGCCAATGCCGACGAAGGCACGATCCGCAAGGTCTATGCCGAATCGATCGAAGCCAATTCGGTCCACGGTTCGGATAGCGACGAAAACGCCGCGATCGAGATCGCCTTCTTCTTCAAGCCGGAAGAACTGGTCGGCTGATTCATCGCCAACTGAGTTCAGAAACCCGCCGGGGCAGCCTGGCGGGTTTTTTACGTCGGCTTTTTGCATTTGTAAGCTGCGCCTTGCGGCATTACCCTGCCGCGCGAAGGAGATAATCAATGCAAGGTATGGGCGAGACGGCGGGCGAGGCCTGCCCGTTCGAATTCAATTTCGACGAAAAGACATTCAAGGCCGGCGATACTGTCAGCTACCGGGTCGGCGGCAGCCTCGAAGGCTTTCCCTTCGTCGGCACGCTGGTCGAGGTGCATGACGAATATGTGCTGATTGCGGGCGATCCGGGCGAGCCGGAAAAGCACTATCGCGGCACCCGCGAGAGTCGGCCTTTTGTCGAATACGCCGAGGTTTGATCAGCCTTACTCGCAAAGTGCCTGAAGCTGGTCGGCGCAGATGCCCCAGCCTTCGGCGAAGCCCATTTCCGCGTGCTGTTTGCAGGCTTCCTCAGTCCAGTGACGGGCCGTGGCGGTGTAGCGGGTTCCACCTGCTTCAGACGCGATTTCCCAGATTCCGATCATGAAAGGGCCTGCCGGCTGGAAATCAGCGGTCACGGCATCGGTGGTGATGAAGCGGCGGCCATCGTCCCAGGCTAGATAGATGCCGTCCTGCGGCTCTTCTTCCCCATCCGGCCCCTTGAACACCATCTCACAGCGCCCGCCCGCGCGCTTGTCCTGCACCACAACTTCGGCGCGCCAGGGCAGGGGACACCACCATTCGGTTTGCCGATCGGACATAACTTGCCACACCTTCTCAGGCGCTGCCGCAATCAGGCGGGTGACGGAAAGTTCGTTGGCGTTGCTCATAAGTCCTCCGTGGCGCCATAGGGCTTGGTAATCAGTTCGAGAAAATGGCCGTCAGGGTCCTCGAAATAGACCCCGCGGCCGCCCCAGTGGCGGTTGATCTCGCCGGGTTTCTCACGCGCCGGATCAGCCCAATAGGTCAGACCGCGCTCGCGGATCAGGGTAAAGCCCTGATCGAACTCATCCTCGCTGACGAGGAAGGCATAGTGCTGGCGCGCGATAGCGCCTTCCTTTTCCATGAAATCCATCGATACGCCGTTGGCGAGGGCATGGACCAGGAAGTGCGAAAAGGGCTGGGCGGGCGGCAGGCCCAGCACATCGCCGAGAAATGCCGCCGAGCGGGCCTTGTCGCTGCACCAGACGATGGTGTGATTGAGGATTGCGGCCATGGCAGGTCTCCTCGTTCAATCCCGGTCGGGCGCGCCAGGCGGGAAATTGGCGCGGAACGGCCGGGCATCCTCGACGCATTGCGCCACTGCCGGGATCTTGAGAAGATGCGCCCGCCAGGCTTGCAAGCGGGGACAGGTCTCGCCGATCTCCTCGACCCAGTCGGCATAAAATAGCGCGGGCGCGGCGGCGCATTCCACAAGCGTGATCTGATCGCCGACGGGATAGAATTCGAGCCAGCCTTCGAGCCATGCGTAAGTCTTGCGGAGTTGTTGCTTGGCCTCGGCGATGCGCGCCTGATCGGGGGCATCGGGGCTCCGGATGTGTTCCATCACGATGGCTGACATCGGCGTCATCACATAGTTGTCGAACACCCGGTCGAGCATGCGCATGCCTACTGCGGCGGCGGGATCGCTGGGGATCAGCACTTCGGGGCCGGGGTGGCGGATGTTGAGATATTCGATGATCGAGGTGGCCTCGAAAATCTGCATGTCGCCATCTTCGAGCAGCGGAAACTTTCCGAGCGGCGAGGCAGCCTGGACCGTGGCAATGTGTTCGGGATATTGCGGATCGACCGCGCGGACCTCAAACGAGACTTCGCTGGCATAAAGCGCGATCAGCGCCTTCCAGGTGTAGCTGGAGAAGGGGTGGCCATAGAGGATGAGCGGGGGCTTAGCCACGGCGTGCAGCCTCGATCAATGCGTTGTCGACGGCCTTGGCCTCCTTGTAGGCATCGCGCGCCTGCAGTCGCTGGACATAGCCGACGAAGCCCTCGTTGGGCGGCACCGAGCCGAAATTGAGGCCCCAGTCGAGCTGGCTGCCGACATAGACATCGGCCATGGTGAAGCGCTTTCCGCAGACATAGTCGTTGCGATCAAGATGCGCTTCCAGCGTGGTCATGGTGCGCTCGTAATTGCCCCAGCCGGCGGTCTTTTCCTGTTCAGGCCCCGGCGCAAAGCCGAGGTAGGTGGAAACGATCGCCGATTCCAATGGCCCGGCAGCGAAGAACAGCCAGCGGAAATAGTCGGCCATTTCCGCGTCCTTGGGCAGCAGTCCGGCCTGCGGGTGCATTTCGGCGAGATAGTGGCAGATTGCCGCACCTTCGGTCACCACCCGGTCGGTGCCCTGATCGTGGTGGACGATCACCGGCACCTTGCCCATGGGATTGACCTTGAGCAGTGCCTCCGGCTTGTCAGCGAGATCGACGATGACATGGCTATAGTCAGCCCCTGCCTCATGCAGCGCCCAGCGCGCGATCTGACCGCGCGACATGGGCTGGGTGAAGAAGGTGTATTCTGCCATGTTTAGCCTTTCCGTGCGCCGACGACACCGAAGTGTGCGCCTTGCGGGTCAATGCCATTGAGCGAGAAGTCGCCGCCGGGAATTTCCATCGGGCCATGGATCACGCTGCCACCGCCAGCGCCGATGGCCACAACTGCCGCGTCGATATCCGCTACCCGGAAATACTGGTTCCAGTGCGGCGGACCCATTTCCGGGATTCCCTTCATCATCGCGCCGAGCATGCCGTTGTGGCCGATGAATTGATAGGAGCCCATAGGGCCCATATCCATTGAATCGGGGTTCTCCCAACCAAATTGTTCGCCATAGAACGCCCACGACGCCGTCTGGTCGGGCGTGACCAGTTCGTTCCAGGCGCAATGGCCAATGCGCGGGCGATCCTTGGAATAGGCGTGGCTTTCGCCTTCGCCCGCAGGGGTCATGATGTAGAACGGAGCGCCGTGCGGATCGGCGACCATGGCAATGCGCCCGACCGAGGGGATGTCCATGGCGGGCATCATGACGCTACCGCCAGCAGCGGTGATCGAAGCGGCACTGGCGTCGACGCTGTCGACAGCGATGTAGGCGACCCATGCCGGCCGGGCGCCGTGCTCTGCCATTTCCGGGCTTATTGGCATTACCCCGCCGACGTTTCCTTCCGATGCCTCGATATGGCGATAGTCCATGCCGGGCATGACGCTGACGGCGATTTTCCAGTCGAGTACCGAAGTGTAAAACGCCTGTGCGGCATCGGCATCGCTGGTCATCAGTTCGTACCAGATGAAGTCGCCTTGTGTGTTTGCCATGTTCATTCTCCTTCCTTCTTCGCCCCCTTGAGCAGCGTGACAATGGCCATGGCGTGGCCATGGCCAAGGCCGAAGTCCTGCTTCAGCCATTCAATGATCATTCCTGCCTTGGTGCCGGCGGTCAGGCGGCCGCTGTCAACGAAGCCTTTTTCGGCCGCCATGGCCTTGAAATCGGCGGGCGATTTTCCGGTCTTGGCCTGGATGTTGTCGAGATAGGCCTGGAATGACATGGCAGCATCTCCCTTGCTGGCGAATCACTGTTGCAGTTTCATGCCGACGTGAGTTACTAAAGGCAACAATGAAGTTACAAAAAGAAACTTCGTCGCACGGCAAATGGTACGATGACGCTTGCGGCACCGCTTTTGCGCTCGAGCTGATCGGCGAGCGCTGGGCGCTGCTGATCATTCGCGAGATGATGTTTGGTCCCCGCCGTTTCACTTACCTGCGCGCCGGGCTGCCCTCGATCAGCGCCAAAGTGCTGACCGAGCGGCTGGAGGGGCTGGAGAAGGCTGGCATCGTCCAGCGCCGCCAGCTGCCGCCGCCTGCCGCCGCCCAGGTCTATGAGCTGACCGAGTGGGGTTATCTCGCCGAAGAATCGATCCAGGCGCTGGGCCGCTGGGCAGCGCGATCGCCGGGGCATGATCCGACGCTGCCGCTATCCGCCGCCTCGCTGATGATGAGCTTTCGCACGATGTTCGATTCCAAGCGCGCAGATGGCCTCGCGGTTACGGGCGCGATCAATCTGGGCGAAGAGCGCTTCCGGGTCGAGGTGCGCAGCCAGCGCCTCAGCGCCGAGCGGGGCGAGCCGCATGCGCCCGACTTTGCGCTGAGCGCGCCTGTGGCAAGCGTGATTGCAGGGGCGGTCTATGGCAAAGTGCCGCTGGCCGAACTGGCAGGGGCCGGGCTGGTGGTTGCGGGCGACGAAGGTGCAGCGTTGCGTTTTATCGACCTGTTCCACTTGCCCGCGAAGCTGGGCCTGTAACCTAGTCCTTGGGCATCAGTCGTTCTGAAACCGGGGCTTCAAGCTCCGCCACTGCCAACCAAGCCGGCCGCGCCGTTACCCGGCCATACCAGGCTGCCGTCTTCGGATATTTCGCCGCATCGGGGCCGTGGCGGACATAACTCAGGGAGCGTAGCATCGAAGCCACCGAGATATCGCCAAGCGTGAACTCGCCCGCCAGCCAGCCCTGTTCCGGCGCCACGCTTTCGAGATAATCGAGTATGCGCGGCAGCTCTGTCTCGCCCTGCAGGGCAATGGCCTCGTCATAGGGCAGCTTGAGCAGCCGGGGGCCGACCAGCCGGTTGAACAGGATTTTGAGGCCGGATGTGGCGAATATGGTGTCGGCGAATTCGTCGAACCACATTGCCTTGCCGCGCGCCTGCGCCTCGGCAGGCAGGAGGGCAGGGCTGGGCTGCTTGGCTTCCATGTAGGTGACGATCGCGGTCGAATCGGCGAGCGTATAGTCGCCGTCCTTTATCGCCGGGATCTTGCCGAAAGGGCTGGCGGCGAGGAAGTCCGGATCGGGGCCGCCGGGGCTCGAGAGCACCAGCTCGTAAGCCATGCCCTTTTCCGCAAGCGCCACGCAGACCTTGCGGACGAACGGCGAGAGCAGGGCTCCAAACACTTTCATGACAATTTCCCCATGAGTCGCATTTCAATATGCAAAGCTTATTGCAGCCCCGCTTCCGCCCGTATAGGCCCCGGGGTACTATGACAGATATTCAAAACATCCAGCCCGATAGCCGCGCGACCACCGTTCTCGAGGCGCCCGACCGCGAAGTCTCCGTGCGCGAGCTCTTCGGCATCGACATCGACATGAAGGTTCCGGCTTTCTCGGAAGCTGATGAGCGCGTGCCTGATCTCGATCCGAGCTATGTGTTCGATCCAGATACCACGCTGGCGATCCTCGCCGGCTTTGCCTTCAATCGCCGGGTCATGGTGCAGGGCTATCATGGCACGGGGAAATCGACTCACATCGAGCAGGTCGCCGCCCGGCTCAACTGGCCGTGCATCCGCATCAACCTCGATGCCCACATCAGCCGTATCGATCTGATCGGCCGCGATGCCATCGTGCTGCGCGACGGCCTGCAGGTGACGGAATTCCGCGAAGGCCTGCTGCCCTGGGCGCTGCAGACCCCGACCGCGCTGGTGTTCGACGAATACGACGCCGGGCGTCCGGACGTGATGTTCGTGATCCAGCGCGTGCTGGAAACCGAAGGCAAGCTGACCCTGCTGGACCAGAACCGGGTTATCCGCCCCAACAAGTGGTTCCGCTTGTTCGCCACGGCCAACACAGTCGGCCTCGGCGACACTTCTGGGCTCTATCACGGCACTCAGGCGATCAACCAGGGCCAGATGGACCGCTGGAACATCGTCGTCGGGCTGAACTATCTTGCCCAGGAAGTCGAATGCCAGATCGTGCAGTCGAAGGCCGAAGGCATGGACCCCAAGCTGGTGTCCGACATGGTCAAGGTCGCCGATCTCACTCGTCAGGGCTTCATCAACGGCGATATCTCCACCGTTATGAGCCCGCGCACCGTGATCACCTGGGCGCAGAACACCGCGATCTTCAAGGACGCGGGCTTCGCCTTCCGCCTCTCGTTCCTCAACAAGTGCGACGAAACTGAGCGGATGCTGGTGGCGGAATATTACCAGCGCGTGTTCGGGACGGAATTGCCGGAGAGCGTGGTGGGCAAGGGCTGAGCGCCCATAGACACCCCGTTCCTGCCCGGGTGGTCAACCCGGCACGACCAGATACTTCTCCCCCGTGCGCCGCGCGTTGTATTCGGCCACGGCCTCCTTGCTCAGCATGCCTTCCAGCGAGACTCTGGCCTTGTAGTGGCTGGCGAATGTCGTGGTGAGCTCTTTAGCCACACGCATCCGCATCCGCACGACTGTTTCCATGCCGGCCTTGATCATGAACGGCGTGAGCAGCCAGCCGGCGAGGTCCCAGGTCAGCCCGAACGAGCGATTGAGCACCGTCGGGCCCATATCGAGCGCGCCATAGATATAAACTTTCTTGGGCTCACTCGAGCCATAGCGGCTGAACGCGGCGCCGCGGCTGGCGGCGGCTTCCATCGCGGTGAGTATCTGGCCTGCCAGCGTGCCGCCGCCGATCGGATCGAAACCGATCATCGCCCCGGTTTCGGCAATCGCCTCGACCAGATTGGCCATGAAATCGGCCTGGGTCATATCGAGCACATGGCTCGCGCCCAAATCCTTGAGCAGCTTCACCTGTGCCTCGCTGCGCACGATATTGACCAGCGGCACTCCATCCTGCTGACAAATCTTTACGAGCATCTGGCCGAGGTTCGACGCCGCAGCGGCGTGGACGATGCCCTTGAAATGTTCCATCTTCATCGATTCGACAAACCCCAGCGCAGTCATCGGGTTGACGAAACTTGATGCGGCCTGTTCGGCAGTCACGCTGTCATCCACCGCAAAGGCCATGCTCGCGTCGGCATAGTCATAGCTGCCATAGGCAGCGCCCGAGACGCAGGCGATCCGTTTGCCCATCAGTGCCCGAGCAGCGGGTGTTTCGCCGGTCGCAACAACTTTGCCGGCTGCTTCGTTTCCGGCGGGCATGGCAAGGCCGTGGCGCGCTTTCATCGCCCGGACGGCATTATCAGGCATCCTGGCGACAACCTTGCCTGGCGAATATTGGGCATTGCCGGTGTCGGCCGAGGCGAACAGCAGGCCAAGATCGGACGGGTTGATCGGTGCGGCTTCGACCTTGATCAACACCTGATTGCCGGTCGGCTGATCCCAGGTCTTGACACGGAGCTGCACTGTCAGCGTACCATCGGCGTCAAGCTGCGAGGTGAGTTGCTGGCCGGCGAAAGTCATGGGCTGTCTCCAGATTGCGAAACATCGCCACAATGGCGTTTCAACCTGCAACCTGGCTTATCACTCGCCGGGGTAAAGCGCGCTCACAAAATAGAGCCCCTGCGGCGGCGCGTTGAGGCCCAATGCGGTGCGGTCTTTTGCGGCAAGCGCCTCGGCGATCTGCGCTTCCTGCCAGCGCCCGAGGCCAACCAGCACCAGGCACCCGACCATCGAGCGCACCTGATGATGGAGGAATGAGCGCGCTTCGGCCTCGATCAGGATCATGTCCCCCTCCCGCCGCACATCGAGCCGGTCGAGCGTCTTGGCCGGGTCCTTTGCCTGGCAGTGGACCGAACGGAAGGTGGTGAAATCGTGATGCCCGACCAGCATCTGCGCGGCGCGGTGCATGGCATCGGCATCGAGCGGATGGCGGACATGCCAGGCGCGATTGAGTTCGATTGTCAGCGGCGCGCGGCGCTCGATCACGCGGTAGCGATAGGAGCGGCGGATGCAGGAGAAGCGGGCGTGCCAGTCATCGGCCACCACCTCGCAGGCAGTGACGGCAATCGGGGCCGGGCGCAGCAGCGCGTTGAGCGCCTCCATCAGGCGGAACGGCGCGATATGCTTGGCGACATCGACGTGAGCGCGCATCGCGAGGGCGTGCACGCCGGCATCAGTGCGCCCGGCGGCGTGCATGGATGTCTGCTCGCCGGTGATGGCCAGCAGTGCGTCCTCAACGCTCTGCTGCACTGTGGCGCCCTGCGATTGGCGTTGCAGCCCCACAAAGGGGGTTCCGTCGAATTCGAGAGTGAGGGCAAAGCGGGTCATCGGCTGCGGTTCATTTCGCTCTGGCGCTGGTTGGTGACCCCTACGGGAATCGAACCCGTGTTTCAGCCGTGAGAGGGCCGCGTCCTAACCGCTAGACGAAGGGGCCAATTGCAGCTGGCTTGCCCATCATAGCCAGCCCTTGGAGGCTTGCAAAGAATGGTGACCCCAACGGGAATCGAACCCGTGTTTCAGCCGTGAAAGGGCCGCGTCCTAACCGCTAGACGATGGGGCCATACCGGCTGACGCCGCTGGCTGTAGGGCCGGGCCTTTAGGCAAGGGCGGGGAAGGGGTCAAGAGCACAGTTCCCCGCCCGCTTTCAATCAGCCCAGGCGGCGTCCTCGAGGTGCAACTCTGCCGAGGCCCGGCTTGACCAGTCGTCGATCTTGGGGCGGCCTGCGAGCCACAGTTTGCGGCCATGCGCGCCATGGAGCAGGGTCTGGCCCATGTCGCTGTTCGCCGCGCGGAAGGCGATCGCCTTGAAACTCGCGCCGTCATCGCCGCGCACGATCAGCCGCAGGTGATCGCTCCCGACGATGTCCGCCTTGACCAGCCGCACCGGGCCGACGCAGATTTTGGGGCCAGGCCAGCCATTGCCAAAGGGGCCCGCGCCTTCCAGCCGGGCAACCAGTTCCGGTGTCAGTCCGCCAGGTGCCAGCGCGAGATCGAGCCGAAGCGCCTGGCTGGTGGCGGCGGCGGTGACGTCCGCGCCCAATTTTTCGTCAAGCCATTCGGCCAGCGCCTGGTGCTTGCCAGAGGCAATCGTCAGCCCTGCCGCCATGGCATGGCCCCCGCCGGCCAGCAGGAGGCCAGCTTCCTTTGCGGCGATGATCGCTGCGCCAAGATCGACACCAGTGATCGAGCGGCCCGAGCCTTTGCCGTTGCCATCCCCATCTGCGTCAAGCGCAATAATGATCGACGGCTTTCCGGTCTTTTCCTTGATTCGGCCCGCCACGATGCCAATCACTCCGGGATGCCAGCCGCACCCGGCAATCACCATTACCGCGCGGTTGTGCTGCCCGGCGATCTGGGCTTCGGCGGCCTCTTGCACGGCCGCTTCGATGCCGCGCCGCTCCTCGTTGAGTAGGGAAAGCTGTTCGGCGATGTCGCGCGCCTCGTCGGGGTTGTCGCTGGTCAGCAGGCGCACCCCAAGCGTCGATTCGCCAACTCGCCCGCCCGCATTGATGCGCGGCCCGAGCGCGAAGCCGAGATCGCTGCAGGTCGGAGCGCGGTTGAGCCGCGAGGCGTCGATCAGCGCTGCCATGCCAATGTTTTCGCGCCGTGCCATGACCTTGAGCCCTTGCGCGACGAACGCGCGGTTGAGCCCGTGGAGCGAGGCGACATCGGCGACAGTGCCGAGCGCCACGAGATCGAGAAGAGCCAACAGGTTGGGCTCGGGCGCGCTCTCGAAGCGGCCTTTCTGGCGCAAGTTGCGCAGCAGCGCGACAGCCAGCAGGAAGGCGACGCCCACCGCCGCGAGATTGCCGTTGGCGGCGGCGGTCTCGTCTTCATCGAGGCGATTCGGATTAACCAATGCGGTGCAAATTGGAATTATGTGAGAACATTTATGGTGATCTACGACAATCACATCTGCTCCGGCATCTCGTGCGGCAGCCAGTGCTTCATGCGCCATGGCGCCGCAATCGACCGTGACGATAAGGCTGGAGCCTTCACCGGCAATGCGCACCAGTGCTTCAGCGGATGGGCCATAACCTTCGAGCAGTCGGTCCGGAATGTAGTAGCGCGGGGCGCCGCCAAGTTCGCGCAACAGCCGCACCAGCAGCGCGGTACTGGTCGCGCCATCGACGTCATAGTCGCCGTAAATCGTTACTGCCTCGCCGCTCAGGACAGTCTGCGCCAGCCGCTCGGCGGCGGTGTCCATGTCCTGGAATACCGAGGGGTCAGGTAAGAAGTCGCGCAGCGCGGGATTGCGGTGGCGGGCGAGATCCTCCCGGGCGACGCCGCGCGAGAGCAGCAGTTGATCGAGCAGGTCGGTTTCGAGCCCGCCAGGGCCGCCTGACAGGTCCATATTGCCGCCGCGCCAGCGCCAGGCCTTGCCGCCGAGCGACTTTTCGATGCCGAATATCAAGGCAGGCTGAGCGGTCATGGCGCGCTGGCTAGCCGACCCGCCGCCGGGGCGCAAAACAGTTCGCCGCTTTTGTGCACTTTTTCGATGCACCGGGCGGCAATTGCGCTAGCATCGCCGCGTCAGTTGAGGAGGATTCGCCATGTTGAAATCTCGCAAGATTGTGCTGTGCCTCGCCGGTGGGGCGGCTGCTGTTGCAGCGGCAATCCCTTTGCTGGCCCAGCAGCGGCCCGGTCGCCCGCTATGATATGCGGGCAGGAACCACATCGGGAATGGGTGCGGGGCAAATGAACCCAATGGCCATGATGATGGGCGGCGGGCGCGGCAACAATGTGCAGCACGAACTCTATCTGCGGCTCGGCTCGTCGACTGCGCCTGCCGTCGGCGGTCCCAAGGCCGATCACTTCATGCCGCCGAGCGCGAAGCTCGGCCGTTCGGTCGCATTGACCACTCTGGAACAGGAGCGGATACCCGACGAAATGCCGGAGAAGCCGCGCGGCCGCTTGTTGCTCTATTGGGGTTGCGGCGAGCGTGCCGGCGCTGGTCAGCCAGTGGTGATCGATTTCGCCCGGTTGGCGGCAGGGCGGGTGCCGCCGGGGCTGTGGTGTACCACCGTGGTGCGCGACTGGGGCCCCACGCTGACCAACAGCCGCACTTTCGGGCGCTGGCCCTCCGAAGACGGCAAATTCGTCAAGCCGGACACTTCGCTACCCGGTGCTCACCGCATTGCGGGCAACTATTCGCCGGAAATCGCTTTTACCCTGACCAAGGACTTCATGGCGCCGCTCACTTCGCGCACCACGGCCAATCCCAGCGGCTCGACGCTGGTGCAATGGAGCAGTGTTGCCGATGCTACTGGCTATCTCGTCACGATGTTTGGCGGCAAGCAGGGTCCAGGCGGGCAGATGGGCGATATGGTGATGTGGACATCCAGCGCCACGCGACAGTTTGGCGGCGGTTATGCCGACTGGCTGACCCCGGGGCAGGTGGCGGGACTGGTGCGCGATCGTTCGGTGCTGCCGCCTACGGCCACCAATTGCACCATACCGCTTGAGGTTCGCCGCGATGCGCCAGATTTCCGGGTTGGTTCGCTCAACGCCTTCGGGCCGATGGAGGAGTTCTCCTATCCGCCGCGCCCGGCGAGCGGTCCCTGGAACTTGGCTTGGACCGCGCGCATCCGCCATAAATCGACCAATAGCTGGATGGATATTCCCGGCATGAACGGCGCGATGGGCATGGATGAAACCGACGCGCGCCCGTCACCGCGCCAGCAGCAGCAACAGCAATGCCGCCCCAAGCGGGGGCTTGGCGGCCTTCTGGGCCAGGCTCTCGGCGGGGGATCGGGTTGCTAGCCGAAATGGCCGCGTCGTGCCGGCTGGCGATCATCTGGCATAGCCGCACCGGCGCGGCTCAGGCGATGGCCGCAGCCGCCGCAGAAGGCGCGGGGCAGGGCGCCATGCTTGCCGCTGCCGAATTGGTTTCGGTCGAAACCATGCTGGAAGCCGGAGGCTATCTCTTCGTCTGCCCGGAAAATCTTGGCAGTATGACCGGGGCGATGAAGGAGATGTTCGACCGCAGCTATTATCCGCTGCTCGGCCAGGTCGCAGGCCGACCCTATGCGACTGCCATCGCCGCCGGCTCCGACGGCCACGGCGCGCAGGCGCAGATCGACCGGATCGTTGCCGGCTGGCGGCTGCGGCGCGTGGCGGAACCCTTGATCGTGAATCTGGGCGCGCAGTCTCCCGAGGCGATCCTGGCGCCAAAGCATCCTTTGCCGGGCGCACTGGCCCACTGCCGCGAACTTGGCATGGCGCTTGGCGAAGGCCTCCGTCTAGGCCTGTTCTGAAAAAATGATCTAATCTGGGGCAGTCGTTCTGTCTAAGTACACGACGCGTGCCTCTCAATGGCGCCCGACAATTGACAATGGGGTTGATAAGGGGGGAAGCTCACATCAACGGTTCGGGCCATCTTGCTGCTGCTAGCGTGAAAAGCGGCTTGGCGCTGCTATTCCCGGCAGGCGCGCGTGCCACGGCCGCCGAGCTCGAACCCTTGCTCGCCCGGCCGAGCCAGCAGGCTGCTGTGACCCGCGTGAGCAATCAGCGCAGCCAGGGCCAGGGTTGCCTGGAACTGCTCGCCAACGAGCTTACATTCGATGTCACTTCGCTGGCCCCCGAAGCTGCCGCACCGGTTGCCGCCCCGCGCCGCGACCGGCTGTCGTTTCGCGCGGTCAACCGTAAGGCAGCGCCAGACTATAACTCTGGCCTCCAGCGCCACCATCTGTTGCCGCGCCGCCTGCTCGTTCCGGTACGCCACAATGTGCTCAACCGGCACGATCCGTTGGCAAGGGCACTGACTTTGCCGATCTTGACGCCATGGCCAATACACTGTGGGGAGCGAGCGAGCGCTGAGCGCATCAAATGCTGAACGCCTGATCAGCATAGGTATTGCCTTGCTCGCGGGCTTGGCCGAAGGGGTTCAGGCGAATCGCGACCGCCTAAGGGCGGTGGGAAAGGAACCACAGGCCATGGCCAGCGCCGACACCACAGAATTGACCCTCGACTGTTCGGATATCGACCAGCACCTCGGCAAGCCGATCGAATCATCGCCGATGCGCGAACCTTTCGGCAACAACGATTTCCGCCGCTGGGTGCAGGCGATGCACTATCCCAACCTGCTGCACTTCGATCGCTTTTATGCTGCTGAAAGCCGCTGGGGCAAACTCGTCGCCCCTCAGTCCGTCGCGGTCGTCATGGATGATGGCCATGGCACGGCGCCAAGCTGCGTCGGCAAGATCCCGGGCTCGCACTTGCTGTTTGGCGGCGATGAATGGTGGTTCGAGGACGTTCAGGTCTATGCTGGCGACACGATCTCCAACGAGCGCATTCCCTTCGACTATGCCGTCAAGAACACTGGCTTTGCGGGTCCGACCTGCTTTCAGCGCGGCGACAACTTTTTCCGCAACCAGCGGGGGGAACTGATCGTCAAGCAGCGCTCCACCGCGATCCGCTACCTCGCCCATGTCGGCGGCGCGAAGACCAACATGGACGATGCCGAGGAGCCGGTGTGGAGCGACCAGGAAATCGCCGCGCTGGAAGACCGCAAGTTCACCTGGATCCAGATGCTCCACGATCTCGGCCACAAGGAACGCTGGTGGGATGATGTGAATGTCGGCGATCAGCTTCCGGAGCGCGTCTTCGGCCCGCACACTGTCGCCAGCTTCACCACCGAATGGCGCTCCTATATGTTCAGCGTCTGGGGCACGCTTGATCGCCGCGAGATCAACCTCGAGGATTTCGGGTTCTCCAAAGAGATGGCCGGGCACGAAAACAGCCCGGTCATGGAGCGGATCAACCCCGAGCTGACCGACGGCGCTTACTATGGCGCGAGCCGCGGCCACTTGTTCCCGCGCTGGGCGCGCACCATCGGCATGCCGCGGTCCTATGGCTATGGCGCCTCGATGGGCGCGTGGGTGATCGATTATTTCGCCGGCTGGGCGGGCGAATGGGGCATGGTGACCCACGCCAGCGCCAACTATCGAGGGCCGGCGCTCTCGGGAGATATCACAGTCATGACCGGCACTGTGCTGGGCAAGCATGTCGATGAGGCCGGCCGCCACATCATCGAGGTCGATTGCCGCATGACCAACCAGAAGGGCGGGGTCCAGGCGACAGCCACGGCGGAAATCCGCCTGCCGAAGAAGTGGTACAACACATCGCGCAGAGGCCAGTGCGGCCAATAATGCGCAACATCACGGATCAATCGGGCACATGCTTCGCCTCGCCGCGCGGCAGCAACGCTCTACTGCATATTTCTCCTCCGACTAGGGTCAGGACCTGTTAAATTGCTTGCATGATGGGCTGAGGGTTGATTCAATGGTGGCACCAGGAGGTGCTGCTTGTGGACGATCTGTTTATGCTGAGCGAGGTGCAGATGCGCCGGATCAAGCCATTTTTCCCGCGATCGCATG
>CANJCQ010000014.1 GCA_947473355.1 Sphingomonadaceae bacterium | reverse complement strand
TCCAACCGGGTCTTCACATCCCACGACAACATCATCGACCACTGCTGCGAGGCGTGGAACAAACTCATCGATCAGCCGTGGCGCATCATGACCATCGGACGCCGCAAATGGGCGCGTGGGTTGTAGTCAGTGCAGGTTGGTATTAGCCAAATGAACCGATTCGTGTCATCATCCGGGTCTGCACAAGGAAGGGAGAGTCGAAATGACGATTGCCCGTCTGTTGGAAGGCCGCGGTGGCGAGATCTTCTGCTGCGATGCCGCCACATCGGTCCGTGAAGCGATTACCATGCTGGCGACCCAACGAATCGGCGCGCTGCCAGTCATGGCAGCTGGTGCGGTTGCCGGCATCTTTTCGGAACGCGACGTCATCTATCAACTGCAGGTGCAGGGGCCGGCAGTGCTCGATCAGCCGGTGGGCGAAGTCATGACCGCGCCGGCAGTGACTGTTACGCCGGAAACAGATGTACTGGAAGCGCTTGGCCTGATGACCCGGCGCCGCATCCGCCATCTTCCGGTTGTGGCAGGCGGAGAGATGGTGGGCTTTGTTTCGATCGGCGATCTGGTGAAATATCGCATCGAGTGCATCGAATCGGAGGCCGAAGCCATGCGGGTCTACATTCAGACCGCCTGACCGCTTGCCGCAAGGCCTCGGTGCGCTTACATCTGGTGCATGCAAACGCAACAAGTCACACTCAGTCCCTCCGCTGCCGCCCGGGTGGCGGCGATCGCGGCCAAGCAGGCGAAACCCGCCCGATTGCGCCTGTCAGTTGAAGGCGGCGGCTGTTCGGGCTTCCAGTATCAGTTCGGCCTCGCCGATGCGGTAGAGAGCGACGATTCGATTGCCGAAACCGACGGGGTGCAGTTGTTGGTCGATCCGGTCAGTCTCGAACTGGTCGCAGGCTGCGTCGTCGATTTCGTCGAATCGCTCGGCGGCGCTGCCTTCAAGGTCGAAAATCCCAATGCCACGGCCGGTTGTGGCTGTGGTTCGAGTTTCGCCGTGTGATTAAAGTCGCCAGTTTCAACATCAACGGCATCAAGGCGCGGTTGCCGCGATTGCTGGAATGGCTAGAGGAAACCCGCCCATCGGTCGCCTGCCTGCAAGAAATCAAGACGCAGGACGAGGGCTTTCCAGCCGATGAATTTGAACGCATCGGCTACCAGGCGATCTGGCACGGCCAGAAGAGCTTTAATGGCGTCGCCATCCTCGCTGACGGCACAAAGCCAGTCGAAGTCCAGCGCGGGCTGACGGGCGAGCCGGAAGACGAACATTCGCGTTACCTCGAAGCCGATGTTTTCGGCCTGCGCGTCGCCTGTATCTATCTACCCAACGGCAATCCCCAGCCGGGTCCGAAATTCGACTACAAATTGCGCTGGATGGAACGGCTGCGCGCGCGGATGCGCGAAATTTCCGCCGAGGAAGCGCCCGCAATCATCACCGGTGACTTCAATGTCGTGCCCGAAGACAAGGACATCTGGTCACCCCAGGCCTTGGCCGACGATGCCCTGATGCAGCCTGCCTCGCGCGATGCCTATGCCCGCCTGCTCGGCGACGGCTGGACCGATGCGATAAATACACACAATCCGCGCGGCGGGATCTGGACCTATTGGGACTATCAGGCCGGTGCCTGGCAACGCGATCACGGCTTTCGCATCGACCATGCGCTGCTTTCGCCGGAGCTCGCCGGTCGGCTGACGGCCTGCGGTGTCGACAAGGCGCATCGCGGCCGCGAAAAGGCCAGCGATCACGCCCCGGTCTGGGTCGAGCTTTCAGACAGCTAGACCGGCTGCGAGTCTGGCTCGCAGCCGGTCTGGCCATCAACGATAGAAAACGTGGTTTTCGACGCGGCCTACGCGGGCCAGCCGCCAGGCGGGTGATACAAAGGCTGCATGGAAATAGAGCGCGCCTTCGACCGGGCTGCGCCAGGAGCCGGCATGGGCAATCTGGGCCACCGCCACGGCATTGCGCCATTGCTGCGATCCGCGCGCGATCCCCGGCATGCCGCCGCCACGCACGAATGAAAACTGCGAGGGCTGGAACACCACACCGCAATAAGAGTTGGGAAACCGGCCCGATTTCGAACGGGCAACAATCACCCGGCCAACCGCGAGCTGGCCAGACAAGGATTCGCTTTTGGCTTCGAAATAGATGGCACCGGCAAGGCAATTCAGCTCGCGCGGAAGATCGGCCGATTGCGGCTGGCTTGCAACGAGCGATGCCAGCGTCAGGGCGCGGCCCACTGCTGGATTGGTGGGTGCCGGATCTGCGGGTGCTGGATTGGTGGTGACCGGTTCGACCGCATCGGGCTGATCGATAACCGGGAGGCTCTCTGAAACCACCGGCTGGGCCAGCGCCTGCGGCAGCTGGTTGATCCCGGGAGCGGCTCGGGTCATGCCGGAACTTGCCAGAGCAGCAAGCAGGGAGGAGACCAAAGCAATATTGGACGCAATTTTAACTTTCGAAAGCATCAAATCAAATTCTTGGGCGGTGATCAGACCTGTCGCAGGTGGAGCAAATCGTCATGCCGTAACATGCCCGTGTTGCTGCAAATCCTGCCGGCTAATCCCCGTCTGCGCGCTTGCTTTGGTAGCCGTTTGCTATCCAGAAGCCGCCCTCGCACTAAAGTTCGGTGGCCCTACATGCTGCATTGCAACAAGGTCAACCCACAAACGGGGGTAATCCGATGAGCCGTTCACCGTTCGCGATATCCAGTTCGACAATCCACAGATCCTCGTCCTGATGGCCCCTACGCTCCAGATATTCTGTGATTTTATGATCGCTACCTATGCTTTGCTGCATGGAACAATGCCAGATCCGGCTGCCATCAAGCTGCGGCATCCGCTCGTAAACGCTTAGATTTCCGCCGTTTTCCGTCAAAAGCAACAAGATAGTCCCAGCTTGGTCATCGCCGCTCTTTAGCACCGCAGCAAAGCCGCCGCCGTTCTGGGCGAGGCGGATCAGCGCGGCGATCTCGAGCCGGGCGGGAAGCCGCGCATCGCCTGTCATTTCGAAGCCGCGAGCAATTTATAGGTAAAGCCAGCAATGCTGGACCGGGCGATGCTCAAACGTTGGCAGGTGCCAGCTCTCCCTGTTTCGGGCCCTTTTTCGGGGATGAACGGGGTGGAATCGAAAAACCGGTTGATCGGTGCAGAGCCAAAAAGCCCTTCAAGCGCCCGCCAGCGCAATGCCGCCCCATTCAGGCCTGCCCCACTCACGCAAGAATCAGGCAGCGTCGCGGTCAATGACATTGCTGAGCAGGCCATAGAGCACTTCCGCATCGGTGGCTTGCATCAGAGCGGCATGCATGTGCTCGTCGCGCATCGTCCGCGATATCGCCGCCAGGGCATGGAGATGCGCGGTACCCGCCTGTTCGGGCGACAGCAGGCCGAACACCAGATCGACCGGCATGGCATCGGCTGCATCGAATATGACGGGCAATTCCAGACGCAGGAAAGCGGCAACTGGCCTGCCCAAATCGGGCACCCGGGCATGGGGAATGGCAACGCCCCGGCCAAAGCCGGTGCTGCCGAGCTTTTCCCGGTCTTCAAGCCCGGCGAGCACAGTTGCCGCGTCGAGCCCATAGACGTCAGCGAACAGGCCCGCGAGTTCGCGCAGGATAGCCTGCTTGCCATCGGCACGGATCGTGGCAACGGCTTCAGGCAGGAGAGTGAAAAGTGCAGTCATGACCAGTTCGCATTCGTACCAAAAGCGCGTTTCCATCAGGTGAACGCCAGTACTGCGGGAAAACCCCGCGGACCACATTCCCTCCAGAAGACGAAAAACGCTCCCGTCGGCCCCAAATGGAAGTGCCGCAGCAGCGTTAGCCAGGTTCGACCCACCCAATCGACCCATCGCCGCGCCGGTAAACCATATTATGCTTTCCAGTGCCAGCATTTTTGAAAAGCAGGGCATTGGTGTTGCGCAAATCGAGCATCATGACGGCATCGGAAACCGTGGCTTCGGGCACATCAACGCGGGTTTCGGCAATCACCACCGGTGCATCGGCCGGTTCGTCGTCACCGATCGACGATTCTTCGAAGACGACATACGCAGCCTCTTCCTGACGAACCGCATGAGCCGCTTGCTCATGCCGGTCGCGCAGGCGGCGTTTGTAACGCCGCAGCTGGGTGTCGATCTTTTCTGCAGCCTGGTCGAGCGCGAGATGCGCATCGGCAGCGATTCCGGCCCCCTTGAGTATCAGTCCGTGGGTGACATGGGTGATGATGTCGCAGCGGAAGAAATTTGAGGGAGCCTTGCCGAAAGTGACATGGCTCGACTGTGCACGGTCGAAATATTTGCCGACAATTGCACTGAGCCGTTCGGTTGCGTGCGTCTGCAACGCCTCGCCGGTGTTCATCTGATGGCCGGAAATTCGGATATCCATGGCTCAAGCTCCTTCCAATGCATCGTACGGAAAGTAGGAAAGGATTTTCCGCAAACAACGATGCGACAACAATCTTTTAGGGCACCAAAGGCTGGGCCTGCTTGCGCTGGGTCAAATTCAAGCCTTGCTGCGCCACAATGGGGCCGAGATGGTTTCCAGAAACTCTTCGTGCGCGGCCAGTTCAGCCTTATCGGCGGCATGGGGGCGCGGCTCGCGATATGTGCGGGTGACCACAACACTCGTGACTGACCCGGCAGTCACATCGACGCTTTCCGCCGCCAGTTCGAGCCCGATCTGCCGCCCGCCGGTCAGCTCAACATAGACCTGGCACAGTAATTCGGCATCAAGCAGCGCGCCGTGTTTGGTGCGATGCGAACGATCGATGCCATAACGGGTGCACAAGGCATCGAGCGAATTCTTGGCCCCGGGATGCCGCACCCGGGCAAGCGCCACAGTGTCGATCATGCGATCACGCCCTAGAGGCTCCAGCCCGCACTTGCCCAACTCCATGTTGAGGAAGCCAAAATCGAAACCGGCATTGTGCGCGACGAGCGGCGAATCGCCGAGAAACTCGAGCAATTCCGAGGCCCTGCTGGCAAACAGTGGTTTGTCGGCCAGAAAGGCATCACCCAACCCGTGAATAGCCTCGGCGGCGGCGGCCATTGCCCGTTCCGGATTGAAGTAACAATGAAATGTGCGGCCAGTCTCGACCCGGTTGACCATTTCGATGCAGCCAATTTCCACCAGCCGGTCGCCGCCCTGAGGGTCAAGGCCGGTAGTTTCGGTATCGAAGATCACTTCACGCATTATGCCGGGTATCGGACTGGCTTTACCGCGATGCAAGGGGCTTTCGGGGTTTATTTGGCGTGGATCAGCTTTTCCACCAGACCCTCAACCAAGGCGCGGGTTTCGGCCAGCGGGCACCCGGTATCGATGACATAGTCAGCGCGCGCGCGCTTTTCGGCATCGGGCACCTGGATCGCCATGATCTGCGCGAATTTCTCCTCGGTCATGCCCGGCCGGGCGAGCACCCGCGCACGCTGCTGATCCGGCGGCGCGGAGACAACCGCAACCGCGTCGATCATTTGGAAGCCGCCTTTTTCGAACAGCAGGGGGATATCGAAGACGATCAGCTTCTCCGCGGCGTTCTCCTCAAGAAACCCCGCCCGCATCGCGCCGACGGCAGGATGAACAATCGCCTCCAGCCGCTTGAGTTTCTCAGGATCGCCAAACACTGCCGCACCGAGCTTGATCCGGTCGACCCCTTGCGGCCCGGTAGTCCCCGGGAACGCCTCCTCGATCATCGGCAACAGCGCGCCGCCGGGACCTTGCAATTCGTGAACAGCGGCATCGGCATCGAACACTGGAACGCCAGCCGCGCGAAACATCGCAGAGACAGTCGACTTGCCCATGCCGATGGAGCCGGTGAGGCCGAGAATGAAGGGTTTGGTCATGACGTCAGCAGAGAGCGAAGTTCGGCATCGTGCTGGCGAGGAGCCGGCTGGCCGAAGAATCTTTCGAATGCGGCGGCAGCCTGGCCAATCAGCATAGCCAGACCATCAATCGTCGCCAGCCCCCGCGAGCGAGCCGCCTTTAGCAAGCGGGTTTCGAGCGGCGCATAAACAATATCGTAGACCAGGCCCCCATCGGCGACATATTCCTCAACGGGCGCTAGCTCTGGCTGGCCAACCATGCCAAGCGACGAGGTATTCACCAGAAGCTCGGCCAGCCGGACTTCGTCGTCTAGCGGGACCGCGCTGCCTTCGAGGCCAAATTCGTCAAGCAATGCCTGCGCCTTGCCCAAACTGCGATTCTGCAAAGAAACCCATTTCACTCCGCGCGATGCCAGCCCAGCCAGAACCGCCCGGGCCGCGCCACCTGCCCCGATTACCGTGACCACACCGAAGCGCCGATCCCCAAGCGGCTCGAGGAAGCCGGTACAGTCAGTGTTATGTCCGGACAGTGCGCGTCCTGAGCAGGTCACAGTATTGATCGCGCCAATCGCCTTGGCTGCATCGCTAAGAAAATCGACTTCTGCCATAGCGGCAACCTTATGCGGCACAGTGATATTGCACCCCCGCCACTCCGCGTCTCCGCGCCTCTGCGCGAAATAGTCCGCCAGCTCCTCGGCCTTCACATGGCATCGACGATACTCCGCATCGATCCCCAGCTTGCCCAGCCAGAAATTGTGGATAAGCGGCGATTTCGAGTGCGCAATCGGATCGCCGATAACCTCCGCATAAGGACGGCTCATCGCGGCAGCTCCCCCAGTTCGCGCAGCGCGCCCAGCACCGGCAGCAAGGGCATGCCTAGCACCGTGAAATGATCACCCTCAATTGCCGAAAACAATTGCACCCCGCGCGCCTCCAGACGGAAAACTCCGACACAGCCCGCCACCGCCGGCCATTCGGCATCGAGATAGCTCTCGATAAAAGTGTCCGATAAATCAATCACATGCAGCAATGCCATGGCGTCATACTGCCAAATGGCCTCACCATCCCGCGCCAGGGCCGCCGCGCTGTGCAGCTGCATGGCCTTGCCCGAAAAGAACCGCAGATGCGCCGCTGCATCCTCGCGGCTGGCCGGTTTGTCGAAACGGCGTCCCGCCACCTCGACCAGCGAATCGCTTCCAAGAACGAGCGCGCCGGGGTCTGAGCGCGAAACGGCGAGCGCCTTGGCTGCGGCCAGTCCCCGCGCAATTTGTCCCGGCAGCGCGCCTGCCATGCTGGCCTCAATCGCCCGTTCATCAAGATGCGCGGGCTGCGCGGTGAACGCCACCCCTGCCGCCAACAGCATCGCCTTGCGTGAGGCGCTTTGCGAAGCAAGAGTGATCATATCGCCCCTTGCCCCCCATCACGTCCGATCCCGCCGTCCGCGCGCCGCTCGTTGAGCAGATTGATCACCGCGGCTGCAGTCTCCTCGATCGAACGACGCGTGACATCGATCACTGGCCAGCCATTATCGGCAAACATCCGGCGGGCATATTTGATTTCACTCTCGACCTTGTCCTGATCGACATAGGCAGTTTCTGGCGCCTGACCCAGCGACAGCAGCCGGTTGCGCCGCACCTGGATCAGCCGTTCGGGAGCCGTCGTGAGGCCTACCACGAGCGGCTGCCGCAGGCCATACAGCGCCGACGGTGGCGGGCTTTCAACGACAATCGGGATATTCGCGGTCTTGTAGCCTCGATTGGCAAGGTAAATGCTGGTTGGTGTCTTTGAGGTGCGGGACACGCCTGCGAGCACGATATCCGCCTGCTCCCAGTTTTCCCAGTTGGTGCCATCGTCATGGGCAATCGTGAACTGGATCGCCTCGACCCGGGCGAAATAGGCTTCGTCCATCAGATGTTGTCGGCCCGGCCGGGCCTTGGCCTGCTGACCAAGCTTGTCTTCCAGCGCGGCCGTCACGGCATCGAGCGCAGCAATCGTCGGCAAACCCAGCGCCCGGCACCGCTCCTCAAGCCGCGAGCGCACTTCGGCATTGACCAGCGTAAACAGCACGAGGCCCGGATTGGCCGCAATATCCGCCAGAATCCGGTCAAGATGTTGCTGGGAACGCACCATTGGCCAGAAATGCCGGATAACGTCATTATCATCGAATTGCGCCAGTGCAGCCTTGGCGATCATCTCCAGCGTTTCGCCGGTCGAATCGGAAAGAAGGTGAAGATGGAGGCGGGACATCAGGTTTGCGCTGGAATCTGCTTGGGCTGTTGACAAGCCCTGCATAAACCACGGGACGGAAGGGCTGACAACTTTGCTGGCAATAGGCGTCCCCGATAAGTCGAAATGGGCAGACTGCTTGTGAACATGTGGAAGCAGATTCCAACAGGCTGGGGATAGCGCGGATAAGCTCTGCTTGACGCCATTTGAGCGCGATTCGATCTCGCCTGACCCCTGTTCAGCCGGGGACAATTCGGGCAAGGCACGCTCATCCCCGATATCCACAGACCAACTACAATCATCAACCTTATATAAATTCTATTATTTTTAGCAGGAAAGAGCTCAATGCCAGGTTTGCTGCTCGATACATTGCACGGTTCTAACGTCGATCAGCGCCCGATCTGGCTGATGCGCCAGGCGGGGCGCTATTTGCCTGAATATCGCGCACTGCGGGCTCAGAAGGGTGGATTCCTCCCGCTGGTCTATGACAGCGCAGCGGCGGCGGAAATCACTTTGCAACCGATCCGCCGGTTTGGTTTCGACGGGGCGATCCTGTTTTCCGATATTCTCATTGTGCCTTATGCCATGGGCCAGAATCTTGAATTCCTGGTCGGTGAAGGTCCGCGGCTCAGTCCGCGCCTGCTCGATACCGCACTCACCAGCCTGCATGCCGTGCCAGAACGCCTCACGCCGATCTATGAGACGGTCAGGCAGGTCAAAGCAGGGTTAGGCGGGAGCAGAACGCTGCTGGGCTTTGCCGGCAGCCCCTGGACAGTTGCGACTTACATGGTAGCGGGTGAGGGCAGCCGTGATCAGCATGATACGCGGGCGCTGGCCTATCGCGATTCTGGGGCTTTCCAGGCAATTATCGATGCGATTGCCGGGGTTACCATCGAATATCTGCTCGGGCAGATCGCTGCCGGGGCCGAGGCAGTGCAATTGTTCGATAGCTGGGCCGGCAGTCTGGCTCCGGCTGAATTTGAACGCTGGGTGATTGCTCCCAATGCGGCTATCGTCAAAGCGCTGCATGCCCGCGCACCGCAAGTGCCTGTCATCGGCTTTCCCAAGGGTGCGGGCGAAAAACTCCGGGCCTATGCGGCAGAAACCGGGGTCGATGCTGTCGGTCTCGACGAAACCATTGATCCGGCCTGGGCAGCCAGGACCTTGCCGACTGGTTTGCCGGTGCAGGGCAATCTCGATCCACTGTTGTTGCTGGCTGGCGGTGATGAGCTGGGCCGGCAGGCGCTTCATGTGCTCGATTGCTTTGCGGGCCGGCCGCATGTGTTCAATCTGGGGCATGGCATCGGCCAGACCACGCCGCTTGAACATGTCGAACAGTTGATCGGTGTCGTACGGGGCTGGCGGCCACGCTAAAGCTCGATTATATTCATGCCATGCTGCAGGTGCTTACAATGACCTATCTCTGGCTCAAGGCCGGCCACATCATTTTTGTCATCTTCTGGATGGCCGGACTGTTCATGCTGCCGCGTTTTTTGGTCTATCATCAGGAAGCTGCGCCGGATTCGCCGGAGAATGCGAAGTGGATCGAACGCGAAGGCAAGTTGCTGAAAATCATCATGTGGCCTTCGCTGGTACTGGTTTGGGTGCTGGGATTGTCACTGGCATTTACCCTGGATGTATTGGCGCAAGGTTGGTTTGTCCTGAAGCTGGCTCTGGTCCTGGCGCTTTCGGTCTATCACTTCTGGCTGGCGAGTTATGCCGCCAAACTGGCACGTGGCGAGCGTAGTCTGAGTGGCAAGCAATTGCGCTTGCTCAATGAGATCCCGGGCATTGCAGTGCCTGTAATCGTAGTTCTGGTCGTCCTTAAATCCTTCTGATCATTAGCTGTAGACGAGTGATTGACGCGGTGGACTGCGGTCACTATCGAACCAATCAGCGTTCCGGAATTAAACCGCCACTCAGCTGCGGTTCCAATCTGCTTTCCCCAAGCCCTTTGATTGACCGGCCGACACACAATTAGACTATGGATTACAATTATTTATGCATCTGAAAGAACTCAAGAAGAAAACTGCGGCCGAGCTCGTTGAAATGGCCGAGGAACTGGAAATCGAAGGTGCATCAACCATGCGCCGTCAAGACATCATGTTCGCTATCCTCAAGGAAGTTGCCGAAGACGGCGAGGAAATCATGGGGCTGGGCACGATCGAGGTACTGACCGATGGTTTCGGATTCCTGCGCAGCCCTGAATCCAATTATCTGGCCGGTCCGGACGATATCTATGTCTCGCCAAATCAGGTCCGCAAATGGGGCCTGCGTACTGGCGATACGGTAGAAGGCGAAATCCGCGCGCCCAAGGATGGCGAGCGCTATTTCGCAATCAACCGCCTCACCAGCGTCAATTTCGATGATCCAGACGCAGTGCGCCACCGGGTCAGTTTTGATAATCTCACCCCGCTTTATCCTGATGAGAAGCTCAATCTCGACAATGTCGATCCGACTGTGAAAGACAAGTCGGCGCGGATCATCGATATCATTTCGCCGCAGGGCAAGGGCCAGCGCGCGCTGATCGTAGCGCCGCCGCGCACCGGCAAGACTGTGCTGTTGCAAAACATCGCCAAGGCTATCACCGACAACCATCCCGAGGTTTTCCTGCTGGTGCTGCTGGTAGATGAACGCCCCGAAGAAGTTACTGACATGCAACGCTCAGTGAAGGGCGAAGTCATTTCCTCAACCTTCGACGAGCCCGCCACTCGCCACGTTCAGGTTGCCGAAATGGTAATCGAAAAAGCCAAGCGGCTGGTCGAGCACAAACGCGATGTCGTCATTCTGCTCGATTCGATCACTCGCCTTGGCCGCGCCTACAACACGGTCGTGCCGAGCTCGGGCAAGGTGCTGACTGGCGGCGTTGACGCCAATGCTTTGCAGCGTCCCAAGCGCTTCTTCGGCGCCGCACGAAATATCGAGGAAGGCGGTTCGCTCTCGATCATCGCCACCGCCCTGATCGATACCGGCAGCCGTATGGACGAAGTGATTTTCGAGGAATTCAAAGGCACCGGCAACTCGGAAATCGTGCTCGATCGCAAGGTTTCCGACAAACGCATCTTCCCGTCCTTGGATGTCGGCAAAAGCGGCACCCGCAAGGAAGAGCTGCTGGTCGAGAAGGACAAGCTGTCGAAAATGTGGGTGCTGCGCCGTATCCTGATGCAGATGGGCACGGTCGATGCGATGGAATTCCTGCTCGACAAGATGAAGGATTCCAAGAGCAACGAAGATTTCTTCGCGACAATGAACCAGTAGGCCGGACAAAACCGAACGATGCTCGCGAATCTCGACTTTTCTGCGGTTTTCACAGCTGGCGGACTCGCCATGCTGCTTCAGATCATTGTGGCCGACCTCACTATGGCCGGAGACAATGTTCTGATCATGGGCACCCTTGCCTCGGGCCTGCCCGCGAAGGATCGACAGAGGGTAATCCTGTTCGGCGTCTCGATGGCGCTGGTGTTCCTGATCGGCTTTGCGCTGATTGCGACGTGGTTGCTGAGCATTACCGGTCTGGTGCTGGCGGGTGGTTTCCTGCTGTTGTGGGTCGCTTTCAACATGTATCGCGAATTGCGCCCCACCAAAATCGTGGTGGCCGACGATCCGGATACGCCGGAAGTCGAAGGTCCGCCCGCGACCAAGACCTTCTTTCAGGCCGCGGTGCAGATCACCATCGCCGACCTTTCGATGAGCCTCGACAATGTTCTGGTCGTGGCCGGCATTGCCCGCGAAAATCCGGCAGTGCTGTTTATCGGCCTCACTTTTTCGGTGCTACTGATGGGAACCGCGGCCGGCTTTGTCGCCAAGCTGATCCAACGTTATCATTGGATCGCATGGATCGGCCTGTTCCTGATTCTCTATGTCGCCCTGAAAATGATCTGGGAGGGCTGGCACCAGGTTGGCCCGCAGGTGATGTATCTGATGGGTTGACCTCAGCCGAATATTAGGTGCCCCAGCATCCGGCCCGGCGTCAGGGCAAACATTCCGGCGGCGCACAGCCCGATGAAGGTGCCGCGCATGGCCCGGCGATGGCCTTCGATATTACCCCTGCGGATTTGATAGATGGCGAGTGGCAGGGAAATCAGCGTCACGACGGAGAAGATGTGGATCGGCCCGATATGGCCGGTGATATCGCGAATCCAGAAGCTGTCGATTGCAGTTATCAGCATCAGCGCGGCCCAAATCTTGCCGAGCATTTTGTGGAGTGCGTCGCCTTTTCTGGCAAAGATAACATACGCACCCAGGAACAGCGCCGGGACAACCGTCAGCAAATGTATTGCCACTGCCCATTGCGGCGTCTGATAGTCGCTATGCGGGGAGCGTCCGATCGCCTTGGTAGCGCCAATCACCAGCGCCGTTATCAAGATGGCGATTACGAGCTGAACCAATGGTGATATGAATTTGCGGGTTGATGTGGTCATCATTTCTGGCTCTCCTGTCAGGCAGGTGATCTGATTGGATTTTGCTGGATTGCGAACAAGTCACTATTCGTGGAACTGGGGAATTGCTTCGTGAATCCGGCACCAGTCGGTCAGCCGGGCAATTGGCGCTTCGTGAATTGGCCTGGAATGGAAAGGGAATGGCGCGAGTTGGCACGGCGAATCGCAATGGAACTGTTGGTTGCCGTGATGCTCGGCGCTTTGCTGGGTTTGTTGGGGCCGTTTGATACCTATCGTATGGGCACGGGCCCCCGCATGGCCTACTGGATTTTCATGATGGTTGCCGGTCTGGCAATCGGCCGCCCAACGCTGATCGTCGGTGACTGGTTGGCGGCCGAGACTGGTCTGCCTGCACTCGCAGTCCGCAGCATTGCGATTGCCATCGGCAGCCTGCCGATGACCTTGCTGGTTGCGTGGTTGTTCACAGGATTCGACCTTGCCCACATGTTGCATTTCGCTGGTTTGCCGGTGCTCTATGGGCAGGTTCTGCTCATCAGCGTGCTGACCTATTCGGTCTATCGCGCCATGTTTCGCACTGACGTCGTGGTGTCGCCGGTTCCGCAGCCACTTGTTGAACCCGCTCAACCCGCGCAGATAGATCAGTCTGCATCACGATTCGAAGCTCGCCTCCCCCGAGGTTTCGGCCCTTTGCTCGCACTAAGCAGCGAGGATCACTATGTCCGCGCGCACAGCGAGACATCCACCACCCTGATCCTGATTCGCCTGCGCGATGCCATTGCCGAGCTTGATCCTGCCGTGGATGGCATGCAGGTCCACCGCAGCTGGTGGGTCGCGCGCGAGGCGGTCACCGGCCAAAAGCGTAGTGACAGGACGCTTCGGCTTGTGCTGCACAATGGCATGGAAGTGCCGGTATCGCGGGAACGGATCGCCGATCTGAAAGCGAGTGGTTGGCTCTAGCCCACGTTGGTCGCAAAGAACTCCGCCGTCCGCTTTTCCGCCAGCTTTGCCCCATCCTTGTCACGGCGCGTGCCGAAGGTGTCCGCAAAGCCGTGGTCGAGGCCTTCGTAGTCGTGGATCGTCACATGTGCATTGCCATCAAGGCCTGCGTGCATGGCCTTCTGGGCATCCGCAGGAACGAAGCCATCGGAGGTCGGCACATGCAGCAGCAGCGGCTTGGCAATGGCATGGCTTTCACCCAGCATCTGGTCGATGCCGACGCCATAATAGCCGACCGATGCATCCACATCGGTGCGTGCTGCCGCCATGTAGGCGATCTTGCCGCCCATGCAGAAGCCTTCGAGGCCGACCTTGGCCAGGCCCTGTTCGCGGCGGATCCAGTGAATCACCGCTTCGACATCCTGAACTCCCGCTTCGAAATCGTGCTTCATCATGAAGCCGATGGCTTGCTGAAATTCCTCAGGCGCATCGGGATTGAATTCGACACCTGGCTGCTGACGCCAGAACACATCCGGCGCAACCGCGAGATAACCGGCTGCGGCCCAGTCCTCGGTCTTCCTGGCGATTCCGGGATTAACCCCGAAAATCTCCTGGATCACGATAATCGCGCCGCGCGGGGGACCCTCGGGTTCCACGACATAGGCCGGGAAGGTGCTTTTGCCGTCAAGCGTGGGGATTGATGTGTTGGTAGGCATCTCTGCTGTCCTCAAAGTGGTGCTGACGCCATTATGCGGTCCGCATGGACTTTGCCAAGGGCATGTGTCAGCTTTATGGGCTTGGAGAACGGTCATGAAAGTCAACTTAGAGTTCGATTGCACCCCTGAGGAGGCGCGGCGCCTGCTGGGGCTGCCCGATGTCAGCAAAGCTAATGAAGCTTATGCCGAAGCGGCTGCGAAGTTGATGAAGGGTGCGGGCAGCTTCGATCAGTTGCAGGAAATGGCCAAGCAGATCGCGCCGATGGGTGAAATGGGCCTCAAGATGTTCCAGAGTTTGCTCGCAGGCGGCGCCGCCATGGCGATGGGCGGGAAGAAGAAGGCCGATTAGCCGCTCCCGGCAGCAAGACGGAACTGCTAACGCGCGGCCATGACCGATACAATCTTTGCGCTGTCGAGCGGCGCGCCGCCTGCCGCGATTTCCGTGATCAGAATCAGCGGCCCCGAGGCTGGCAGTGCCCTGCAGGCATTGGCGGGAAAGCTGCCTGAACAGCGCCGCGCTGCGGTGGTCACGCTGCGCGATGCGGCGGGCGAGGTGCTGGACCGGGCGCTGGCTTTATGGCTGCCCGGCCCCGCTACTTCCACTGGCGAGGATATGGCCGAGCTTCACTGCCATGGCGGCCGCGCCGTCATAGCGTCGGTCGAGGCGGCGCTGGCCGGGCTACCAAAGTTGCGCCGCGCAACTTCCGGTGAATTCACTCGCCGTGCTTTTGCCAATGGCAAGATTGACCTGGCCGAAGCCGAGGGCCTGGCGGATTTGCTGTCCGCCGAGACCGAATTGCAGCGCAAGAGCGCGCAGGCTCTGGCCGGTGGGGCCTTTTCCCGGAAAGTCGAAGACTGGCGCAGTCGGTTGCTCGACAGCAGCGCCGCCCTCGAAGCCGTGCTCGATTTCGCCGACGAAGACGATGCCGCCAGTCTGCCAGCGGATTTTGCCGCCAAAGTTGATGAACTTGATGCCGAGATCGGTGACTGGCTTTCCCGGCCCCGTGCCGAGACTCTCCGTGAAGGCTTCAGGGTGGTGCTGGCCGGGCCGCCGAATTCAGGAAAAAGCACTTTATTCAATGCTTTGATTGAAAGTGAAGCGGCGATCACGGCGCCAATCGCGGGGACCACACGTGATGTCCTGACCCAAACGGTGGCGATCGACGGGGTGCCATTCCGTTTTGCCGATACCGCAGGATTGCGCGGTGAAACCGGGGATGCGATTGAGGCAATTGGTATCGAACGGGCCCGCGCGGCCATGAGTGATGCTGATCTGGTCCTGTGGCTGGGCCCCGAGGGAGGCGGACCTGAGGGTGCATGGGAGCTTGAGCCGCAGGCGGACCGCCAGGACCACGAGGCCAAGCAGCACCCGCGCCACCGTGTTTCAGCCCTGACCGGTGAGGGCATGGACGCCCTGCGCCACGATCTGGTCGCCCATGCCCGCGCCGCTTTGCCCCGCCCGGGCGCTGTTGCGCTCAACCAGCGCCAGCATGGTCTGCTGGCAGAGGCGTGTGCGGCGCTGACTGCTGCCCTCGCGCAGTCGGATCCGTTGCTTGCCGCCGAGAACCTGCGACTGGCCCGCCTGGCATTTGATGCCCTGTTGGGACGGACGACAACGGAGCATATGCTCGACGCGCTGTTCGGGCGGTTCTGTATCGGCAAGTGACTGTTCCACGTGGAACACCTGCCGCTTTGACCGAACCTCGTGCCGATTATTTGTGGCCGCATCGTTATTCGCGAAAAACCGGTTCCCACTTTTTCGTACGATGCTGTAAAGGCGCGGCTATGCAGAGCTTCGACATCATTGTCATCGGCGGCGGACACGCCGGCTGCGAGGCAGCGGCGGTTGCAGCGCGGATGGGTGCGCGCGTGGCGCTGATCAGCTTCGATCTGCAGGCTGTTGGCGCGATGAGCTGCAATCCGGCGATTGGCGGGCTGGGCAAGGGTCATCTGGTGCGCGAAGTCGATGCCTTTGACGGTCTGATCGCCAAGGCGGCCGACGCAGCGGCGATTCATTACCGCATGCTCAATCGCTCCAAGGGCAGCGCAGTGCAGGGGCCGCGGGTCCAGGCTGATCGCAGGCTGTTCAAGGCGGCGATCCAGCGACTGCTCAGGCAGCAGGGCGATCTGACGCTGGTGCAAGGCGAGGCGGCTGGGCTCGACCTGGATGGCGGGCGGGTCGCAGGGGTAAAGCTGGCGGATGGCACGCTGCTGACGGGGCAGGCGGTGGTGCTGTGCACTGGCACATTCCTTGGCGGCACGCTGTTTCGCGGCGAAGAGCGGATGACTGGCGGGCGGATTGGCGAGTCTTCCGCACAAGTGCTCAGCCGCCAGCTGCGCGAGGCCAAATTGCCGATGGCGCGGCTCAAGACCGGGACCCCGCCGCGCCTCGATGGCCGCACGATTGATTGGGCCGTGCTGGCGGAGCAGGCTTCGGATGCCGAGCTCTGGTGCATGTCGGCGATGAACAAGACCCGCGTCAATCCGCAGATTACTTGTGCGATCACCCGCACCAACGGGCGCAGTCACGACGTCATCCGCGCCAACCTGCATCGCTCGCCGCTGTTTTCGGGCGCCATCGGTGCGCAAGGGCCGCGCTATTGCCCGTCGATCGAAGACAAGATCCACCGCTTTGCCGACCGCGATGGCCACCAGGTATTCCTCGAGCCGGAGGGTCTGGACACGCATTTGGTCTATCCCAACGGGATCAGCACTTCGCTGCCGGCTGACGTCCAGCTTGCCATGCTGCGGACGATGGAAGGGCTGGAGCAGGTTGACATGGTCGTGCCTGGCTATGCCGTTGAATACGATCACATCGATCCGCGTGCGCTGCGGCCGAGCCTTGAGCTGCGCGCGATTCCAGGCCTTTATTGCGCGGGCCAGATCAATGGCACCACCGGCTATGAGGAAGCCGCCGCGCAGGGACTGGTCGCAGGGATGCATGCTGCCGCCTCGGTGCTGGGCCGCAAGCCCGCGCCGCTTGACCGGGCAAATAGCTATATGGCGGTGATGATTGACGATCTGACGTTGCACGGCGTGAGTGAGCCCTATCGCATGCTCACCGCGCGGGCTGAATACCGGCTGCGGCTGCGCGCCAACAATGCTTCGTCCCGGCTGACCCCGTTGGCGATTGAGGCGAGCTGTGTCGGCCCGGCCCGGCGCAACTGGTTTGCTGCGAGACAAGGGGCCAAGGCGGCGCTGGAACTGGCGCTGGAGCGCAAGGTCGGGGCGGGGGAGCTGGCTGCAGCGGACCTGCCGGTGCGCGTCGATGCAGGCCGACTGCCTTTGCGTGAATGGTTGCGGTTCGGCGGGGTAACGCTTGGCAGCCTGGCGCCGTGGATCGAGGCGGATGTGCTCGGTGACGCTGATCTCGCTGAGGAAGTGGCCGAAGATGCTGCCTATGCGCCCTATCTCGCGCGGCAGGACAGCGAACTGCGCGAATTGCGCGCCAGCGAGGCGCTGCCACTGGGCGATGATTTTGCCTATGATACCATACCCGGTCTGTCGCGGGAGATGGTCGAACGGCTCAGCCGGGCGCGCCCGGGCAGTCTGGCGGCAGCCGGCCGTGTGCCGGGAGTGACACCTGCAGCGCTGGCGGCGCTACTGGTCCATGCGCGGCGGCTTGCTGCATGATCACCACCGAGGATGATGCGAAGGACTGGCTGCGTGCATTGCCGGAATGTGACGATGTCGCATTTGCCAGGATGGAGCAATTGGTGACGTCGCTGACTGCGGAGAATGAACGGCAGAATCTGGTTTCCGCCGGTTCGCTGGCTTCGGTATGGCAGCGCCACATTGCCGATTCGGCGCAGCTGCTCAGCCATGTTCCACGTGAAACAACATCACCGTGGCTTGATCTGGGGACGGGCGCAGGTTTCCCCGGCCTGGTGATCGCGGCGCTGCGCCCGGAAGCGCGTGTGGTCATGGTCGAATCGCGGCCATTGCGGACAGCCTGGCTCGAGCAAATGCGAATCGCCATGGGGCTGACAAACGCCCAGATACTGTCGCAACGTCTTGAACTGGTCGAAACCGCTCCATTTCGGGCCATCTCCGCACGCGCATTTGCACCGCTTGATCGCTTGCTGGGCTTATCCGCAAGATTTTCCACAGCCGACACGCTATGGCTGTTGCCCAAGGGACGTTCGGCACAGCAGGAGTTGCATATGCTGCGGGGTTGGGATCATATGTTCCACGTGGAACAATCGCTGACGGATAGCGAGGCCGGCATTGTTGTCGGCACGCTGAGAGGTCGGAAGGGGCGCAAGAAGTGATCAGCATAGCCATTGCCAACCAGAAGGGCGGGGTGGGCAAAACCACCACCGCGATCAATCTGGCCACTGCGCTCGCCGCGACCGGCTCGAAAGTGCTGTTGATCGACCTTGATCCGCAGGGCAATGCCTCGACCGGCATCGGCATTGCCACTGCCGATCGTGAGCGCTCTTCCTACGATCTTCTCGTCGATTCCCTGCCGCTGCGCGCCTGCATTTCCAAGACCCGGATCCCCGGTCTCGATATCGTCCCGGCTACGGTCGATCTGTCGGGCGCGGAAATCGAGCTGGTTTCGGTCGATGATCGCACCGGACGGCTGCGGCAGGCGCTGGTGCAGGAGATCGGTTACGATATCTGCGTGATCGATTGCCCGCCGTCGCTGGGCCTGCTCACGCTCAACGCCCTGACCGCAGCCGATACCCTGCTGGTGCCGCTGCAATGCGAATTCTTCGCGCTCGAAGGGCTCAGCCATCTCCTCCAGACTGTCGAGCGGGTGCAACAGCGCTTTAATCCCGATCTCGGCATCATCGGCGTGGCCCTGACCATGTTTGATCGCCGCAACCGACTGACCGATCAGGTTTCCGAAGACGTCCGCAGTTGTCTCGGTGATCTGGTGTTCCAGGCAACGATTCCGCGGAATGTTCGGCTGTCTGAAGCACCGAGCCATGGGCTGCCGGCTTTGGTTTATGATCACAGCTGTTCCGGTAGCCGCGCATATATTGCCCTGGCCCGCGAGCTGATCGCTCGCCTGCCAGAAAGGAGGCAGGCCGCATGAGCGACAATCCAGCCAGTCCCGTAGCTATTGCTGCTGCGGCTGCCACGCGCCGCAAACCTATGGCACTGGGGCGCGGACTCGGCGCCCTGATGGGCGAAACCCGCCGCGAGGAACCGCTGGTCAATACAGCGTCGGATAGTGCAGTAACGCCTCCTGCTGGCGGCCTGGCGATGCTGGCCATCGCCGCTATCGTGCCGCATCCCGGCCAGCCCCGGCGGCATTTCGATGAAGCCGCGCTTGATGAGCTGGCTGCTTCCATTGCCGCGCGCGGGGTGATTCAGCCGATCATCGTGCGGCCGCAAGCCGACGGCCTCTATCAGCTGGTCGCCGGCGAACGACGCTGGCGCGCCGCGCAGCGCGCACAACTTCATGAAATTCCAGCACTAATTCGTGATCTGGACAATCGTGAAGTCATGGCGCTGGCCTTGATCGAGAATCTTCAGCGAGAAGATCTGAATCCGGTCGAAGAAGCACGTGCCTATCAGCGGCTGGCCGAACTGGAAGGACTGACCCAGGCCGAAATCGCCCGGATGGTCGACAAGTCGCGCAGTCATGTCGCTAATCTCCAGCGCTTGCTGGCGCTGCCCGATTCGGTGCTCGCACTGGTCGAGGCGGGGCAACTGGCGATGGGCCATGCCCGTGCGCTGATCGGTGCTGCCGACGCGGAGCGGCTGGCAGAGGCAGCTGTCGCCAAGAACCTGTCGGTACGCGAAGTCGAACGGTTGGTGCGCCGGGCGCAGCAGGGCACGCCCGCACGCCGCAACGCGCGCATGGAGCACAAGTCAGCCGATGCCGCCGATATTGCTGCGGTGCAGGGGCACCTGGAGGAATTTCTCGGCCTGCCAGTGCGCATCAATGCCGACGCCGACCCGCGTTCGGGCGCAGTGACGATTCGCTACCGCACGCTCGATCAGCTCGATCTGATTTGTCAGCGGCTGACCGGCGGCGGCATTTAAGTCCAGATTACCGGCGCGGCTCAGGGCGCGATGCGGATCCGCTTGTCGTGGATCACCGAGCGGGCCCGGCGGCGCTCGATGATCCGGGTGCGAATCGGCTCGTAGCGTTCGGTTACCACTTCCTCGACCTGCCGCTGACCGGACTGGTCCGTCGTGGCCTGGCTCTGGTAGGAATAGGCATAGGCCCGCTGGGCATATTCGGCCTGGTAGCGGTAATAGTCGTCGAAATAGGCTTCGCATTCACCATTGCCCGAGGCGTAGCCATCGATGCGGTCGCGATCCCGGCCATGGCGGCGCCTGTCGCGATCACGATAGCGGCCATAATAATCGCCATAAGCATAATTCGGCGTCATGCGGCGGTGGCATTCGCGCAGCCACTGGTCGCGCGTGCGGCTGTCGGGCAGCACGATCGCGGTGTAGGAGGAGTTCCACCAGGCGGGGCGCCAATCGGAGACTGCGGGCATTGCTGGAGCGGAAGGCAGGGGCATGTTGTTGGCGGCGGTATAGACAGCGCCGGGCATATCGTCAGCGGCAACAGCGGGCCCTGCCAGAGTCAGCGCCAGTGCCAGCGCGGCTGCGGCGCCGCATTCCTTGGCATGGTTACGAAAAGACATAACTTTCCCCTGCGTGGCCACTGGGACAATTCCCGGCCTTAACTCCAAATTTAGCATCGCAAGGCCTGTGAATCCAAGGCTTGGCTTCCGTTGACTTGGGGGCTGTCCCGTATTGGTGCAAGCAGGGCTGGCGAGGTTGCGCTTGCGAACGCAGTCAGCCTTGCGAACAGTCAGGGCATTGCCGAGCCGCTCCGCACCGCCTATCTCTGCCCCATGATGACCGGCAAACGCAAATTTCTCGCATGGCTCGGCGCCATCGCGCTCGTGCTCCTCGTTTTCGGGGTGTGGGTTTGGCACGGCAATCCCTCGAGCCGCGACCCGGCAGCGACCACGGGCAAGCAGCCCACGCTGGTCGAAATTGAAACCGAGACAATCCCCAGCGTTGGCCTCGCCAAGAGCATCGGCTGGGGCAGCGGCGCGCCTGCTGCCGCTGCGGGCCTTGCGGTGAGCCGCTTCGCCGAAGGCCTCGATCATCCACGCACCATGCTGACGCTGCCAAATGGCGACGTGCTGGTGGCTGAGACAAATTCGCCGCCGCGCAATGGCGGCGGCGGCGGTGTGACCGGGTTCTTCATGAAGCTGTTCATGAGCCGGGTCGGGGCTGGCCAGGCATCGCCGAACAAGATCGTGCTGCTGCGTGATGGCGATGGCGACGGCAAGGCCGAGCAGCGCTTTATCTTGCGCGAAAAGGATATGGATTCGCCTTCGGGCATGGCCTGGGGTGCAGGCAAATTATATGTGGCCAATCATAATGCGGTGATGTCCTATGACTTTGCTCCCGGCGCGACCGATCTGAGCGGGGAACCTCACAAAATCATGGACTTGCCCGGCGCCGGCAATCACTGGATGCGCAATTTGCTGCTCAGCCCGGATGGCAAGAAGCTCTATGCTGCGGTGGGTTCGTCCTCGAATATCGGCGACAATGGCGTAGCGGCGGAACAGGGCCGTGCGGCGATCTGGGAAATCGATGTGGCCTCCGGCAAATACCGCCAATTTGCCAACGGCATGCGCAACCCCAATGGCATGGGCTGGAATCCTTCGACCGGCGAGTTGTGGGCAACGGTGCAGGAGCGCGATATGCTTAGCCCGGATCTGGTGCCTGATTATCTCACGACTGTGCCGGTCGGCGCACAATATGGCTGGCCCTGGGTCTATTGGAAGGATGTGATCGACTGGCGGGTGCAATATCCGATGCCGGAGTTCCTCATCGAATATGCCCGCAAGCCCGAATATGCCCTCGGCGCGCATACTGCGGCGCTGGGGCTTCTGTTCTCGGCTGGCGGCAACCGCATGGGGCCAAATTATGCCAATGGCGCCTTCATTGCCCGGCATGGCTCGTGGAACCGCAAGCCGCTGTCCGGTTATGACGTTGTTTTTGTGTCGTTCGATGCCAATGGCAATCCGCTGAGCAAGCCGCTGCCGGTCCTGACCGGATTTCTCACAGCCAAGGGCAATGAAACCCATGGCCGGCCGGTGTGGCTGACCTGGGACAAGAGTGGCGCTTTGCTGGTTTCCGACGATACGGCAGGTATCATCTGGCGGGTCGAGGCGCCCGGAGCGGCACTGTCGGCGGCACCCAAGCCCGTGGTATCCGGCCATCTGCCCCCGCAGCGCGAGCTTGATGGCGATCTTGATCGCAAATTCCGCGCCACCATCAAGTCCGATGTCGTGCAGGAATCGCGGTAAGGCTCAGATCGAAACGCCTGCGCGCCCGGCAAGCTCTGTGATGAATTGCCAAGCCACCCGCCCCGAACGGGCGCCGCGCCGTTTTGACCATTCGAGCGCTTCGGCCTGATCCCAGGTTAGGCCGTAGTTCTCGGCATAACCCATTATGATCGCGAGATAATCATCCTGGCTGCAATTGTGAAAACCGATCGACAAGCCGAAGCGATCGGCCAGCGCAAGCCGATCGTCGACTGCGTCGCGCGGGTTGATCGGGTCGTCCTGTTCGGAGAGATGCCGCGCGACAATCGCGCGGCGGTTGGAAGTCACAGCGATGCGAACATTGCCTGGCCGCGCCTCGACTCCGCCTTCCAGCCATGAGCGCAGCGCACGCGGGCAGCTGCTGTCGCCGTCCTCGAAACCGAGATCATCAATATAGACGAGGAACTGGCGTTTGACCTCACGCAGCGCTGTGAACAGTGTCGCGAGCGAATCGAGCGCGTCCGGCGCCACCTGGACCAAAGCCACTCGCCCTGCGCCCTCTGCCTGCGCCGCCACAATCGCCGAGCGCAGCAGCGCCGATTTGCCCATGCCGCGCGATCCCCACAGCAGCATGTCATGCGCAGCGTGGCCCGCGGCCAACCGGGTCACATTTTCGATGACCGTTGCTCTTTGCGCGTCGATTCCGCGCAGCAGTTTTGGATCAGGGGCTTCGATTTTCGCTACCGGGCGCACACCATGGCGATCCCAGACATAGGCCGGATGAGCCAGCCAGTCCTGTTTTGGCCCGGCAACCGGCGCGAATCTCTCAAGGGCTTGAGCGATTCGCGTCAACAGAGCCTCCGAATCGCTCATTGCGCCAGCGCCTCGGCGTCCAGCGCATAGAACAGGCCTGCCCCGCCCACTGCCGCTGCCTTCAGGCCCATGGCCTCGGGGACAAGGTGATCGAGGAAAAAGCGGGCAACGACCGGCTTGGACCGGGCAATCGCTGCCGGACTGTCCGAATCGGCCGAAGCGCGTGACTGGCGCAGCAATTGCCAGCCTGCGACTGCAACCGCGCACATCGTCAGGAAAGGCACCGAGCCAGCGAGTCGGTCATCAAGGCTCGCCTGACTGGTCATCCACTCACCAATTGCTGCGCATTCCCCTGCCAATGTGGCCAGAGCCGGAGCATCACCCGCATCCTTGCCGATCTCCGTCATCAGCGCGGCCAGCACGCCGCCATTTTCCATGCCCAGCTTGCGGGTGACGAGGTCAGCCGCCTGGATACCATTGGTGCCTTCGTAAATCGGCGGAATGCGGGCATCGCGCATCAGCTGTGCCGCGCCGGTTTCCTCGGTAAAGCCCATGCCGCCGTGGATCTGCACATTGAGGCTGGTCACTTCCATGCCCAGATCGGTGCCCCATGCCTTGAGCAAGGGCACCAGCAGATCGGCGCGCATCTTTGCGGCATTGTCCCCAAGGCTGCCGCGATCGACCTGTCCGGCGGTGTAATAGAGAAGGGCCCGCCCGCCTTCAGTCAAGGCGCGCATCCGCAGCAGCATGCGGCGCACGTCCGGGTGCTCGATGATTGCCACGGGCGACTTGTCAGCCGAACCCGCTCGCGCCGATTGAATGCGCTCAACTGCAAAATGCTTCGCTTGCTGCCATGCGCGCTCGGCGAGCTGAACCCCCTGGCTGCCGACATTGATCCGCGCCGAATTCATCATCGTGAACATGGCCTTGAGGCCTTCGTTCTCGTGGCCGACCAGTTCTCCGATGCAATTATCATTGTCACCATAGCTCATCACGCAAGTCGGCGAGGCGTGGATGCCGAGCTTGTGTTCGAGGCTGACGACTCGCAGATCGTTGTGCGCGCCAAGGCTGCCATCGGCATTCACCAGAATTTTCGGCACTACGAACAGCGAGATGCCGCGCGAGCCCGCCGGAGCTCCGGGGGTGCGGGCGAGGACGAGATGGATAATGTTCTCGGCCAGTTCGTGGCCGCCCCAGGTGATGAAGATCTTGGTGCCCTTGATGCGGTATTTTCCCGCGTCTCCGCCCGATTCAATCGGCGTAGCACTGGTGCGCAAGGCTCCGACATCGCTGCCAGCTTGCGGCTCCGTCAGGTTCATCGTTCCGGTCCAGATGCCACTGACCAGTTTGGGCAGATAGAGCGCCTGCTGCGCTGCGCTGCCATGATGCTGCAGCGATTCGATAGCGCCGACGGTCAACATCGGCAGCAGGGTGAAAGCCAGATTGGCGCTACCCAATGTTTCCAGAATGGCGCAGGCGAGGCTATAGGGCAGGCCCTGTCCGCCAAATTCCTCCGGCCCGGCCACGGCATTCCAGCCCTGCTCGACATAGGCTTGATAGGCGGGCGCGAAGCCTTGGGGGAGAGTGACCAGGCCATCCGATACCTTGGCCCCCTGCGTATCGCCAATGCGCTGCAGCGGGGCCCATTCACCGGCGGCAAACTGGCCGATGCCCTCGACAATCGCTTCAACAAGATCGGAGCTGGCGGCGGCAAAGCGCGGATTCTGAGCAATCTCGTCTATCCCGGCACTGATGCGCAGGGCGAAGACCTGTTCGGCGCTGGGGGCGATAAAATCCATTGCGTGCTTTCCCTTGGCTTTGTGTCATGCCGCCTATAGCGACAGGCCATGGCCGATAACACCCCAGCCGGAATAGTGAGTGCAGATGCCGCAGCGATTGTCGAGGCGGCGCTGCGTGTGGCGGCGGGCGCCCTGGTCGCGGTGCCGACCGAGACGGTCTATGGCCTTGCCGCGCGGGCCGACAGCGAAGAAGCCGTTGCGGCGATCTACCGCGCCAAGGGGCGGCCCGATTTCAATCCGCTGATCGTGCATGTACTGGATCTGGCGCAGGCAAGCACGCTGGCCTTGCTGGATGACCGGGCGCACAAGCTTGCCGATGCTTTCTGGCCGGGCGCGCTGACCATGGTTTTGCCCAAGCTTGAAAATGCGCCGCTTGCCGCCGCGGTTACCGCCGGATTGCCCACAATCGCGCTGCGCTGTCCGGCGCATCCGGTGATGCGCGCAGTGCTGGAGACAAGCGGCCTGCCTCTGGCGGCGCCCTCGGCCAATCGCAGTGGCGGCGTCAGCCCGACTTCGGCTGCGCATGTGGCGGCATCGCTGGGGGGCAAGGCCGGGTTGATTCTCGATGGCGGAACCTGCGCACAGGGTATCGAATCGACCATTATCGCCTTGCGCGAAAATGGTGGTTGGCAGGTTCTGCGCCCGGGCCCGATCACGCAGGCGCAGCTTTCCGCAATTCTGGGTACGGAGCCTGACGCCATCGCGCCAGACAGTGGCATCGAAGCCCCCGGCCAGCTGGCGAGCCACTATGCGCCGGGAAAGCCAGTCCGGCTCGAAGCCCGCCTGGCGGAGGAGGGCGAATTTCACCTCGGCTTCGGCGCGGTTACCGGGCACTTCAATCTGTCACCCACAGGCGATCTCGCGGAGGCGGCTGCGCGGCTCTATGCGGGGCTGCATGAGGCGGCCCTATCGCCGCAACCGCGCGTCGCGGTCGCGCCGATTCCGGACGAGCATATCGGCGCCGCCATCAATGACCGGCTGCGCCGCGCCGCCGCCTGATTCCAACCGTTACTGGCCTTCACCCCTTTTCGTCATTCCCGCGAAAGCGGGAACCCATCTTCCGCCCTTTCGATCTGAGCAAGGTTCAAGCTGGGGAGATGGGTCCCCGCTTTCGCGGGGATAACGAGATCAGAGTTTGGAAGATTGGTTTGGATACCCAACAACAAAAAGGCCGCCCCTTTCGGAGCGGCCTCTCTGTCCTTCGACAAGCTCAGGATGGTCGCGCATGGTCAGGCGACAGCGTCGCTCGCTTCAGCTGCTTCCGCTGCCTCGGCGGCAGCAGCTGCAATCGTCGATTCGTAATACTTCGGCGCATGCTCGTTGAGGATCGCGAGGATTTTCTTGAGCGCCGCCGGCTCGTCGGTCTTTTCCATCGCAGCCAGCTCACGCGCGAGGCGTGAAGAGGCGGCTTCGAAGATCTGCCGTTCGGAATAGCTCTGTTCGGGCTGGTCGTCGGCGCGGAACAGGTCGCGGGTCACTTCGGCAATCGATACGAGATCGCCCGAATTGATCTTGGCTTCATATTCCTGGGCCCGGCGCGACCACATGGTGCGCTTGACCTTCGGTTTGCCCTCAAGCGTAGTCAGAGCTTCGCGCAGGGTCTTGTCCGAAGACAGCTTGCGCATGCCAATGGCTTCGACTTTGCCTACGGGGACCCGCAGCGTCATGCGTTCTTTTTCAAAGCGCAACACATAGAGCTCAAGCTGCATACCGGCGATCTCCTGCTCCTGCAGTTCGATCACCCGGCCAACTCCGTGCTTTGGATATACGACGTAGTCACCGACATCGAAGGCGTTTGCCTTTGGCGTCATGTATCGTCCCTTCATCTGTTTGGGAGGATCTCGACGAAGATGATGCCACCCGGCCTGCCAGCGACTGAAGCGCAGCCGGCAAACCGATTTGTTGGCAGCATTAACCGCGCTTAGCGACCTTGCCCTGCAACATGCTTATTACCCGGTCACGCTGAATACGCACCGCAGTCGGGTAATTATATAACACGTCGGTGACAATTTGACCAGAGGCACGATTCCACGCTCGGAAACCCGCAGATTTCCGCGTTGCAACTGCCAATCAAAGCCTAAGGTCAGTCGCCCTCGCCGGGCTCCGCAGAGAAGTGAGTCTCAAACTTGCCTTCGACGCCCTTGAACTCGTCAGCGTCGTCCGGGCTGTCCTTCTTGGTGGTGATATTGGGCCACTCGGCCGAATATTTGGTATTCAGCTCAAGCCACTGTTCAAGACCGCTTTCGGTGTCGGGCAGGATCGCTTCGGCTGGGCATTCGGGTTCGCAAACGCCGCAATCGATGCATTCGCTGGGGTTGATCACCAGCATGTTCTCGCCTTCGTAGAAGCAGTCCACCGGGCAGACTTCCACGCAATCCATATACTTGCAGCGGATACAGGCGTCGGTGACGACATAGGTCATGGCTGCAAATCCCCTTCGGCAGCAGAGTTGTTATGTCCTGCTGCTAGAGGGAAAGCGTTGGCCGCGTCAAGGTCCCGATAACAGCTTTGTGCTTCCGCAGCCGGGCCGCGCCCCGTCGGCAGGGTGAGCACGGAGATGACGCGAATGCCCTGGCCTGCCGGAATGGTCAGAACATCCTCTGGCGCCACCTTCTGATGCGCGCGGTCGATTCGGCGACCGTTGATGCGCATGTGGCCGGCCTCGGCCATATCCTGCGCCAGCCCCCGCGTCTTGGCGATGCGCAGATACCACAGCAGCTTGTCTACACGCATCGAGCCTCCGTTTGCCGAATCACTGCACCAGATCGGCGAGCGCAGCGAAGGCGCCGTCAGGCCGATAGGGCGGCGGCGCGGCCGATTCGGCAGCTACGCGCACCGGACGCCAGTGCCACAGCAGTTGCGCGGGCGGCCCGGCTTCGCCTTCGGCCAGCTGGCGCGGCACAAGCGCATGAAAACCGGCGCTCCGCAGCAGCCGGGCATAGCTCGCGGTGGTCAGGCCGCTGGAAACAGCGCGGGCCGGATCGAGCGCAAACGAACGGCGACCGGCACCAACACGGGCGGCATGCGCCTCGCGCAGCAGCTTTTCCGCTATGTCGAGCCGCAGCAACTGCTTGCCAAGCGGTCGATAGCCCGGTGGGGCAGGGTGGTTGGTCGCAGGCAGCACCGGCGGCATGGCCGGGGCGGGCGGCGGAAGCTTTTTCCCCAGCAGAGCCGCCAGCTCGCGCCAAAGGCCAAGCGCGGTAGGCCGCAGCATGGCCGGGACAAACAGATCGAGCGCCCCGACCCTGACGCCAAGCCTTGCCAGCATCGAGCGCTGCGCCGGGGCAAGCCGGTCAATCCCTGAACTCCGCCGTTCCAGCATGCCGCCGGCTTCGACCAGGGTGATCAGCAGCGCGCGCAATTCGGGACCTGCTTCGCCCGACAGGCTGGCCGCATCGAGCTTGCGCAGCGGTGCCAGCGGCGACAATGCTGTGTCCAGCCGGTCCGTCAGCGCCGCCATCAGCGCGCTTCGGGCCAGTGGCGGCAAGGTCTCAACCGCTGGGTCGGCAACCAGCCTTGGCGTCAACGGGCCGCGCCCGCGCTTGAGCTCCGACAGCTTCTCGCCTTCCCACACCAGCGAGCCATGTTCCAGCTGCAGGTCCGCCGTGCCCGCGCGGATCGCCGCGACCAGCGCATCGGCCCGCGCGGCAACCAGCGCGGGGACATGGCGTTCGGCAGCGGCGAGCAGCAATTTGCGGTCGCCATGCCGCGCCGTGGGGTCGACGACGAAGCGGAACCCGCTGAGCGCACCGATTGCTTCGCCATCGACCAGCACAGTCTCATCCTCAAGCCGCACCGGCAGCAGCGCGGCGTCTGGCCCCAGCTTTTTCATCAGCACGGCGGTGCGGCGGTTGATGAAGCGCTCTGTCAGGCGGCCATGCAAGGCATCGGACAGGCGCGCCTCGACCGCCCGCGCCCGCGCTGCCATTTCGTCGCGCGCCAGGACCCAGTCGGGCCGCTGGGCAATATAGGACCAGCTGCGGACTGAGGCGATGCGCGCCTGCAGCGTGTCGATTTCGCCCGCCGGATTGTCCAACGCGGAAATTGCCTGAGCAACATAGTCGGCGCCCAGATGGCCGCTCTTCAGATCCTGCCACAGCCGGGCGACGAAACGTGAATGGGTCTCCACCCCCTGCTGGCGGAAATCGGGCAGCGAGCAGACCTGCCAGAACCGGGCGACTGACGCGGGCGAGCGGACGGTAGCTGCAATATCGGGATCCTCAGCCAGCCGCTTGAGCACGGCAAGGTCGATGGCCTCTGGCGCGGAGACCAGTTGCTGCAGGCTGGGCGGGGTTTCAAGGTCGGCAATCAGCTCGTCCAGCCTCTGGCAGCGCGGCTCGGCCTCGCGCCAATAAAGCCGGGTGATCGGCGGGAAACGATGCTCCTCGATGGCGTAGACTTCTTCGTCGGCAAACATCGCGTCATGGCCGCCGGTTCCAGCCAGCGTGCCGAAAGTGCCGTCCCGCTGGTGCCGCCCGGCGCGCCCGGCGATCTGCGCCATTTCCGCTGTAGTCAGCCGCCGCTGGCGCACCCCGTCGAATTTCGAGAGGCCAGCGAAAGCGACATGGCCGATATCGAGGTTCAGCCCCATGCCGATGGCGTCAGTGGCGACGATATAATCGACTTCGCCTGACTGGTATAATGCTACCTGTGCGTTGCGGGTCTGAGGCGAAAGCGCGCCCATCACCACTGCCGCGCCGCCCCGGAAACGTCGCAGCATCTCGGCAATTGCATAGACCTGCTCGGCCGAAAAAGCGACAATCGCGCTGCGCGGCGGAATGCGTGAGAGCTTTTGCGCTCCGGCATGGCGCAGCGTCGAAAAGCGCGGGCGGCTGACCACTTCGGCCTCGGGCACCAGCGCCTTGACCATCGGCTCCAGCGTCGCCGAACCCAGGATCATGGTTTCCTCGCGGCCGCGCGCATTGAGCAGGCGGTCGGTGAAAATGTGCCCGCGCTCGCGGTCGGAGGAAAGCTGCGCCTCGTCGAGCGCCACGAAAGCGAGGTCGGCTTTCACCGGCATGGCTTCCGCGGTGCACAGCAGCCAGCGCGCATCCTTTGGCTCGATTCGCTCCTCGCCGGTGATCAGCGCGACGCGGTTCTCGCCCTTGATCTTGCAGACCCGGTCATAGACTTCGCGCGCCAGCAGCCGCAACGGAAAGCCGATCGCGCCACTCGAATGGGCACAGAGCCGCTCGATGGCGAGGTGAGTCTTGCCGGTGTTGGTTGGACCAAGCACTGCCTTGACCCGCGAATCTGACCTGATGCGCGAATCGGTCGGGGCACGGGAACTGGCAGGCGTGCGGTTGGCCATTGCGAAAAGCAATGTGGCATCGGCCAGAGCCGCCCGCAAGGTTCTGGCGATGCACTCATCCCGTTGTGCCCGGCAATTAGATGAAAATTAACCGTGAACGGTCAGAAGGGCCTGACGCAGTTCCGGCGCAGTGGGGCTCCGGCGCGAAAGGTGTGCATAGTTGTTCAGGCAGCGCGATCAGCTGGAAGCGGGCCAGGGTGGCCCGGCAGCACTCTCCGCTGCGCTTGCTGTCGGCCAGATTCTGCCTGAAGCGACCGCAGCTAACACATGGGCAACACGCTACGCTGGCTGGAAAGCGGCAATTGAGGCGCACTGCCACCGCATCGATCTGGCCCCTGATCTTGCCGAAGATATCGGCAGCCGGCGCTGGCTGCGCGGGCTTGGCACCATGGTCGGTCTTGCCGTTGCCGCATTGTCATTCTGGCCGGATTTCAGCTCGGTCGAAGCCGCCACTGCTATTCCGTCCGATCCCGCCACACGGGACGAATTTCGAAGCCAGATGATCATGCCGCTGGCCTTTGGCGGCGATTCAGGCCGCCGCATGGGTGCTGGCGCAGCCGTGCAGGTGTTGGCCGCCGTGCCCGAGCGGCCCACGATCCAGATGGTCTCGACGCTGGGGCAGGGTGATAGTTTCGGACGCATGCTGCAACGCGCCGGTGTCGGCGCCGGGGACGCCGCGCGGGTTTCGGAACTGGTCTCGGCCCAGGTGCCGCTTGGCGAGATCGCCGCCGGCACCCGCTTCGACATCACCTTGGGCCGCCGCGATGCCACTGGTGCTCCGCGTCCGCTTGAGAAACTGAATTTCCGGGCCCGCTTCGATCTCGATCTTGGGGTGGTGCGCTCTGGCGGGGGCCTTGCCATGGCGCTGCATCCGCTCGCCGTCGATGCCACGCCGCTGCGGATTCGCGGGCAAGTCGGCCCCAGCCTCTATCGTTCGGCGCGCGCGGCCGGGGCTCCGGCCAAGGCGATCCAGCAATATCTGGCAACAATCGATTCGCGCTTCAGCCTTGATGGCGAAGTTTCCCCCACCGACCAGTTCGATTTTGTCGTCGCCTACAAGCGGGCCGCCAGCGGCGAGAGCGAGACGGGTGATCTGCTGTTCGCCGGGCTCGAACGTGGCGGCAGGCCGCTGGCGCAGCTGGTGCGCTGGGGCAGCGACGGGCAGTTCTATGAGGCCAGCGGCAATGACAATGCCGCAGGTGCGACCCAGAGCGCCCGCACATTTGTCCCGGTCAATGGCCGGATGTCCTCGGGCTATGGCATGCGTCGCCATCCGATTCTGGGCTATGTCCGCATGCATGCCGGGATCGATTTCGGCGCCGCATGGGGCTCGCCGATCTTCGCGGTCAGCGACGGCATTGTCTCCTTTGCGGGACGGCACGGCGGCCACGGCAATTATGTCCGGCTCGAACATGGCGGCGGGCTGGGCTCAGGCTATGGCCATATGAGCCGGATTGCGGTTGCGCCTGGAACCCGGGTCCGCGCGGGGCAAGTGCTCGGCTATGTCGGCTCGTCGGGCCTGTCGACCGGGCCACATCTGCATTTCGAAGTCTATCGCGGCGGGTCGACGATCAACCCGCTGTCGGTCAGCTTCACCGTCACGGCCCAGATCGACACCAAACAGCGCGACGCCTTGAAGGCACGGCTGCTGCAATTGAAGAAGATTGTGCCCGGCGCGGCGCTCAAGAGTTTGGCGGCCAAGCAGGCGGTCGTCGGGTCCAAATAGCCAAACGCGTTGAAGCGCCGCAACATTTCGGCCAAAAGGCGCGTCCTATGACCCAGAGCGCCTATCCATCGCTGCGCATGCGCCGCACCCGCACACACGGCTGGAGCCGCGCGATGGTGCGCGAGACCACGCTTTCGCCCGCCGATCTGATCTGGCCGCTGTTCGTCACCGATGGCGTGGGCGTCGAAGAACCAATCGCTGCGCTGCCCGGTGTTTCGCGCTGGTCTGTCGACCTGATCGCTGAACGTGCAGGGGAGGCCATGGCGCTGGGCATTCCCTGCCTTGCGCTGTTTCCCAATACGCAAGCCGGCAGGCGCAGCGAAGATGGGGCCGAGGCGCTCAATCCTGACAATCTGATGTGCCGCGCCACCCGCGCGATCCGCGATATGTGCGGGGATGGTATCGGCGTGCTGACCGACGTCGCGCTCGATCCCTATACCAGCCACGGGCAGGACGGGCTGATTGATCAGGCAGGCTATGTCCTCAACGATGCCACCGTCGATGCGCTGGTTCAGCAAAGCCTCAATCAGGCGGCTGCCGGGGCCGACATCATCGCGCCCAGCGACATGATGGATGGCCGCATCGGCGCGATCCGCGCGGCGCTGGAGCAGGCGGGCCATGCCAATGTCCAGATCATGAGCTATGCCGCCAAATATGCTTCGGCCTTCTATGGCCCGTTCCGCGATGCGGTCGGCTCACGCGGATTACTCAAGGGCGACAAGCAGACCTACCAGATGGACCCGGCCAACAGTGAGGAAGCTTTGCGCGAGGTTGCGCTCGATCTCGCAGAGGGCGCGGACTCTGTCATGGTCAAGCCGGGGCTGCCCTATCTCGATATCGTCGCAAAGGTGAAGCAGCGTTTCGCAGTGCCGGTCTTCGCCTACCAGGTGAGCGGCGAATATGCGATGATCGAGGCGGCGGTGGCCGTAGGCGCAGGCGAGCGCGACGCGCTGGTGCTCGAAACGCTGATGGCCTTCAAACGTGCCGGTTGCTCGGGCGTGCTGACCTATCACGCGGCCCATGCGGCGCGGCTGCTCGGTTGATGATCGAAACCGAACGGCTGCTGCTGCGGCCATGGCGCGAGACTGATCGCAATCCTTTCTGGTCCATGGCGCAGGACTCCGAAGTGATGCGCTATCTGCCCAGTATGGACCGGGCGGACAGCGACGACATCATAAACCGCATGGCGGTCACGCAATCAGAACATGGCTATTGCTTCTGGCCCATGGAACTGAAGACAGAGGGCCGCTTCATCGGCTTTTGCGGCCTGATGCCGCCGCATGAGCCCTTCGCAGAAGTGGAAATCGGCTGGCGCCTTGAGCGCGCTGCATGGTTCAAAGGCTATGCCAGAGAGGCGGCGCAGGCCTGCCTCAGCTGGGCTTGGCAGGAGCTTGGTGTTAACTCGGTAATCGCGGTCACCGTTCCGGATAACGAGCGCAGTCGAGGTCTGATGCTTCGCCTGGGAATGACACATGATGCCGCAGAGGATTTCGACAACCCCAACGTGGCCGCAGGCGACCCCTTGCGCCGCCTTGTGCTCTATCGCATTAAACGTCCGGATGACTGACACGAACCTTTCTGTCCGCCGCACGCTGTTCGTCGCGACGATTCTCACGGGCAGTTTCCTGCTGTTTCTGGTCCAGCCGATGGTCGCGCGCATGGCATTGCCCCGGCTGGGCGGGGCGCCCAATGTCTGGAACAGCGCCATGCTGGTCTATCAGGCCCTGCTGCTGGCGGGCTATGGCTATGCGCACTGGCTCTCGAAATTGCCGCTGCGGCGGCAGGCCTCGATCCATATCGGCCTGTTGCTGCTGGCGGGCCTGACCCTGCCGATTACACTCGCTAATCTGCCGCCGCCCGCGCCGGGCTGGGAAGCGCTGTGGGTGCCGTTGCTGCTGGGCATGACTATCGGCCCGGTGTTCATGCTGGTTTCCGCCCAGGCGCCCTTGATGCAGCGCTGGTTTGCCGCGCATGACGGCGCGGGTGAACCCTGGGCGCTCTATGCGGCCTCGAATTTCGGCAGCTTTGCCGGGCTGATCGCCTATCCCTTGCTGGCCGAGCCGCTCTTGCGGCTGCGTTACCAGAGCCTGGGGTGGAGCATCGCCTATGGCCTGCTGATTGTCCTGATCGTGCTTGCCGCGCGGGCGCGGTGGAATGCCGCTGCACCGGTCGGCGACGACGGCGCTGCACCGGCCCCCTATGCGCCGATTGGGGCCGAGCCGATCGGCGCAAAGCGGATTGCCATGTGGCTGGCCCTGTCGGCAGTGCCTTCCGGGCTGATGCTGTCGACCACCACCCACCTCACCACCGACATCTTTGCCATGCCGCTGCTCTGGGTAATCCCGCTCGGGCTCTATCTGCTGAGCTTCACGGTCGCCTTTGCCGACCGCCGCCAGACTTCGGCGCTGGTCACCAAAGTCGCGCCGCTGATGGTGCTGCTGGCAGGCGGACTGGCGATGGCCTCGGGCAGCGGGGGGACCATGTCGCAGGCGCTTGCCAGCGTCGCCTTGCTGTTCGTCATTGCCGTCACGCTGCATGCCCGGTTCTATGATCTGCGCCCGGCGCCCTCGCAATTGACCCTGTTCTATCTGGTGATGTCGATCGGCGGGGCGCTGGGCGGTTTGTTCACCGCGCTGATCGCGCCGCTGGTGTTCGATTGGGTGTGGGAGCACCCGCTGCTGATCGTCGCCGCCGCGCTGCTGATGCCGCTCACGCCCTTGTTCGACTGGCGCAAGATTCCGGGGCTTGATCCGGGCATGGCGCGGATCGGAGCGGTTGTCCTGCTCGCCTGTGCCGCATTTCTGGCATGGCATCTGCGCGATGCCGTGCTGGATGACAATCCCGGCGCGGCCCGCTTCCTGCTGGCTGCGGGAATTTACCTGATCGGGCTGCTGCTGGTGCCATGGCGCTGGATGTTTGTTAGCGTGCTGGCAATGCTGTTGCTTGCCCAAGGCGGAGTGTCGACTATCACCACATCGCTCGAAGGCGCGCGCACGCGCAGCTATTTCGGCATCTATACCGTGCGCACCAATCCCTACGGCAAGCTGCGCACGCTCACCCATGGTACCACTCTCCACGGCCAGCAATCGACTGATCCTGCCCGCTCGCGCGAACTGATGACCTATTACGGGCCCAATTCGGGCATCGGCATTGCCTTGACCCAGGCCCAGCCGCTGTTCGGCCAGGCCGCGCATATCGGCGTGATCGGTCTCGGCACGGGAACGCTGGCCTGCTATCATCGGGCGGGCGAAGTCTGGCGCTTCTATGAGATCGATCCGGCGGTGCTGCATTTCTCGCGCAATGGCACTTTCACCTATCTTTCGCAGTGCGCGCCAGATGCGCAGGTGGTGATTGGCGACGCGCGGATCGAAGTGGCCAAAGCGGAGCCAGGCTCGTTCGATGTGCTGGCCGTCGATGCCTTTTCGTCCGATGCAATACCGCTGCATCTGCTGACCGACGAGGCAATGGGGGTCTATCTGAAGGCGCTTTCCCCACGCGGACTTTTGCTGATCCACATCTCGAACCGCTTCATCGAGCTTGAGCCGGTGCTGGCGGCCGCTGCGAAAGGCCGCGGGCTTGCTGCTGCGGTGCGCGATGACAACCCGCCGGACCATGCCTATCAGACGCCCTCGTCCTGGGTCGTCCTGTCGCGTGACAAGGCTCAGCTCGATGCCCTCGCCAAGGCGCGTCCCGAAGCTGAGTGGCGTCCACTGCTCGCGCCGGCCGAGCGGCTTTGGACTGACGATCACGCCTCGATCCTGCCCTATGTGCGCTGGCGGCACATGCTGATGAAACAATGAACCCGATGACCGAAATGACCCAGGATTTCTCTCTCATTGCCCTGAACGGCAAGGCCCCGCGCATTCACTCAAGCGCCTTCATCGCGCCGGGTTGCCGGATCATCGGCGATGTTGAAGTCGGGCCGGATGCCAGCATCTGGTACAATTGCGTGCTGCGCGCCGATGTTCACCGCATCGTCGTCGGCGCCCGCAGCAATGTGCAGGATGGCACCGTGATCCATTGCGAGAGCCCCAAGCCGAAGCGACCCGAAGGCTTCCCGACGATCATTGGCGACGACGTTCTGATCGGCCATATGGCGATGATCCACGGCAGCATCCTTGAAGACCGCGCCTTTGTCGGGCTGGGCGCAATCGTCATGGACGGCTGCCGCATCGAGAGCGATGCCATGCTGGCGGCAGGTGCGATGCTGACCCAGGGCAAGGTGATCGCCAGTCGCCAGATGTGGATGGGCCGCCCTGCCGCCTATGCCCGCGACCTGACCGAGGCCGCGCTCGAAGACATGCGCGCCGGGGTGGCGGGCTATGTCATCAATGGCCGGTTTCACGCCGAAGCGTTGCGTGGCCAATCCCAGGATTGATTGTCCCGCTGCCGGGGATATTCGTGCCCTGGCTGACAGCGCCGGCAGGCTCGCCGTGCGGGTGACGCCGGGTGCGCGCGCAGATGCGCTGACCATTGACGGGGACAAGCTGCTGGCGCGGGTGCGCGCGGTGCCGGATAAAGGCAAGGCAAATGCCGCGGTGCTGGCCTTGATTGCACAGGCTCTTGGTGTCGCCCCGTCGCGTCTTGAACTTCTGCGCGGCGGCATCTCGCGCGAGAAGCTGGTGGCCATTCCGCTTAAGCCGCAATGAAATTGGTCGCAGGGCCGGGCGTGCAGGCGGGAATCGACATCACCTCTTAATCTGCCTATGCACTTATCTATAAAGGGCGCGCCGCAAGGGCGCGCCCTTTATTGCGACAAATCGGAGTGGATGCAGCCATGTGGCATGAAGGCTATACCTCGGAAATCACCTATACCTATGGCTATTATCCGGAGCTTTCGCCCGCCCGGATCCGCTTGGCGCTGCTCGCCTGCGGGATCGACCATTCGATTTCCGACAATCCAGAGTATCTTGAGCTCGGCTTTGGCCAGGGCCTCTCGCTCAACATCAACGCGGCGACCAATTCGGGCACCTATTGGGGCACAGACTTCAATCCGGGGCAGGTCGCCAATGCCCGCGAATTTGCCAATGCCATGGGCAAGCCCCTGACGCTGCTGGAGGATTCATTCGAGCAACTGTCGCAGCGCGACGACCTGCCACAGTTCGATATCATCGCCTTGCATGGCATTTGGTCATGGATCAGCCATGGCAGCCGCCAGGCGATTGTTGACCTCGCGCTCAAGCGGCTCAAGCCGGGCGGCGCGCTTTATGTCAGCTACAATGTCACCCCCGGCTGGTCGCCCGGCATTCCGCTGCGCATCCTGATGGCCGAATATGCCAAACGTGAGGCCAATGGTGTGCTGGTTGACAGGATCAACGGCTCGCTCGAATTCGTTGACAAGGTGATCGATGCCGGGGCCGCGTATTTCCAGAACAATCCGCAACTGAAGGCACGGCTCGATCAGATCAAGACGCAGGATCGCTCTTATCTGGCGCACGAATACTATAATGCGGACTGGCATCCGATGCCGTTCAGCCAGGCAGCCGATCAGCTGGCCGAAGCCAAGCTGACTTTTGCTGCTTCTGCCGCGATGCTTGAGAATCTCCCGGCGATAAGCGTTCCCGCTGCCGCACATCAGGTCCTGCAGCAAATCAAGGATCCAGTAATGCGCGAGACGACGCGCGACTACTTCGTCAACCAGCAGTTCCGTCGCGATATCTTCGTCAAGGGGCCGCGGCCGATGTCGGTCTATGAGCATGGCAAGCAAATCGAGAAGGAGCGGTTCATCCTGGTTGGCGACCCTGAAAAGGTCCCCGAAAAGGTCGCCACCGTGATCGGCGACGCCGACCTTCGCGCCGATATCTACAACCCGCTGGTCAAGGTTCTCGCGGGCTTCCCCGGCGGATCGGCGACGGTCGGGGAACTGATGGCGGCCAAGGGCCTGGCCACGCTCAACCGCGCACAAATATGGGAAGTACTGTTGGTGCTGACCGGTGCGGGCTATATTGCGCCGACTTCCAAGTCGTCCACCCCTGACGAGGATGGCAAGGCCTCACGAGCGCTCAATGATCGCCTCATGAAGCGCGCCGAGGCCGGTGCCGGTGTCGACTATCTGGCCGCGCCGCTGCTCGGTGCCGCAACACTCGTGCCGCGCATCGATCAGATGTTCATCCTCGCTTTGAAGGCCAAGGAAAAGGACCCTCCGGAATGGGTCCGCCAGGTCCTGGTAAGCCAGGGTCAGCTGCTGATCGTCGAAGGCGAGATGATTCAGGACGAAGAGCGCACCCGCCAGGAGCTGAAGAAGATGTTCGACATTTTCGTCACAACCAAGGCCGATCTGCTCAAGCGACTGGGGGTCTATTGATCAATAGCGGTCCACTCTAATCGGCTCCATCTCCGCCTGATGTCGGCTGCGCCTTGGGCTTGCGCTTGGGCGAAGCCTTTGCGGACTTGCGGACCAGCCGGGGCGGCGCGGGCGTCAGCTCGAACGAGAGCGCCCGCCCTTCCTTGTCATCATCTTTCAGGCTGACATGGACTTCGCCGCCATGCGCCAGCTTGCCGAACAACAGTTCTTCGGCCAGCGGTTGTTTGACCTTTTCCTGCAACAGCCGCGCCATCGGCCGCGCACCGTAGAGCTTGTCATAGCCGCGATCAGCAAGCCAGCTCCGCGCATCGCTGTCAAACTGGATGTGGACGTTCTGTTCGGCCAGCTGCAGTTCCAGCTGGAGGATGAACTTGTCGACCACCCGGCTGATCACTTCGGTCGGCAGGTAAGAGAACGGCACCGTGGCATCGAGCCGGTTGCGGAATTCGGGCGAGAACATCCGCTTGACTGCCTCGTCGCCAGCATCTTCCTTGGAAACGTTGCCGAAACCGATGCCCTGGCTAGCCATGTCGGAGGCCCCGGCATTGGTTGTCATGATCAGCACGACATTGCGGAAATCGACGGTCTTGCCGTGGTGATCGGTCAGGCGGCCATTATCCATCACCTGCAGCAGGATATTGAACAGATCCGGGTGAGCCTTCTCGATCTCGTCCAGCAGCAGCACGCAGTGCGGTTGCTGGTCGATGGCATCGGTCAGAAGCCCGCCCTGATCAAAGCCGACATAGCCCGGAGGCGCGCCGATCAGCCGCGAAACCGAATGGCGCTCCATATATTCGGACATGTCGAAGCGCTGGATCGGAATGCCCATGATGCTGGCAAGCTGCTTGGCGACTTCGGTCTTGCCGACGCCGGTTGGGCCTGAGAACAGGAACGAGCCGATCGGCTTGTCCGGATCGCGCAGCCCGGCCCGGCTGAGCTTCATCGCCGAGGACAGCACTGCGATGGCCTTGTCCTGGCCGAACACCACGCGCTTGAGGTCGCGCTCGAGATGTTCGAGCACGGTGCGGTCGTCCGAGGAGACCGACTTGGGCGGGATGCGCGCCATGGTCGCAATCACGGCTTCGATTTCCTTGGGCGTGATCACCTTCTTTCGCTTGTTCAAGGGCACCAGCATCTGCATCGCACCGACCTCGTCGATCACGTCGATCGCCTTGTCGGGCAGCTTGCGGTCATTGATATAGCGCGCCGAAAGCTCGACCGCGGTCTTGATCGCCTCGGGGGTATATCTGACCTTGTGGTGTTCCTCGAAGGCCGAGCGCAGACCCTTCAGGATCTTGATCGTATCCTCGATTGTCGGCTCATTGACGTCGATCTTCTGGAACCGGCGCAGCAGCGCGCGGTCTTTTTCGAAGTGGTTGCGGAATTCCTTGTAGGTGGTCGAACCGATGCAGCGGATCGTGCCGCCTGAAAGCGCAGGCTTCAGCAGGTTCGAGGCATCCATCGCCCCGCCCGAAGTGGCGCCGGCGCCGATCACGGTGTGGATCTCGTCGATGAACAGCACTGCGTCGGGCAGCTTTTCGAGCTCGTTGACCACTTGCTTAAGCCGTTCCTCGAAATCGCCGCGATAGCGCGTGCCTGCCAGAAGCGAGCCCATGTCGAGCGAATAGATCACCGCATTGGTCAGCACTTCGGGCACGTCGCCCTCGACGATCTTGCGCGCCAGGCCTTCGGCAATCGCCGTCTTGCCGACGCCGGGATCGCCGACATAGAGCGGGTTGTTCTTGGAGCGGCGGCACAAAATCTGGATCGTCCGATCCACTTCGGGCCCGCGGCCGATCAGTGGATCAATCTTGCCGGCCAGCGCCTTCTCGTTGAGATTGACGCAGAACTGGTCGAGCGCGGAATCCTTCTTCTGTGCCTTGCTGTCGCTCTTTTCCTCCTGATGCGGCACTTCGCCATCGCTGCCCTTGGGGCTGCGGTCCTCGATCCGGCGACCGCCCTTGCCGATGCCGTGGCTGATATAGCTTACCGCGTCGAGGCGGCTCATATCCTGTTGCTGGAGGAAATAGACCGCATAGGAATCGCGCTCGGAAAACAGCGCGACCAGCACATTGGCGCCAGTCACAGTGTCCTTGCCCGAGCTTTGCACATGCAGGATCGCGCGCTGGATCACCCGCTGGAAACCGGCAGTCGGCGCTGGATCGCCTTTTTCGCTGGTCTTGAGCGACTGGTATTCCTGATCGAGATACTGGCGGACCACCTCACTGAGATCGTCAAGCTCCACTCCGCAAGCCTGCATGACAGCGGCCCCGTCGGGATCGTCAATCAGGGCCAGCAGGAGGTGCTCCAGCGTGGCATATTCGTGGCTGCGTTCCGACGCATGCGCCAGCGCGGCGTGCAGGGTCTTTTCGAGGCTTTGGGCGAAACTGGGCATTCAGGGCGCTTTCGCTGAAAATGGTGAACCTCGGTGCAACAGGAGGTATGACCAGAGTGGGTTAACCAATCTTATATGGTGGCAACATGTGTCAATGCGAGGGTGCGGACAAGTGGCGGCTGTAACTGTCATGACTTTTTTGCCCCGAACAGGGCATCCGCCGCTGCCATATGGGCTTTGGCCTTGTCTCGGTGGGCAGCAACGCGGGCGATCTCAGCTTCAAGCTGGGCGATGCGCAAATCGAGTTCGTCGCGCGAATAGCTGTCGAGGCTTTCGCGGCCTAACAGGCTGGCAGCATCACCGCGAACCCTTGGGCGGTCTTCTTCATCCATTGCAATGCAACATCGGACGCTCTTTGCTTGCTGTCAACCGGTCTCAAAGGTAAGTCAGCATGACGTCGCCCTGCGGGGAAACAGGGCGACTGGGGGTGTCGTAAATGCTGGAAATGCTTCCTGAAACGATGATGGCCGTCGGCTTCGATGCGCCGGGCGGGCCGGAAGTGCTGCGCTCCGAAGTGCTGCCCTTGCCGGTTCCAGGGCCCGGTGAAGTTCTCGTGAAGGTCGCTTTTGCCGGGGTCAACCGCCCTGATGTGGCCCAGCGGCAGGGGTTGTATCCACCGCCCGCCGGGGCTTCACCGATCCCCGGCCTCGAGATTGCCGGGACCGTCGTGGCGTTGGGCGCGGATGTCGCGCACGAATTGCTGGGAACACAAGTCTGCGCACTGGTCGCGGGCGGCGGCTACGCCGAATATTGCACTGCCAATGCCGGGCATTGTCTGCCGGTGCCTGAAGGATTGTCGCTGGCCGAAGCTGCGGCCCTGCCAGAAACACTGTTTACGGTCTGGCACAACGTCTTCGAGCGTGGCTGGGCCAGGAAGGGCGAAACGATTCTGGTCCATGGCGGCACCAGCGGTATCGGCACCATGGCGATTGCGCTGGGCCGACTGTTTGGCCTGTCTGTAATCGTGACGTGTGGCGGCGCGGAAAAATGCGCGCGCGCGCTGGAACTCGGGGCCGCCCATGTGATCGATTACAAGCGCCAGGATTTCGTCGCGGAAGTGGCCCGGATCACTGGGGGCAAGGGGGTCGATCTGGTGCTGGACATGGTCTCGGGCGATTATGTGCCGCGCAATCTCAGGTGCCTCGCCGAACAAGGACGCCATGTCACCATCGCGGTGCAGGGCGGGGCAACGACGGAACTCAACATGGCGGTTGTGATGAGCCGCCGCTACACCCTCACCGGCTCCACCCTGCGGCCACGCTCGGCTGAATTCAAAGCGCTGCTGGCGCAGGAAATTGCGGTGAATGCATGGCCCTTTGTCGAAGATGGCACTCTGCGTCCGGTGATGGACCAGACCTTCCCGCTGGCTGAAGCAGCGGCGGCCCACGCCCGGATGGAAGCGGGTGAGCACGTCGGAAAGATCGTGCTCCAGGTTACGCCATGACTTACATTCTCCACGAGGATTCGCGCAGCGGCAATTGTTACAAGATCCGGCTCACCGCCGCGCTGCTTGGCCTTCGGCTGGAGCGGCGCGAATACGACATCATCAAAGGCGAAACGCGGACGCCTGAATTTCTGGGAACGATCAACGCCAATGGCCGCATCCCCGTCCTCCAGATCGGCGCCGGAGATTCAGGGCGCTTCCTGCCTGAAAGCAACGCCGCCTGCTGGTATCTTGCCGAGGGCTCCGCGCTGATCCCGTCAGACCGCTTTGCGCAGGCCGATATGCTGCGCTGGATGTTTTTCGAGCAATACAGCCATGAGCCCAATGTTGCGACCTTGCGCTGGTGGCTGGCCTTCGTTGGCGAGCCCAGCCTGAGCGCAGCACAGCGCAGCCAGATCGTGGCCAAACGCGCGGGCGGCGAGGCGGCTTTGGACCTGATGGACGAACATCTGGCGCGGCAGGACTGGTTCGTCGGGCAGAGCGCGTCGCTCGCCGATATTGCGCTCTATGCCTATACCCATGTCTGCGAAGCCGGAAGTTTCCGCCTGCGCGACTATCCGGCGATCTGCGCCTGGCTGGGCCGGGTTGCCGCTTTGCCGGGCTATGTGCCCATGGCAGGTTAAGGGTCACAAGCCCCGGGTTTCACTGCGCCGGAACTCGCGGCGCGACAATGAATTCTGCCCAGCCCTTGCCCCTCGAGCCAATCGGGCCTACATCGCCGGCTCAAATGGCCGCTCCGCAAGGGGCGGCCCTAATATTTTCAAGCGCATTTTCAGACGCGTTTCCAGACGCATTTTCTGCCGGAGATTTAGCCGTGACCCAGACCGCCCCCTTGATGCCGCATGCGACGGCTTCCTGGCTCGTTGACAACACCGCGCTGTCTTTCGAACAGATCGCCGAATTTTGCGGGCTGCACATTCTCGAAGTAAACGCGATGGCCGACGATCTCGCCGCCAGCAAATATACCGGGCGCGATCCGGTGCGTTCGGGCGAGCTGACCATGGCCGAAATCGAAAAAGGCCAGGCCGATGCGAATTATTCGCTGCAGATGCAGAAGGCCCCGGTCAACGTCAATCGCACCAAGGGCCCGCGCTATACGCCGGTGTCCAAGCGGCAGGACAAGCCCGACGGCATTGCCTGGATCATCCGTAACCACCCCGAAATTTCCGATGCCCAGATCGGCAAGCTGATCGGCACGACCCGCAACACGATCACCGCGATTCGCGATCGCAGCCACTGGAACATCACCAATATCCTCGCCAAGGATCCAGTGACGCTGGGCCTGTGCTCGCAGCGCGAGCTCGATGCCATTGTCGCCAAGGCCGCCAAGAAGGCCGGTCTCGACGATCAGGCTGGCGACGATGCGCGGCTGGGCGATGATCGTGTGGCCCTGATCGAGGAACTGCGCGCTGAACGCGATGCTGCCAACAAGATCGCGGGCGAAGCCGCACAGGAAGCCGAAGCTGCTGCCTGGCTCGAGGCCAAGCGTGCGGCAGAGGCGGCAGAGGCAGCCGGGGAAAGCTGACACCCTATCGTTTGTCGCTTGCCCTGACCGCAAGGAACGGGCAAGCTAACTTACATGAATGTAGGTAACGTCACCGAGCCTTGGCGGACGCACTATGCGCACCCTTGCGCATGGGACCAGCAATTCGCGCCCATGGCGATGACTGAGCTGTTCGCCGACAGTGTCGCGGCGCACCCTGACCGCGCACTGAGTGACTTTTACGGGCGCACTACCAGCTATGCCAAGGTCATGGCCGAGGCGCGGGCCTTTGCCGCTGGGCTCCAGGCCAGGGGCGTAGTCAAGGGTGATCGGGTCGGCCTGTTCCTGCCCAATGTGCCGGTCTATCTTGCGGCTTACTTCGGTGCGCTGATCGCCGGGGCAACAGTGGTCAATTTCTCGCCGCTCTACACGGCAACGGAACTCGAAGCGCAAGTCGCCGATTCGGGCACACGGCTGCTGGTCACGCTCGATGTACCGGCGCTTTTGCCCACCGCGCTCGCCGTGCTGAAAGGATCAGCGCTAGAAACTCTGGTTGTGGCGCGACTGGCGGACATGGTGCCTTGGTGGCAGGGCCTCGCGCTGCGCGTCGCGGGCAAGGGCAAAGTGATGCCGGCGCCAAGACAGCCGGATGTGACCGGCTGGAACGATCTGCTGATCTGGAACGAGCCGCCCAAACCGGTCGCCATTGATCCGATGCGCGATCTGGCGCTGATTCAGTACACTGGCGGCACCACCGGCACGCCAAAGGGCGCCATGCTCACGCATCAGAACCTGACCGCCAATGCCCGCCAGATCGAGTCGATCGATCCGCACAAGAACGAGCGCGATGTCATTGTCGGGGTGCTGCCATTTTTCCATGTTTTCGCCAATGCCTGCGTGCTCAACCGCACAGTGCTCAACGGCGGTACTATCGCCATGCTGCCGCGCTTCAATGCCGGGCAGTGTCTGAAGACGGTCAGCCGCACCCGTGCCACCTCGATGCCGGGCGTTCCGACCATGTATCAGGCGCTGCTCGATCATCCCGATGTGGCCAAGACCGATTTCTCCTCGCTGCTGGTTTGCATTTCAGGCGGCGCGCCCTTGCCGCCGCCGGTCAAGCAGCAGTTTAAGACCGTCACCGGGGCGAATCTGGTCGAAGGCTATGGGCTTACCGAAACCGCGGGCGTGGTCTGCTCGAATCCCTTCGAAGGCGATGAACGTTCAGGCAGCATTGGCCATCCCTTCCCGGGCACACATTTGTTGCTGCTTGACAAGGAAGACCCCGCAAAAGACGCCCCCGCCGGGCAGCCGGGCGAACTTGCGATCATGGGGCCGCAAGTGATGCAGGGCTACTGGAACTTGCCCGATGCCGATGCCCAGGTCTTCGTGATGCGCGGCGATCAGCGCTGGCTTCGCACCGGCGATGTCGCGACCATTGATGCCGAAGGCTATATCCGCATTGTCGACCGGATCAAGGACATGATCGCGGTCGGCGGCTTCAAGGTGTTCCCCAGCCAGATCGAAGTGGTTTTGCTGACCCATCCGGGAATCAAGGAGGCGCTGGTGATCGGCGTTCCCGACACCTATCGCGGCGAAAGCCCGCGCGCCTTTGTCACCCTGAAAGAAGGCGCGACCGAGGACGGCGCGGCGCTGGCCGGCTGGCTCAACGCGCGCGTCGGCAAGCACGAAAAGGTCGATGCCGTGGTGGTGCGCGAAAGCCTGCCCAAGACCATGGTCGGCAAGCTTGATCGCAAGGCGCTGCGCGCGGAAGTGGCCGCGCGTTAGACGCGCTAAGCGGCGTCGCTGCCCAGAGTCAGCAAGCGCTCGCCCGAACCTTCCATTTCCAGCGAAGGCTCCAGCACATAGGCACCGCGCACCGAAAACCGTCCGTCGACTTGCGCGCCTGGCTCGATGGTCAGCGCCTCATAATGCACGTCGCCGAGGATTTGCGCGGTGCGCAGGATCACCAGTTCGCCTGCGTCAATGGTTCCGCGGGTGATGCCGGCCAGCTTGGCGTTCTGGACTTTCACCGCGCCGATGATTTCACTGGTCTCGCCCTGGACCAGCGAGGTGCAGGTGATATCGCCTTCGATCCGCCCATCGATATGCAGGTCGGATGCAGCGGAAATATCGCCCTTGATCGCCGTATCGGCGCCAAGAATCGAAAAGCCCGGGGCAGCGCTCATCGAGCTTCTAGTCTGAGTTCTGGGAGGCTGCTGCGGCGCTGCCTGCTTTTTCGAGAACATGGGGAATTGCCTCCAGGAAGGGCCGCGGATTGACCGGATTGCCATTGATCCGGACCTCGAAATGCAAGTGCGGGCCAGTCGAACGGCCGGTGCTGCCAATTGCGCCAATGACATCGCCGGGCGAGACCAGCTGACCGACGCTGGCGCGGAATGCCGACATGTGGGCATAGCGGGTTAACAGACCATTGCCGTGGTCGATTTCGATGCAATTTCCATAGCCGCTTTTCACCCCGGCAAAGGCGATCACGCCCTTGGCTGCGGCATAGATCGGCGCGCCGATCGGGCCCTTGAAATCGAGCCCGGCGTGCATGGCGCCGGCGCCAGTGAAAGGATCGGAGCGATAGCCGAAGCCGGAGGAAATATATTCGAGGCTGGCGGGCAGATAATTCGGCACACCGGCCAGACCGCGCCGGAGCGCAGACATGCGCTCAAGGCTGAGGCCAAGCCGCTGGAAACGCGGGTCGAACTTGCCGTTTGCCGAGGTCGCCAGCGCGATCAAAGGACCACCCTGCGCGGTTCGGTCATCGAGCGATTGCAGCATGGCGTCGGGATTCAGTCCCAACTGACGCAGCGCCAGCCCCGCCTGCGCGGCGCGGCGATCGGCCAGCCGGGTCATGCGCTCGACAAAAGCGAGCTGGCGCGCTTCGAGCCGCGCCAGTCCGGCAGCCTCAGGCACAGCCATGCTGACCTTGTCGATCGTCTGCGCGGCTTCGTTACTGCTATCGGAAACGGTTTCGCCGGGGCGAGCATCGGAGGGCAGGTCGCCGACATGGGCCTGAACCAGCTTTTCGATCACATCCTGCCGCTTGGCGAGATCGGTGGCCACCGAATCAAGCCCCTTGCGATAGGCGCCTACCCGGCTCTCGGCGGAGGCTACCTGGGCTTCGCGGTTTAGCAGGGCCAACCGCTCGCGGGTCGAAAGATAATGAGTGACAGCAACCGTTGCCATGGTGCCGAGCCAGCCAAGCAGCAGCAGCCCGGCAATTGCGGCGGCGAACATCTGAAGTCGCGACGAGATCTTGATGAAGCGGACCTGGCCCTGCGATCGCATGAAAAATTCACGCTCAGGGAACCACATCCGCAGGCGTTGTTGCCAACCGCCAACGGCATTGCCTTCCAAAACGACCCCACCTTCATTGTTTTTCAGCCGCGCCGTTAGCAGCCAGCCATGACACTGGCGAATCAACCAGCGACCAGTGACGGCGAATCGCGATGAAGCGCTTGAGTCACACGACGAGTCGAAACCTAGCGCCCGCCTCGCGTTAATTTGGCAGAAAGAACCGGCCGCGGGGTGATTCGCAAGTGTCACCGATGACGGCCCAAATGACGGCTGGGTGACAAAAGCCGCCACTGATGATACCGCGCCGCCATGGCATCCCAAAGTCTCCCCGTCGAAACCCCCGAACAAGTGGTTCACCGCCTGGCCAAATCCGGGCGTGCCGCGCAGCGTGTGCTGGCCGCCCTGCCGGACCAAGCCAAGGCTGCTGCGCTTCGTGCGGCAGCTGGCGCCCTGCGCGCGGCGGAATCGGAAATCCTTGCCGCCAATGCCCTCGATCTTGCAGCTGGCGAGGCAAATGGCCTCAGCAATGCAATGCTTGACCGGCTCAGGCTCGATCCGGCGCGGCTCGCGGGCATTGCTGATGCGGTCGAACAGGTTGCGGGTCTTGCCGATCCGGTCGGACAGGTGATCGATGCGAGCGAGCGGCCCAACGGGCTCCGGCTATCGCGGGTCCGCGTGCCGATCGGGCTGATCGGTATCATTTACGAAAGCCGCCCCAATGTGACGGCTGACGCTGCCGCCCTGTGCCTGCGTTCGGGCAATGCCGTGCTGCTGCGCGGCGGCAGCGAGGCGGTTCATTCCAACCGCGCAATTCTGGCCGCGCTGGCCAGTGGCCTTACCGCAGCCGGAGTGCCGCAAGCCGCCGTGCAACTGGTGCCGACGCAGGACCGGGCTGCTGTCGGCGCGATGCTGGCTGCGGCGGGCCTAATTGACATGATCATTCCGCGCGGCGGCAAGAGCCTTGTGGCGCGGGTCCAGGCCGATGCACGGGTACCGGTGCTCGCCCACCTCGATGGCATCTGCCACACCTATGTCCATTCCGCCGCCGATCCGGCCATGGCCACGGCAATTGCGCTCAACGCCAAGATGCGCCGCACCGGCATATGCGGGGCGATGGAAACCCTGCTGCTCGATGCCCAGTTTCCCGCCAGCGCCGATGTGATCGCGGAGCTGCTCGATGCAGGCTGCGAACTGCGCGGCGATGCGCGCGCCCGCGCGATCAATCCGCGCATTCTGCCCGCCGGTGCCAACGACTGGGATACCGAATATCTCGATGCCGTGCTTTCGGTGGCCGTGGTCGACGGGTTGGAGGCAGCGCTGGCACATATTGCGCGCCATTCCTCGAACCACACCGATGCCATCGTCACCGAAGATGCTGCGGCGGCCGAGCGCTTCCTTGCCGAAGTCGACAGCGCCATCGTCATGGTCAACGCTTCGACCCAGTTCGCTGATGGCGGCGAATTCGGTCTCGGCGCCGAGATTGGCATCGCCACTGGGCGGCTGCACGCACGCGGACCGGTCGCGCTCGAAGGGCTGACCACCTACAAGTGGCAGGTCCGTGGGTCGGGCCAGACGCGGCCTTGAGCATTCTCAGGCCTTAAGCCTCATGAAAATCGGTCTGCTGGGCGGAAGCTTCAATCCGGCACACGGAGCACACCGGCGGATTTCGCTGTTTGCGCAGCAAGCCCTGGGGCTGGACGAAGTGTGGTGGCTGGTCTCGCCCGGCAATCCGCTCAAGCCCGAGGCAGGCATGGCGCCGCTTGCCCGCCGCTTCGCCTCGGCCCAAGTCCAGGCCCGCCGCGCGCCGATCCGGGTCAGCGCCATCGAGCGCGAGCTTGGTACCCGGTACACCTTCGATACTTTGCGCAAACTCGTCCGCCGCTGTCCAAAGCACCAGTTCATCTGGCTGATGGGATCGGACAATCTGGCGCAATTTTCGCGCTGGAAAAACTGGCGCGGGATTGCCCGGATCATGCCGATTGCGGTTATCGCGCGTCCGGGCTATGATAGAACAGCCTTCGCAAGCCCCGCGATGGTCTGGCTCAGGCGCTATCGCAGCTCTGCCGCCAGAAATATCGACGAAAGTCGAATGAATGGGGCAGGATGGAGCACACCGGCGCTGATATATTTGCGCTTCGATCCCGACCGACGATCGGCAACGGCCATCCGCCGCGCCGATTCGCAATGGGCCAGCCGCTTGTCGGCAAAGGCCTTGCGCGACGGGATAACGCGTCATCCAATCCCGGAAAATGCTGCGTGACTGGCCTTGCCATCACCTTGCTTCCAAACCCCCACCATCGCCGCACGACCTCTTGCCGGGCAAACGCCCCGCAATCCCGGCGCAATTCCCCACAGGAGCTAGACCCTTTTTCATGACGCAGGCGCAAATCCAACCGGCTGGGGCCAGCCCCGCTGCCCAGCCTCTCGTCGCGACCATTCCCTGCGAGCCCGGCTCGCTGCTCGCGCTGGTGCTGCAATCGCTTGACGACGATCAGGCGCAGGAGGTCGTTTCGATACCGCTCACCGGTAAGAGCGAGATAGCCGATCACATGGTCATCGCCTCGGGCCGATCAAACCGGCAGGTCGCTTCGATCGCCGAAAAGCTGGCCGAGCGCATCAAGCACGGCGGTTTCGGCTCGTCGCGGATCGAGGGTCTGCCCGCAGCTGACTGGGTGCTGGTCGATGGCGGCGATGTCATCATCCACGTATTTCGGCCCGAAGTGCGCACCTTCTACAATCTCGAGCGCATGTGGGCGTTTGGCGACGAGAGTCATGCTTCTGCCTGACGGCAGGGGTGACCACTTCCCCGTTCCGGACAGGGCATAAATGCGCCTCCACGTTATCGCTCGCGGCAAGATCGGTCGCTCGCCCGAGGCGGAGCTGATTGATCGCTATGCCAAACGCATAGTTTGGCCGCTCCAGCTGACCGAATTGTCCGACAACGGAGGTTCCATTCCCGCGCCACTCGCGCCCGCGCGCGAAGTGCTACTCGATGAACGCGGCAAATTGATGAGCTCGGAGCAATTTGCCCAGATGCTGGGAGGCTGGCGCGATGAGGGGGTGCGCGAGGCGCGCTTCCTGATTGGCGCTGCCGACGGCCACGGCGAAGCGGCCCGCGCCGGGGCAGATCTGCTGTTGGGGTTTGGAGCCATGACCTGGCCGCATCTGCTGGTCCGCGCCATGCTGATGGAGCAATTGTGGCGCGCGACCAGCATTCTTGCTGGCCATCCCTATCATCGTTCGGGATAAGAGCTCCGCCATGATCCGCCCGTCTAATCTTGTCCCCCATTTTGCCGTTGCAATTGTGTTGGCGCTCGCCGCCGCAGTGAGCCTGGCGCAACCAGCGCTGGTCTATGAGCAGCCGGCCGATGTCCAGCAGGCTCTGGCTGAAGCCCAGAGCCAGGGCGAGGCCGCGCGCCAGCGCGCCGAAAGTCTCGAGGCCGGAGCAGCCTCGGCCACCGAAGCAGCTGAGCGCACAGCGCGCGAAGCCGCAGCCGCAGCCGCACGGATCCAGCAGGCCGAAGCCGCAATTGCCGCCGATCAGGCGCGGATCGGACTGGTTGAACAGCAACGCGCCGCGTTGCGCGCCCGTCTCGCCGAAAAGCGGCGACCGCTGGTCGGCCTGACCGCATCGTTGCAGCGACTGGCGCGGCGGCCGCCGGTGCTTTCGATGCTGCGACCCGGCTCGCTGCGCGATGCGATGTATCTGCGCGCCATCCTTGCCTCGATGCTGCCCGAAGTCGAACGGCGAACCGCGTCGCTGCGGGCCGAGATCGCGCGCTCAAAGGCGCTGCAGGAGCAGGCGCGGCTGGCTGTCGTGCAGTTGCAGGCGGGCGAGGCGGAGTGGCGGCAGCGCCGGGCGAACCTCGCCGCGCTGGAAACCCGCCAGCGCCTTGCCTTGCGGGCGGTCAGCGGGGTTGCCGATCGCGAGGCCGAACGGGCGCTGGCACTCGCCGAGCGGACGCGTGATCTCGATGGCCTGGCCGACGATCTTGGCAAGGCCGGAGCTCTGCGGGCCGAACTCGCCGCCTTGCCTGGCCCGGTGCTGCGTCCGGTTCAGCCATTGGCCGCGCAGGTAGGTCCTGAATCGGCAGCGACTGCGGCAGCGACTGCGGCTGGGGGTGGCGGGCCGGAAGCCTATGCCTTGCCGGCCAGCGGGCGGCTGGTCGCGGGCTTTGGCGAAAGTCCGCAAGGGCTGCCGCGCTCTCGCGGAATCGCGCTGGCCGTCCGGCAAGGCGCGCAGGCGGTGGCCCCGGCGAGCGGCCGGGTCGCTTTCGCCGGGCCCTATCGCGGCTATGGCAGCATCGTCATCATCGAGCACAGCGGCGGATGGACTTCGCTGATCACCGGTCTCGCCCAGCTCGATGCCCGAGTCGGCGATCGGCTGGTGCGCGGTTCGCCGCTTGGCATCACTGGGGCAGGCCGGCCGATAATAACGCTGGAATTACGACGCAACGGGGTTCCGGTTAATCCTCTGGAATACATCAAGTCGCTATGATTGATGCCCCATCTGGCGTTTGCCGCTGCAAAAGCGTAGAAACACCAGACAGTCCAAGAAAGCGCCTCAAGCCGATGCCCCTTGCCAACTATTCCCGCGCCGCCCTGCTCGCCGGAGCTCTCGCGCTTTTGCCGGCCACCACTGCCGGGCTCGCAGCCGTCGATGGCCGCTCGGGACCGGAATTCGGAAAGCTGGTCGCGGTCTATCAACTGATCAAGGCCAACTACGTTGACCCGGTCGATGACGACAAGCTGCTCAAGGGTGCGATTGACGGCATGCTCTCCAGCCTCGATCCGCATTCTTCCTATCTCGAGGGATCCAGCCTGCAACGGCTGGAGACAATGATTGACGGCAAGTATTCGGGGCTTGGCCTGTCGGTGGTGATGGACGATGGCGCGGTCAAGGTGGTCTCGCCGATGCGCGGCAGTCCGGCGGAAAAGGCCGGGCTCAAGCCGGGTGACTTTATCACCCATCTCGATGGCAAGCTCTATTATGGCGGCGAGATCGATGATGCCGTCTCCAGGATGCGGGGCGAGGCAGGAACTTCGATCCGCCTCACCATTTTCCGCCCCGGCCGCGATGAGCCGTTCGATGTCACGGTGGTGCGCGGGGTGATCGATCTCAAACCGGTAACCTCCAAGCTCGAAGGCAATATCGGGGTGGTTTCGGTCAACGAATTCTCGCGCAATGTCGGCAATGAGGTCAATGCAGCGATCCAGGACATGAAGCAGCAGACCGCTGGCAGGCTTTCCGGGATCGTGCTCGATCTGCGCAGCAATCCGGGCGGCTCGCTTGATGAGGCGGTGGCGCTGTCAGACCTGTTTCTGACTTCGGGCACGATTGTTTCGCAGCGTGGCCGGGTTGCCAGCGAAAATGAGTATTATCGCGCTGAATCCGCAATTCGCGGCGATGGCGCGCGCGGCCTGCCGTTGATCGTGCTGATCGATGTCGGCAGTGCCTCGGCCTCGGAAATCGTCGCCGGCGCTTTGCAGGATAATCACCGTGCGGTGATCATGGGCGAACGCAGCTTCGGCAAGGGCTCAGTCCAGCAGATGATCAGCCTCGATCGCACCAGCGCGATCAAGTTGACCACTGCGCGCTATTTCACCCCTTCCGGGCGCTCGGTGCAGGAAGGCGGCATCGAGCCTGATATCCGTGTGCCGCAGCTTAGCGATCCTGATATGCGCAAGCGCTCCGAGCGATCGATGCGCGAAAGCGATCTGCGCGGCCATCTGATAAACGAGATCAGCCTTGATGAAAGGCAGCTCGAGACCGACAAGCTGGACGATCCGCGCTTCAAGATGACAGCTGATGAGCTGAAAGCCAAGAACATCAAGGACTTTCAGCTTTATTACGCGCTCGAAACGCTCCGCCGCACGGCTCCCCCCGCCACTGTGGCGCAGCGGCCCTAATTCACAATGGCCCAAATGTCGTCCGGGCAAAAGGCACGCAGCCTTGCACTGCTGACGCCGCTGGCGCTGCTCGGCGGTGCCTATATCTCGCAATATGGCTCCGGCCTCTATCCTTGTGAGATGTGCTGGTGGCAACGCTACGCTCACTTCGCGGCGCTGGGCTTTGCTGCCCTGGCCTTTGTCATGCCACGGCAGAGCAGGGTTTTGACGGCGTTGGCAGCCCTCGCGATTGCCGTTTCGGCGGCCATCGGAGCGTTTCATGCCGGGGTTGAGTATCACTGGTGGCAAGGCTTCACCGAATGCACCTCCTACGCGGCGAAGGGCGGCGATCCGCTCGATGCAATCATGAATGCGCCGCTGATCCGTTGTGACGCGGCGCAATGGACCTTGCTGGGCATATCGCTGGCAGGGTTCAATTTCCTGTTTTCGGCAGCTGGCGCAGTGGCAATCTTCGCGGCGCTGGCGCGAAAAGCCCGATGAGCAAGCTACGCTCCGCCGAAATGCTCCGGGTCGATCAGGCCGGGGAATATGGCGCCACACGGATTTATGCCGGCCAGCTCGCGGTGATGGGCTCTCGCGCGGCCCATTCAGCCGAGATCGGCCAGATGGCAGCGCAGGAAGCGGCGCATCGCGCGCGTTTCGATGCGCTGCTCGCCGAACGCCGGATACGCCCGACCGCGCTTCAGCCGCTGTGGCAAGTGGCAGGCTTTGCGCTCGGCGCGGCCAGCGCCATGATCGGGCCCAGGGCAGCCATGGCCTGCACCGCTGCGATCGAGCAGGAAATCGACCGGCACTACACCGCCCAGCTGGATGAGCTGGAAGGCAGCGATCCGGAACTTTCCGGACTGGTTGACAGTTTCCGCGACGATGAACGCGCGCACCGCGCGGCGGCGCTCGCGGCGGGCGCCGAACAGGCCCCGCTCTATCCGCTGTTTTCCGGCGCGATCCGGCTCGGTTGCCGCCTCGCCATCCGCTTGTCCGAAAAAATCTGAGCGCTTGACGCGGAACAATTGATCGCAGGCGTGCTTCACCTACCATTCAGCCGTTATCGCCACTATATCGGCCTCTACCATGCCCGGATACCAAGTGAGGAGCCTCAACATGCAGCGCCTGATGATTGCAGCGAGCGCCCTGATTCCCGCCTTCATGCTGTTCGCTGCGCCTGCTTCTGCGCAGAGCGCCGAGGAAAAGGTCAACCAGTTGATCATCTATGGTGATGACGCCTGCCCGCCTTCCACCGGCAACGAAATCACCGTCTGCGCCCGCAAGGGCGAATCGGAGCGCTATCGGATACCGGAAAACCTGCGCGAATCGACCTCACCGCAGAACGATGCCTGGACCAATCGCGTTCTGGCCTATGAAACTGTCGGTTCCAACGGCACGATGAGCTGCTCGCCGGTTGGCGCCGGCGGCATGACGGGCTGCGTCGGCAAGATGATCGACACTGCCTATGCCGAGCGCAAGCAGGATCCCAATATCCGCTTCAGCCAGCTGATCGCCGATGAGCGCGCCAAGCGGCTTGCCACCATCGATACCGATGCTGCCGAAACCCAGGCGCGGGTCGAGCAGCTTGAGCGCGAATATGCTGCCAAACAGCGGGCGCAGCAGGATCCTGATGGCGAACGCGCCGATGCGCCAAAGCCGGCCAGTAACTGATCGGCATGGCCTGCCGATAAGGCCGGAGGCTTAGTCGACCGCCAAATCCTGCGCATCCTCGCGCTTCATGCCGATAACATTGTAGCCGGCATCGACATGGTGGATCTCGCCAGTGACGCCTGAAGCCAGGTCCGAGAGCAGATAGAGCCCGGCTCCGCCAACATCCTCGATCGTGACATTGCGGCCAAGCGGCGCATTCATCTCGTTCCAGCGCAGGATCTGGCTGAAATCGCCGATGCCGGAGGCGGCCAGCGTGCGGATCGGCCCGGCGGAGATCGCATTGACCCGCACATTGTCGCGGCCCAGATCGGCGGCGAGATATTTGACGCTGGTTTCCAGCGCCGATTTAGCCACACCCATCACATTGTAATGCGGCACGACTTTCTCAGCGCCATAATAGGTCAGCGTCAGGATCGAGCCGCCTTGCGGCATGATCGCCAGCGCGCGCTGGGCAACCGCTGTCAGGCTGTAGACACTGACATTCATCGTATTGAGGAAATTCTCCAGGCTGGTGTCGCAATAGCGACCGCGCAGTTCGTTCTTGTCCGATGCGCCGATGGCATGGACCACGAAATCGATCGTCGGCCACCGCGCGGCAAGCGTTGCAAATGCCTGATCGAGGCTCGCCATGTCGGCGGCATCGCAGGGAAACACGAAATCGCATCCCAGCTCGCTCGCCAACGGCAGCACCCGCTTTTCGATCGCGGCATTGGGAAATGTGAAGGCCATTTCGGCGCCATGTTCGCGTAGGGCTTTGGCGATTCCCCAGGCCAGAGACTTGTCATTCGCGAGGCCCATGATCAGGCCACGCTTCCCCTCCATCAGACCCTTCATTGTGCTCCATTTCGTTTTTCGGCGAGCGTCTGCCGCTCACGATTGTCCGCCTGGCCTAACATATCACGTTCCTCGGGAGTTTCTGCCAATGCGGCATTGAGTTCGGCACCGATCACCATCCCTAAACCGACCAGCCAGAAAAAGAAAAGGGTGATCATCACCCCGGCAAGACTGCCATAGGTGAGATCATAGGTGAAAAACCGGTGGAGGATTCCGGGCAAGGCAATTGAAACCGCACTCCACCATAAAGCGACCAGCAAGGCGCCGGGCCACTTCGGATAGGCCTTGCCGCGATAGGCACTTGGGGTCAGGGTCAGGAACAGCAGGAATATCGAGAAATATAGCACCAGCCCCGGCAGGATACGCGAGGTCGCCAACGTCATGGCGCTTGGGCTCAGGCGGGGAAACCAGGTCGCGATCATTTCCTGCACGCTGGTCACCGCGACCTGCAGGAACAGCGAGAACAACAAGGTCACCACCGCGCCGAAGATGAAGGCAGATGAAAACAGGCGGTAACGCCAGAAGGCCTGAGCCACCGGGGTGCCATAGGCGCGGTGCAGGATATCGCGAAGCGTCTCGATCAGGCTGGTGACTGTCCACAGCCCGACCAGCCCGCCCGCCCACAGCAGCCAGCCAGACCGCGCCGAAACCACCGAGCGTGCCACCGGCTCCAGCACGCTGGCCACCATCGGCGGCAGCGCCGTCATCAGCGCATGAACCGAGGCTTCGCGTTGGCTCGCTTCGCCTAGCAAAGTGAACACCGCGGTCATCGTCACGAAGAACGGGAACAGCGCCAGCATGGCCATATAGGCGAGATTGCCGGCATGGATGAAACCGTCGTAATAGGCGCCGACAAAGACCCGCTTGGCGACAATGAACAGCCGCGTCCCCGGGCCCGACTTGGTCTCGATGGCCTCTTGCAGACCCTCATGCCAGCGCATGGCCCGCTTGCGCCGCGCCTCGGGACTATGGTCCTCGCGCGCGGCGGGATTGCTGAGCGGCAGTTCTTCCAAAGGTTCTAAACGCCCAGTTTTGCCCGCACGGCCCGGCTGTCGCTCCAGCCTTCAAGCCGTTCGGCCAGATCGGCATCGCCCTCCGGCAAAACGATTTCCAGACTGACCAACTGGTCGCCGCGCGAGCTGTCCTTGCGTGAGAAGCCCTTGCCTGGAATGCGTAAGGTTTTGCCCGAGCTGCTGCCTGGTGCAATCGTCAGCATCACTGCCCCCTCGACCGTCGGCACCTTGACCTTGCCGCCATGCACTGCCTCATCGAGGCTGATCGGCAGATCGAGCCGGACATTGTCGCCGTCGCGGCGGAAAAAAGCATGTGGCTGGACAGTGATGGTCACCAGCGCATCGCCATTACCGCCGGGGCCCGGTTCGCCTTTGCCGGTCAGCCGCATCTGGGTGCCGTCTTCGACGCCTGCAGGCAGCTTCAGGTCAATGGTTTTGCCGTCGCCCAGCGTGATCCGCTGGCTGGCGCGGCTGGCAGCATCGGCGAAACTGACGTTGAGCCGGTATTGCACATTTGCACCCTTTGGTGCGGGCCGACGCTGGCCGCCCCCGCCGAAGCCGCCGCGTCCGCCGCCGAACAACCCGCCGAATATGTCACCCAGATCGACATTCTCGCTGCCAAATCCACCGCCGAAACCGCTACCTGGACCGCCGCCAAAACCAGGGGGCATCGCCGGATTGCCATCGGCATCAATCTCGCCCCGGTCAAACCGGGCGCGCTTGTCGGCGTCGCACAGAAAATCATAGGCGCTGGTCACCCCGCTGAACCGTTCGGTCGCCTTGGGATTGTCCTTGTTCTTGTCGGGGTGGAGTTCCTTGGCCAGCTTGCGATAGGCGGATTTGATCTCCTTCTCGCTCGCGCCGCGGGCCACGCCCAGTGTCTGGTAGGGGTCTGATGCCATAACCCCTTAGCTAGGTTGGTATCATCAATACGGCAAGGCGCGCTTTGCTTGGCGCGTGCAAAGGCCTATGCCGAATCAGGATTCGTGCCGATCCGGACAAGCAGGCCAGACACTCGACATGACAGATGAAACCGAACAAGCTCTGGACGCGATCCCGGATGGCGATCCCTTTGCTTTGTTCGAGGCCTGGTTTGCCGAGGCCCGCCAGAGCGAGCCCAACGACGGCAATGCCATGGCGCTGGCAACCGCGACGCCGGAAGGGGTCCCGTCGCTACGCATGGTCCTGCTCAAGGGCCACAGTCCTGATGGATTCATCTTCTATACCAATGGGCTGAGCCGCAAGGGCGGCGAACTGGCGGCCAATCCGGTGGCGGCCTTGCTGTTTCACTGGAAGTCGCTGCGCCGCCAGATCCGCATTGAAGGCCCATTGGCTGAAGTCGATGAAGTGACGGCAGACGCCTACTTCGCCAGCCGCTCGCGCGATTCGCAGCTCGGCGCCATTGCCTCCGATCAATCCTCGCCGCTGCCTTCGCGCACCCGGCTGCTGGAGCGCCACGAGGAAGCGGAAAAAGCCTTCGCTGGCCGCGCTGTCGAGCGCCCGCGCCACTGGACCGGCTTCTGCCTGCGCCCTGCGGCCATCGAATTCTGGCTCGACCGGCCGCACCGGCTGCACGAGCGGCGGCGGTTTGTCAGTGTGGAGGGCGGCTGGACGAGCTCGCTGCTTTATCCATGAACGCTGCCACTCACGCCGCCGATCACGCAAATGCCGCGCTCAACCGCAGCGCCGCGCTGGCCAGCACCACTATCGCCGCGCTGCTCGTCGGCCTCAAGGGCTGGGCAGCCTGGACTACCGGATCGACGGCCATGCTCGGCAGTCTGGCCGATACGGCGCTTGACCTCATTTCCAGCATCGCCACGCTGGTCGGGGTCTGGGTGGCGGGCCAGCCCGCCGACCGGCAGCACCGATTTGGCCACGGCAAGGCCGAGGCGCTTTCGGCGATGTTTCAGGTGGTGCTGATCTCGATCTCGGCCCTGGCGCTGGGTTTTCATGCCGTGCAGCAGATCATGGCGCACGAGCGCACTTCTGCGGCCGGCGACGGAATCATAGTCTCGGCCATTGCCATCGTTGCAACGCTGGGCCTGCTGGCATGGCAGCGCCATGTCATCGCGCGCACCAAAAGCGTCGCGATTGCCACCGATCATTTGCATTACAAGGCCGATCTGCTGGTCAATGTGGCGGTGATCGCGGCGCTGGTGCTCGAGCAGCAGTTTGACGTCACCCATGCCGATCCGGTGTTCGGGCTTGGTATTGCGCTGTGGCTCGCCTGGGGCGCCTGGAGCGCTTCGCAGCAAGCGATCGTCCAGCTGATGGACCGCGAATGGCCCGAAGAAAAGCGCCAGCGCTTCGTCGAAGTTATTGCCCGGCATCCCGAACTGCGCGGCGTTCACGATTTGCGCACCCGCACATCAGGCAACCGCGATTTCGTCCAGTTCCACGTCTGGGTCGATCCCGACATGTCGATCCGCGCGGCGCATACGGTGATGGACGAGATCGAACTGAAGCTGCGCGCCGAGTTCCCCGGGGTTGAAATGCTGATTCACCCCGATCCGGAAGGCCATGTCGATACCGGGCTGGGCGCCAAGGACTTGATGCCGGACGAGATCTGAGGCTAAACATTTGTTGTCGCATCGTTATTAGCGAAAAACCGGGTTCCACTTTTTTTGCACGATGCTTCTATCAGTCCTTGGGGAACAGCGCGGCAATGCTCGCGAGGCGCGCGCGCAGTGCGGCGCGTCCCGGATCGCCCGTGGCCTGATCGTCGGTCTGGCCGAGCCGGACGATGGTCAGCTTTTGGCTCGGCGAGACAATGACAAATTGCCCGAGATGGCCGATGCAGGCGAGCACACTGGCCGGTGCCTGACCTGGGAACAGCATCTCCGTACCATCGCTCTGAGGCCGATTGGTCCACAACTGAGCGCCATAGCCCGGATTGCGCGGGCTGGGCGAGGTCATGAATTCGATCCAGCCGCGCGGCACTATCTGCGCGCCTCTGACCGAGCCTACATTGCGCAGGAATTCGCCAAACTTGCCCCAGTCGCGCGCTGTGGCATTGAGCATGCTCGAGCCGACGAATGTGCCAGCGGCATCGAATTCCGGGACCGCCGAGCGCATGCCCAGTGGTTCGAGCACCCGCGTTCGCAGATAGTCGGCGACTGCCTGGCGGCGAATTGCGGGATCGTTGCTCGCCGTCAGTGCACGTGCTGCGATGTCGGCGAGGATCACTGAGGTGGCGGAGGAATATTCGAACTTGCGCCCCGGTTCGGCCTCGAGCGGCTGGGCCTCGGCATAGCCCGCCATATCATCGCGCCCGTCGAGGAATAGCATGCGCACCTCGTCCGATTCGTATGGCGGATCGATCGCTTCACTGTGGCGCAGGCCGGATCGCATCTGCAACAGCTGGCGCAAGGTGATTTCGCCGCGCGGATCGCCGGGCCGCTGCCAGGCGGGAACCGGCACGCCTTCATCGAGCTGCAGGCGGCCATCGGACACCAGCAAGCCGATCAGCACGCCAGTCACGCTCTTGGCCATCGACCAGCCGGCAAAGCGCGTGTTCTCGTGATATCCGGGGCCATAGCGCTCGGCGACAATCCGCCCGCCATGCAGCACCAGCAGGGCACGGGTTTCGCCCGCCTTTTCATCGGCAAACAGCGCGTCGATGCGGCGCGCCAGCGCCTCGCGCGGGACATCGGGATTGGCTACCACTGCCTTGAGGGCCGATGGAGCAAGCGGCTTGGCGGCCTGCGGCGCGTCGTTGCTGCCACAGCCGTTCAAGGCTGGCATGGCACTGAGCAGCGCAGTAAGGAGCAGGTGGCGGGTCGACATGGCGCGCCTTCCATGCGTAAGCAAAGAGGATATGGCAACAGCCAAGCCACCTGCCCTGCCCCGCCAGAGGCCGCCATCGCCCGGGGCGCCGCGACGCCGAAAGTGGCGCACTGTGCTGGCGCTGTTGGCGTTTGGCGCGGTATTCGCTCTCGTCTGGTTCTGGAAACCGCTGCAAAGCTATGCTGCGGCAGGTGCTTCCTATGGCGCCAAGGTCACCTGCTCTTGTCGCTATCTCGGCGGACGCAGCCTGCAGGATTGCCGCAAGGATTTCGTATCCGGCATGGGGCTGGTGACCTTGAGCGAGGATGCCAAGGCAAAGAGCGTCACTGCGCGTTTTCCCTTGCTCTCCAGCCAGACCGCGACCTTCCGCGAAGGCGAGGGATGCCTGCTGGAGAAGTGGCCAGACTAACCCGGCGCCTCGGTTTCCTCTATCCAGCCGCCGCCAACGACCCGGTCCCCGGCATAGAGCACTGCGGCCTGCCCTGGCGAGACACCGAACTCGGGCTGGATGAAGCGGATGGTCGCACTGGCTCCATCGCCCAGCGCCCCTTCCAGCGTCACCGGAACCGGTTTTGCCAGTGAGCGTACCTTTGCCGTTAACGGTAAGTCCGGCAGAGGCCCGATTCGCGTGGTCTCGATAATCCGCGCCGCACTAACTGCCAGCAGATGCCGGGGCCCGGCGAGCACCCGGCGCGTTGCGGCGTCAATGCCGGTCACGTAAAGCGGCTCGGCCTGTCCGCCGATTTCGAGGCCGCGACGCTGGCCGACCGTGAAATGGATGATCCCCCGGTGCCGCCCCAGCACTGCGCCGGTTGTCGCATGAAGAATATCGCCGGCTGCATCCGCCTCGGGGCGGATTTTGCGGACAACCGCGGCATAGTCGCCATCGGGGACAAAGCAGATGTCCTGGCTGTCGGGCTTGGCAGCGACGCGGAGGCCGGCCTGCTCGGCGATTGCGCGCACTTCGCTCTTGGGCAAGCCGCCCAGCGGGAAGCGCAGGTAGCCGAGCTGGTCCTGGGTGGTCGCAAACAGAAAATAGCTCTGGTCGCGCGCCGGATCGCTTGCCCGGTGCAGCTGGGGACCTGTTGCCGCTTCCTCGCGGCGGACATAGTGCCCCGTCGCCAGACAGTCTGCGCCCAGATCGCGGGCCATGGCGAACAGATCAGTGAACTTGGGCCCCGTGTTGCAGCGAATGCACGGGATCGGCGTGCGGCCCAGCAGATATTCATCGGCGAATTGTTCGACGACCTGTTCGCGGAAGCTCGATTCGTGGTCGAAAACATAATGGGCAATGCCCAGCCGGTCGGCGACCATGCGCGCATCGCGAATGTCATCCCCGGCGCAGCAGGCCCCCTTGCGGCTGCTCGGTGCGCCATGATCGTAGAGCTGCAGCGTAATGCCGATGGTCTCGGCGCCGCTCGCCGCCGCCAGCGCTGCCACCACCGAGCTATCCACTCCGCCGGACATCGCAACGACGATTCGCCGCGCGCTGAGCGGGCCGGGCAGCTGGAAAAGCGCTGCCGGATCGTGGGCGGCGCTGGCGGCTGCGGAAGGTGTCATCTGGCCGGACATGGCGCACCCCATACACAGGGCAAGCCGATCCGAACAGGCAGACTGAAGTTCTTAACAATGATGAGCAGAAGGTAAAGCCAGCCTTTACCTCCCTTGAACCATCTGCGGTCTATAGGCAGCGGCATGGAAATTGGATTTGAAAACAATTACTGGCGCCCGGCGTTCTCCGCGCATGCATTTGCCGATGGACATGGTGGCGAATGCAGCAATGCGCCGGAATGGCTTGAATTGCGCGCACGGCTCGGTGCAGCCTGGTCGGCGCGGCGGGAATTGGGCCATTGCGGCGGTGGTGCGGCTGGGCGCAGCGGCAGCTTTGACAGCACTTCGGCATCCACACTTGCCCACTTCGATGCAGCCTCACCAGCTGTTAACCCAATTGCTTTAGGCAATCTCAAGTCCCGATGGGGCAATACTGGCGGACACACCGGGGTATCGACATCCGGCGGTCGAGGGTAATGATGATCGAGAATCAAAAGATCAAGCCAGCTATGGTTATCGGCCCGCTCGGTGAGCCGCTGACAGTCGCGTCGCTGCCAAGTCCGGACACGACCCGCTGGGTTGTCCGGCGAAAGGCCGAAGTGGTTGCTGCGGTCAATGGCGGCTTGCTGTCTATCGACGAAGTCTGCGCGCGTTATAATCTGACGCTCGAGGAATTCGCGTCGTGGCAGCGTGCGGTTGATCGTTCCGGCATGCAGGGCCTGCGGGTAACCCGCATCCAGCATTACCGCGACCTCTACGAGCGCCAGCTGAAATACTGACGTTGATATACTAGCACTACTTTGGCAGATTTTTGTTTGGAGGGTCGGTAGGCCGAAGCCCGCAGTGAGGGCATGGTTTGTCCGGCGGTTTGATGAGGCGGTCAATGATAGCCTGTCTGATTGCTGGCAGGCTCGGTTTCGGTGGCGGGCCCAAGAT